>JAGAJL010000024.1 GCA_017626095.1 Lachnospiraceae bacterium
AATTGCGTAAGAAAACTTGTTTTGAGGGTTTTCATTTTGAATCATTTGGTTTATCATAAAGTTAGCACCTTTCTCTGTGTTTGGTAGATATTGTGTGGTAACTTTATTATACCAAAGAATAGGTGCTTTTTTATTGTCAATACACCGTTTTATTCAATTATTTTACTTGAAAAATCAAGCATTTATACCTGATTTACAGGTGGGAAAGTTGAGTTAATTATAAAATTTCAATTCAATCTTATATAAATTGTGAACAAATCATATATCGTTTTTTATGATTCATTCTTATAATCTTCTATGCTTTACTTTTTTCCTAACATTTTACTTATCTTTTTCGAATTTCTTTTTGGATTTCGTGTCGATAGCTTTGTTTTTTATCTCTTAATTACTTTTTTGAAAAATTTCAATACATATTTTTTACCGATTATATAAGCAAAAGTACATAACAATACAACTATAGCATAAATCACAAAAGAAAGCCACACATTTCCAATTCTCTCCTGTAAATGCTCAATCCATTCGATATGAACGAATTCGATGGTATGAATCGCCAGTATAATCATGGAGTTACTACCAACCCAGGCAAAAAAGCAGCTGGGATACTTTGCAAATTTGGCATGTTCTAATTCTTTCATGGCAAGCATAACCACCAGACTGCCGCAGACAGAAATCAGGATGGAATACGGGAATCCAAGATATTCCCTGGTTGCAAAAATGATACTTCCTGTCCTTTCATAAAAGGCCAACCAAATTAACAGCAATGCAGCCCAGATATAATATCTGCGGATACGTTCCAACACCTGATAACGTCTTACCATGACACCAATATGATAAAAGATCATACCAATCGGCACAACATCTAAATTCCATGGTAAAAATCCATTATATAAGGCATACATTTTACCGCCCCATGCAAGGGATAATAAAACCACCAGATAAACAATATCCTGAACAACTTTATTTTTCATCCGAAGACGGTTTAACAATGCATAAAAGATGACAATGCAAAACAGGAATGTCACAAACCAAATGGGGCCACAGGTTTCAATAGTAATAAAATGTTTTGCATAAAAGCTGCTGCCTCCGAGGGTCGTCATAATCTGGGCTCGTAAAATACCAAGCGCACCGCTTACGGTAAACATTCCTGCCCGGTGTAGCATAAAAAGCCGCACAAAATACGAAATCACATTGGTCATCAGGTAAGGAATGAGTAAAGCTTTTATCTTGCGCGGAACATATTGTTTTAATTCTACGTTTTCCTTATACAAATAACCACTGATCATCACAAACATGATCATATGGAACGAATAAATAAAATCCCGAATCGGCTGCCCGACATGCATATGACCGAGAATCATCAAAAGAATTCCCAGACCTTTTGCCATATCAATCCATTGCAGACGTATGGGTCTGATATTGTCTCTCATAGTAATTTCCCTCAATATTACCTTACAGTTATCTCAATTCTTTATTCACAGTCTTTTAACAGTTCAAACGCAAGCGTTAACGTTTTCCCTACCATCGTATCATCCGTCAAATCAAATCGAATCGTGGTCATTTCAAACATATCCCACATCGGATATGCATAAAGCGGGATCAGCAAATCCCCGTTTTGTGCCACGCAGGAAATGGCATACTCTTCCATCGCTGCTCCGTCCGGATAAGAAAAATACAGCTTCATATTCACTTTCTCATGATCTTCCAGATCATCACACTGAAAATGAACCAGTAAATATTCTCCATCTGAAACAATCCGGTCTCCGCTAAATGAAACCCGGAAATTGGAATTATCACTAATCGGTGTATAACTTCCGCTTTGATTCGTCTCCATCCCGTTGGTTTCCAAATACTCATAAGTCATGGGAACCGTCTCATAATGCTCCCGATTGATTGACCTTCCCCAGACAACAGGAAGTGCCAGCAAATCAGAAGTTGTCATAGCACTGTAAAAAGTGCCCCCACCGTCTGTTGCCCATGCAGGCGCAGTCACATCATCCGATAACAAAAAGCATACAGAACCATACTGATAAGGGCGATATCCCTTTTTTCTAACCAACTGGTAAATATCTTTATAACGCAGGGAAATACTTCCACCATCATTATTCCAGTAAGGTGCAACCAAAATCAGTTTTGGAAGGTCTTCCTCCAATGATTCTAACATTCTTTTTCTTGTCGCATCCGAAGTTCCGTGATACAGTGCGCAATAAGAAAAAGGCGTTTCTTTATCAAACATCATATAAAAAGCCGACTGATTCGTAAAATCCAGATAGGTTTCTCCATCCGGGCAAAGTTCACGAACGACAAAAGCTGTTTCTTCTATCTGCTTGGCGGTTTCTGCGGGCATGAAAACCGTTCCCATCTTTTCACATCCGATTTCATTTCCGTTAAGTTTTACAAACTGGTCTGAAATCTCTTCCAATGTCAGGGCGTTTTTTTGTGCATCTGAAAAATCATAGGTATTCAAAATCAATGCAGATGCCAAAATACAGGCCGGCAAAATCTTTGCTTTGGACTCTGCCTGAAACAAAACATAGGCCAGCAACAACAATAAAACTACATTCAAAATGGATGCACGTTCACCGGCAAAGATACTGCCAAAGGTATAACTGCAGATCATATAGCAAAATACAACAACTGTAATCAGCAACTCAACATAGGAAACTTTTTTATAATAGCAGGCCATTCCGACAATTAAAACAACCGCTGCCATAAATGAAAATTCAATGGTTGCCACATCGATAAACGGATTGGAAAGTCCGAATAGATGGTTATTGTCGGAAATCAAGATGTCATACAGTCTGTCTCCCGGAAAATAGCCGGAAATTCCGACATTCTCTTTCAGATAACGCACAATTCCCAAAAACATTGGAATAAAGGAGATACCCAAAAGCAACGTTGCAAGAAACGAAGGAAGATATTTTTTTCTGTTTTCCTTTTTCCATGCAGACAAAAGCTGTCCTCTTCCGTTTTTTGAAAAAACACGGAAGCAAAGCGGAAGTAAAAGCGCAGCAGCCAGCGAACCTCCAATCGCCGGATACCATGCAATGGAAATTATAGATGTCACAATATATGCAATCAGGGAGCGATAAGCATCCTCTCTGATTTTTTTGTGAAAAAAGATGAGCACCACCGGCAATGCCAGAACAAAACGGAAATAATAATACCACTCACCGATTGTCATGAAAAAGGCCGTGAATGCAACTGCATAGAGAGAAGATTCAAAGCATTTATACACCACATATGCAACAAGTGCCACTAAAATCATGCTTCCGATATAATACGCATAGAAAAAAGAACCATAAGTACCGTCCAATATAACTGCATTTATGGAAGCAAAAAAGTAATCACACATTCCATGTATCGGAAAAAAATCCAGATACGGTATTTTATGATAGGAAATAAATTCCGTAAAAGGAACCGTCAGTTCTCCGTAATGAAACAAATTTACCGAAAACATGGCGTCAACGGGCACATGCATGGTTAGCTGCATGGAACCGATAAGCATCAGGGTAAACGGATGCACTTTTCCAAGGATTTCTTTTCTTTTTAATATTACATATCCTAAAATAGCAAGTATCATTACCACAGCCAAAATCCTGACACCCGGATATGATGTACTTTCGATGACACCGTTATAATTGATTTTAAAGGTAAATAAACTGAGTAAAAAACAAAGCAGTAATGCCTGTGCTCCCTCTAAATAAACCGTCATGAAATTAAGCTTCGAAACTTTATCCTCAAATATATAGGCCAAAATCAGAATCAAATATGCCAAAATCAAGCATAAAATGAAACCCTTTTTTGCTCCGTTTTCTCCGACCAAACCAAAACTTAATACCATCTGCACAAACGCTCTGATACCAAAATATGCAATCAAGCAGGATGTACAGGCGATATTCAATTTTTCTGCAACATAATGTTCTTTTTGTCGAATTTGTTTGAACCAATCAATCACATGCAAAAACAAAAGCGCGGCAATCAAAGCCCAGTACAAACGCATGTCATATCCGAATAACTGCTTGACTGCCACCAGTCCGCCGGCTATTAGAAGCACATAAAAACTGAAAGAAAGTTTTTCATGAAAATACATCAAAATATGGATGAGTAAATAAAAAAGCGCAAAAAATAAGATAAAAGAAATCAGAAAATGGCGGGGAATCATAAAATCTGCCGGTTTATAATAATCTTTAAATACGGAAGGTCCCGTTATCAGCTCACTCAGTGTCGCAGCATTTTCCCCATAAACCTTTTTAAAAAAATCATTCATATATAAGTAGGAAGAAAAAAAAGCCAATACCATACTGCCGATAATAATCAACAATCTTTGTAAATCACTCTTTTTCTCCCGAAAAATTCTTTGTATCATGGAATACCTCTGATCATTATATTTTCCGTGCGGATAGCGGATACTGTCAGATTTTGCAGACCGCTAAATCCATTCTGAGTATATCATAAAGCATAGAAAGCCTCAAATCTTTTTCCTTTTTTCGCCAAAGAACACTTGAAAACAACCTTTGTATCGTATACCATGTTAATGGAGAAATATTTAGGAGGAACCTATACATGGAAATGTTATCACTCAAAACAGAGTTAACCGAAAATGCATATCCCGGACGTGGTATTATCATTGGTAAATCAGCAGACGGTACAAAAGCAGTGACTGCTTACTTTATCATGGGAAGAAGCAGCAACAGCCGCAACCGTATCTTCGTTGAAGACGGCGAAGGCATTCGTACCCAGGCCTTTGATCCTTCCAAACTGGAAGATCCGAGTTTAATTATCTATGCTCCGGTCAGAGTACTTGGCAATAAAACCATTGTCACAAACGGCGACCAGACCGATACCATCTACGATGGCATGGATATCCAGTTAACCTTTGAACAATCCTTAAGGAGTCGTGAATTTGAGCCCGACGGTCCCAATTACACACCCAGAATTTCCGGAATTATGCATATCGAAAACGGCAATTTCAATTATGCAATGTCCATTTTAAAAAGCAACAACGGCAATCCCGATGCCTGCAATCGCTACACATTCGCATATGAAAACCCTGTTGCGGGTGAGGGCCATTTTATTCATACTTATATGCACGATGGCAATCCCCTTCCCAGCTTTGAAGGAGAGCCTAAGCTGGTGTCTATTCCGGACGACATTGATGCATTCACAGATCTTCTCTGGAGCAGCTTAAATGAGGATAATAAAGTTTCTTTATTTGTCCGTTATATTGATATTGCTTCCGGAACATATGAAACAAAAATTGTAAATAAAAATGTGTGAGTTTTCATACCATCCGAGAACGTGTCTGTGATAGAATGTGCAAATTCATCAGACACATTTACGTAAAAGAAAAAATAATACATTTATAGCATATCCAACAAAGGAGTTTTTATGATGAATGAAATTCAATTAAAGTACGGTTGTAACCCCAACCAGAAACCTTCCCGCATTTATATGGAAGACGGCAGTGATTTGCCTGTTACCGTATTAAACGGAAAGCCCGGCTACATCAATTTTTTAGATGCATTTAACGGCTGGCAGTTAGTAAAAGAACTAAAAGAGGCAACCAATCTTCCCGCTGCTACTTCTTTCAAACACGTTTCACCCGCAGGTGCAGCAGTTGGTCTTCCCCTTTCCGATACTCTCGCAAAAATTTACTGGGTGGATGACCTTGGCAAATTATCACCGTTAGCATGTGCTTACGCAAGAGCACGTGGTGCTGACAGAATGTCCTCTTTTGGTGATTTCATTGCATTATCCGATGTCTGTGATGCTGATACTGCAAGACTGATTAAGCGTGAAGTATCTGACGGTGTCATTGCTCCCGGATATACCGATGAAGCTTTGGAACTATTAAAGGCAAAGAAAAAAGGCAACTACAATATTATTCAGATTGATCCTTCTTATACTCCCGCTCCCATTGAGCGCAAACAGGTATATGGCATCACGTTTGAACAGGGACGCAATGAGTTGGATGTAAACGGCGATTTGTTATCCAATATCGTGACCGAAAACAAAGACCTTCCCGAATCAGCACTCATTGATATGAAGATTGCTTTAATCACATTAAAATATACGCAATCTAACAGTGTCTGCTATGTAAAAGACGGACAGGCAATCGGTATCGGTGCTGGCCAACAGTCACGTATTCACTGTACCAGACTGGCCGGTCAGAAAGCAGACAACTGGTTCTTACGCCAGTCCCCTCAGGTCATGGGCTTACAATTCCTTGATACCTTAGGTCGTGCAGACAGAGATAACACTATCGACGTTTATATGGGCGATGAATATATGGATGTCTTAGCTGATGGCGAATGGGAAAAGAGATTTAAAGTAAAACCTGCGGTATTCACAGCAGAAGAGAAAAAAGCTTGGCTTGCACAAAACCAGAATGTAACCTGCGGTTCCGATGCTTTCTTCCCCTTCTCAGATAATATTGAAAGAGCCCACAAGAGCGGCGTAAAATATATCGCACAGCCCGGCGGTTCTGTCAGAGATGATATCGTAATAGAATGTGCAAACAAATATGATATGGTCATGGCATTTACAGGTATCAGATTGTTCCATCACTAATTTGAAAAAGGGTATTTTATTCATCCCAGATATGTTTTTTCATATAGGCAAACCATTCATTGGTTTGCCTATTGTCTGATTTAAAATTCAATAATTTATCCAAATACCCCTGTTCTTTTACAATTTGTTTACTGATTGGATAAACCAGTTCGAAAGTCAGACTGATATGTCCAACCAGATGGTCAACTACCGTTTCCTTATAAGCTCTTAAAACAGCATGTCGTTTGCAAAAATCCTCTTTTACTTTTTCACTGACCAATGCCTGCTTCAGATTTTCTGTAGACACATTATAGATATCTTCCATTGGCGTTTCATAATTCACTCTTAAGATATCAATCTTGTCTGCATCGCGTAGAATATGGCAAAACATCTGCTCTTTCTCAGATAATCCCGCTTCAATCCGATAAGCACTGTGATTTCGAATTGCAGTTTCCGTATATTCTTTTATAGTTATGTAAACTTTATATGCCTTTTCATCTTCAATTGCCGGTTTCTTCACATACTCTTCAAATAATCCATCCACAAACAATAAATCCGCACCAAACTGTGCATGATCAATAGATTTATTATCCGCAAAAGTCCCATATCTTCGTACTTGTTCAAATCTTCCTATATCATGCAGCATTCCGGTTAACCATGCCAACGCACAGTCATCTTCTGATAACTGATTACCTTTTGCAATTCTCTCACAAAGATTGGCAACCCGAAAAGTATGATCATATTTCAGTTTGATCTTCGGATCTGATAAATCATAATCTGAGGTATATTCCATAAAACAATTGATTATTTTCTCACGATTGATGAATTCTGTCATAATAGAGCCTTTCTATCCGGTATTCTTGTTCTATCTTTCGTCAATCTCTTTCTTTTCCTGATAAACAAAAGTTTGATATATCATATACAACACAATTCCCAGCATAACAATCGCCAAAACCGAATAAGGAATGATAATTCTATCCGGTTGATCATAATTGTAATAATAGCTATACGTCAGGAATGTAATCAATACATGCACTACCGGTACCCAGAAAAGGCGAATACATAAGATACCAATCAGAATACCGATAATTTCAATAAAATATCCATATCTTTCATGCATCTGCGGCAAGAAGTAAAGCGCTAGAGCTCCTTGTGTATAGACAATGAAAAGCAACAACTCCGGTGTCAGTTTTGTATACATCAGTTTATATACAACAGCAACCATAAACAACAAAATCACACCAAGCGCAAAAATCTTACCACCGGTGCTATACCAGTCAGGCAGATACAATTCTCCGATAATATAATAGATATTGGGGTATTTCATGGAAAGGCGATTGGTATCCACTCCGGTTTGTGCAAAATAAATACCCAGCAATTCTCCCAGTGGCCTGCCCAAAATCCAAGCCGGAATAATACTTAAAAAATAGATACCCGGAACCCACAACAGGTCAATGTTTTTAATCTTTTTATAAAGCCATAATAAAATAATAATCGGTGCCCAAAATAAGGCCTGTAATTTAAACGCAAAAGCAATGCCATAGAAAATCATAGCGATTCTTGATTTATCTTTTAATAAAAAAAAGGACAGTCAATAACAAAAACGATGTGTAAATAGCATCACATTGTCCCCACATGGCACTGTTACTGATAACGGTTGGTGTTAAAAAGACGATACTGCAACCAATGGCCGCCAAAGTTTCACTTTTTCTTGCTTCATACAAAATCAATCCTGCAGCAATCGCTACAACAACATCAAAAAAAACGGAAATCAGCTTCATGGCAATCATGCTGTGACTGCCGAATTTTGCTGCAATTAACAAAAGATACATATAAGAAGGCGCATAGTCATAAAAATCCTCCGCTAAAGAAGCTGCACCCTTTGCGGCAATTTCATTCATCCATGGTTCAAACCAGATGGTCCAATCTCTGCTGACAAACCATATAAAATGTTTCCTGATCAACATTCCAAATAAAAATGCCAGCACCAACATTATAATATTGATAATCCTTTTTTTATCTCCCACAAAACGCAAGGGTCCGTTCGGAAAAGCCGGAGCCGCTTTGGTCATTTTTTCCATGGAATTTTCCTCCAAAATGTACAGAATTTCATACTTTTTTATCTTATCATGTTTGTTTTTTTTATGCAATCATTCCACTTCAACAATTCATTCCACCATACACAATTCATTCCAATATGCACAATACATTAGTGCATACATAAATTGACTTTGCATTTTTCATTTTCCTTCCGATCAATCCAGATAACTGCGCATGGTTTTTAACGCATTCTTTTCCAGTCTGGAAACCTGCGCCTGGGAAATGCCAATCATATCCGATACTTCCATCTGTGTTTTCCCGTCGAAAAACCGTAGCTCTATGATTTCTCTTTCCCTATCGTTCAGCTTTTTCATTGCCTCTCCGATTGCAATGTTTTCTACCCAGATTTCCTCTTTATTCTTTTTATCCGATACCTGATCCATGACATACAACGTATCCCCGCCATCCGTATAAATCGGTTCATACAGACTCATGGGACTTTGAATGGCATCTAATGCATATACAATATCTTCCTTGGCAATTCCAATCTCCGATGCAATTTCTTCTATGGTAGGTTCTTTTAAATTCTTTTTTATCATATTCTCTTTTGCATATATCGCTTTGTAAGCAGTATCCTTTAAGCTTCTGGATACCCGGATGGAACTGTTGTCACGTAAAAATCGCCGCACTTCACCAATGATCATCGGAACAGCATAGGTACTGAATTTCACCCCTAGCTCAGCATTAAAATTATCGATGGCCTTAATCAGTCCCACACAGCCAATCTGAAACAAATCATCCGCATTCTCATTCGCAGATGAAAAACGCTTGATGACACTTAATACCAGTCGTAGATTTCCTTCTATATACGCTTCTCTGGCTTCCAAATCTCCCTGGTTTATCTTTGCAAAAAGCACATCTTTTTCTTCGCTTGACAAAAGTGGCAATTTTGCTGTATTAACTCCGCAAATTTCGACTTTCCCCTGTGACATAAAAAAATCCTCCCAATAGATATCTCTATTGAAAGGATTGACTTTTTTTATAAAATTATTCCCTGATTGAACATCTTTATCTATCAATCATTTTACCTATCAATTATCTTTACCCTATCGGCTGTTTTCAAAGGGTTATTCTTTTGATATCAGGCTTTAGCCTTGCACTTTTTTCAAAATATTGTCCAAAGTCTTAGGCATCAGACGGAATCCCATTGATGCAGGATTTAATACAGCTCCCTGACATTTGCCGACAAGCATTTTCTGAATTTGTTCAACCGGAACAATCGTTGCCTGCATATTATTCTGAATATTGAATTTATTGAATTCCACAACATCACCGAAAATCGGAAGGAAAAATTCGCCCTCTTTATTGGCCAGATACGGAATATCAAAGGTGCCATCCTGTAGCTTTCCATCCCAGTCTTTGGGCATTTCCACAGTCATTCTGACAGGCAGAAGATATTTGGCCCTTGCGATATTTACAGCCATTTCTTCCTCTAACTCAATCAGAACCTTCTTTTCTTCCATGGGAATATCTCGCGTAAATTCCTGAAGGAAATATAAAATCGAAATTTCCAGAGACGGATTTAAAAGCGGCTGCTGATTTTCCGGCAATTTGGAAAAATCCGGTTTCGGAATCACATTTTCCATTTTCACCGCATGCTCTCCTTCATCATTTACGACAACAATCTGGGAAACACCATAGGAATACAAATCGATAAAAAACTGTTTCATACTCTTTTGCTCAACCTTAATTCCAAGCATGGCATATTTGTCTGTGCGGTATTCTTTTTCTTTTTCTTTGAATTTTTCTTCACTGGTAAAAGCATAAATCTGATCTTCTCCGCCCTCTTTATCCCATACGATAAAAGGATGTTTGGTAATACGGGAACCGAGTACCAAAAATGAATCTCTCTTTACCAGATCCATCATAACTGCTTTATCTTTTTCTGTAATTGCCATTTTTCATTCTCCTGTATTCTAATTTCATGCAAAACAAATATCATGCAGTATCGTTTTCCTAAGAACTATATGCAAGTTGTATTCAATATCTGTCTTTATCATTGCACTAGGAACAGTATACCATAGTTTCTTATCGGTTGTCTTTAAAAATTTCTTTCATACATCTTCCCCCGAATGATAAGAACGGCTTCCGATGCAAGCAAATAACTTTTGTTTATCAGCCTTTCCCTGCAGCACATCTTCCAAAATCAACATGCACGTTTCAAAATCCTGCAAGCCCTGTTTGAATCGTTCCCGGAACATCAGATAATCCGTTTTTGTCACATCATACGTATTGCTATTCACAAACAATGCTGAGGCAAAAGCAAACCCCAACAACCTTTTTTCAACCGGACCATACAGCTTCTCCCGGATTCCTGAATCATCTTTAATCAAAAATGTAATTGCATGGTAACAAAAAAAGTTAACGGAAATCTGCAGATAACTAACCGGATGCCGTCCTTGATAAGTTCGGTTCAAAGCGCTTTTTAGCAGCCTTTTAATGGTAGCTTCTTCTCTTCTTTTCAAATGTGTAAGCCTCGGCACACTGATTTTAGCAACATCCCGTCTCAGAAATTCCCTTGCTATATAAACATCCATTGCGCCCTCATATCGAAAATGTGCCGCCAAATTTTGTTTGGTATCATTACCGGTCACTTCATAAACCAAAGGATGCGCATTACAGTCTAACATGTAATGTCCGACAAAGCCGATAAAATAGCTCAGAGCAATCTCCTTTTGCTTCCCGGTATAGGAATTCGCACATAGAAAGAGATTTTTCAAAAACAGTCCGGTATTTTCTTCATGCAACATGGTACCGATGCTCATTTCCGGTCTGATCAAATCAAAAAAATCATAGAAAAACACATCCGGTCCGGCCAACCCCACGCAATACGCATGAGGTTGCCTTTTGATGATATCTTTCACGTTTCCTTCTTTTAATTCTCTATAATTTAAAATTCCGCATGTATAGTGTGTGATATATGCCGGCATAGTTCCTCCTTACTTGCATGCCAATTCATTATACTGCCTTCTATCTGACAATACAAACAATTGTGAAAATTCTACTTTCTTTCACACTAAACATCCTTACACATTTCCCGTTTCAGGCGTTTCATAATCTTTTTCTCCAAACGCGAAATGTAAGACTGTGATATTCCAAGCATACATGCAACTTCCTTCTGTGTCAATTCTTCTCCATCCTCACTATCCAGTCCAAACCGCATATTGATAATGGTTCGTTCCCTGTCAGACAGTTTACTAATAGCATTATGCAAAACCTTTTTTTCAACCTCTTCTTCAATGTCCCGATAAGTAATATCTTCTTCAGTCCCGAGAATATCCGATAACAAAAGCTCGTTTCCATCCCAGTCAACATTGAGCGGTTCATCAATGGAAACCTCCAGCTTAGTCTTATTATTCCGCCGTAAATACATCAAGATCTCATTTTCAATACACCTTGAAGCATAGGTTGCCAGCTTGATATTTTTATTTGGATTGTATGTATTAATGGCTTTAATCAGTCCAATGGTGCCGATGGAAATCAGATCTTCTACGCCCACTCCGGTATTATCAAACTTCTTTGCAATATAGACGACCAGTCGTAAATTATGTTCAATCAAAACAGACTTTGCCGTTTCCGCCTCTTCCCGCTCTCCACTGATTAAATCATTTATCATCTCCGTCTCTTCTTCATCCAACAACGGTGGAGGAAGCACTTCCGTACCTCCAATATAATGAATATCTCCAAAATCCTCGAAATTATTTCTCTTGTTCTTTTTTAATATACTGAATTTCAAATATCCCGGTAAAACAAATTTCAAAATCACAAAAAAACCTCCTATCATTTCTAAATCATCTATCCATTTCGAATTATCTTTTTTTCAGATTATCTTTTCATTTCAGCCCATTTATTCTTTCCAAAACATCGTTTTATTGTGAATCAACTTTTCATTTAGTTCATCTGTCTTTATACCTTAAACCACAGCTTTCGGATGTAAAATCATCTCATATTTTGCTCTGCTTGAAAAAGGATCTAAACAAATTGCACATAAAACATGATGATAATAAGTCACTTCTTCCTTCTTTACTTCCATGGTTTCCAGAAAAAAAGCATCCATAAGTCCTTTATTCTTTCCTACAGAGCTATAAGGTATCATCCGATATCCATTCAGATTATGTACATCCGTATCCGGAAAAAGCTTTTGATACAAATCCATCGTCATAATACAAACCGGTTTCCCGGAAATCGGATCGGTCAAAGTATTTCCCGAATCCAACAGTCCGTAAGATGTACAAGTCCTGTTCCCCTGTTTTAAAACAACAGAAACAACACACTCTTTGTTAAGAACGTGCTGCACAAACATATTTCTGATTGTGGATATGATCAGAACCAGAAATACCACTGCCATCATCCCAGTTAGCAAAAGGTAACTGTTTTGCAAAATATTGTTGAGCATTCCAAGGATACCGGCAAGACAAATGCAAATTCCCAATTCTGTCAAAAGGGTTTTCAGAAGTTGATTTATGCTAACTATCCGAAAAGCTAAAACAGAAATTATCGCATCAAAAATCAGAGAGACCAATAAAACCGGAATATAGTGATCTTTCACATCATTGATGATTACGATTGTCAGGACATACGCAACACATCCGGCTATTGCCGCAAAAATGATTCGCAACGTGGATGCCCCCATATGCAATATCCTGTTTGTTATCCCAAAAACACCAACCTGATAAATAAAATTCATCAAAAAAATCAGATCATAATAGACGACCAAAACGCATCACCTTCAAACTGTATTTTCATCTTTACCCATTATACAGACTCCCTTATGCGTTTTTTGTCAAAGAAACACAGAATAAATATGAAATATTTCGACATGAAGTGCTTATTTTGCCGATGACTAGTGGGCGGCAAAGTGCATTCGTGCAAGTGCATTGCACTTATCTCGTCACCATTTCTTATCCCATGCAAAAAACACCATGAATATCGATAGATATCCATGGTGTATCTGACATAACTTATGTATCTTTCATATTATAGTATAAGCAATATTAAAATACTCGCTACAATACTTAAATCATTCTATTTATTCTTCTATAAACCATTCTATTTTTTCTGTAAGAAATCCGGAATCTTTAAGGACTGGGATTCTACATTGGCTTTAATCGGTTTTGGATCTGCGAAATGACCTGCGGACTGAATGGGTGTAACCGAAGGAATCGGAGCCGTACCTGACATTGCTGCTGTATTGGGATTTGCTGCAGCAGGTCTTGCAACCGGTCTGGGTGCTGCACTAGGAGTAACCGGAGCTACCGGCTTTCTGACATAACTTCCACCCATCTGTGAAACCAAACGTGCAGAAGGATTGCCTGCCTCTTCAATACCTGTCGCAATAACAGTAACACTACAGAAATCCGGCTGTGCATCATCATATAATGCACCGAAGATAATATTGACATCATCTCCAACCATATCTCTAACATATTGTGCTGCATCATTTGCATCCATCAAGGTAATATCACCGGATACATTGATCAGTACATCTGTTGCACCGGTAATGGTGGTCTCTAATAAAGGAGAGCCGACAGCCATCTTAACGGCTTCATTGGCTTTATCATCTCCCTGTCCATAACCAATACCTACATGAGCTACGCCCTTATCTTTCATAACGGTTGAAATATCTGCAAAGTCCAAATTGATAACACCGGGGATATTAATTAAATCGGTAATACCCTGTACCGCCTGCTGTAAAACCTCGTCTGCTTTCTTTAATGCTTCGGGGAATGTTGTACGTCTGTCAACAATCTCTAACAGCTTATCATTGGGAATTACAATCAAGGTATCTACATGTTCTTTTAACTTTTCGATACCGCCCAACGCATTTGTCATACGTGTACGTGCTTCAAAACCAAATGGTTTGGTAATAACACCAACCGTCAAGATTCCCATGTCTTTTGCAACCTGGGCAACAACAGGAGCTGCACCGGTACCGGTACCACCACCCATACCACAGGTAACAAATACCATATCTGCACCTTTCAGTGCTGCAGTAATTTCTTCTATACTTTCAAGGGCAGCCTGCTCACCAACTTCGGGTTTTGCACCTGCACCAAGTCCTTTTGTCAATTTTTCACCAATCTGCAATAACTTCGGAGCCTTGCACAACTGCAGTGCCTGTTTATCTGTATTTAAACCAATAAAACTTACTCCTCCGATATTTTCCTGTATCATTCTATCTACGGCATTGTTTCCGGCACCCCCGACACCTGCGACGATAATCTTAGCTGCGCCTTCTGTATCATTTGACTTAATTTCTAACAAGGGTATTTCCTCCTTCACAAACTTCATCTAGTTTTCTACATAATATCATATAATCATTTTACAAATTTATCAATGCTTTTTTTCGTTTCTACGCAGATTCCTTGCATGTTTCACTACAAAAACAGAATAGCAACCTGTTCTCTTTCATTTAATCGGGCTCAAATGTCAATGTTGTGGTTCCCGTCTCATATTCCCGCATGTCCAAAACGCCGGTTTTTCCATGTATGGAAGGTACAATCACCGAAAGTTGCATGATTTTTTCATCAATATGGCTTTTAGAACCAATCAGCACTCTGGCATCTCCAAAATACAGTGTAACATTGTTATCTGTATCAAAGTATATCTTGTCCGCAATGATTTCATATTTATCCAACAATTGTGTCAGTTCCAGTATTTCCTGAAAAATTTCACTGCGTTCTACGGGAAGCTGCTCATATAAGAGAACGTGATTAAAACGAAGGCCGGTAATTTCAGGTACCCCCTCCGTTATCTGCGGCGAACTTTCAACAACAATTCCCTCTCTGTCAAAATACATATAATTTCCAAGATAGGAAATACATCCCGCAAGTTTTTTTTCATAAACCATGATACGGATTGTATCATTGCTTTTCACTTCTACATCCATTTTTTCCACAAAAGGGATGTCCTCAATGGACTTATTGCGATATTTTATATTTAAAAGCAGAGAGTTATCAAACACATTTCCCTTTAATACCATATCCGTTATTTCCTGCTCCGTATAGTGACTGTTTCCAACCACTTCCACATTGGTGACCCGATACCCGGCCAGGATCAAGGTCATGCCAGCACAGGCTAAGAGTACTGCTGCTGCCACGACCATCCATATTTTTTGTTTTAGCGTAAATCTACTGTACTCTCTCTTCATTCTTCGTTAATCTTTGCTCCCAAGAGTTTTAAATCACGACAGATATTTTCATATCCTCGTTTGATAAAATAATCATTTATCACATAAGTATCACCGTCTGCAACCAGACCCGCGAGCACTAATGCGGCACCACCGCGAAGTTCCTTTGCCTCAACCGTCGCACCTTTCAGCTGTTTTACACCGCAGATCATAGCCCGATTTCCCATCACGTGGATATCTGCTCCCATTTTTAAAAGCTCCGAAACCGTCTGAAAGCGATTTTCAAAAATATTCTCTTCCAAAATACTGCATCCGTCCGCTATACAAAACGCAGACATAAATACAGACTGCAGATCTGTTGGAAATCCGGGATACACCTCTGTCCTTACCAGGCGAGCCGGCTTTGTGGCATTTTCACCATTGATACAAACCCAGTCTTTGGCAACGGCAAGATCCGCCCCCATTGCATTTAACAACTCAAATACTTTGGATAAATGATCGGTTGGTGCCTGATTTAAAACAATCAGCCCTCGCGTCATGGCTCCTGCCAACAGATAGGTTCCGGCAACAATCCGATCCGGCATGATTCGGTAGCATGTCTCGTAAAGACTCTTTACACCGCATACTGTTATCTCAGATGTCCCTGCACCTGTAATCTTGGCACCTGCCTGATTCAAAAAACTACATAGTTCTACAATCTCAGGCTCCTTTGCACATCCTTTGATACGAAATACACAATCGGATAAAACAGCATACATCACTGCATTTTCCGTTGCTCCCACACTGGGAAAGGCCAATTTTACCTCTCTGCCATCCGTCTTTGTCGCTTGCGCATAAATACACTCTGTATCATCTGAAAACGCAACCCCCATCTGCCTCAAAATGTCCAGATGCATGTCAATCGGTCTTTTCCCAATGACACATCCCCCGGGATAACAAATGGAAATTTCTCCTATTCGTCCGAGCAGGGCTCCGATTAACACTACAGATGAGCGCATCACATTCGCATGTTCTGTTGGAAAAGCTGTATTGGAGATATCCGTTGCATCGATTTCAATCGTGTTTCGGTTTCTTTCAATCTTACATCCCACCGATTCCAACAATTTGAGCATATGATTCACATCCGATATCTGCGGACAATTTTTTAACACGGTTCTTCCCTTGACCAAGAGCGAAGCTGCCAAAACAGGCAATGCAGAATTCTTTGACCCTTGTATATCAACTTCCCCACATAATGTATTCCCTCCGCATACATGTATCGTATTCATATCCACCTTCCGTTCGTGAATATTTTTCTACTATATTGTATGCAGTTTGAATGGATACGCGCCTGTATCATGCAGAATTCTTAACCTGCAGACAGAAATAACATCTGACCGCGGCTCTTTCTACATCACATTATCTTTTAGGCGAATTTGTCTTGATACATTTAACACCAGTCCGATTTCAGCCATCAAAAACATTTCCGACGTACCACCGTAACTGATGAAAGGAAGGGAAATTCCCGTATTGGGCATAGTATTGGTAACAACTGCGATATTCAAAACAACCTGTATCGCAAAATGAGCCATTACACCGACAACCAGCAAGGCTCCGAATAAATCCGGAGAATTGTTGGCAATCACCATACATCTCCAGATTAAAAGGACAAATAAAAGAATAACTGCCAAAGCGCCGAACAATCCCAATTCTTCACAGATGATGGAAAAAATCATATCATTCTGTGCTTCCGGAAGGAAACCAAGCTTTTGCATACTGCCGCCCAGACCTTTTCCGAAAATACCACCGGAACCAATGGCATAAAGTGCCTGAAGTGTCTGGAAACCAATTCCGTCCGGATCTTTTTCCGGATCCAGCCAGATGGCAATACGTCCCATTCGGAAACTGTCACTTTGCATATGCGTGGCAGCATATACAACACCGGCTCCAATAGCAACAACAAGTAAAAATGCAATGATATATTTTTTATAATCCGAATCGGCAACAAACAACATGACAACCGCAATTCCACCAACAATAATGCCGGAACTTAAATTATCCGTAATCTGCCATAGTAACAAAGCCATAATAGCAGGTACCGCAATGATAATCGCTGCGCCTTTCAAAGTCGCCAGTTTCTTTTTGCTAAAATGTGTGATCATGGATGCGCAAAACAAAATCACGGCTATTTTTACAATTTCTGCCGGTTGGAACTGCAAAGAACCAACCACCCTGATCCATCTTCTTGCACCGTTGACTTCCACACCCATCGGCGTAAGAACCAGAAAAATCAAGATAATTGATACACCCATACCAATAAACGCATATTTTTCCCAACGATGATAATCAATCATAGTAGTTATAAACATAACAAATGTACCGGCAATGGTTGCAACAAACTGATGCCTCAGATAATATGTAGAATCACCAAGTTGTCCGGTTGCTTCATAGGAACTGGTGGAATAAATCATAATCAGGCCAAAAGCAATCAGAAAAATGACAACAAAAAGCAATGTATAATCAAAAAAAGATTGATTTTTTGTTTTGTTCTTTTTCCTTATGGGCATTGAGAATTCTCCTTTTTTATAATGCTAAAAATCCCACTAAACACAATACTGCGGTAACAATAGAAAAAACATAAACAACTTTGGTTTCTCTCCAGCCGCATAATTCAAAATGATGATGAATCGGTGCCATTTTAAAAATACGCTTTCCGCCGGTAAGTTTAAAATACGTAACCTGAATAATCACGCTCAACACCTCAGCAACATAGATAAAACCGACAATCACCAAAAACAACTGCAGCTGCATCATATACGCACACGCTGCAACAAAGCCACCCAAGGCCAGGGAACCGGTATCTCCCATAAAGACACTGGCAGGATATCCGTTAAATAATAAAAAGCCAAGCAAAGCGCCAACAGCCGCACAGGTTACCGGGGTAATCGGTGCACCAAGTCCAATTGCACATGCCGTAAAGAAGGTTGCCACCAAAATCGTAACACTGGTTGCCAGTCCATCCAGTCCATCCGTAAAATTAGTTCCATTGACCGTGCCCAGCACAACAAAGAAAAGCAACGGAATGTTTAAAAAGCCAAAATCAATGTATTGACCCGACACAAACGGAATTCTCCAAGCCAGACTAACATCTGTATAGGCACACAGATAATATGCAAAAACAGCCGTTACAATAATCTGTAATAAAAACTTCTGCCATGCACGCAATCCCATGGATCTTTTTAAAACAACTTTTATATAATCATCCAGAAAACCAATCAGACCAAATCCCAGAGTTAAAAACAAAATGGGAATTATCTGCGGATAACTTTTTATGAAAAATAAAGAAGTAATGGTCATGGCTGTTAATATCAAAAGACCGCCCATAGTAGGTGTTCCATTCTTTTTCAAATGACTTTCCGGTCCTTCATCGCGCACGGTCTGACCGACTTTCAACTTTCGCAAAAAAGGAATTAAAACCGGTCCCAGAGCAACGCTGATCACAAATGAAATTAATGTAGGTATTACAATTTCCTGATACATAAATGACTTCATCCTTTCCGTTTATCCATTGTCAATTATACTGGATTCCCTCTAAATAGGGAAGAATATTTTCATACAGTTTTTTAATTACCGGAGCAGCAATCTGTCCGCCATAATACACACCCTGAGGTTTCCTGATAATGACAAGTGCAATGATCTGCGGATCATTTGCCGGTTCAAATCCGATAAACGATGCAATATACTGACCACTGCTACGTGGCAGTGTCTGACTGGTAGCTGTCTTTCCACCGATGGAATACCCTTCAATATATGCTTTTTTTCCGCCGCCTTCGCTTACGACCTTTTCCAGCATAAAGCGAAGTGTTTCGCTGGTTTCATCTGATACAATATCATCCTGAACCGAATAATTAAATTTTGTTACATTTCCGGTCACGGAATCGGTCACATAATCAGCCAGATGCGGTGTCACCCGGTGTCCACCGTTAATTAAGGAACTAATGGTTGTAATTAACTGAATGGGCGTAATCTGAAACGATTGTCCAAAAGAAACCGTCGCTAACTCTACTAACCCCATATCTTCTTTCTTGTGCATAATGGTTCCGGCTTCTCCCGGAAGATCTATTCCTGTTTTATTTAATAACCCAAATTGCTTAAAATATTCATAATATCGGTCGATACCAACCCGAAGTCCCACATTGATAAAGACCGGATTGCAGGAATTCATGGTTGCCGTCAAAAAGTTCTCCGATCCATGCCCCTGTGTCTTATGACAACGTATCTTCCGATCCTCAACAATGCAAAATCCCGGACAATGAAACTGTTCATCCAGACGGACCGCTTTACATTCCAGTCCCGCAGCGGCTGTAATTACCTTAAACGTCGAACCCGGTTCATAAGTATCATTGATACAGGCATTTCGCCACATCTTATTGGCAGCTTCCGTCGTATTCCCCGACACACTCTGAAGTACTTCAGGGGTTTTTTCTTTGTAAGCATATTCTAACTCAAAAGGATGATTGAGATCATATTCCGGAACATCCACCATGGCTAAAATAGCACCATTATTCGGATTCATAACAATCAGCGAAACACTTTCCGCCTCCTTGGCCTCCATCACCTGCATTGCCAACTGTGTGGCATAGCTTTGAATATTCATATCCAGTGTCAATGTCAGATCATTTCCTGCAATCGGCTCAATTCTGCTTTCCCCTGTATAGTCCAGTTCCAGGCCTTTGGCATCTGTTAACGTCAGAATTGTCCCGTTCGTTCCCTGAAGTTGTTCATCATATTTAACTTCCAGTCCGAGAATTCCCTGATTATCACCGCCGGTAAATCCCAAAACTTTACTCGCTAACGAAGAATAAGGGTAAAAGCGTTTATAATCTTCATCTACTTTTACCCCGGATAAGTTGCACTGCCTGATTTTATCACCGACAGACTTATCAACATTACTTTTTATTCGTTCCATGGAGGAATATTTCTGTACTTTTTTTAATACGGTTTCATAGTCCATTTCCAACTCTTTGGAAAGAACACCTGCTACCTCTTCCGGGTTCTCAATCTGTGAGTGAATGACTGAAATCGTACAAACAACTTTATTATCCGCAATCACAGTCCCGTTTTTATCTAATATCCGTCCCCGTGCCGCCTTGATGGAGCGCTCTCGTTCGTGAAGTTCCAATGCCTTCTGGGAATAATATTCGGATTGAAATACCATGACATAAACCAATCGTCCCGTAAGCCCCAGTAGCATAAGCAGTAAAACAAAAAATGCAAAGACGATTTTCTTTTTGTGATAAATCTGAAAACCTTTCACAAAACTACCCCAAAAACCAGCTTTTTACTAATCTATTAGGTAGTCTATTTCTTTATGACTTAATCCACATTCATATTTGCTTCATCTTCCTCGGAATATCCGTTTTCCGATTCGTTTGTACCATCCGCATGAATGGAAAGACTGTCGTCAACCAATGCTCCTACACCACCTAAATCCGATGTTGTAGGGTCAATCGGCTCATAGGTTTCCGGATCCAGATATTCTCCGGTATTGGGATCTATCGCATAACCGGTTGCCGCATCAATCTGCGCCTGAATGGAATCTGCCGGTTTAATGGGTTCTTCCTCGGTTTGTTCTTCCTCATCAGGTTCAATCATGGTCGGATAGCCGGATAATACGCCAAGCTGACGTAACTGCTCTTTTTCTTCTTCCGTAATTTCCTCGGTTCTGAAAATCTGCATATAGGGAAGAATTTCCGTCATAATATTCTTACAGATTTCCTGTGCAAAGGTAGAGTGCGGCTGATGGTCCACATTGGGTCTGTCAATGACAACATATACAACTACCTGCGGATCATCGACCGGTGCTAATCCGATAAAGGAAACAACGTAGTTTCCGGTTCCACGAGGATACATCTCAGCGGTTCCCGTTTTTCCACCGATTAAATATCCGGCCGGAACAGCCGTTTTACCGGTACCGATATCACAGACATTAAACAAATATCCTTTCATCCTATCCGATGTTGATTCGGATATGGTCTGTTTTAAAACACGCGGCGTAATTTTTTCTGCAACACTTCCGTCTGCGTTGCGGATTTCTTTTACAACATGAGGCTGATAATAGTAACCTCCATTCACTATCGAGCAGAATGCACTTGCCATCTGTATCATGGTAACATTATATCCCTGTCCGAATGTGGAAATGGCTAAATCCGCACTTCCCATATTATCCGGATCAAAAACGAGCGTATCCGTTCTGGCCTCTCCTGCTAAATCAATATTGGTCTTTAAGCCGATGTTAAAGTTGGATAAATACTCTGCCAAAGTACCACTGCCCATGGCGGAACCAATATTCATCAAAGCCACGTTGCAGGATTGTTCGAGCGCACCGGATAAAGTCAATGTACCATGACCAATTCGTTTATGACAGTGAATTTTATGTCCGCCGACTTCTAACACACCGCCGCAATTATAGGATTCATTCCCTGTTAACACACCGGCATCCAGACCGGCAGATATGGTCAGGGATTTTGCCGTAGATCCCGGTTCATAAGTATCGGAAATACAGAAATTTCTCCAGATCTGATTTAATGCATCATAACGTTCTTCCTCCGTCATTGCTGCGATTTCTTCCTCTGAATACAGTCCATTTTCACTTAAGGATCTCGGATTGTTTAAATCAAATACCGGATAACCGGCCATAGCAAGCACTTCTCCGTTATTGGGGTCCATAACAATGACGCCGGTACTCTTACTTCCAAGTTCTCCTGCCCGGTATGCGTTTTCTCCTTCGTGTTCATGATTCCACTGTGCCACATACTTATCTACGATACTTTGTATATTGGCATCAATTGTCGAAACAATGGTCTGTCCGTCCCTGGCTGGAATGGTGGTTCTTTCCACATCCGAGTCATCCGTCAGATAACCATATTCCCGGCCGTCCGTTCCGTTCAAAATACTGTTATAGTACTCTTCTAATCCAAAACTTCCAATATCCTTACCGACCGTAAAACCTATGGTATCACACGCTAAGCTTCCATAAGGATAAACTCTCTTATATTCACTTTCAAACCAGATACCCTTGATATTCGGATACTCGGACGGATTGCTCTGCATTTCCACAAAATCAGCAATTTCTTCATATTCCAGCTTTTTAAACAAAACATGATAGCGGTCATCTTTATTCGTCACGATATAATTGCGCAATTCGTTGATGTCGACATCAAAACAGGCATCCAGCGCCGCAAGTGTCGGCTCCAAAGCCCCCTCCACACTGTTGATAATGCTTGAATCTACAACTAAGTTATATACTTTTTCACTGTACGCCAGCTTTGTACCGTTGGTATCCAGAATATCCCCTCGTTTGTAGGGAAGTGTTGTACTGACATAATTCTGCTGAGACAAGATTTTTCTCTTATAGTTTTCGCCGTTTTCTTTATTAATCATAAACAAACGGACACTCAAACCGACGAAAGCCAGTAAGACTATAAAAAATAGAAATACCAGCTTTTTTCTCATATCATATGTGAAATGTCTTACATTCTCCGACTCTCTCTGGGGAGAGGAAGAAAAAATTTCTTTTATACGTTCTATCACTTTTACACCACCTAT
Organism: Lachnospiraceae bacterium; assembly: GCA_017626095.1. Classification (GTDB taxonomy): domain Bacteria; phylum Bacillota; class Clostridia; order Lachnospirales; family Lachnospiraceae; genus UBA2882. Next base: position 23,366 of record JAGAJL010000024.1, read on the forward strand.
GGCATCTGCGCATACTGTCTTACGTAATCATCACCCTGTGTTTCAATCGTAACAACCTGACCTTCTTGCGCATACTGCATGCCAAGTTCATTGATTGCAACATCTTTTACATATGCAAGATCAACCGATGAAATAATCCGGCTGTATTCTTCATCATTTGCCATTTTCATGGAATTCAACTGACTTTCTTTTCTTGCAATAGTTTCCTTTAATGCTTTGTTTTGTGACTGGATATTAATATAATTTACCAGAATTACGGATGACAATACAAGTGCTGCCATTAAAAAAACAACATATCCGAAATTCATATGTACATGTCTTTCTCTGACTCTCCGCTGAACATCCGGATTCTCAATCGGTGTGGGAGCTTTATGAATTTCTTTTCTTACGTCAATTTTTCGGGCTGTATTACCGTCAATATAATATTCACCGTATCCGCCGCTTCTTGTATATTTACTTCTGCTCGTATAATTTCTTGTGTTCTTGCTCATCCTTGATCATTCCTTTTATTTCTTTTTGTCTTATTCTCTTTTTTCTTAATTATTGTCTTTCGTATCTTTTCTTTTTGTATGTTTTCCTTGTTTTGTATATTTGCTTCCTGTTTTTTCTTTTAGTTATTTGCTTTTCTTTGTTCTTTTAAATTAATGATTGTTGTACTTTTCAAATCGTTTTTCTTTGTTCTTTTCAAAGTATGTTTATTCATTAAACTCTTTCAAAAATGCGGAGCTTTGCACTTTTGGACCTGCTGTTATCTTCCAGTTCTTCCTCTGATGGTAAAATAGGTTTTTTCGTTATCACTTTTCCCAAAGAAACCTGATTACATGTACAGATTGGAAATCCCGGTGGGCATGTACAGGGATTTTCCTGTTTCTTAAAAATGGATTTTACAATTCGATCTTCTAAAGAGTGAAATGTTATGATACAAATCCGTCCACCTGGGTTCAAAAACCGGATCATTTCTTCCAGTGAATTTTTCAAAACATCCAGTTCTCTATTGCATTCAATGCGGATAGCCTGAAACGTTCTCTTGCTCGGATGTCCGCCTTCTGCTCTCATCTTTGCAGGAATTGCAGCTTTTATGATGTCATTTAACTCATAGGTTGTTTCAATTTCTTTTTCCCGCCTTGCCTGCACAATATGCTTTGCAATGTTATTGGCAAATTTATCTTCTCCGTAATCCCGAATGATCCGCGCTAAATCCGCCTGTGAATATTCGTTTATTATTTCTTTTGCAGACATCGGTTGCCTTAAGTCCATTCGCATATCCAGGGCTGTGTCATATTTATACGAAAAACCTCTTTCAACGGTATCGAGCTGATAAGAAGAAACTCCTAAATCAAGAACAATTCCGTCTACTCCTTTGATGCCTTTTTCCTTTAAATCACTGATGGCATTTTCGTAGTTGTCGCGAATGATGGTGACACGACTGTTAAATTCACGCAATCTCTCGCCTGCGGCACGAATTGCTGCTTCATCCTGATCGATTCCAAACAAATGACCGTTATCGGAAAGCCTTTTGGCGATTTCATAGGAATGTCCGCCACCACCAAGGGTTCCGTCCACATAAACCCCATCCGGTTTTACATGCAATCCTTCAATTGTCTCATCCAGTAAAACGGATTTATGTGAAAAGTTCATAACAACCTGCCTTTATACTTCCCTGACCCAGTCTATTTATTTGACTTCATTTTCGCTTTTCATAATTACTCTTTTTATAATTTCTCTTTTTTAGAAAGAAATTCCGATACTTGAAAGTTCTTCCGCAATATCATTGATATCATCAAATGAAGTAACATCATCCCATTTGGATTTATCCCAGATTTCAATATGTCCGCCGACACCGGCAAAAACAACTTCCTTTTCCAATCCGGCATATTCTCTCAATGTGGGGGGCACCAGCATTCTGCCCTGCTTGTCCGGCTCCATTTCCTGTGCTCCGGAAATAAAAAATCTCTTTATCTTACGCACCTTGGCTTCTAAATCAGACTTTTCATTCAGCTTGTCCATAAAAGATTCGAATTCGTATTTTTCAAACACAAAAAGGCACCCTTCCAAACCCTTGGTAACCACAAACTCGTCGCCGAGCATATCACGGAATTTAGAAGGGATGATCAATCTGCCCTTGGCATCTATGGAATGGTTATATTCGCCCATGAACATAGTCGATCACCGCCAGTCTGTATCACTTTCTATCACTTTTTTGGGTTTTCGTGGCATTTCCCTCCACTTTCTCCCACTTACAATACTAATAATAGACCAGATTAACCATTTTGACAAGCGAATTCCTTTAGTTTTCTTTTGGGAAATTTTGGTGAAGTTCTTCTTTTTTTAGAATATCTTTCTGTGATATCACAATATATTGTGCTTTATTTTTTGCATAAATCATATATATTGTGCGTTATGTTTTTTTGCACAAATTTTTTTCTTTTTTTCTGTAAAATTGCACAAAGCAGTAAAACCGCTACATAAAAAAAGAGCGATGTTTTCACATCACTCTTTTTATCACTTAAAAAAATCTCAATTTGCTATTTTTATGATTTTTCCTCCACTTTGCTCCCCAAAGCAGCCTTTTTCTTCTTAGAAACTAAAAGATGCATGATGATTGCAGCTATCACTGAGGAAACAAAGAGGAAAAGTCCCAGCATCTGCGATACTGCAATACCGGTATTTCCAATCTGTAACTGGTCTGTCCGAAGTCCTTCCACAAAAAAACGGATAAGTCCGTAGCCGCCCAGATACCACAATGTCATTTCTCCATTGAAACGTTTATGTTTGCGATACAAAAACATCGCAATCAGTAGCCCGAGATTGAGCACACTTTCATAAAGAAATGTGGGATGAACCTGAATATAATTGGTGCCTTCTACAATGTGCGCCGCAATGTCTGCCGAAATATCACTCTGACGAACTGCTTCAATCGGAAGCCGCATAGCAAAGAGACCATCCGAATAGCCTCCGAATGCTTCCCGGTTCATAAAGTTTCCCCACCGGCCGATAATCTGACCGGTCAAAAGCCCGAAGACTGCTGCATCCGTAGCATCAAGGAAAGCTACTTTTTTAATTTTACTAAACACAAACATCGTCAGAAAACCGGCGATTACCGCTCCGTATATAGCCATGCCGCCATGTCTGGTATTAAAAATTTCTTTGATGTTTCCACGATACATATCCCATGAAAAAATCACATAATATGCTCTGGCTCCGATAACCGAAAAGATAATGGCCGGTACACTGAAGTCCCACCAGAAATCTTTAGGGTGCCCTAATCTGTCACCTTCTTTGGAGGCAAAAGTAAAACCAAGTATCACGCCAACCGCTATAATCATTCCATAAAATGCAATCGGAAACCCAAAGATGCTGATGGTCTTTGGAACATTTGTCAAATAGATTCCCAGATTTGGGAAAGCGATATCTGTTGACTGCATAAAAAACCTCTTTTCCTAGTTTCATAATCAAACACATTTTCTATTATGCTTTTGTATCATACATTATCACTTTTCATATTACGTAATACATTATACATTAAAGCGGAATAAAATCACATCTCCGTCTTTTACAACATACTCTTTTCCTTCCATGCCAACCAGACCTTTTTCTCTTGCAGCGGCAAGCGAACCAAGATCCAATAAATCCTGATAATTCACAACTTCTGCCTTGATAAAGCCGCGTTCAAAATCTGTATGAATTTTTCCTGCTGCCTGCGGTGCTTTCGTACCCTCCTTAATCGTCCATGCTCTGCACTCATCTTCTCCTGCGGTTAAGAAACTGATTAAGCCAAGCAGTTTATAACTTGCTGCAACAAGCTTATCCAATCCCGAAGAAGTCACTCCCAGATCATCCAGATACTCCTTTTTCTCTTCCTCTGTAAGCTCTGATAATTCCTGTTCAATCTGTGCACAGATGACAAATACTTCCGCACCTTCCTCTGCTGCCATGGCACGAACCTTTGCAACATGAGGATTGTTAGCCGCATCATCGGCAAGCTCATCTTCTGCCACATTTGCCGCAAAAATAGTAGGTTTTGCTGTCAAAAGATTATAAGAAGCAAACCATGCCTGAGAATCTTCATCTTCCGGCACTTCAAAAGTACGTGCCATCTGGTTATTTTCCAGATGCGCTTTGATTGCTTCAATCAGCTCTACTTCTTTTGCTAATTTCTTATCCATACGTGCCTGTTTTGCAACCTTTGCATAACGTCTCTCCAAAATTTCCAAATCAGAGAAAATCAATTCCAGATTAATGGTTTCAATATCACGTGCCGGGTCAATATTTCCGTCGACATGAATAATATTGGTATCCTCAAAACAACGGACAACATGTACAATTGCATCAACCTCACGAATATTTGCAAGGAACTGATTGCCCAAACCTTCTCCTTTCGAAGCGCCCTTAACAAGTCCTGCAATATCCACAAATTCAATCACAGCCGGGGTAACCTTCTTGGTTTTATACAATTCTCCAAGTTTTTCTATTCTCTTATCCGGCACCGATACGATACCCACATTGGGATCAATGGTAGCAAATGGATAGTTGGCTGACAACGCACCAGCCTTTGTCAACGAATTGAATAATGTACTTTTTCCGACATTGGGAAGACCCACGATACCTAGTTTCATGTTTTACCTCTCTTTGGGGACGATTCTTCTGTCACTACCAGTATCCCTCTGTCACAGGGAACGTCCCTCTATATCTTTGTCTTTTTTATCTTTGCATTGTTACATTTTTTGCACACATACAACGTTTAAATGCTACCACAGAAATGCTTAAAACTCAATATTGCTATTTACTTTTTCGTAAAATATTAATAATAGTATATAAAGAAAGAGCGCCCATTCCAAAGTGGATGCTCTTCCTACGCAGTTTCCCACGCAAAACATCATATCTTTTTTTAAAACACATTTCAACAAAATAACGAACATGCAAAAAAATTTATTCTACATTCAATAGCCACTCCACAATGTCATTTACTTCAATTCCCTCATATGTGTACTTCGTATGCTTTGTTCTTGCAATAATCATTTTGGGATAGGCATCCCTGATCTGTAATAGTGGTGAATACTCTCTCTCAAAAGTTTCTTGATTAGAAATATTATCGCTAACTTGAATATAGATTTTCTCACTGCCACGCTGAGCGACAAAATCTATTTCCTTTTGATAAAGTTTTCCTACATAAACCTCATAGCCTCTACGCAAAAGTTCCACACATACGATATTTTCATACACCCGTCCATAGTCCATATTTCGACTGCCTAATACAGCATAGCGCATTCCTGTATCACACATATAGAACTTATCCGAGGTTTCCAAATACTTCTTACCCCTTATATCATATCTCTTGATATCGTAGAATACAAATGCTGTGCACAAATACTTAATATATTTTCCTATTGTTACATGATTTGTAGCCACCTCATTTGCCTTCAAAATATCACTCACTCTGTTCGGTGATGTCAAATTACTAATATTATCCATCAAAAATCCGCTCAATTGCCGAAGCACTTGTGTGTCCGACAAATTGTACTTTTGCACCAAATCTCTATTCACAATTGTCTCGTATACTTCTTTGATGTATGTGGTTTTGTCCAAATCCGTATTATATGCATAGGAGCCGGCTAACCCACCTTTTATAATATATTCGTCAAACAATTTATCTTTATCATTTTCTTCACTATAATACTCACAGTATTCTTTAAAACTAAATGGAAACATATGAATTTCAATATATCTTCCGGTAAAGAGAGTTGCTAAATCAGCACTGAGTAAGAATGCATTCGATCCGGTTACATATATATCATATTTATTTTTTGAATATAAACTATTGATTGCCAATTCAAACTTTGGGCATAATTGCACTTCATCAACAAACAAATAATTTTTCTTATCTTTGTCATATCTTTCTTCCACATACTTATGCAAAGCATGGTATTCCTTTATTTCTTCAAAATCCAAATCCATAAAATCTATAAAAATAATATTTGCATCTTCGAAGTTTTCTTTTAAATAATCAATATATACCTGCATCAGATTTGACTTTCCACAACGTCTAATCCCGGTAATAATTTTTATATCAGGAGTATCTTTTAATGCTTTGATTCTTTCTAAATATCTTTCTCTAATAATTGTTTTCATTTACCCGTCACTTTCGAAACTTTAATTTTTTTACAATTTTGAAACCAATTATATTATATCACTATATATAAATACTATTCAATAGGTCACTTGCGAAACTCAAAAAGAGCATCCACACTAAAGCAGATGCTCCCAAAACAAAAAAATCAAAACATTTCCATTACTTTGAAAATCAGATACGCAATTCTTTTTTTACAATAATCTTGTCTGCAACATTCGCAGGATAAACATCTTTGTACCTGTATATACTCATAACAATTCCAACCAACGCATAACATAGAATAATATTGCTTCTTCCTAAAGAAAAGAATGGCAGGAAAGATGCTGCAGGCGGTAACACACCAACAGCTCCAAGTATATTAATCAAAGTATTTAGCAAAAATATCATTCCACATCCAAATCCCATCATCATTCCAAGCTCATTTTTCTGCTTTACGGATGCGCCAAATATCAGCATAACAAACACTGCCAATATCGAAATAATAACAATAGCAAGAATACTTCCATAACTATTTAGTATATACGAAAAAATATAATCACTATTAAAATTCGGAAGACTGCCTACAACATCATTTCCGCTATTACCAATCAATGGGATATCATCACAAAAAGCTCTAAGAATTGATGTCATATAATAACCATCTCCATCTGCCAACAAAAAAGCCCGTATCCTTGCTTCCTGATATTCAGCCATCATATGAAACGAATACATAACATATAATATGCCGATTGGAAGCAGCAAAAACAATGACCACAAACATACAAGCGTTCTTTTTACCGGAAGTTTGAACCATCCCTTTAAAAGTGATGCCGAAAGCAACACGTTCATACTGATTAGCATAATCCCGGTTACAACAATATTCGGCATTCTAAATGTAATGAAGGCAGGAATTATCATCCAGATGACAGCTTTTAAAAAATCGATTCTTCCACCATCTCTATATTTATATAAAATGGCTCCATAAACAGGAACATAAAACATCATTAACGCTGTTGCAGAAAAATGAAACATTCCCAAATCAATTGTATAATATGCACCATTTACTGTTCTTCCAAAGAAACCTGCCAAGTACATAATTCCGGAAAGAATAATGAAAAATCCAATCAACTTTGAATACTTTGCAATTGTTGTGAAATCAATAAAATATATTGCCATCATTATCATAAAACCGAAAATAACAGATGAAACAAATCCCGCCAAGGATATTCGATATGTATCATTTATTTGTGTTTCAGTATCTACTCTCCCAAGAATGGAATATTGAATAACAATTCCCAATATACTAAGGATTCCTACAACAAAAAGTATTCTCCATGATATCTTTGGTCTGTGTATCTTATCCATGGAAATTCCAACTTCAACAGGATCTCCCATATCCATGACTGCACTTTTTTCAGCCTCTTCTTCTGTCATTCCATTCGATTTATTAAAGTCTATCTGTTCCTCAATATGGTCTTTGATTTCATTTGCAATATAAGGTCTGGCTTTTTTACATCTGATTTGAGATATCAGTTTTTCAATATACTCTTCCATTCTCACACCTCCATCCTAATAACTAAAAGCCAGAACACTGGAAACAGCTATCCGGTACTCGTTCCATTCCGCTTTTTTCTTTTCTAACAAGCCTCTTCCCTCTTTTGTTATACTATAATACTTCCTTGTTTTGCCGGCATATTCCCGCTCATACGATTTCAAAAGTCCTTTTTCTTCTAAACCGTGTAATAATGGATAAAGTGTACCTGCCTTTAATTCAAATACATTATTCGATTTCTTCCTAAGGGTATCTATCATTTCATAACCATACATATCCTTTTCCTCAAGTAACTTAAGTAATAACATCGTCATGCTTCCTGATACCAAGGTTTTATCTACTGGCATTTCTCATTTCTCCTTTTTTTCATTACTATATATAGATAGTCTATATATCGATTACCTATATAATATATCGAACATCTATATATGTCAATACCAATGCAAGGATATTTATATTAAGAATTTGATAATCATTCTCTGGTAACATCATTCAATTTTTCTCCTTTGGGGAATAACTACTCGACTGAGTAAAAAGAAACGAGAGACTTTTCAGCCTCTCGTAAGAAACTTCATCATTCGGTCAAATATCAGCTTACCAAATCCCGTTTTGCATAAATCATTCCGGCAACTGCAGTCATGACAACTGCAACTGCTACTCCAAAAATCAAAGCAGCCTTCTCGATTTCAGCTCCCGAAAAAATGGTGGTTGCATTCGCATAAGAAAGTGGCGACAAAAATATAGCATCTTTTAAATCCGGTATCAGTCTTACCATCAAATCAAATACATAAAGTACCAATGCTACAGCAATTCCAATTCCCAGACGGTTCTTTTTATTCACTGCCGAAATCACAAAACAAATTGCAGCTACTTCAACATTCATCAAAAGCTGTAATCCCATAAAAGTCAAAAAATCTGTTCCAAATCCGCTTTCCCCCAAAACCAGAAATGCCAATTCATAACACAGTCCGCAAATCACATTAAAACAAATCAAGCTAAAAAAGACTGCAGCATATTTCATTGCTATAATTTTTACTCTGGCAAGAGGAAATGTAAACGTAAGCTCTGCGGTATGTCCATCTTCTTCCTTTGATAGAACAACTGTTGCAATGGAAGCGGCAAACATACAACTTCCAAGTGTATGTATTGTTCCGATTTCTGTAGCAAAATATCCTTTCATCGTAGCAATACTCAAAGTACTCATTCCAAATGCATCCGCAAATGCTCCCATGGAAGCAAAACTTTCTGCCATATCAGCCATACTTGATTCCATACTTTTGTATAATAACAAACACATAAGCCCCATTCCACCGACAGATAAAGCCCATATCAACAAAGTCTTAAAACTCAATTTCCATTCATGTTTAAAAAAAGCCAGCATTTTACTTTTCCTCCTTTTCATAATAATGCATAAACACCTCTTCAATAGAAGGCTCCTCAATCAAGATATCCTGAATGTCATGACCTTCCAATTCCTTATAAAGGTTATTTAAGTCATCCTTATAAATGAAGTCCAATTTTTCTCCGTCCCGGATCATTTTAATTCGCTTTGACTGACCGGCCAACAGATTTTCCACCGTATCCGTTACAATCAGTTTTCCCTCTTTCATAATGGCAACCCTGTCACAATGATTTCGGATTTCAGAAAGCACATGTGTAGACAGCATGCAGGTTGCTCCATCTTTTACATACTCTTTAATCAAATCAAAAAACACATTCTGCATCAACGGATCCAGACCACTGGTGGGCTCATCAAAAACAAACAATTTCGGTTTATGCTGCATGGCACAGACGATGCTGACTTTTTTTCGGTTACCCAAAGACAACTCACTGATTTTCCTTTTTACATCAACCTGAAGCCTTTCACATAACATTTCTGCTTCGGTGCTACAATCTGTTTTTCTGACATCAGCACAGAATTTTAACGTATCTTTTATGGTCATTCCGGGATAGAACCATGCCTCACTTGGCATATATCCTACCTGTTGTAAGATTTGTTCTTTTTCTTTTTTTGCATCCATCCCCATAATCTCTATTTGACCTTTTTCAAAGGAAATCAATCCCAACATAGATCGAATAGTTGTCGATTTTCCGGCTCCGTTCGGTCCTAAGAAACCAAAGATCTCGCCCTTGTTCACAGAAAAAGAAACATCCTCTACACCTCTGTGTTTTCCATAATTCTTTGTTAAATTACTGATTTCAATTATTTTTTCCATTCGTTTTCTCCATTTCTCTACTGATAAGCAGATGTACGAATTACCTCTGTCTGCTAATAGCATAACAAAAAATACGGTCCAGACAATACCTTGGGCTTTTAGTGGCACTTTTTCATATGTAAGTTGCACAAAATCTTTTTATCAATCTGATTGATTTATATTTTTTTCGGATTTTATTTTTCAAATTAGTCCGAATTATTATTCCGATTAATCACTTATTTATTTCCCGGGATGTCGCTTTGAATAATATCTTGACCGGAATCTCCATTTTCCTTCTCCGACCGTGTCTTAAACAATTCCAAATCGGAATTCAAAATCTTATCATCAATCTTCCTTCTGCACTTGTAGACAAGGAAAACACAGAAATACAAAAAGACAACATAACCGGCAAATCCGATTGTCACATAGATGTTTTTATCAAACCAGCCACAAACAAAAGAGACGGCAACATAGATTGAGGTACATACGATAATTCCCAGCCATTCCTTTTTTCCAAGATGATCTGCCTCGTCAAAATTCCAAAGCAAGAATACCTGAATATATCCCACGATATAAGCCAGAAAAATCATTTCCGCCATATGCAGAATATCTGCCACGGTCAGTCCGACACAAATTCGATAAGTGCAATAAAAAAACAATAGTGCAAAAAAGTATAAACAGGCCTTAAATTCAATTCCAATTTCTTTTGTTAGATATTTTTCCCATAAGGTTGGCTTTTTCATGAGCGGTCTCCTTTCAACAATTTTCTAAAATCCGATGCATATGTACGGGAAATTATGATATGTTCTCCGTTTGTCAGAGTCGCATCGATTCGGTTTGACGACAGGCTTTTTAACCTTTCAACCTTGTTGACGTTTAAAATCATCGATTTGCTGCAACGAAAATAGCTTTCCTCCCCCAGCATCATCTCTACTGCATGTAGTGATAAATCTAATTGAATTTCATTGTCCACGGTATATGCAAAGGTTCTGTTATCTACCTTTTCCACGTACAAAATTTCCTGTGGCGAAAAAACAATCACCTCTCCGTCTCTTTTCCCCACAAGCTTTTTCCTATGCTTTTCCATAAAAAAAAGCACTTCTTCCACTTCAGGATTCATCTGCTGATAATTTAAAATCAGTTCATCTTCACCTTCCGCAATTTGATTAACGGTATAACGCAATCTTTTATCCTCCCTTTTTCACACGCTTATTTCATTATAATAATTCACCTTTTTTTTCGTCAAGAGAGGCTCAAAGTAATATAGTTATAATTTTTTTGGATTTGGAGTCCCGATATCTATCTTTGTCCACCTCGTACTTCGGTTTCTAGACTTTCTAAGTGGCATGCTCACAAAATATTTATTAGATGCCCGGTTTCAAAACTCAGACTTCGTCTTCAAACAGTTGAAACCGGGCATCCTTTTTGTTCGCTATGCCACTAAGAAAGTCACAAAACCTCGTAAAAGCCGGTGGACAAAGATAGATATCGGGACCCCAAATCCAAAAAAAGAGGATGTCGAAAAACATCCTCAATGCATTTACTTATTCAATTTATATATCAAGTTTTAAGAATCGCTTTTAGCATCAGAAGAATCATCTCCACTAAAACGTTCCCAAATCCTTGACATGGTTTTGCTTTTTTTAATATGCGGCTCTACATGCGTATGATACATACGATGATTTAAAACAAAATCCTTTATTTTTTTAGAACTCATAATCAGCAGACAGGCTCCCAGTACCAAAAACGGAATCTGCGGAATAATGGGGAGTGCCAGTCCGATGATTCCTAAAATAAGAAACGCTATTCCAAGTATTAAGAAACATATTTTTTTCATATAAACCCTCCGATAACGATTTCCATTTTATATCACTATTGTATCACACCAATAATTTAAAACGGCTTAAGGATTTATTAATTCTGTTTTAAAAATAGTATCAAAATTCCAAAAGCATACTTTTATGCGCGTAAGAATCTAAATCACCTATTCAGTTACATTCGGCGTACTTACATATTTCACAACCGTAAGTGCGCCTATCACAAGGAGTACACCAATAACAAGCGGTACAACAGCATTTTTTACAAAGCCTGCGATTAAATAGGTTATAAATGAAATAGCTGCCACCAAAATCACATACGGTATCTGCGTTGACACATGATTCATATGATTACACTGCGCACCCGCAGATGCCATAATGGTCGTATCCGAAATCGGCGAACAATGATCTCCGCAAACAGCTCCTGCCATGCAGGCAGATATGGACATAATCATCATTGTCGGATCGTTTGCAAAACAGTCTACAACGATTGGAATCAGAATTCCAAAGGTGCCCCATGATGTTCCGGTTGAAAAAGCCAGAAATACGGCAACCAGAAAAATTATGGCAGGCAGGCAATACAATAATGCGCCTGACATGCCGGCAATAACACCTGCTACATATTCTTTTGCTCCCAAACTATCTGTCATTGCTTTTAATGTCCATGCAAACGTTAATATTAAAATAGCCGGAACCATTGCCTTAAAGCCTTCCGGAATACATTCACAGGCCTTTTTAAAAGTCACAACACGACGGACCATATAAAACAGAATGGTAATAACCAGTGCCACAAAGCTTCCCAGCATCAGTCCGACAGATGCATCACTGTTGGAAAACGCTTCGACAAAATCGGCTCCGCTAAAGAAACCGCCGGTATAAATCATGCCAATCACACAACTGATAATCAACACTGCAACCGGTAAAACCAAATCCGTAACGGTTCCTTTTGTACTGACTTCATCATTCGTCACATTCGCATAAGGTCTGTCTTTGGTCGTATACAAATCGCCTTTTGCCGCATTTTCTTCATGCAACTTCATCGGTCCGAAATCCACTTTCATGACAACCAATGCAACCATCGCAACAATGGTAAGCAAAGCATAGTAATTGTACGGAATGGCTTTCATAAAAACTGCAAATCCGTCTTCATTTTCCACAAATCCGGTCACAGCTGCAGCCCATGACGAAATGGGGGCAATAATACAAATCGGTGCTGCTGTTGCATCGATTAAATAAGCCAGTTTTGCCCGAGATACATTATGCCTGTCCGTAACAGGTCTCATAACACTACCAACTGTCAGACAGTTAAAATAGTCATCTACGAAAATAAGAACTCCCAAAACAATAGCCGCCAACTGGGCTCCAACCCGCGTTTTAATATGTGTTCCGGCCCATTTACCAAATGCAGCAGATCCTCCTGCAGCATTTAACAGACATACCATAATTCCCAAAACAACGAGAAATACCAAAATACCCACATTATAACTATCAGACAAGACGCCTACCAGACCGTCTTCAAATATATGCAGCATTACCTTCTCACCATCAAAGGTTGGTGAGAACATATCACCGTAAAACAAACCGCCAATTACAATGCCGACAAACAACGAACTGTATACCTCTTTGGTGATTAAGGCCAGTATAATTGCCACCAACGGCGGAATCAATGCCCAAAAAGTTGCATACATTACAGGTACGTATTCCATACTTTTCTCCTTCGTTAATAAGATTATTTTATATATGCAAAAAGGACCGTTTTTCATGTATTAAAAACGGTCCTGTAAATACATATACCAACAAAAACGGTTCTGTAAAAATGTGTTAAAAGAACCGTCTACCTTAGACCGTTCCATCTCATTGTCCCAGAATGTCCATAAATTTTGCAACATTCTCTTTTATATCACCTTTGAAAACAGAAGAACCGGAAATAATCACATTTGCTCCGGCATCTAAAAGCATTTCCACATTCTGAAGTGTTACTCCTCCGTCTACAGCAACATCAACCGATAAACCTCTTCGTTCAATTTCTTTCCGGACTGCGGTTATTTTCTGTGTACAGCTGTCCAGATATTTCTGACCTCCAAATCCGGTATTAACCGTCATAACCAGCACCTGATCCACATAATCCAAATAGGGATACACCGATTCGATTGGTGTCTGCGGATGCAAAGAAATCCCCGTCCGCATACCTTTTCCTTTTATTTTTAAAAGTGTATCAATCATACAACGACAGGCTTCCACATGAATGGTCAGACTATTTGATCCAACTTCGGCAAATTGATCAATATACCTCTCCGGCTCCTCAATCATCAGATGTACGTCAAAAAATTTATCCGTAATCGGTCTGATGGATTGAATAATCGGAAAACCAAAAGAAATGGACGGAACAAAAAGACCATCCATTACATCAATATGTATATACTCCGCGCCGGCCTCATCTGCAATCCGGATTTGCTCGCCAAGTTTTGAAAAATCAGCCGCTAAAATTGATGGGGACAAAATATTCATTGCTAGTATCTCCTTTTGTTTTTGCATTCCGCATATAGATTTACATAGTCGTCATAACGCTCTTTACTCATTTCCCCTAAAGTAAGAGCCTGCTTTACCCCACAATCAGGTTCATGAATATGTGCACATCCCAAAAACCTGCATTTATCCCGATATCTTCTCATCTCGGGAAAACAATTCTCCAATTCTTCCGGTAACAAATATGATACATCCAAGGAGCTAAATCCCGGTGTGTCAAAAATAAACGTATCCCGGTCAATTTCCAACAGTTCACTATGTCTGGTCGTATGCTTTCCTCTTGCAATCTTTTCACTCACAGAGCCGGTTTCCATAATCACCCGGTCCTGCAAAAGATTGATTAATGTGGATTTACCAACTCCACTCGGACCGGCTACGGTTGTTACCTTACCTCTTAACAATTCCCGAACCAAATCAATTCCCTGCCCTTTTTTTGCACTGATCAAAACAGTCCGGTATCCTGCTTTTTCATAAATCTGCTGTAAATACTCCAAATCCGCATTGGAAACCAGATCGGCTTTGTTAAAACAGATAATCGTTGGAATATTATAATGTTCCATCTGAATCAAAAACCGATCAAGTAATCCTAAATTGGGCATTGGATGCGCCGCCGCAAAGATAACCATTGCCTGATCAATATTTGCCACAGCCGGGCGTATCAATTCATTCTTGCGATCCTTTATTTCTGAAATATGCCCCAGTGACTTGTCCTGATCCAAAACATCCATGGATACCAGATCACCTACCAAGGGCTTCTTATGATCTTTTCTGAAAACACCTTTGGCTTTGCACTCATATACGATGCCATCCGTACAACGGACATAATAAAATCCTGCAATTCCTTTTACAATAATTCCCTGCATGCAACCCAATTCCTATTCTGCCTTTGTAAAGGTTACATTCTGGACACCAAATTCAACCGGGACTTCAGTTTCCACAGTGTCATAAATTGGATTTCCGGCTTCATCTACCTCACCGGTATCTACCGTCTGTGATTCTTTTTTTGTCCCATTCATAACAATGGTACCTGTTTCCGCTTTCAGTCCCGTCTCATTGATTTCATAAGGGAAAGAAGCTGTTTCGTACACCTTCTTTGTCCCTGCAGCATCCGTCAAAGTAATGGTAACCGTACCTCCTGTGTATCCTTCGGGTGCATTAAGAGTTACGGAATATTTATAAGATACATCTTTTTTACCTAAACTGATAACAAAATTAACCGTACTGTTTTCTCCGATTTCTGTTCCGGGAGAATAACTCTGGGAAAGGACATCCCCTTTGGTAACCGAGTCACTGTATTCCTCCGTAACCGTTCCAGCCTTTAAATTAGCTGAAGCTAACTTATCCTTTGCCTCACTTTCGGACATACCTCTTAAATCCGGAACTGTTACCAGCTTTTCTGCCGGTCCGGAACTGATTTTCAAAACGATGGTAGATCCTGCTGCGACTTTTTCCAATGCGTCCGGTGACTGTGAAATAACCAGTCCCTCATCAATGGTATCGGAATATTCGGTTTCTTTGGAAACCCTGAATCCAAGTGACGTTAATGCTGTAGTAGCATCTGTCTCTGAACTTCCGACAACATTAGGAATTTCAATACCGGAAACACCACTGCTGACGGTTAAAATAACCAGACTGTGTTCTTCCACCATCTCGCCTTCGGCAATACTCTGTCTGATGACAATATTTTCCGGAACTTCTGACGATTCTTCATACTGAACATCCACAGATAAATACAGTTCTTCCAATGTCGATTTAGCGGCATCCACATTGAAACCAACCACATTGATCACTTCCACCATCTGGGTTTCTTCTTCCTGTGAATCGGAACCGCCCTTAAAAATACCAATGGCGTTTGCCACAAGTACCAACGCAATCACACCGATGATAACGGCTGCCACGATGGCTAAAATCGTTGTAATACGCTCCATCTTGGGATCTAAATCATCATCATCGTACTCGTCATCGTCTTCGTATTCTTCTTCGTCGTATTCTTCATCCTCTTCTTCGACGTCTTCATCCTCATATTCATCTTCGTCGCTCTCATCATCCATAATCATAAATTTGGATTTCTTGGGCTTCGGCTTTTCTTCGTTTAAGCGCATATGAATATCTTCTACTGCCAAAGTACCGGTACGCTCTTTGATGGATGCAAGTTCTTCATCCGTAACCGGTCTGGTGGCGGCTGCTGTATCCACATCAATCATGGTTACAAAATCTTCATCCGGAGTAACCAGTGATTTCTTTAAATCCAGTGTCAGCTCGCTCATCTTCTGATAACGACGGTCAGGGCTTTTCTGCGTACATTTATAAATGATTTTTTCTACACATACCGGAATTTCAGGAACATATTCTCTGGGAGAAGGCATTTCATCCTGAATATGTTTAATGGCAATGGCAACCGTTGTTTCGCCATCAAAAGGCACATGTCCCGTTACCATTTCAAATAAGGTACATCCCAAAGAGTAGATATCACTCTTTTCATCCGAGAAACCACCTCTTGCCTGCTCCGGAGAAGTATAATGAACACTACCCATGACATTTGATGTAATCGTATTGCTGGTTGCTGCCTTGGCAATACCAAAATCCATGACTTTTACCTTGCCGTCACGGGAAATCATAATATTCTGAGGTTTGATATCCCTGTGAATAATATGATTGTTGTGTGCAGCTTCAATACCCATGGATACCTGAATTGCAATGCTGATTGCTTCTTTGATGGAAAGACGGGATTTTTTCTCGATATATTTTTTGAGCGTAATGCCCTCAATCAACTCCATAACGATATAATTGATACCATCTTCTTCACCAACGTCATAAACGCCGACAATATTGGGATGCATCAATCCTGCCGCAGCCTGAGCTTCCACACGGAATTTGGAAACAAAATTTGTATTTTCCGAAAACTCCTGTTTCAAAACTTTCACTGCAACAAATCTGTTCAGTTTATGGTCCTTTGCTTTATATACATCGCTCATACCGCCGGTACCGATTTTATCCAAAATCTCATAGCGGTCTCCGATTAACATTCCAAGTATTATCATTCTTTCACCTCATCATCTTCAACCAGTCTGACCAAAACAACGGCAATATTGTCTTTTCCACCGTTTTCATTGGCTGCCTTAATCAAAGCATCACCCTTTTGAATCAATTCCTCTTTTTCAGGGTTTAATAAAATTGATTCAATTTCTTTATCTTCAAGCATATTGGTAAGACCATCGGAACACATCAAAACAATATCCCCGGTCTCGAGCTCCTCTGTAAAGAAATCCGCTTCAACCTCATCTTTTGCTCCTATGGCTCTGGTTATAATATTTTTATCCGGATGCAATCTGGCATCTTCCCTGCTCAGTCCGCCCAGACGAATCATCTCCTCAACCAGAGAATGATCCTCCGTAATCTGTCGCAAACCGTCTTTGTTAAGTAAATACAATCTGGAATCCCCAATATTGGAAACCTGCAGATATTTTCCGATAATCGTGGCAGTAACCAGTGTCGTTCCCATGCCAAACAGACTTTCATTTTCAGATGCTTCTTTTCTGATTTTGGCATTTGCTGTTTTAATTGCCTTTTTAATGATAATCGTCGGATTCTTTTCAAAAGAATTCTGAATCTCATTCACAACGGTTTCCGTTGTACATTTCGACGCATAATCCCCGGCATTATGGCCGCCCATACCATCTGCAACAATAAACAGATTGGGCATGTTACCAAGCGGTTTTGCTGAAGAAAAAACATAATCCTGATTCAGTTGTCTTTTTCTGCCAATATCCGTCGCGGAGTATGTCTCTAACAACATGTTTCCTCCTTGTTATATGCTAACTTTCTTCTAAATGTCTCTTTCTTAACTGTCCGCAGGCCCCATCGATATCCCTGCCCATTTCTCTTCTAATAGTAACATTTATTCGATTTTTTTCAAGTTTATTTTTAAATGCAGTCACATACTCCTGCTTCGGTTGTCTGTAATCACGCTCTTTGATGGGATTAACCGGGATCAGATTAATATGACAGTTTCTGCCCGACGCAAGAGTTGTCAGATTCATAACATCTTCATTGGTATCATTCACACCTGAGACCAGACTGTATTCAAACGTAATGCGCCTTCCCGTTTTTTCAAAATAAGTATCGATTGCTTCCATTAGTTCATCGATCTTATATGCCTTCGCAATCGGCATAAGCTCCTGTCTTTTTTCATCTGTTGCACCATGTAAAGACAAGGCAAGCGTAATCTGAAGTTTTTCATCTGCCAGCCTGTATATATTGGGGACAATTCCGCATGTCGAAACCGTAATATTCCGTTGGCTGATATTCAGTCCGTTTTCATCCGAGAGCAGTTTTATAAAGGTAATCAGATTTTCATAATTATCCAGGGGTTCACCGGTTCCCATAACAACGACATTGGAAATCCTTTCCCCAATCAGACGACTGATGGCATAAATCTGATCCAGCATTTCCGACGGTTTCAGATTACGTGTCAGACCGTCGAGTGTAGAAGCACAAAACCGGCAGCCCATCCGGCACCCCACCTGCGAGGAAATACAAACACTGTTTCCATGCTTATAACGCATCAGCACACTTTCTACAACATTTCCGTCTTCTAAGGCAAACAGGTATTTTTTGGTGCCGTCCAGTTTGGATTCCTGCACACAAACAACAGACAGCGATGTGTACACAAAGTTTTCTTTACATTGTTCCCGAAATGCTTTGGAAATATTAGTCATTTCATCGAAACTGCGGGCTAACTTCACATGCATCCAGTCATACAACTGATCTGCGCGGAATTTCTTTTCGCCCATTTCCTCTATTACCTGTCGCAATTTGGTTTTGTTTAGTGATTTAATATCTGCTTTGTTTTCTGTTTCTGTTGTTATTTCTGATTCTTTTTTCGCTTTTATTTTTGTTTCTATTGTTGTTTCTTTTTTTGTTTCTGTATTTCTCTTCATTTCCATATTCTTTTCTATATAATGAGTTGGGTCAAAAAGTATTTTACCCCCATTGATACCAACGGATTGCTACGCATTTTGCGTTCTCACAATCCTAAACCATTTTTTGAAACAACGCCATATAAAATCCGTCCGTCAGACCATTCGGTGCCGGATATAACGTTTTTTCCTTTATCAATTGAAATGCAGACTGATTCTCAAACCAGTGCACATTATCTTCATTTTCTTCTTTTGTCAGAGTGCAGGTTGAAAACAAAAGAAATCTGCCCTTTTTCACATATTGCCCAACTGTTTCCAAAATCTGACGCTGCAGCGCAGCAATCTCTGTGATATCACTTTTTGTCAGACGATATTTGATATCGGCCTTTCGTCCAGCCACGCCAAGCCCTGAACAGGGCAAATCAGCAATCACAAGGTCGGCCTTTCCAATCTCGTCTTCATCTAAAACCGTAGCATCCCACACCTTTGCAGCAATATTTTGGTAGCCGCTTCGTCTGATATTTTCAAGAATGAATTCCATTTTTCTTTCCGATAAATCACGGACACTGACATATCCGCTTCCCTGAAGTTTAGAAGCAGCGTGCAAAGCTTTTCCTCCGGGTGCTCCGCACACATCCACAACGTACCAGCCTTTTTGAATTCCGGCAAACTCTATAATCTCCATGGAACCGGCATCCTGTATCATAATTTTTCCTTCTGCAAATCCCGGAAGATTATCCACTCTGTCCGGATTTTTTACAAGGTAAGCATAGGGAAGCGTCGGAAGCTGTTCCAAATCAATATGTTCTTTCCTAAAGGCTTCCAGCAAGGACGTTTTTTCTGCATCCTTCATACCTTCATCCATACGAATCATCAAAGGACGTTTTTCGATTAATCCCTGTAAAACGCGCTCCGTCTCCTCGAATCCCAACTGTTCCATCCACAAGGAAACAATCCATTCCGGCATGGAATAGCGAACAGATAAGTAGAAAAGCGGATTCGTTACAACATCCGGATAAACAATATTTTCTTTATTGCGCGCAATGGTTCGAAGTACCCCGTTTACAAAACCTTTTAAAGATTGAAATCCTCTCTTGGATGCAAGCTTAACCGCTTCGTTGCATACGGCCGCATCCATAGTTTTATCCATATACAAAAGCTGGTACACACTCATACGCATCAGAGAGCGGATCAATGGTTTCATTTTCTTTACTTTTACTTTCGAAAATTGATCAATCACGTAATCTAACTCTATGGCTCGCTCTATCGTACCTTCCGTAACACATTTTATGAAGGAACGGTCTCTTTTTTCCAAGAAACCATATTTATCCAACACCTGTTTTAAAACATAATGGCTGTACTGCTTCTTTTCCATAATTTCCATGACACAGTCCAGCGCGATTTCTCTCGTATTCGTCATATTTCCTCTTTACGTCATCCCAGCACAGTTCCAATCTCAACTGTCCTGCCGACCAAAAAATCTCTTGCAGACATTCTCTTTTTGCCTTCCAACTGCAATTCCGTAATCGCCAGTGCATTTTTTCCGGTTGTAACAACAATGGAATCCTTTGTCACTTCACATACACATCCGGGCTCTCCGCCTGTTTTCTCTACCACATGGGATTTCCAGATTTTCAGCTGTTTTCCCTGCAACTGTGTATAAGCACTCGGCCAGGAATTTAAGCCCCTCACAAGATGTTCGATGGTATCGGCATCTTGTGTCCAGTCAATCCTTCCATGGGCTTTCGTGAGCATGCCTGCATAGGTGCTTTTTGTTTCATCCTGCTTAATCGGATGCACATCCCCTGCTTCAATTTTAGGCAAGACCTCAATCAAAAAATCGGAACCGGCTTTTGCAAGTTTTTCAAACAGGCTTTCTCCGGTGTCTTCATCATCAATCGGCACAACCTTTTGAAAAAGGATGTCTCCGGTATCCAGACCTTTATCCATCTGCATAATGGTAATTCCTGTTTCTTTTTCTTTGTCGATGATACTCCACTGAATCGGTGCCGCTCCGCGATATTTGGGCAACAGAGAGGCGTGAATATTGATACAGCCATACTTTGGCATATGCAAAATCTCTTCCGATAAAATCTGTCCAAATGCAGCGACCACAAAAATATCGGCTTCATATTGCGCCAACTCTGCAACGGCCTCCGGATTCTTAATTTTAGCGGGCGTCAAAACCGGAATATTGTGCTTAAGCGCACATGCTTTTACCGGCGAAGGAATCAATTTATCACTTCTGCCTTTTGCTTTATCAGGCTGTGTTACAACAGCCGTCACTTCATATCCCGCTGCAATCAGTGCCTCTAAGGGACCGACTGCAAAATCAGGGGTTCCCATATATACAACTTTCATCGTTTTCTCCTTGTTTTCTCAGTCTCTTGGAAACGTTTTTCTTTTGAGATGCTTCTTTTGGCACTTTTTCTTTGTTTCCTTAAAGATGTTTTTATAGAACAAAATCAAATTAATAATGATCTATATTTTCCAATTTATCGTGACAAAAGAACCGTTCCAACTGATTAGTCGCGTTTTTCCTGCTCTCATTCTTCCTCCGGTGCCTCAGCGACATCATACAAAGGACCTTCTACCAATTCCGTATAAACATGTCCGTCTAAATGGTCAATTTCGTGCATCATTGCACGTGCCAGCAGTTCGGTTCCCTCGATTTCGAAAGGCTCCATGTTTTCATTATATGCAAGTACCTTGACATAATTGGGTCTTGTTACAACGCCGCATTTCCCGGGAACGGAAAGGCAGCCTTCCTGTCCGGTCTGTTCGCCGCTGGTCTCTAATACCTTTGGATTGATCAACAAAATCGGGTCATCTCCACAGTCGATGACACAGATTCTTTTTAAAATACCAACCTGTGGAGCAGCAAGACCTACACCTTCTGCCTCATACATGGTCTCAAACATATCATCGATCAAATCTTTCGTACGTTCCGTTACTTCTTTTACTTCCTTACATTTCTTGTTTAGAACAGGATCTCCCAATTCCCTAATGTTTCTTAAAGCCATTTTCTTCCTCCTAATATCCGTTCATGGGATCAAAGTCAAAATAAACGCAGCAACGGCTCCATTCTTTTTTCTTTTGTTCCATCAACGCTTCTGTTAGATCTTTAACCTCTGTCAATTTGTTATATTCATCATGTCTGATATAAATTATCTTTCGATAAATATCATTAATTTTTCCAATCGTTGCATCGGCCGGTCCGATGATTTGATAAAAAATATCCAGTTCTTGTTTCAACTTTTCGCTTAGTGATACTGCGACCTCATCAAGTAGTGTCTTAACATCCGATGCAAGTAAAATTGCCAGCATATGTTTCACCGGCGGATATCCGCATACTTCCCGATATGCAATTTCGCTTTTATAAAAACTGTCATAGTCCTGATTTGCGGCAGTCACAACTGCATAATGCTCCGGTTGATAGGTCTGTATCACCGCTTCTCCGGCAATTTCTCCCCTGCCGGCCCTTCCCACGGCCTGTGTCAGAAGCTGGAATGTACGCTCTGCTGCCTGATAATCCCCCACAGAAAGAGATAAATCAGCCGCCAGTACCCCAACCAACGTTACCATGGGAAAATCATGACCTTTTACAATCATCTGTGTCCCGATTAAAATATCTGCTTCCTGCTCTGCAAACGCAGAAAGAATTTTTTCATATCCGTCTTTTGTCTGTGTTGTATCCTTATCCATACGCAGAATTCTCGCCTGCGGAAACATCTTTTGAACACTTTGTTCCACCTGCTCGGTTCCTGCCTTAAATCCGGCGATATGCTTCGAACCGCATTCCGGACAAAGCTTTACAACCGGCATCTCATAACCGCAATAATGACACATCATCCTCTGATTGCCATGCATGGTCAGGGAAACATCACAATGCGGACATTTTACCACATATCCGCAATTTCTACAGGATAAAAAGCCAACGTATCCACGTCGGTTTAAAAACAACATAATCTGCTGCTTTTTTTCCAGACGGTCTTTTATTTTCTCATATAAAAGCCTTGATAAAATACTTCGGTTTCCTTTTCTTAATTCTTCCCGAAGATCAACGGTATATACCGTTGGAAGTAAACGATTTTGATACCGGTTCTTTAAACAAAAATATCCATATTCGCCGGCTTGTGCACGATAAAAACCGGTCACAGACGGTGTAGCCGAACCCAATATCACACTTGCATGCATGGTGGATGCAATATATTCTGCCGTCTCTCTTGCGTGAAACTTTGGCATGTTGTCACTTTTATAACTTCCTTCATGCTCCTCGTCTATAATAATCAGTCCCAAATTGGGAAACGGTGTAAACAATGCGCTTCTTGGTCCGATCATAATCCCAATCTGCCCCTTTTTGGCTCTTTCAAACTGATCAAAACGTTCTCCTTTTGAAAGCTTGGAATGCATGACCGAAACGCAGTCTCCAAATCTTTTATAAAATCGCAAAACTGTCTGATAGGTCAACGCGATTTCCGGTATCAGAACAATAACCTGCTTTTCTTTTTCCAGTACAGAAGCAATGATTTCCATATATACTTCGGTTTTACCGCTTCCGGTTACTCCTCTGAGCAAATAGGTTTTTCTGATATCTGCTTCATAATCACGAATAAACGAATCCACAACAGACTGTTGCTCAGAATTTAAAGTGTTTTTCTGCATCATAGTCTGGCGGACCCTGACCGGATTGCGATATTCGGTCCGTTTCTCAATGCGGATGATATTCTGTTTTTCCAACGCCTTTATGGTTGGTGCGGATATGTTGAGCTTTCCTGTCACAAATTCATAAGACAAGCTGTCAACATCCCTGAATGCCTCCAAAAGCCGCACTTTTGCAACATGATGCTTTTTATTTGCTGTAACAAGTGCCTCTTCCAGTTCTTCTTTTGTTGCACAAAGTATCAGGTCTTTTTGCTCAATCTGCCTGACCTTTTCCTTTACCGGAAGAACGGTTTTCAATGCAGCGATCAAAGTTGAACCATAGTTTTTTCTCATCCAGGATGCTAAGGCAATACTTCTTCCTTCTGCTGTGATCCCGGTTGAAACCACCTCTGCAACCTCTTTGCACAATTCTTCCGGATATTCCGACTGATCGGTTAATTCTAAAACAAACCCTTTAATCAGCTTATTGCCTTTTCCGAACGGAATGAGCACCTGCATCCCCGGCTCCAGCTTATCCTGCAAATCCTTTGGAATTTTATATTGAAACGGTTTATCTACTTTTTCGTGTGAAATGTCCACACAGATATTTGCATATTTATAATTCATAGAATCCCTTAGTTTATCTTAACAGCTTCCGGAGCCTGCTGACGTCCGGCCAAAACATCCGCAATGATATCTCTCTCATCCATCGGATATTTTTTCCCTTCAATTTCCTGATAATCTTCATGTCCTTTTCCGGCAAGCACCACAACATCTCCCGGCTGACCGTATTTGATCACATAGGCAATTGCTTCCCTGCGGTCCGGAATTTCAACGTATTCGCCATTTGTTTTTGCAATTCCGGTTTTGATATCTGCAATAATATCCTCCGGCTTTTCAAATCTGGGATTATCCGAGGTAATGACGGTTAAATCAGCCAACTTACCACTTACTTCTCCCATTTCGTAGCGTCTTATCTTGGACCGGTTACCACCGCATCCAAACAGGCAGACTAAGCGTTTAGGATGATACTCCTTTAATGTCGTCAATAAACTTTCTAATGACATGGCATTATGCGCATAATCAATCATTAACGTAAATTGATTGGAAACTTTAACAAGCTCAATACGACCTTTAACTTTTGCCTCTTTTAAGGCATCCTGCATTTTTTTGTCGTCTATTCCAAAATGATGACAGATTGCAATGGCTGTCAACGCATTGTATACACTGAAACGCCCCGGTGCATGGAATTCCACTTCAAAATCTAAATAGCCCTTGACCTTAAAATCAACACCCAGATAACCTTCGCCTTTTAAGAGATGCACATCCTCTGCATATAAATCTGCTTCCGAAGAAAAGCCATAGGTTTCCAGTTCACATGTATGCCCTTCAACTACCTGTTTCCAGTGTGCATCATCAAAGTTTACAATGCCTTTTTTACATTGTTTAAACAACAAGCCCTTGCAGTGCATATAGTCTTCAAAATCTTTATGCTCATTAGAACCGATATGATCCGGCTCCAAATTTGTAAAAATACCAAGTTCAAAGGTAAATCCCTGTGTACGATGCTGCATCAGTCCCTGGGAGGAAACTTCCATAACAACCATATCACATCCGGCATCTGCCATTTGACGGAAATATTGTTGCAGCACATAGGATTCCGGTGTTGTATTATTGGCGGGAATATGAACATCTCCAATAATTGCTTCAATCGTTCCGACAAGCCCCACACGGTATCCGGCATGCTCAAGTATGGATTTTACCAGATAAGTCGTCGTCGTTTTTCCTTTCGTACCGGTCACTCCGATTACCTTTAACTGATTGGCAGGATGATCAAAGAAAGCGGCTGAAATAAATGCCAGTGCATATCGGGTATCGTCCACCTTAATAACCGTCACATCCGCGTCTTTAGGCAGTTCAATCTCATGGCTGACCACAATTGCCTTTGCTCCGTTTTGTGCCACTTCTGTCGCTTTATCATGTGCATCAAAATTTGCACCTTTGATACAGACAAACATGCAGTCCTTTGTCACTGCATTGGAATTATATACTAAATCCGTTATCTCTTGGGAAATCTTACCGCAAAGCACTTCATATGTAAGCCCTTCTAATAACTCTTCACAAGTTTTCTTTTTGAATTCTGCCATATTTCATCATCCTTTCATACTGCTTCCTACGCTCTGTCTTTCGAAATATTAAACATAATGAACCTATATTAGAATAGCACATATAGTATGTTTTTTCAACGAATCTACTATATATGTTTCCGGTTCTTGCTTTTGGTTTTATTCTTGCGTTTGTTTCTTGTTTTATTCTCGCTTTTGTTTCTGGTTTGTTCTTATTGTTTTGTTTCTTGTTTCTATTCTGTAGCTCATGCTCCGAGGCATACTTTCCCCTTTTCTTTCATTCTCTGGTATGTCTGTCTTGCAGTTTTTGAAACATATGCTAAAATGATTGATGCCAGACATCTGACCGGATTATCGCTTGACCGGATTGTCTATTGACAGGATTATCTCTGACCCAACTGTCTTTTATCAGGAAATTTTTAATTTCTTAGAATGACACTTTATCTATATGGAGGTACTTATGAAAAATAAAACAACCAGAAATTCCTTCTTATTAGTTCTGACAGCATTGATCTGGGGAATTGCATTTGTAGCACAGAGTGAAGGTGGGGATGCCATCGGACCTTATTCTTTCAACTGTATTCGATTTTTGATTGGAGGTTTCGTGCTAATTCCGGTTATTAAACTCTTAGACCGATTGGGTTATACCGGCAAAAAAACTACCACACCCGAATCCCAAAAAACTCTGCTAAAAGGCGGCGTCATATGTGGAATTATTCTATGCATTGCATCCAACCTCCAACAGGCAGGTATCTATATGGGCTGTCCGGCCGGAAAAGCGGGTTTTTTAACCGCCTGTTATATTATACTGGTTCCAATACTTGGACTATTCTTAAAAAAGAAATGTTCTATAAGAGTCTGGATTGGTATCATCCTGACCGTGATCGGTTTATACTTACTATGCTTAAATGAAACCCTAACCTTACAACCGCAGGACATCCTGGTTTTGATCTGCGCATTGTGCTTTGCTTTTCATATTCTTGCGGTGGACCATTTCACACCGCTTGTAGAAGGCATCCGCATGTCCTGCATCCAATTTTTTGTTGCCGGATGTATTACTGCTGTTCCTATGCTACTCTTTGAGATGAAACCCTTTAGCGGAAACCTTTTTATATGGGGAAGGGCTTTTCAGACATCTGATGCCTGGATTCCTCTTTTGTATGCCGGAATTCTTTCCTGCGGCGTTGCATATACCTTGCAAATCATCGGACAGGAAGATGTAAATCCTGCAGTAGCATCTTTGCTCATGAGTTTGGAATCGGTTTTCTCTGTCTTAGCAGGCTTTCTCTTATTACACCAAAAACTAAGCGTACGCGAATTATCCGGTTGTGCATTTATTTTTGCAGCTGTCATTCTGGCACAACTTCCTGTTAAAGTAAAAAGCCCATCCATCAAAAAAGAAAATAACTGAGGTCATTTATAAAGCATGTAACTCATTGATGTTAAACAAAAACTGTTAAACTAACTCACTTAGAACATCAATTAAGATAATCCCAAAATATGGTTTTAGAATATGATTTATGAATGTAAAATCAGCATGTGAAATTAGAATATAAATTGAAATAAAGAAGAATAATAGACAAAGCAAAAACCCCAACCAACGTTGGGGTTTTCGCTTGAATTCTTATGAGGGGGGGGGGAGATAGTGAGTTTTGCTTCAACTATCTTGATACCAACTATACTGACAAAATGTGTTCATTTTGTGATTAAAATATGAAAAAAAATGAAACTTTCTTAACTGTTTCTTTATTTTTTATTACCTTTTCGGATTTGTGTTCCTATTTTATATCTTTATCACCGGCTTTCACAAGGTTTCGTGTCTTTCTTAGCACCATAAGCGAACAAAAATAATGACCGGTTTCAACTGTTTGAAGACAAAGTCTGAGTTTTGAAACCGGTCATTTAATAATACTTTGTGAGCATGGCGCTTAGAAAGCCTAGAAACCGAAGTACAAGGAGATGAAGATATAAAATAGGAACACAAATCCCAAAAGGGAATCATTTTTACACCGTCACAATTACAACATCCTGAATCAATGTTTCCATGGTATCCTGCGGAATCATTCCACTCTCCAATGTCGTTGCATTGGCGGCTGATACACCTGCGGCAAACTTCATGGTATCTTCATCATTCAATCCCTGAATCATTCCTAAAATCATAGCTGCAACGACACAGTCTCCGCATCCGACAGTGTTGACTTTTTTAATCCGGGGCGGAACTGCTTTTATCACTTTTGTTTTCGTAATCTGTAAAAGTCCCTTATCTCCCATGGACACAACAACCTTAACAACACCGGCCTTAATATATTCATATGCGGCCTGAATGATTTCAGCCTCCGTGGAAAGCTTTTTGCCAACCGCATATTCTAATTCCCGACGATTTGGCTTAATGCAGTATGGCACAGCTTCAATCCCTCTTTTTAAAGGTTCGCCGCTTGCATCCAAAAACGCTTTTGCACCATGATCATTGCAAATCTTAATCAGTTTCGCATAGAAATCTTCGGGAAGTCCTTCTGTCAAGCTTCCGGATAAAACAACATATTCGCTGATTTTTACCAATTCACGGAAACGGTCCATAAAATCTTCACGCTCAAAAGAAAGGATCTTGGGACCCGGCTCTAAAATCTCTGTGACATACCCGTCATCACCGATGATATTCATATTAGAGCGCGTTAATCCGCGAATATTCGTGAAAGATGTGTTAACCCCCATATTGCGTAGCTCTTCTTCAATAAATTCACCGGTATAGCCTCCGACAAATCCGGTCGCAGTTACATGTGCATCAAACTGTCTCAATACCTTTGTAACATTAACCGCCTTCCCGCCCGGAATGCTGACCAGATCCCGCATACGGTTGATCTGACCAATCATTACATTGGATGTATTATAAGTTTTATCAATTGCCGGATTACAGCTTACTGTTAATATCATATGTACCCCTCGCTATGTTTTACATTTTTTATATCGTACTTCATGTTTTCTAACTATGTTATGATTTTACTTCACTTTTCTTAAAATAACATGTCTCGATTTAAGTTTACATAATTTATCAAATTTTGTCCAGTATCTTTTCGATGCAGAATTCCAGAATCTATAAAATTTGCTCTTTTTCATTATTACAACAAAAATCTATAAAACCATTCTTCATATAAGCACTATCTTTATTTGTACACGATCTGTATTCATACACAATCTGCATTTGAATTACAAACCACTAATCCAATAACACTCTTCTTCCATCAATACCACTCAATATGGCGTATTTTCATCTGCAAAGAACGATAGCCTCCATACTCATTCCACTCAGGTGAATAGGCAATTCTCGCTTTCTTTTCTAAACTATTCAAATAGTCCTGCATAAAAGTATCACCGTCACAAAAACAAATCCCGACTGCTGTACTGTTTTCTTCATTTCTAAGCTGCATACGAACAACATTGTGCTTATCGCCCATCACTCGAACCTGACTGACATAAACTCTTTCTGCAAACAACGGTTTTTCATTCCCATTTCCATAGGGCTCCAGTTTTTCGAGTTCATTCATCAGACGGTCGGACACCCAGCCAAGCTTCATTTGCAAATCAAGCATCAGGGTCTCTTCCAGATCACAATCACGAAGAGTACAGACCTCGTTGATGCGCTCACGGAATATTTCAACCTGATCCGACGGCAAAGACAGTCCGGCTGCAAGCTTATGCCCTCCGTATTTTAAAAATAAATCTTTTACCTTTGTCATCTCATCATACATATGATAAGCTTCTATGCTTCGACCGGAGCCTTTTACACAATCATCTCCATTGGTCAAAACAAAGGTCGGACGATAATACTTTTTGCAAAGTCTTCCCGCAATAATACCTGCCAATGATTCATGCACATCAGGAAGATAGACAACCAACACCCGATCTTTTAATAGTCCCTGTGCCTCTATCATTTCATAAGCTTTCTTTTCTCCCTGCGTTGTTAAATCCTGTCTTTCCTGATTTAACTGTTTCAAACTTATCGCAAGAACATCCGCTTCTTCTTTTGTCGTGGCGCACAACAGTTCAATCACACGATATGCATCATCCAGGCGTCCGGAAGCATTAAAACAGGGTCCCAAAACAAAACCGATATGATAAGGAGTAATCTCTTTATTCTCTAAATCGCATGCAGAGATTAATGCCTGCAATCCCATGTTTGGGAATGTTTTCATCTTTTTCAATCCGTACTTTACAATGATACGGTTCTCATCAATCAGATCCATAACATCTCCGACCGTTGCAAATGCCGCAAACACCAGACATTCCTCAAGCACGGCATTCACCCGCTGTATCAGTGCACAAATTACTTTATACGCCACAACTGCACCACAGATATTCTGAAACGGATAGGTACAATCCTCCTGTTTGGGATCAATCACGGCATCTGCCGGAGGCAGAATATAATTGCGACCTCCATCCGTATCTTCATAAGGCACTTCATGATGATCGGTTACAATGACACAAATCCCATGTTCCTTTGCCCGCTTAATCTGATCATATGCCGCAATCCCATTATCGCAGGTAATAATCAAATCCACACCATCCTCCACGGCTTCATCAATCAAACGGTCATTTAGCCCATATCCATCTGTTACACGATGCGGAATCCGAATATCAATACCATAACAATTCTTTTTCACAAAAGAAAGACCTTTATACAATATGTATGCGGAACAAATTCCGTCAATATCATAGTCTCCGATAATCCGGATACGTTTGTTTTTCTGTATGTATTCATCCAGTAAAGAAACCGCTTTTTTCATATCTTTTAGCAACATCGGATCATACATATCTGCCTGTGTTCCGTTTAAAAAGCGCTCCACCTGCACATCCTCCGTAATCCCTCTGTTTACCATGATCTTTGCAGTCAACGGACTAATCCCATGCCCCTTTGCCAAAAGATCAAAATCAGCCCTTTTGGGATTCAATTGCCACTTCATATCATTCCTCTTTCTGAAAGAAAAGGACATTATTCCACGCAAACGAATAATGTCCCTCTATTCATGTTTTATTAATCCTGTATCTTACATATAATACTTCTTTTACCTGTTTCATACAGATTATCCTGTTGTCCATTCGTGTTATTTTATTTAGTATAACACCATGAGGTAAGTAAAAAAAATGTTTTTCATTCATTGACATATCCGAATTGCTATATTCGATATCTGTCTTTCATAATTCACATACATATTAGTCCATATAGCATCTTTGTATTTTCTTACGGCACTATACCAACAGATACACAAAATATCCCGCATAGCACAAAAGCATCGTAATTCCGACCGGACGTGAAAGTTTATGGTTTTTCAAAACGCCAAGCCAGAGTATGATACCGGCTCCGACAGCAACCAGACTGTCTATAATGAAATTGTTCTGGAACATAACCGGTGTAACTATCGCAGTTGTTCCACATACAAACAAGACATTAAAAATATTACTTCCGACAATATTACCGATTGCAATGTCTGCTTTTTTCTTATGTGCAGCCATAATACTGGTAACAAGCTCCGGCAGTGAAGTTCCGAATGCCACAATGGTAAGTCCCACAAACCGCTCTGACATTCCAAAAAATCTGGCAATCGCACTTGCGGAATCAACAGCAACATCGGCACCCCAAACAACCAGTACGGCACCGACAATTCCCAAAATAATTAAAAGCCATACCGGCTCACTCTTCTCCGGCTTGGTATCTTCTTTGTTTTTCTTTGCCATCATGAGCAGATAAATCATATACAGAATGAAAAGTCCCCACATCATAAGACCTTCTGCAAAAGTTATGACATTACCTGACATTCCAAACAACAGCATGACAATCATGGTCAAAAGCATAAACGGCATTTCATAACGGACGGTGGATTTTTGTACCGCTATGGTTGTAATCACAGCGGTGATGCCAAGAATAACTAAAATATTCATGATATTGCTACCCACAACATTTCCTACAGTAATGCCCGCATTACCTTTTACAGCCGAAGCAATACTGACCGCAGCTTCCGGGGCACTTGTTCCCATTGCCACAATCGTCAAACCGATTACCAATTGCGGAATTCCGAATTTTTCCGCTATTCCGGCGACACCTTCCACGAACCAGTCTGCTCCTTTTACAAGCATCACAAATCCGAGTACCAATAATAAAAACTGAACAACTAAATCCATTTTAATTCTCTGCCTTTTTGTTTTCTATTTTATTTTTATGATATATGACATAAAATACCGCAATTACGTCGTTTTATTCCGTATCCGATTCTATTTTATCTGCATATAAACAAACTCATCCTTTTAAAATGCACATTTTTCTCTTTTCACGATACCAGATTCAAAAGTTTATACTTTTTATACCTGTATGAAAAAGTATGGATTTTTCACGTCTTGTCTTACTTCCTGCTTACGATTGCATGGAAATAGAAAAACTGAAAAAGCCAAAAGATAAAGTCCCACATAATAAGTACTTTACATCTTTTGGCTTTTCTTTTCAATAAAGAAACTCAGTTTTATATTTTATTTATTTTTTTGTTGCTTTTTTAACAATATACTTCTTCATCACAAACCACAGTGCACCGGTGATGCAGACAGAAGAATAGGCTCCACAGATAATACCTACCATCAAAGGCAGAGCAAATTCACGGATACTTGTCACACCAAGGATATACAATACCGCTACCATGACAAAGGTCGTGAAGGAAGTATTGATACTTCTTGACAAGGTCTGTGTAATACTGGTGTTAACAATGTTATCCAGCTCAGTCTTCTTGGGCATTTCTTTTAAGTTTTCACGGATACGGTCAAAAATAACGATGGTCGCATTAATGGAATAGCCGACAATAGTCAACATACATGCAATAAAGGTATTTCCGACGCTGGTTTTACTGATTGCATAAAATGCCAGAACAACCAAAACATCATGAACCAAAGCAACAACCGCACTGGTTGCAAAACGGATATCGCTGAAACGAATCCAGATATACAACAGCATACAAAGTGTTGCAATGACAACGGCAACAACGGCGTCCGATTTCATTTCCGAACTGATTGTCGCACTGATTGTCTCAGACTGGACATCATCGGAAGAAACCTGGAAATTGGTATCTAACATATCTTCCACCGCTTCTCTCTCTTCTACCGAAAGGCTTCTTGTCTTAATGACAACCTCTGTTGTTCCGCTAACCTTCTGTGTCTGAACCGCACCGTCTCCGGTAATCTCTTCAAACAACGGAACTACTTTGGAATCCAGTTCTTCAATGCTCATATCTTCATTGAAGGTAACGGTTGTGGAAGTACCACCAACAAATTCCATGGAGTAATTCAATATATTGCCGGTTGATGATTTGTTCACACCAAGCATCACAAATCCGCCGATAATCACAACTAAGGAAATGGCAAAGAAAACAGCTTTTTTACTTAAGAAATTAATCGCCTTATGTT
Organism: Lachnospiraceae bacterium; assembly: GCA_017626095.1. GTDB lineage: Bacteria > Bacillota > Clostridia > Lachnospirales > Lachnospiraceae > UBA2882. The sequence goes on from JAGAJL010000024.1 coordinate 56,694, forward strand.
CTTTTCCGATACCATACCACTTTTCATCCTGGAAACCGACTGCATAAAAGAGATGCAGTAATACTCTTGTTACCACCATGGCAGTAAACATGGAAAGAATAATACCAATCATCAAGGTCTGAGCAAATCCCTTTACCGTACCGGAGCCCTTTAGCACCAGCACAACTGCCGCAATAAAGGTTGTGATATTTCCATCCACAATGGCTGAAGTGGCTTTATCAAAACCAATCTTAATGGAAGATTTTACCGTCTTTCCGGTTGCAAGCTCTTCCCTGATACGGGCAAAGATGATGACATTGGCATCAACCGCCATACCGATGGCAAGAATAACACCGGCTACACCCGGAAGTGTCAGCGTAAGATTAAAGCCGTTTAATACTAACAATGTCATAATGACATAAATCAACAGAGCAACAGCTGATGTCAATCCGGGAATAAAATATACAACAATCATAAAAATACAGACAATTGCAAGACCGATTGCACCGGCTTTTAAACTGGTCTTAATGGCATCGGAACCAAGTTGTGCTCCAACAACATTGGATCTCATTTCCTCAAGCTCTAAGCTAAGTCCACCGATACGAATGGTGGATGCCAGTGTTTTGGCCTCTTCAATACTTTCCATACCGGTAATCTGTGCCTGTCCGCCTGTAATAACGGAAATAACATTCGGTACGGAAACCAGTTCTCCATCATAATAAATACCGATAGATTCTCCTCTGTTGTAAGCACGCTCTGTAGCCTTTGCAAACGCCTCGGAGCCTTCCTGGGTAAATGTCAGTTCAACCACATACTCCATCTCCTGCAATGCTCCGCTACTCTGTGTAGCACCGGCATCAGCAGCGGCAACTTTTGTACCATCCAAAGGAATGGAACCCTCTGCCATCAATTCATCAATGGATTTGGTCAGGGAATAAATATATTTTCCTTTTTCCTCATCAAAACCGGTTAACGTATAATTTGCTTCACCGGCTTCGTTTGTCTGATAAATAAAATACAGACTTCCGGGCTGACCTAATTCCTGCAATATCGCATTGGCATCCGATACACCGGGAATTTCGATATTGATACGATTATCACCTTCCTGATAAACCTGTGCCTCGGTAGAATAGTTTTCTACACGTTTCTGCAGTTTGTAAATGGTATCTGACATATCTTCGGAAGAAGGTGCTTCCTCTCCCACAACCTGATATGTGATACTGACACCACCTGCTAAATCCAGGCCCTGTTTAATATTTGCCATTGATCCGGTTTTTCCCGATCCAATACCGAAAAAGGCAACATAACCCATTCCGACTGATGCGATCAGAAAAAGAATCAGCAATGCGGCAGCTGTTCTTTTTTTCATGTTAGTTCTCCTCTCCTGCAGCCAAAGCCGCTTTGATCATAATAGCACATTCAATCCGTTTTCTCTGCAATTCACATCCGATATCATATGCATCATATATACTGTTTCCATAATTATAAGCATTGGCAGCACAACCGCCGCTGCAATAAAATTTGGCAAAACAATTCTTACATTTATCCTTGGCATAGACATTACAGCCTTTAAATTGTTGCATGATGTCAGGACGTACAATCCCATCATCCACATTTCCCATTAAAAACTCTTCCATACCGACAAACTGGTGACAAGGATAAAAATCTCCCCATGGAGTAACCGCCAGATATTCCGTTCCGGAACCACATCCGGACAATCTCTTATAAACACAGGGCCCGCCTTCCATATCAATCATAAAATGAAAGAAATTAAAATCCCTGCCGTTTTGCTTGCGCTCAATGATCATTTTGGCAAGCTTGTCATATTCTTCCTTAATCATCGGAACGTCTTGTTCTGTAATGGCATAATCTTCTTTTTCGTCGGCAACAACCGGCTCAACCGAAATCTGTTTAAAACCGAGATCTGCCAGATGCATTACGTCATTAGCAAAATCCAGATTGTTATGCGTAAAGGTTCCCCTTACATAATAATTCATCTGGTTGCGGCTTTCCGCCACTTTGATATACTTGGGAACAACTTCGTCATAACTGCCCTGTCCGCCCCGGTGCGGTCGCATCAGATCATGAATTTCCTTGCGTCCATCAATACTTAAGACAATGTTACTCATCTCGCGGTTGACAAATTCGAGAATTTCATCATTTAAAAGTACACCGTTGGTTGTCAGGGTAAAACGGAACTTTTTATGGAAGGGCTCTTCCAAAGATCGTCCGTAATGGACAAGATCTTTAACCACCTGCCAGTTTAACAAGGGTTCTCCGCCAAAAAAATCAACTTCTAAATTAACTCTGTTGCCGGAATTCTTTACCAAAAAATCCAAAGCCTTTTTTCCGACTTCATAACTCATAATGGCGCGTCTGCCGTGATATTCTCCCTCTTCCGCAAAACAGTATTTACAAGCCAGATTACAATCATGAGCAATATGTAAACACAGAGCTTTTACCACTGTTTCACGTTCTCCGAATTGTTCAATATACGGCTCATAAATATCTTCCGTATATAAAAGTCCTGCCTCATACAATTCCATTATTTCATCAACTGCCTCGGCAATATCACTTTCCGAATATTGTTTGTCTTTATCTGACAACACTTTAAAGGCAACCTCTGATACTTTTTCTTTATCAGACTTTGCCTTAATGCATTCTTCTAATTCGGGAATCAAATCATACACGACATCATCAACGACATGAACGGCACCGCTATTGACATCCAATGCGATTTTAAAACCGTTGTTTTGATATACATGTACCACGTTTGTTTTCTCCTTATTTGGGGACGGTTCTTTTGTCACAAGGAGCGTCCCTATGTTATATTATATTATTTGTTTCATGAAAAGGGGCGTAAACCAAAAACCGCCCCATGAAAAAGCAGCGACCGCAATCGCTGCTTATGAAACATCGTATTATTTAACCTGTTCGCAACTCTGATTACCAACTGTGCAGGATGTTTTGCAAGCTGACTGGCAAGATGTCTGGCATTCACCGCAACCGCCTTTTTTCACAGTTTTCTTAAGGTCTCTTGTGCTTAATGTTTTGATATGCTTCATGAACATAGCCTCCTTATTCACTTAAACAGTTTCTATCCTGAAACTGTACTCTTTGGCAATTATAGCATAGATTTTTCTGTATTGAAAGACTTTTTTTCTAGCTTAACATCCCGCCTAACATTCCGCCGCCTGCACAAAGAAGATAGGTTGTAATCATTCCTCTTCCTACCACCATATCCGATACACCACCAATCATGGAAACTACAGTTAAAATCAGAAAATAGACACTTCCGAGAATCAGTCCCCACAGGAATTTTTTAACTTTAAACCGCTTTCCGGCTACAAATCCCGCAAAAAATGTCATGCAGACATAAATAACGATAACGGCCATATTTACCACATTCTCCGAAATACGGAATTTATACAAGATAAATGCCAAAAGTAAAAGACATCCTGCCGTCAGGACATAAGATGCCACCAATATCACAAGTGCTGATAATATTTTCTGATCCTGCTGTTCCCGTTTCAACATCCATTTTCTCATATCCAACCTCTTCTTTCTTTCAAATTAATTTTTCTGAATAAACTTCTTTCTTTCAAATTTATTTTGTCTGAATAAATAAGTATATTTTCTAAAAAAACAATTTCTTAAAAGCACAATGTCAAAATAAGTGTACTTTACACTTCGTTTATCTTTCGATTATACAAACTTTACTTGACAAATTCAAAGTATATATAGTATCTTTCCTTATACATAAATACTATGAAAAAAGATTTCATTTATGTATCTTTTATGTATAAAATATGTTTTAGGATTGCGAGAACATAAAGTGCGTAGCAATCCGTTGGTATCATGGGGTCAAAATACCTTGTGACCTCAACATCATATGTTTCATAGTATTTAGAAACAGTATTTTGAAACACTACAAATTCAGAAAAGAGGTTAATTTTCACTTGGACACATCAGATGCCATACAACTTATCATTCTTATCATTTTACTTTTTCTTTCCGCTTTTTTTTCTTCTGCGGAGACAGCCCTTACCAGCGTCAACCGAATAAAAATGAAAACGCTTGCGGATGAAGGCGATAAAAAAGCACGGACCGTTCTGGATGTTTTAGAAAACACCGGAAAGATGTTGAGCACAATTTTAATAGGTAATAACATCGTGAACATCACAACCACTACTCTTGCAACCGCACTGACAATACGCTTGTTCGGCAGTGTGTTTATCGGTCTTGTCACAGCAATACTGACAGTTTTAGTTCTATTATTTGGTGAAATCGTCCCCAAAACCGCTGCGAGCATCAATTCCGAAAAAATGGCACGGGTATATGCACCCATTATCCGCGTTTTAATGTTTATTCTGACACCGGTTATTTTTATCATTGACAAACTTTCTGTTTTCTTTTTGAAACTGGCAGGAATTGACAGCGAAACAGCACACAGTGCCATGACAGAAAGTGAATTAAAGACATATGTCGAAGTCAGCCACGAAGACGGTGCTATTGAAACAGAAGAAAGGGAAATGATTTTAAACGTATTTGATTTCGGCGATTCTCTTGCAAAAGACATCATGATTCCACGAATTGAAATGACAATGATTGATGTGGATGCATCTTATACCAAGCTGCGCACGCTGTTTAAAAACACGTTGTTTTCGCGTATTCCCGTATATGAGGGAGATAAAGACAATATCATCGGAAGTGTCAACTTAAAAGACTTTTTCCTTGTCAATAAAAAAACCGATTTCAACATCCGAAATATCATGCGTGACATCTATTATACCTATGAAACCAAAAAGACAGATGATTTGATGGTAGAGATGCGTGAAAGTGCCAATAATATTGCGATCGTACTAGATGAATACGGTTCTGCCGTAGGACTAATTACATTGGAAGATTTATTGGAAGAAATTGTAGGTGAAATCCGCGATGAATATGATACGGAAGAAGAAGAACTCATTAAAGAAATAGGTCCCAATACCTATGATATTGCCGGTTCCATGAAGCTTGACGATATCAATGATGCATTGGATACCAGTTTCACATCCGAAGATTATGACTCCATCGGTGGTATTATGATTGAATGTCTGGATCACATTCCCAAGAAAAATGAAATTGCTGTTTTGGAAGACGGCACACAGATACAGGCTTCCAACATTAACAAAAACCGTATTCTGCGCGTCATTGTTACCCTGCCTTTACATACGCCGGCGGACGAAGATGAATCAAGCACAAGCCAATCCGATCAATCATCTGACGAAGTAACGCAGGACTGATGTGAATATGCAAAAAAAGCGAATATATGGAGCTTGCAGACCGATTATGCAGACGCTCTGCCGCGTTTCTCACAAGGTTCGCAATCTTTGCGGGATGGCAGTCACCCCTACAGAAATATATATCTTTGCCGCTTCATACTTCGGTTTCCGGCATTTCTAAGCGGCATGCTCACAAAGTATATATTAAATGCCCGGTTTCAAAACTCAGACTTCGTCTTCAGACAGTTGAAACCGGGCATTATTTTTTGTTCGCTTATGCCGCTAAGAAATGCCAGGAAACCTCGCCAAATTTCACGGGCAAAGATATATAATTTCTGTTAGGGCGACTGGCTATGTCCCCAAAGTTGCGAATAATAAATAGTGAGAAACGACGGCAGAGAAAAAAGTCTGCATCTAAGGTCAAAAGCTCCATATATACGCGCTTTTTGCATTTATTATTAGAAACAAGCATCCGAACAGGTAGAAATCATAGTAATCTCCTCGCAGAAAGCATTGTGATAGGAAGAAACGGACAAAAAACAGTTCTCGCACGGCTGAAATTCTTTTGTGAAGATTTCAGCCGTCTTTTTATCTTTATCTAAGAGACCTGCAATTCCAATTCCGGTTAATTTTACCGCACTTTCCTTTTTTGTCCACCAACATGTAAAAAAGATATCCTTCTCTTCCTGATTCACTATCTCATTCATCTGAGCTTTTTCTTTTTCAGAAGCGATTTTAAAAAACAGTTTTTCCTTGTAGGGACGAATGCCTTCTACATCCACACCAATTTCTGCTTCATCACAAGCACAGACTGCAAAATCGTCTGCATGCGAAAGGTTTACATAAAATCCATCTAGGTAGGGAAAAAACAGCTTGCCGGCATTTGTCACATCGGCTTTTTCCGAAAGGGCAACGCCATGTTCTTTCATACAAATACCCAAAAGATACGAAGCTGCCAGACTTCGTTTCTGATCTGCTTCATTTTTATAGGAATCTGCCAGTTTCATCCGGCATTTAGGAATTTCTCCCAGTAACTGTTCTTTTGTCATCGACCGGAATAATTCCGATATTCTGCAAAAATATAGTTTCATTTTTAACCCAGTCCAATGTTTTTCTATATCAAGTTCGCTATTCGTTAATCGTCTATCAAGTTTGTTGTTTTCCCTGATTTTATTAACCCAGCCCACCATTTTTCTGTAATCCAAGACGATAAACGGCATCTGACTTATCCGCCATTCTGTCATAAATCATATCCAGCCACTGACGGTTCAAATTTGTGGAATTTAAAATGGTAATACGGTCCGGTCTTGTACCTCCGGCTCTTAACCAGGCATCTGCAAAGATATCCTTTGTAATGCCGTAAACAGCCGGGTCTAAATCAATACCGTAAGCGCGACAGACTTCTACAAGCTGTGTTTCATCTCTTCCCTGGAAAATACAAGCTCCGACGCTTCCTAGTGCAACAGCAAGTCCATGTGAAATCTTGATTTCCGGGTAAAACTCTTCTATAGCATGACAGAACAGGTGCTCGCTTCCGCTGCTTGGTCTGGACGAACCGGCAATCTCCATGGCAAGACCACCCATAACCAATGATCTTGACAAAATACGGATAAATGTTTTATTGGTAAGATCCTTATTATCTGAATGATAAACCGTATCGTAACTCATGCGGGCAATGGCATAGGCAAAATCATCCAACGGCTTTCCTTCTTTTTCTGCGGACAGTTTCCAGTCAAATAGCGCCGTATGTTTGCTGATCGTATCACCGATACCGGATAAGGTCTGCCCCTTGGGTGCTTTCATAATCATATCGGTATCTACCAAAATCGCCGTAGGAATTTTGCTTCCCAACGTTTTCCGGCTCTTTCCTTCCATTCCCAGTACGGAAAAGGGAGATGCCAACGAATCATTACTCAATGTCGTGGGCAGGCAGATGTAGGCGGTTTTACTGACAAATGCCGCATATTTGGCTACGTCCAAAACACGTCCTCCGCCAAAACCAATCACGACTTTGACATTTGCCATGCTGATATATTTTGCCAGTGCTACAGCCTGTTCATAGTCACCCTGTACAACTTCATACACCTCTGCTCCTCCAAAATCTTTTTGAATTTCACTGACAATATCTGGATATAAATTCATCAAAAAATTTTCGCTCACAAGTATGGCTTTTTGCCCCTTGATCTCCGGTACATATTTATAAACAGTTTCATCCACGTAGTTAAATACCCCTTCTTCCACAACCAGACAAAGAGGCAGATTAAAACTTGAATACTGGCTCATATCAATTCTCCTTTTCACTGAACTAAGAAATGCACAACCATTTCCCCGAAAACCGTTTTACGATTCGCACATGTTTCGTCGCGATTGAAAACGGTTTTAATCTTCAAAATAAATTGTGCATTTTCTTTATTATATTGAATTTATTCTTCTGTTTTTTCTTCAGTCTCTTCCACCAGATTTAATGCAATCTGTAATTCATCCAACTGTTTTTGATCAACCACATCGGGTGCATTGGTCAATAAGCAGCTTGCATCTTTTACCTTGGGGAACGCAATAACCTCGCGGATACTGTCTGCTTTTACCAAAAGCATAACCAATCGGTCAAGACCGTATGCAAGTCCGGCATGCGGTGGCACACCATATTTAAATGCATTCAGTAAAAAGCCAAAGCGCTCCCATGCACTTTCTTTTGTGAAGCCTAACACTTCAAACATCTTTTCCTGAATATCGTTCTGATGAATTCTGACAGAACCGCCACCTAATTCAACACCGTTTAATACAATGTCATAAGCCTTTGCTCTGACGCGACCGGGATCGGTATCAATATACTGCCAGTCCTCTTCCATCGGCATGGTAAAAGGATGATGCATTGCCACAAACCGTTCTTCTTCGTCACTCCACTCCAATAACGGGAACTCTACAACCCATAAGAAATTGAACTGATTTTCATCTATCAATCCCAGTGAATGACCAAGCTCTAAACGAAGTGCACCAAGAACACTCCAAACGATTTTATTGCGGTCTGCCGCAAATAACAATAAGTCACCTTTTTCGCCGTCCATAGCTTTTACCAAAGCATCCAGTTCTCCTTCTGTCATGAATTTGGCAAAGGATGATTTGTAAGTACCATCTTCCAAAACAGCCAGATATGCAAGACCTTTTGCACCGTTTCCTTTTGCAGAATCAACCAGTGCATCAATTTTCTTACGAGGCATGCCTGCCTGTCCTTTGACATTGATACCTCTGACGGATCCACCGGACTCCAAGGCAGATGTAAATACACCGAAACCACAATTTTTCACAACATCGGATACATTGACAAGCTCCATACCAAAACGGGTATCCGGTTTGTCGGAGCCGTAACGGTCCATTGCATCCTGCCATGTAATGCGCGGTAAGGGAAGTTCCACCTTTAATCCGATGGCCTTCTCACAGACATCGGCAATCAGTCTTTCATTGACATCCATAACATCTTGTGCATCAACAAAAGACAACTCCATATCAATCTGGGTAAATTCCGGCTGTCTGTCCGCACGTAAATCTTCATCACGGAAACATTTTGCAATCTGGATATAACGATCATAACCGGAGCACATCAAAAGCTGTTTAAAAAGCTGTGGTGACTGTGGAAGTGCATAAAAATTACCGGGATGCACACGGCTGGGGACCAGATAATCTCTGGCACCTTCCGGTGTAGATTTATTTAAAATCGGGGTTTCAATCTCCAAAAAGCCCTCTTTTGTCATAAAGTCACGGACTTCGGCACAAATTTTACTTCTTAAAATCAGGTTTCTCTGAATATCCGGACGTCTTAAATCCAGATATCTGTATTTTAAGCGGATTTCTTCTTTGGTCTTGCTGTTTTCCTCAATCGGGAAAGGCGGGGTCTCTGATTCGGAAAGAATCCTTACATCCTCTGCCATAACTTCAATATCGCCGGTTGCAAGATTTTCATTAACTGCACCTTCACGCTTACATACCTTGCCGACAACCGCAATCACGAATTCGCTTCGCATTTTCTCTGCTTTGGCAAAGCTTTCACTGCCGCACTTATCTTCTTCAAAAATAATCTGCAAAATACCGCTGCGGTCTCTTAAATCCACAAAAATAATACCGCCTTTATTTCTCTGTTTCGCAACCCATCCCATAACGGTAACAGTTTCACCGATGTTAGCATTGCTAACTTCCGTACAACGATGCGTGCGTTTTAATCCTTTCATTGATTCTGCCATTTTACTGCCTCCTGAAGTATTTATTTGAATAAAATCTTCAATTTATAAATAATAAAATTATTCCCAAAGTCTATTACAAAAACATGAGAGATCCATTACATGAAATCCATTAAATGAAATCTAACATATAATTCATTATGGAAAAACATTTCAAAATCACTACATACAAAAATCACTACATTTTAAGAGGATCTTTGTAAAAATCTTCAAATTCTTCATATCCCTCTTCCATCAGCTGCTGCTTCTGGAATTTTTTATTTTTATTCATGCGCACAACCAAAACCTGCTTACCGGCAGCTCTTTCTTCCTGCGCTTTCGCAATGACTTTGCATAAATCCTGTGTGGAAATTCCCTTTTCGACAAGATAGGCAACCTTCTTTGCCTGATCCGGAATCTGGAAGTTTTCATCCATCAGAATGGTAATGATACGTTCAAATCCGATAGAAAATCCACATGCCGGTGTATCCTGTCCCGTAAAACGGCCTACCATCTTGTCATAACGGCCACCACCTGCCACGGAGCTGCCAAACTGCGGCATTTCAATTTCAAAAATAGTTCCCGTATAGTAGGACATACCTCTTACCAATGTCGGATCAAAAACGATTTCAAAATCCGTATCTACCGTTGCTGACACACTTTCCTTGATCTCGGTTAAATTCTGAACGACATCCTCTTCTAAGCAGTCACCCAAAGTCTCACCCAGATATGCAATTCCGTCTTCTGTATTCTCAATTCCGTCAAACAATGTCATATATTTATCAACTATTATCTGATCAAAACCATTGGCAACCAGATCCTCTTTGACACCATCTTTTCCAATCTTGTCCATTTTATCCAGAATAATGAATACCGTATCCAGCTCTTCCTCAGAAAAGCCTGCATAAACTGCCATTGCTTTTAAAATTCTTCTTTCATTGATACGAACCTTAAAACCGGAAAAGCCAAGTTTTCCAAGTGTTGTGGTGGTTGCTAAAATCAATTCGATTTCTGCTAAATTGCTCGGTTCTCCGAGAATATCGATATCACACTGGACAAACTGTCTGAAACGACCTTTCTGCGGTCTGTCGGCACGCCATACACTTCCCATCTGCAGTGCCTTAAACGGTTTGGGAAGCACTGCTGCATTGTTGGAATAATATCTTGCTAAAGGAAGCGTCAAATCATAACGCAGACCACCGTCCACCAGGTCAGCCTCACTTTCTGCCGTTGCAAGATTCAGCTTATCACCACGTTTCATGATTTTAAAAATAAGTTTTTCATTTTCACCACCCTGCTTGCTCGAAAGATTTTCAATCGATTCCACACAAGGCGTCTCAATCGGTGTAAAACCGAATTTACGATAATTTTCTTTGATTACCGCCATGACATAATCGCGTATCTGCATTTCTGACGGCAATACGTCTTTCATTCCGGTTACGGGTTTCTTATTTAAAGCCATAATCTGTCCTCTTTCTGTTTTTTACCAACCATATTCTACAACGTTTTAACAGATACCACAAGTAAAAACGGGGATTTTATATCGTACCAAATCCACAACCGGTCTGGGCCGCTTTTAACAAATCCCTGCGGGAAGAGATTCCCAATTTTGCAAAAATATTTTTTAATGAGCTCTTGACTGTATTTTCACTGATAAATAGTTGTGCCGAAATCTGTTTATTACTCAAACCATCCATCGCCAAAATGGCAATATCGTTTTCTCTCTTTGTCAAAGTCGGGAAAACTCCCGTGAATCCTTTTTCATTTAAATTCCGTTTTATGGTTGTCATCTTTCTGCACATGACAATCATATCTTTATACCTTTCATCTTCTTCCGCCAGCTTTTGAAGCGGCTGCATCATCCACTGTCCATACCGGGCATATAACATTACAGGCCAGAAACCGACCAATTGGGTACAGTTTCGGATATACTGCTTTGCATCCTCAATTCTTCCTAACGAAGCAGATGCAGATGCAAAAACAAGATTTAATGCCCCTTCGGTAAATTTGGAAGGATAATCCTTCAAACTTGAAATCATCAGTCCTTTATAAGATAAAATCTGCTTATATTTCTCTCGGTGAAGGGCTATGGATGCGCGAATCATAAAAGAGTACGCTTCCGTCTGCGGCATAATTTCTTGTGGCATCTCCTCAAGATCCTCTATCCATTCCCCCAAATACTGTGGATAATGAACATTCACATAAAAAAATGCTTCACACATATCAACCGTATATGCAAGCGGTGAATTATCACGACCTCTTTGTAACACCAGCTCGATCATGGAGGACAGATTTTTTTTGATAGTATCCATATCTCCATACATAAAAGCAATCTGTGCCAACAGATGATAAGCACTGATTTCATAGCAGACAAGGTCATGCTTTCGAAACAGCCGTAATGCATCATGACACAACAGTTCCGATTCTTCAAACTCTGCCATATAGTAAGACTTTTCCGCTTTTGCCAGTTCTATCATTCCATCCATGGAAAAAACAGCCTGACGATGCAATTCTTCAAACTGCAGTTCCATTTGCGTAATCATCACATCCGGATTGCCACCGGCATAAAACATATGTAACAAAGATGGATTTCCAAAATTTCGGGGAACATTCCGGTCGACATTCGGCAGTTCTTTTTCCGAATATTCAAATGCCCGTTTTAAGTAGACAAGCATTTCCTCCTGATTGTTAAAGGCATTTTGATAGAGAAAGAAATAATAAGCCTTCCAAAGATAATTTTGATCCTCTTTTGCCAGTTTAATTTGTTTCATAATCCGCTCAAACATCATCCGGCAGCGATACAGCCTCTCCTTTTCCCCATAATTATAAAAACGCCACATGAACAAAATCAGACTGAGCGGATAATCCTCAAATAAGGATTCGGGACAGTGATCAAAACACTGGACAAACAACTCCCTGTCTTCGGTTTCCGAACAAATGGTTTCATACAATTCAATCGTTCTTAAAATGCCCTCATAATTTCCTGCTTTTTCATACCATGCGAGGGCTTTATTATAATCCTTTTGCTCAATATAGTATTCTGCCATCCGCTCATAGCGGATACACTTTTCCACCAGACTGAGTTTTTCAAAATGATGTCTGATGCAATCGATGAAAATGGTATGAATATGATACATATTTGTCTCACTGTCATAACCGATAAAGGCATGATTCTGCATCAATTCCTGTAAAAACGGTCCGCTGTCTTCACCAAAATTAAAAAAATCGGCCTGTTCCTTACTAAAATCCTGAATTTCCAACAAAAAAGAAAGAAAATGCTGGGTGTTTTTCGAACATGCTTCGTAAACAACCCGGTTGACCAGATGCTCCATGTCCGCACAACTATCACTTTTCCCTGTTCTCAAATAGTTTAAGACCGAAACATAAATCATGGAAATCCATCCCTCAGATTTCTCGTATAGTTCCTTCAATGCATCTTTATTTTCAATTAATTCCGGCGCAAGATCAAACAATTTCAAATACGCCGGAACGTCTTCTCTACGAAGTCTCAGGTCATCGGACGTAATCCGATTGATTTTTCCTGTTGCAAATGCGATGGCTTCCACATCAAATACCTGCTTTTGTGAAATAATGATTAAATGAAAAAATGACGCAAATTCCCTGGTAATGAACTGAAAAAAATCACTGATCTGCGGACTTTGAATCAAATGATAATCATCAAATACAATGGTGACCGGTCCCTGTTTTAATACATTCCCAAATGCTTTTGCAAAGTTATCTCTCTGCAGACCTTCTGCCGGGAAGGGCCATTTTTCCAATTGATCGGCAATCTCAGAAGCAGCAAATATCATACGACAAAAAGAAACCCATGTGCGGGTATAATCACGGTCATATATATTAATCCATATGACAGGCATCTGCACCCGTTCACAGAAAGTTCTGATTGCCACAGTTTTTCCATATCCGGTCGGAGCAACTACAACCGTGAGGGTTTTATGGGCGCAGTCATCCAGAGCGTGTCTTAAACGCTCAGAAATAAATGTCCTGTTTTCTTTTTGTAAAAATGAGTCCATATGCTTTCCTCGTGTATTATTATCAGACATTTCCAGACCTTTCTCTTTGTCTGCAATAATCCGATTTTCACTCTTTTGCTGCCACTTTCGATATTCTGATCCCTTTTATCTTTTCCTTTTTCTTTTATTTCTTTTATACTTCTTCTTTTCCCTTTTTACCTTTTTATCTTTTTATCTTATTACCTTATTTTATCATCAGAAAACATCACGAAATATGTTTCAACTCGATTTCCGGCATCAGTTCATCTGCCGTTGTATTCAAAATTCTGACAAACTCGGGTCTTCGACAGTTGTAAATCTAAAAAATGCTCACAAACCGCAGAAATTCGGTATTTTTTATGTCAAATTTTTCAATTATTTTTGTTGTATGTGTTGTACGTCGTTGTATTTTGTGGTATAATGTGTGTATGAAGCTAA
>JAGAJL010000033.1 GCA_017626095.1 Lachnospiraceae bacterium
TCCAAAGATTTCTTTCAGTATCAATGCTCCAATGATTACGTTCACCGGGGTATTATGTCTGGACGGACGGTCACTGTAAAGCACGGAAAAGGGGTTCTCATCTATTTCTGGAAAGATGTTCTCAGCAAAATATTTCGCCCATGACTTTTCCAACAACCGTTTTTCCCGATCTGTAAGATTAGCAGTGGCATCAAAAAGACTAATCTGTTGCGATTGATTTGTAGCAAATGACATTTGTTGTACACTCCTCGTTTAAAATCTGTTTCTATTATACTTTATTTGAGGCTAATGTGTTAAGTTTTCAAAGTGCTAAAGTTTGTCCATTTGTCGGGCAACTCATTATTATATAGTAAGGAACAAGGAAAATCAATGAAAATGAGTGACGGATGACAGAGGGAAAAGACAGATTTTCTTTCAAAATTCCTTTTCTATTTAGTAAAAAGATATTATACTAGTACATAGAGATGTGTATGGCAATTTAAAACAAATAACAGACAAAGATAGTGTAGCAAACAAGATCGTTTTGGGAATGGAGTGATGGTATGAAGCTTACATTTATTGGAGCTGCTCATGAGGTTACGGGAAGTTGTCATTACCTGGAGGCCTGTGGAAAAACAATTTTAGTGGATTATGGTATGGAACAGGGCATTAATGTTTTTGAAAATGCCGAGCTACCGGTTAGTCCCGCAGCTGTGGATTATGTCCTTTTGACACACGCGCATGTGGACCATTCCGGAATGCTTCCGCTATTGTATGCAAGAGGTTTCCGCGGACAGATTTTGATGACCGATGCGACAGCGGATTTGTGCAGCATTATGTTACGTGACTGTGCACATATCCAGATGCAGGAGGCTGAGTGGAAAAGCCGAAAAGCAAAAAGAAGTGCGTCGTCCGATCCGATTGAACCGTTGTATACAATGGAAGATGCAGACGGAACATTAAAACACATTGTTCCCTGTCACTATGGCGGCGTGGTTGAATTGTGTGAAGGCATTAAAGTGCGCTTTACCGATATCGGACATCTGCTTGGTTCTTCCAGTATTGAAGTATGGATTAACGAAGCCGGATTAGAGAAAAAGATTGTCTTTTCCGGTGATATCGGCAATTTAAACCAGCCGTTAATCAAAGATCCGAAAAAGACAGAAGAAGCCGACTATGTTGTTATGGAATCTACATATGGAGATCGCCTGCATTCTGCCACCAGACCGGATTATATTGCTGAACTGACAGCTATTTTAAAAGAGACCTTTGACAAAGGCGGTAACGTTGTCATTCCTTCCTTTGCGGTAGGCCGTACACAGGAACTTTTATATTTCTTAAGACAGATTAAAAATGACAGACTGGTCGAAGGACACGAGGATTTCCCTGTGTATGTAGACAGCCCGCTTGCTGTTGAAGCAACCGGTATTTTCCAGAAGAATATTTATACCTGCTTTGATGAAGAGGCTATGGCACTTGTTAAGCAAGGCATTAATATCTTAAGTTTCCCCGGTCTTCATTTGACGATTACTTCCGATGAATCAAAAGCCATCAATTTTGATGAAGAGCCCAAAGTCATTATTTCTGCTTCGGGTATGTGTGAGGCAGGACGTATCCGTCATCATTTGAAACACAATCTCTGGAGAGAGGAAAGTACGATTTTATTTGTTGGTTACCAGGCAGTCGGAACCTTGGGACGTGCCATTGTAGATGGAATTGATGAGGTTAAATTATTTGGTGAACCAATCAAGATCCGTGCAAGTATCCGACAACTCGTAGGATTGAGCGGACATGCGGATAAAAACGGATTGTTAGATTGGATTAACGGATTTGAAAAGAAACCGGACCGGGTATTTGTTGTACATGGAGAAGACAGTGTCTGTGAATCGTTTAAAGAATGTCTGATTCATGAACATGGCATCAATGCTTATGCACCCTATTCCGGAACACGGTTTAACCTGGCTAACAATGAGCTTGAGTATATTGCGTCTCCGATTCGTCTGGAAAAGAAGAAAACCGGAAAAGCAGTATCCGATGTCTTTGCGAGACTTTTGGCTGCCGGACAGAGACTGCTTGTGGTTATCCAGCATAATGAAGGCGGAGCCAATAAAGATTTGGCAAAATTTGCTGATCAGATTAATTCCCTGTGTGATAAGTGGGATCGCTAAAGAATAGTTGGCTAAAGGTGACAGGCCGGAAATGATAAAACAAAAAGAAAAGCAAGAATAAGGAGATTTTTTCGTGAGCTACGCAGATAAGATTTTTAAAGAAATGTGCCGTGATATTTTGGGAAACGGCACCAGTACGGAAGGAGAAAAGGTAAGACCGCATTGGGAAGACGGAACACAGGCTTATACCATTAAAAAATTTGGAGTGGTAAACCGGTATGATCTTCGAAAAGAGTTCCCTGCGATTACCATCCGGAAAACGGCTTTAAAATCTGCCATGGATGAGATACTCTGGATTTATCAGAAAAAATCAAATAATATTCATGATTTAAAACCGCATATCTGGGACAGTTGGGCAGATGAAAGCGGTTCTATCGGCACGGCATACGGATATGTTGTGGGAGAAAAATTCCTTTACAAAGGGGAAGAAATCGATCAGATGGATTATGTATTAAAACAATTAAAAGAAAATCCATACAGTCGCCGCATATTGACCAATTTATATCAGTTTCATGATCTTGCGACCGGACATCTGGATCCGTGTTGCTATTCGGCAACCTACAATGTTACCAAGGAAGGTGATGATTTAGTTTTGAATATGGTGTTAAATCAGCGAAGCCAGGATGTGTTAGCAGCAAACAACTGGAATGTTGCTCAGTATGCCATTTTACTTATGATGGTTGCACAGGTTAACCATATGATTCCGGGAGAATTGATTCACGTTATTGCAGATGCCCATATTTATGACAGACATGTGGATATCATTAAAGAACTGCTTGACAGACCGGAGCATCCGGCACCAAAAGTATGGCTTAATCCGGAAGTGACGGATTTCTATTCGTTTACAACAGATGATCTGTATGTAGAAGATTATATTACCGAGCCACAGATTAAAAATATCCCGATTGCTATCTGATTTGATTTTGAATCGGGAATGGACTGCAAATATCAAATCGGTAAATACAATAAAAGTACCAAATCGGAAAACCCAATTGGCGATAAAAAAGATAACTGTACAGATCAAAATCGGCAGATTAGCAGTAAATGCAGTATAACAACTACAAATGCAACTATAGAAAAAGACGTAGTAGAAGATAAAACGGTAACCATGTAACTGTATTTTAGAATTAAAAATACAGTATGCTCTATGAAAGGAAAATGATTTATGAATTTAATTGTGGCAGTTGACAAAAACTGGGCGATAGGAAATAAAAATAAGCTTTTGATCCAGATACCTTCCGACATGAAAAATTTCCGTATGCTGACCACCGGCAATGTCATCATCATGGGAAGAAAAACACTGGAGAGTTTTCCGCAAAGTCAGCCTTTGGGAAACAGGGTCAATATTGTTTTGACACGGGGTGAATACTATAAAGTAAATGGTGCCACGGTAGTTCATTCCCTGGATGCTTTATGGGAGGAAATAAAGAAATATCCCGATAAAGAAATCTATGTAATCGGTGGTGAAAGCATTTATCGGCAACTGTTACCATATTGTGATAAAGCGATTGTAACCAAAATTGATGAAGCATATGAGGCGGATACCTATTTCCCGAATCTGGATGATATGGAAGATTGGGAAGTAGTGGATACTTCGGAGGAACAGACTTATTTTGATGTATGCTACAATTTTGTTACCTATCAAAAGAAAAAGTAGTAGGTTGGTTTCCAAAAGGGAATTAAATTTTATTGACATTGGAAAGTAAAAGTCTGATAATAAAAAAAAGTTATATTGTAGATTGTCTACTATTTAATAAAAACACATCATATTCTACAATCAGAAAGGAAGTAAGAAAATGGAAAAGAAAGACATTGACTGGTCTAATTTGGGATTCGGATACATCCAGACAGACAAAAGATTCGTATCCAACTACAAAAACGGAGCATGGGATGAAGGAACATTAACCTCAGATGCTAATGTGGTGATCAGTGAATGTGCCGGTGTCTTACAGTATGCACAGACATGTTTCGAAGGATTAAAAGCATATACAACAGAGGATGGAAAAATCGTATGTTTCCGTCCTGATTTGAATGCAGCACGTATGAAGGATTCTTGTGAAAGACTGGTTATGCCGGTATTCCCTGAAGATCGTTTTGTACAGGCTGTTGTAGATGTTGTAAAAGCAAATGCAGCATATGTTCCTCCGTATGGTTCTGGTGCAACATTATATATTCGCCCCTATATGTTTGGCTCAAATCCGGTTATCGGTGTAAAACCCGCTGATGAATATCAGTTCCGTATCTTTACAACACCGGTAGGTCCTTACTTTAAAGGTGGCGCAAAACCGATTACAATCCGTGTTTGCGATTTTGATCGTGCAGCACCGCACGGAACGGGCCATATCAAAGCAGGCCTTAATTATGCCATGAGCTTATATGCTATCACAGATGCGCATCATCAAGGCTTTGATGAAAATATGTATCTGGATTCTGCGACAAGAACCAAGGTTGAGGAAACAGGCGGTGCTAACTTTGTATTTATTACAAAAGACGGCAAGTTTGTTACCCCCAAATCAAATACGATTTTACCTTCCATTACACGCCGTTCTCTTATGGTAGTTGCAAAAGAGTATTTAGGCATGGAAGTTGAGGAAAGAGAAGTTTACTTTGATGAAATCAAGGATTTTGCAGAATGTGGTCTTTGCGGTACGGCAGCAGTAATCTCGCCGGTAGGCAAGATTGTAGACCATGGCAAAGAAATCTGTTTCCCCAGCGGTATGGATGAAATGGGACCGGTTACCAAAAAATTATATGATACCTTAACCGGTATTCAGATGGGTCGTATCGAGGCTCCTGAAGGATGGATTAAAGTTATTGAATAATATGCGGAATGCGTGTCGAAAAGCTGCCGGATGCACTGGCAGCTTTTCTTGCATTTGTCTTTTCACGGGGGAGCGGTGGAAATAAAATATCTTTCCAATGCGTTGATGCCTTGTGGTCGCGAAAAGACAAAATGTAAGAGGGATGAGACCTAATTGAGACTGCGCACTTTTTACCCCGCAGTTTATGGAAATATGTTCTTTGAGAGTTTTTTGTGAAGATGTATTAGTTTATCTTAATATTTCATTGCATTTCAGTACTTCGTAGCATGGATGCACCGTGTACGTACGGTGAGAAGTATTTTATATGAAATATTTAAATAAACTTATACATCGCAACCAAAACTCTCAAAGAACATATTTCCATAAAACATCCGAGGAGACATCCGAGGAGCCGCTCGAGAAGATGTCCAAGGGAAAGGGAATTCAAGAAAAAAGTGAAAAAGGAGAAGAGAATGGAAATGAATAATACATACGGACAACCGCCGGTTGGGCAGATACCGATGGGACAGCCGATGCCAGGACAAATGCCAATGGGACAGCCGCCATATGGACAGCCGATGCCGGGACAAATGCCAATGGGACAGCCGCCATACGGACAGCCGATGCCGGGGCAAATGCCAATGGGACAGCCACCATACTGGCAACCGATGCGCAGACCCATGCCACAATTGATTGTTGAACCAATGCCGAAGTTGGAAAATGGCCCTTCTTTGTTGGAATGCCGCAATCTGACTAAAAGCTATGTCTATGGAAGAAATGCATTGGATCATTTAAATCTGACTATTGAAAAAGGGCATATTGTTGGATTGTTAGGACCTAACGGAAGCGGGAAAACAACACTCATTAAAATAATCAACGGTCTGCTGGTCCCTACAGAAGGGGAAGTGCTGATCAATGGACAAAAGCCCGGAGCATATACGAAATCGGTTGTATCATATTTGCCGGAAAGAACCTATTTGGAAGCGCAAAAAGATGTCAAAAGTCTCGTTGAATTCTTTGCAGATTTTTATCAGGATTTTCGTAAGGAGAGGGCTTATGACATGCTGCAGGCACTGGGAGTTCCGATTGATGCCAGATTGAAGACGTTATCAAAAGGAACCAAGGAAAAGGTGCAGTTGATTCTGGTTATGAGCAGAGATGCACAGCTTTATGTTTTGGACGAACCGATTGCAGGGGTTGATCCGGCTGCAAGAGATTACATTTTGAGAACGATCTTATCAAATTATAATTCAGAAGCGACGATTATGATTTGTACGCATTTGATTTATGATATTGAAAATATCCTGGACGATGTCGTATTTATCAAAAACGGTCGGCTGGTTGTGCAAAGTACGGCTCAGAATATCAGAAATAAATTTGGAAAATCAGTAGATATGTATTTCAGGGAGGTGTTTGCATGCTGAAAACATTGTTGAAATATGAATGGAAAGATACTTGGGGGCTTTGTACGGCCTGCAATGGTATTGCGTTAATTCTTTCCGTTATCGGTGCATTAATGATATCGCTTTGGCATTATTCAGATGATAAGACGTTTACGGATACACAGACAACAATGTTGGGCGTTGCTTTTTCGTTTTATATCATTATTTATATTGTTTCGGTTTTTGCCATTGTTCTAGTTATGAAATATTATTTCTTTGTGCGATATTATAAGAATTTATTTACGGATCAGGGTTATCTGATGCATACACTTCCGGTAAAATCAACAGATTTGATTAATTCCAAACTTATTATTGCGGTATTATGGCAGTTCATTACCGGTATTGTAGTGGGAATTTGTATTGCAATCATTGTTTTTTCGTTTGCCGATATATTTGGAGAATTATCCATAATGGATTTTAAAGAAGCATTTCATGATATTGAAATGGAATTTGATGAAATTGTAAAAGGAATCCCGTTGATTGCATCCGGCATTATCAGTGGATTGGTGACGCCGATTTTTGAAATTCTGTTAATGTATATGGCTGTCGGCATCGGACAACAGTCCAAGAAAAACAGATTATTTTTATCGGTCATGGTTCTGATCGGTCTGTATATGGGAAAGAGATTTCTTAGCTCCTGTCTATCCGTTCCGCTTCAGATGTTGGTGATAAATGAAGATATTTCTCTAACCACCGTCAATGTCGGTGCGGTTTTGGTGGCACTTGCTATCATTGCTATGACAGTCGGTTTGTACTTTTTAAACAAGTATTTTCTGGAAAAGAAATTGAATCTGGAATAGGAATTGAAAAATGCAATTCAGGAATAGTGATTGGTGTTCCTAAAAGAGATGTGCCGTAAGTGCGATATATGGGGTTTGTAGACCGATTATGCAGACGCTCTGCCACGTTTCTCACATAGTTCGCAATCTTTGCGGGATGGCAGTCACCCTTACAAAAATATATATCTTTGCCACTTCATACTTCGGTTTTCGGCATTTCTAAGCGGTTATTTTTGTTCGCCTATGCCGCTAAGAAATGCCAGAAAACCTCGCTAAATTCCGCGGGCAAAGATATATAATTTTTGTTAGGGTGACTGGCTATATCCCCAAAGTTGCGAATAATAAAAAGTGAGAAACGATGGCAGAGATAAAAGTCTGCATCTAAGGTCAAAAACCTCATATATCGCACTTACGGCACATATATAGTGGGAACACAAATCCGAAAAGGGTGTATTTAACTTAGAATAACAAATTAAAAACTTCTGCATATATTAGTACAAAAATGCAGAGGTTTTTTTATGCCTGAAAATGTGAATTCAGAAATTGGACGATTGCTTGTCAGTGTGACAAGTTCTGTCGGATTTATACCGATAAAAAATGCTACTGTCAAAATATATGCAGAGCGTCAGTCGGCAGATCAGGAAAGAGTATTGGTGGAGACATTAAATACAAATGAGAGTGGTCAGACGGATAGAGTTGATCTTCCCACACCACCCAGGAGCCTTAGTCAGGAGCCTTCGGAAATAAGACCATACGCAGAGTATGATATGGAAATTTCAGCGGAAGGATATGAGCCGGTCAGCATTAGCGGAAGCGAGGTCATGTCGGATGAATTAGCGGTGCAGAATGTGGAAATGAATCCGCTTGAAGAACCGAATCTGGTGCAGAGCGATATATTGATTCCGGACCACACGCTCTACGGTGAGTATGAAGCAAAAATTCCGGAGGAAGAAATAAAGGAAGTCAATGAGAGCGGAGAAATTGTACTGAGCCGTGTTGTGATTCCGGAATATGTAGTGGTGCATGATGGGAGACCGGAAGACCGTTCTGCAAAAAATTATTATGTGAGGTATAAAGACTATATCAAAAATGTTGCGAGCAGTGAAATTTATTCCACATGGCCGGAACAGGCGATTTATGCAAATGTTTTATGCATTATGTCATTTACGCTAAATCGGGTCTATACGGAATTTTATCGTGGAAAAGGCTATGATTTTACGATTACAAGTAATACGGCATTTGACCAGAAATGGATTTATGGGCGCAATATTTATGAGAATATTTCGTATGTTGTCGATTCGATTTTTAATAATTATTTGTCACGCCCCGGTGTCAATCAGCCAATTTTTACATCTTATTGTGATGGCAACCGGGTGACGTGTAAAGGTTTGAGTCAGTGGGGATCAAAATATCTGGCGGATCAGGGATATTCGGCAATTGAGATTATCAGATATTATTACGGAAATGACATGTTTATCAATTCTACCAACTATATTTCGGGGATACCATCTTCCTATCCGGGATATGATCTGACCGTTGGTTCCAGAGGAGCCAAGGTACTTCAGATGCAGCAACAGTTGAATCGGATTGCCCAAAACTATCCGGCAATCCCCAAAATTGCCGCAGATGGCATCTTTGGTGTCAATACAAAAAGAGCAGTACAAACCTTTCAGGGAATCTTTTTATTGCCTCAAAGTGGAATCGTGGACTATCCCACGTGGTATCAAATCTCAAATGTTTATGTTGCGGTAACAAGAATCGCCGAGCCGGGCTAAATAGAATTTCCGAGCTGAGCTAAATAGGATTTCCGCCCCAGACGAAGTCGGATTTGAGAAACTGCTGATATATGAAATTTGTTATAGCGCACTTTTTATAGCGTTAATTAGTTTCACATTATCATCATGAGACATAAAACAAATCCGGATAAAACGGTTGCCCAGAGGCTGAAAAGATGTGCAGCTTCTTATCATCAGTCCCTGCCGAATCAAAATATCGAATAATTCATCGGAGGTAAGGCTTCCGTTTGGAAGCTTTGCCAGTACGATGTTTCCATTGACCGGAAAAATTTTCATACCATCGATTTTTGCCAATGCATCACAGACATATACTTTTTCTTCTTCCATGGTTTTCTGAACCAGATGAATATATTCTTTATCTGTAAACATGACACTTCCTACGGTTTCTGCCACGGAATTGATATTCCAGGGATCCTGCATGGCTTTTGCTGATGCAAGAAGCTCTGCATTTTTGGTTAGTGCATAGCCAAGGCGCAGTCCGGGAGTTGCAAAAAATTTGGATGTGCCGCGTAGTACCAACAAATGATCAAATTGATTCGTCAGGGCAGCAGAAGATATTTCGTCCGAATCTTTGGAGAATTCAACATAGGTTTCGTCGATTATCAGATAGGTCCCTGTTTCTTGGTAAGCTTGCGCTAACTTTATAAGCTCCGGTCTGCGAAGAGCACCGGAGGTGGGATTGTTGGGGTTGCAAAGAATAACCAAATCTGTATCCGGTGGAGTCTGATTTATTATATCATCCGCCGTTAAAATAAAATCATTTGTTTCAAGCGCATCAATATGGCAGATTTCACATCCCAGTCTTTCCAAGTCCTTTTCGTATTCTGAATAGGTTGGTCCGATAATGACTGCCTTTAATGGATTGATAATTGTCAAAAAGAGAGAGAGTAATTCTGTGACACCGTTTCCTAAAATAATATTGTCGGAGTCGGCATTGGTATAGGATGAGATTGCATTTTTCAATTTGGTGTATGCCGGATCCGGATAACGCGAAATAATGCTTAAATCATCCGCTAAAACATTGGCCGCTTTTTTGGAAAAGCCCAATGGATTGACGTTTGCAGCAAAATTGATAATCTCTTCTTTTTTTATTCCGTAAAAGGCTTCGATTTTTTCCAAATCACTTCCGTGAAAGGCCGTCGTCTCTTTTTTCATGTTTGTCTCCTTTTGCTTCTTCCATTTGGTTGGAAATCAGTCGATACTATGCTATAATAAAATGCGAAAGTTGCCAAAGCAACAAAACCATTCTTGGGCAAATTACATTCTACATTATAGCAATTTTTATAAAAAAAACAATTAAAACTAATATAATCACATTCTTTTCGGATTTATGTTCTCGATATATATCGGGAACACAAATTTGAAAAGAAATAATAATGAAAACAAAAGCAGGGAAATCACGTGGAACAACAGCAAACGGTGTTTTCATCCGTTTCGAAGGATGATGTTTCTACAATTACATATGGTAACGGTGTTTTGGAGTTTGATGTAGCTAAAGTTTTGATTGAAGCTGAAGTTGGTTCGGTCTACCAGGGAAGCTTTGATGTTCGAATTCTATCTCCAAAGGGTGCGCAAGGATATGTTTATACGACGGATATGCGTATGAAGACTTCGAATCAAAAATTCAAAGGGAGCAATCTGACGGTACCGTTTTTATATGATACAACCGGAATGGAACAGGGAGATGAGGAGTGCGGAGAGTTTAATTTAGTTACCAGTATCGGCGAATTCAGTCTTCCATATGAGGTTGTTATCAAAGGCAAACTGTTAAGGGGAGAATTGGGCGAAGTTCGCAACCTGTTTCATTTTGCAAATTTGGCACGCGTAAATTGGAAACAGGCAAGAGAATGTTTTGTGAGTCCACTCTTTTCCGGGGTCTTAGTCGGAAGCGGAAAGCAGTATTTAGAAAGCTACAAGACCCTTTTGCAATATGGTTTCGAAACCGGAAAAATGGATTTGGCAATGGACCGGTTTTTAATTTTAATCCATAAGAAACAGGAGATTTCTTATGAGTGTGGACAAAGTGCATATACTTTTGTAAAAGAAGAGCTTCCGGACAAGTTGTCCATCGAAATACAGAGAAATGGCTGGGGCTATACCCATGCTGAAATAGTATCCAATCAAAGTTTTTGTTGTGTGGATACGGTTTTAACAGAAAAGGATTTTTCTCAGGACTGCGGTTGTTTTACCGTTATTTTTGATGAGAGTAAGTTACATACCGGGGAAAACAGATGCTCTATTATGGAAAAGGAAACCGACATTGTTTTGTGCGAAATTGTGGTCACGGTGTCCAAAGAGAGTAAGCCCGCAAATGGGAATAAGCTGCAAAACGATATGCTCAAGGCAGGAATTACAAGGCTTTATCTGGATTACCGTACGGGACGCAGACCGTTAAAAGAGTGCTTTAAAACAGCGGAAAAACTGTTGGAACAATGCCGTGGTATCGATGAATTGCTTCCGGCTTTATATGAAGCGCATCTGAAGCTTTTGCGCAACAAAGATAACGAAGCTATCTGGTTATTGAAAAATGCAAAACGCATGATCAAAAAGCAGGAAGCATCTACCGAACTGTATGGGTATTTTTTATATTTGCTATCCATGTCTGGAGACGATTCACAAAAAAAAGCCGCTGATTTACTGGATGAATATGCAAAAGAACATATGCATAGCTTTGCATTGTACTGGGCATGTATGCACAAAGATCATTTGCAATTGGAAAATCCGCCTGCGGTTTATCGTAGGCTTCGCATGTTTTTTGACGAGGGATGTACGAGCCCGATTTTATATTTAGAAGCGGCACTTTTGATTTTGGAAAATGAACTTCTCTTGTCAGCAATTACCGATTTTGAAGTACAGGTGTTGTTGTTTATGGAGCGATATTCATTACTTTCGGGCCCTGTTTGCGAGCAGATATACAAGCTTCCGGTTTCGGTTAAGAAGCTTTGTCCGAAATTTTCCGTACTGTGCAGAAAACATCCTTCAAAGGATGAAAAAGCAACGGCAAAAATGATGAGCCACCTGTTGATGAAAGAGGGATACATGGGAGAAGATGCGGCATGGTGGTATAAACAGGGGATTATGGCCGATTGCCGAATCAATGGATTGCATGAGGCATATATCCGGTCACTTAAGCTTAGTCCCAAAGAAACATTGCCACCGGAGGTTGTCCGTTATTTTGCTTTTGATACACCGCTTGAGGAACGTTATCTTGCATATGTATATGAAAAAATACTAAAGCAGCAGGAAAAATTAAGCTCTGATTATTTGAATCGGATTCACAATTTTACAATTAAGCAGTTAAAAAAGGGGAAAATAAACAGCTCCCTGGCTTACTTATATCGGAATACGTTGTCTGTAGAAGATATGGATGAAAATTTGCAGCTTCAGTTGCAGAAATTGGTTTTTGCCAATGAATTGACCCTGGAAGAAGGGCTCAATTATAAGAGCTGTATCGTCAGACAGCGGGGGATTAAAGAACAAAAACGTTATATGATTAAAAAGCATAGTGCTGTTATTTTTCTTTATACGGATGAATATACCATTCTCTTTGAGGATTCAAAGGGAAAAATTGTCTCCGGCGAAGAGAAGTGTCAGATCCGTCCTTTTATGGATTATCAGAAAATGAAAATGCTTTTAAAAGGATGTAACAGCATAGATATTGGAGAGCAATTGTATTTATATGAAAAGCAGCCTATTTATGCAGTAGATACGCCGGAAGAACTGGTCAGACGATATAAACAATATCTTTGGCTTGTTCATCAGGATGTTCTGGATGAAGGTTTTAAAAAGGAACTTGCCATTCATTTTATTCGCGCACTCCAGAATCTCGATTTGAATCCGGATTGTGAACAATTCCCGGAAACTATGAATGCGGAAGCATTTTTGCCCGGAGACCGTCCCGAATTTGTATCCATGCTGGCAGGACTTGGTCAATATGAAAAAGCCTATGAGATTGTCTGTAAATGTGGCGCAAAAGGTATCCGGATAAAAACACTTTTAGGGATTTGTCAGTATATGCTAACCAAAGATACGGAATATCAGGAGCGATTGCTGAAATTAGCATATTTGACTTTTGCTTCCGGAAAGTATACAGATGAAATTTTGCAATATTTGAATTTGTATTTTGCCGGTACTCATAAGCAGATGTTGGAAATATATCATGCACTTATCTCCATGAATCTGCCGGCTCTGGAAATGGCGCAACGCATTTTAGAATTGGAAATCTTTGCGGACGTTTTCTGTGCAGAGACTATCGATATTTTCCGTTATTGCTACAAGTCAGGCGGACGTGATGAATTGATAGAAGTATATCTTTCCATCTGTGCAAATGATTATCTGATTCGTGGGAAAGAATTGGAAGATGATTTGTGGGATTGCTTCAACCGGATGATGTTAGAGCATAAGAAATTGTCAATCGGTTCGAAACTTGCATTATTAAAATATCATAGTCATCATGTAGGGAGCTTGCGTGAAGATGAGTGTCATTTGTGTATTCAATTATTGCAGGATTGTTTGAAACAGGAGATTTACTTGTCCTTTTTTGGTGCTTATGCCGGTGTCTATCCGGTTTTGGAAATATATGGTGAGCAGACGTATGTCGAGTATTATTCAAAAGAACAACAAAAGATTTTGATACATTTTGTGACCGGGGAAGCTGGTTTAAAAGAACAAAGTTATTATACAGAAGAAATGACAGAAGTTTATCCCGGTATTTATCAAAAGAAATTCCGTATTTTCTGGGGTGACAGTATTCCGTATTATATCACTGCGGTTGTAGAAGGAACAGAGCAATTTTGCGAGAAGGGACAACTGGAGTTGGTTGAAAATACTACGGTATCACGCAACGGGAGATATCGATGTGTTAATGAAATAGCCATGTCTTTCGCATTGTCGGATTATGAATTGACCGATGAACTGATGGAAGAATACGAGCTGAAAAAGTATTTGACCGATTCAATGATGAAGATAAAATAAACTTCGGTTGGTGTTTTCAGCATGTTTATGAGTGATAATTCAGATTATGGCAGGATAATGGAACTATGATTTGCTAATGTATAGTGAGGATGAAGCAAAAGATGGAAAAGCAGATGCAGGATAAAGGAAAAAATTATATCGTAGGATTTGATTTGGGAAGAACCTATGCACAGATCAGTTATGTGACTTTTGAAGAGGAAGAGGGAGATGTTTATAACATCCCGGTCTGCTTGTGTAAAAGAACGGATGCCAACCAGTGGTTTCACGGAGAGAAAGCAAAAAAAGCCGCAGCTAACTATAAAGGAACGCTGGTAGATGATTTGTTGACGTTAGCTGTCAGAGGGGAACCTGTTCAGATAGAAAAAGCAACGGCTGACCCGGTCGAATTGCTTGCACTATTCATCCGCAATTGTCTTGCGAATCTGGGATTATATAACAACGATGTTACGGTTAAGGCATTGGTTATTTCGGTTGATACGTTATCGGAACGCATGTTGGAAGTATTAAACCGTGTAAAGGAAAGCGTATTAAAAAGCTTTGAGCAGGTGTATTTTGAACCCAGGATGGAATGTTTATTTTCTTATACCATTCATCAGCCCAAGGAATTACGATGCTATGAATTGGGGGTTATCGATTTGTCGGATGGCTTTTTAAAGTTTTATCATATCCGTTTAAATAACCGTACAAAGCCGATTGTGACAACTATCGATGAGCATGTGGATAAAAAGTTTTCGATACCTGCAGAGTTTTCTTCAATTATGGAAAAAGACCGGTATTTGGAGATGATGGATGAAAAGCTTTCCGTCATCATGGAAGATTTTTTGAATAATCGACTTGTGACCGTATTTTATCTGACCGGTAAAATATTTGAAAAGGAATGGTGTCCCAAAACACTCAAACTGATTTGCCATAACCGTCGTGTTTTCGGAGGTAGCAACTTATACAGTAAGGGAGCTTGCCTTTTAGGAATGGAACGTCTGGTTCCGGGCAAAGAGGCTCAGGATTATCTGTATCTGGGAAAAGATAAGTTAGCCGCGGATATCGGAGTGGGCATCATGCGGGAAGGAAAACAGGTTGTTAAAAATCTGCTTTTTGGTGGAGAGAAGTGGTTTGAAGTTCAAAAGGAATTTGAATTTATGCCCGGTGAAGATGGAAAGCTGCCAATCGTGATTACACCATTAGGCGATAAGAAGCAAAGAGTGGTTTTGGTTGTCCTTCCGGCTATCCCGGACAGAGATCCGAAAAGCTTGAAATTCCGATGCCTGTTAAAAATGAAATCGGCAAATGAACTTGTGGTGGAAGTGGAAGATGTGGGATTTGGAGAATTCTTCCGTTCTACAGGAAAACGTTATCGTGAGATTATTTCACTAAATTAAGGGAGTTTTTTATGAGTTATATCCTTTTTTGCAAAGGGAAAAAGGCTGAAAAACCTTATTTCGTTGCAGATATACGGAAAAAAATATATACCATCGAAGAGTTGTGTTATTACCTTTATCATAATACGACACTGTGCGGTGAGGAGCTTGTGAAAATCCAATTGGCGAACTGGATTGGTCATCAATTGGGCTTTATGGATCTTTTTGAAAGTATTTTGAGTATTCTTAGTAAAGAGCCGAGACCGGAAAAGGTTGCTTCACAGATTTTTGCCTATACAAATTATTTGACCAAACCGGAGAGGGAGGCTGTTTGTGAGCGGATTCGTAAGAATTCTCTGTTAAGCCTTAATGAACGAAGAAAAATGCGAGCCGATTATTATGTGGTGGAAAAAAATTATCGGGAAGCCATTCAGGACTATGAGGAAATTCTTGAGCAGAAGGATTACAATACGCAGAAAGAAAAGCACCACATTATGTATAATATCGGATGCTGCTATTCGTATATGTTTTATTTTGATCTGGCTTTTGAATGGTTTATGAAAGCAGCAGAGATGGAAATCGACCAAAAAGAAGATTTAAAAGCTGCTTTACTATGTAAAAACATGATGATGACGGATGAGGCATTTGGCGAATTTATAAAAAAACATTCTGAGTTTGAACAGATATCTGCTGAATTAAGCCGCGATATTGCCGAGGCAAAACATGATTTTTTGAAAGAACCGGATACGGTAAATCTTCTTTCTTTTTCACAAGGAAATCGTGGAAGAGATCAGGAATATCGGGAATTTGTTTTAGAAAAAGTAGCAGCATATAAAGCCGAAAGTTGAGGTTGTTATGGGATTCTTTTCAAAGTTGTTTCGAAAAAAAAGAGAATATGAACCCTTAGAAGAATTAGAAGTTGATTTTGAATGGGAAAAAGGACAAAATCTGGATTTGAGTAATCCGGATAAAAGGTTTCATTATGTGAAAAGCTGTTTGGAACAGATGGATGAAGCTTCCGGTGAAATTGAACGATTGCAAAATGAATACCAGCTGGTCAATTCGTACCTTCATGATATGGAGGAAATTGAAGCACTGCCGGATGAGGAAAAGCAAAAAGTCGAAGAGCACGCCAGAGCCATTTTTATTTTGAACGGTGATAAAAAGCAGGCAAATGAACGGATGATTCATATGAGCGAATCGGAATACCGCAAGATGGAGCGTATCGAAGATGAGGTTGAAGATGGAATACAAAAGCTTTCGGAAGCTGAACAGTATCAGGAGAAAATCCGAAAGGATCTGCAGAGACTGGAAGGCGAAAAGCATGCCTGCATGTTTCGGATGGAGGAGGCAAAAATCAGCCAGATGAATATGCGGGGAATGACCATTATCAGTCTGATTGCTGCCGTTTCCTGTGTCCTGATTTTATTAATACTGCAGTTTATACTGAATATGGAAACGCAGATCGGATATATGATTTTGTCGGTTGGAATTGCACTTTTATTGACCATCTTTTTTGTGAAATATAATGAAGCAAGGCAGGAACTGATTTCCGCATCCAAAAGTTACAATAAGGTAATTGCACTGCAGAATAAGGTAAAGATTCGTTATGTCAATAACACCAGTCTGTTGGATTATTACTATATTAAATATGGTGTCAGCAGCGGAGAAAAATTAAAAGATTTGTGGTCAAAGTACCAGGTGGAAAAGGAGGAAAGAAGACGGCTTATGGAAACAGAGGCCGATTTGGACTTCCACAGTGAACAGTTAGTCAGACAGTTAAAACATTATCCGTTGTTTGATCCGTTAATCTGGGTGCATCAGACAGAAGCATTATTCAATCCGAAAGAAATGGTGGAAATACGTCATAATCTGATTCTTCGAAGACAAAATTTGAGAAAGCAGATGGAGTATAATAACGAGACGGCAGAAAAGGTCAAAGATGCGATTATGGATGTGGTTAAACAGTATCCGAAGGATGCGGAAGAGATTTTGAAGATGGTTTCCGAGTATGAAAAAAAGGAAAAGAAGTATCGGAATTCAGACGATTGACAACGAATACTTTAGCATGATAATATGTCAAAGTAATTATGATATGTGTCATGAATACATGCTTTCTTGGTGCATTTATGGCACGGGATGGTATTACAGGAGGAAATATTATGAAAAAGACATTAGCAATGCTTTTATGTGGTGCTATGACCATGGCTTTACTTGTTGGTTGTGGCAACGGTTCTGCAGATGCTACACAGACTACAGCAGAAGAAACAGAAGCAACAACAGAAGCAACTGAATCAACTGATGAAACAGAAGCAACAGAGACCACAGAAGAGACAGAAGCAACTGAAGAAGCCAATCCGGAAGCTGACAGAACAACATTTGTAGTTGGTTTCGATGCAGAATATCCGCCTTACGGATATATGGATGACAACGGCGAGTATACAGGTTTTGACTTAGAGCTTGCTCAGGCTGTCTGTGATATGGAAGGCTGGGAGTTAACCAAAACTCCGATTGACTGGGATTCTAAAGATATGGAATTAAATTCCGGTTCCATTGACTGTATCTGGAATGGTTTTACCATTAACGGACGTGAAGATGACTATACATGGTCTGATCCCTATTGCGATAACAGTCAGGTAATCGTTGTGGCCGAAGATAGCGGTATCAGCTCCTTGGCTGATCTGGCAGGCAAAAATGTCGGTGTACAGACTGCAAGTGCGGCTCTTTCCGTATTGTCTGATGAAGAACAGCAGAAAGCTTTAGCTGATACATTTGGTTCTTTACAGCAGTTTTCTGATTACAATTCCGCATTCTCAGAGCTTCTTGCAGGAAGTCTGGATGCCATCGCGATTGATATCGGTGTGGCAAATTACCAGATTAGCTCCAGAGGAGAAGGATATGTGATTTTATCTGAAACATTGAACTCTGAGCAGTATGGTGTAGGCTTTAAGCTTGGCAACGAATCTTTAAGGGATGTCGTTAACGCAGATTTGAAGAAATTGGCTGAAAACGGTACCGTTGCAGAACTGGCTGAAAAATATGGCATTTCTGATTTGATTTGCTTAAAATAATCTGATTTTTTAAGGCTGTTAAAAATAAATCCCATTACTTTTTGACAGCCTTTTTTTGTTATGGCAACGAGAAAAATGCAATGTGCTTGCACAATTGCATTTGGCGAGTGCTAATCAGCGATAAAATAAGCGAAGCGTTTTTATCGGGGTTATGGCAACGAGAAAAATGCAATGTGCTTGCACAATTGCATTTGGCGA
>JAGAJL010000025.1 GCA_017626095.1 Lachnospiraceae bacterium
ACAAAAATAATGCCCGGTTTCAACTGTCTGAAGACGAAGTCTGAGTTTTGAAACCGGGCATTTAATAAATACTTTGTGAGCATGCCGCTTAGAAATGCCGAAAACCGAAGTATGAAGCGGCAAAGATATATATTTTTGTAAAGGTGACTGCCATCCCGCAAAGATTGCGAACTTTGTGAGAAACGTGGCAGAGCGTCTGCATAATCGGTCTGCAAGCTCCATATATCGCGCTTTTCTGACTATGCATCGTGGAAACAAATCCGAAATTGAATAAAATTTTTCTAAAATGTCTAATATTACTCTTAATTTCATAGACATATTTCTAATAAAACATATATAATAATAATGCTGTTGGAGAATGATTAATCCCAACAGCATTTCCTAGTTATATCAAATAGAATATGGTATTTGTAATAGTTTCAAATATGCATATAATGATGGAAGGTGAAAAAATGAAGAAAGAAAAAAAGCAGCTTTCCTTAAATGCAAAAATTATTATTGCCTGTTTTTTTATGGTCATTGTTCCGAATATTTTAATCTTTTGCTCCTTAATGGGAATTAAAGGCTATTTCGAAGCCACCATGGGTTCGGCATTTCGGGACAAAGTGGACCCATCGATTTTACGATTTTTTATCATGGATACTCTGATATCCGTAATTGTTATTTTGCTAATCTGCGTGGTTATTGTCAGAAGATATGTGTACAAAGAAATTGTCCGGCCGATTTCCGAATTGAATGTTGCGATGAAAAAAATAGCCGAAGGTAATCTGGATTACCGGATGGAAAACAAATACGACAGTGAAATGGGAGAAGTCTTTAACAACTATGAAGAGATGCGCTTAAAATTAAAGGAATCGACCACCGAAATGATGGAAAATGAAGAGCACAATCGAGAGCTTGTCAGCAACATTTCCCATGATTTAAAGACGCCGATTACTTCCATTAAGGGGTATGTGGAAGGTATCATGGATGGAGTTGCAGATACTCCGGAAAAGATGGATCGGTATATTAAGACGATCTACAACAAAGCAAATGATATGGATCGATTGATCAATGAGCTGACAATCTATTCCAAAATCGACAACAATCGGATTCTTTACAACTTTCAGAGAATTAATGTCAGTGATTATTTTGGAGATTGTGTTGATGAGGTTGGATTGGATTTGGAATCCAAAAATATTAAACTCAACTTTGACAATCTCATTCCGGATGATACGATGGTCATTGCCGATCCGGAGCAGATGAAGCGGGTAATCAATAATATTATCGGAAACAGTATCAAATATATGGATAAAGACCTGACAAAAGAGCAGGGAATGATTGAAATACGTCTGTTGGATGATATCGATTCCATCCGAATTGAAATAGAAGACAACGGACGTGGCATTGCTGCGAGGGATTTAGGACGTATATTTGAGCGTTTTTACCGAACGGATGCCTCCCGTAACTCTTCCCGTGGTGGAAGCGGTATCGGTTTGTCAATTGTGAAGAAAATTATTGAAGATCATGGTGGATATATATGGGCAACCAGCAAGGAAGGCGAAGGAACCTGTATGCACTTTGTTTTAAGAAAGTATAAAGAGGTGGATGACGATGAGTAAAATTTTGATTATTGAAGATGAAGAAGCAATTGCAGAATTGGAAAAGGATTATCTGGAAATGAGCGGATATGAAGTGCTCATTGAAAATGACGGAACCAAAGGTTTACAGGTAGCACTAAAGGAAAGCATTGATCTTTTGGTATTGGATTTAATGTTGCCCGGTGTAGATGGATATGAGATTTGTAAGCAGGTTCGTGAAGAAAAGAATATTCCTATTTTGATGGTTTCTGCAAAAAAAGATGACATTGATAAAATACGAGGTCTGGGATTAGGAGCGGATGACTATATGACCAAACCTTTCAGTCCCAGCGAGCTGGTTGCAAGAGTCAAAGCACACTTATCCAGATATGAACGTCTGGTAGGTTCTACACAAAAAAGCAATGACATCGTGGAAATCCGTGGAATCAAGATTGATAAAACAGCACGACGGGTATTTATTAATGGTGAGGAGAAGATTTTTACAACCAAGGAATTTGATTTGCTGACATTTTTAGCAGAAAATCCGAATCATGTATTTACAAAGGATGAGTTGTTCCGTGAAATCTGGGATATGGAATCCATTGGTGATATTGCAACGGTTACTGTTCATATCAAAAAAATCCGTGAAAAAATTGAGTTCGATACTTCCAAGCCGCAATATATTGAAACCATCTGGGGTGTTGGATATAGATTTAAAGCTTAAAAAGGAAAAAGATTATGCAGACACAGATCCTATATGAAGATAACGATATTCTGGTTTGTTACAAGCCTGCGGGAATTGCAACACAAACAGGTGGGTTTGCAAAAATGGATGTAGTTTCCGAATTGAAGAATTATCTGGTAAAGGAAGGGAAAAAAGAGCTCTATCTTGGTCTGATACAACGTTTAGATCAGCCGGTTGAAGGTGTTTTGGTATTTGGTAAAAATCCCAAAGCGACAGCTGCACTAAATCAGCAGGTTACAGATAAAACAATGAAAAAGCAATATTTGGCTGCGATTTTTTTAGAAGATACATTGGATTCGGATAATACCTTTTGGAAAGAAAAGGAATTACATCCGGTTGGAGAGCAGATAACACTTACCGATTATTTACAAAAAGATTCCAAAACAAATTTGTCAAAAGTTGTATCGGCAGACAACAAAGAAGCTGTAAAAGATGCAAAAAAAGCAGAATTGACATATACTATTTTTAGAAAGGAAAAAATAGATCAGGGATATATTTTATATGTTAAAATAGATCTTCATACCGGCAGACATCATCAGATCCGGGTGCAGCTTTCCCATGCGGGAATACCGCTTTTAGGAGATTTAAAATACGGAACAGACCTGTCAAAACAGGTAAGCCAAAAACTTTGTGTGCCTGACGTGGCACTATGTGCTCAGACGATACAACTTCGGCATCCTTCAAGCAAAAAACCATTGGCTTTTACCATAAAACCCCAAAAAACAATTTTACAAAATGTAACAGAATAAAAGAAAACGGATTTCCCATACTATCAAAAGGTGATAGTATGGGATCTTTTTATGATGATATCAAAAAACATCAAAAGGAAATTTATTTTATTCTGGCAGCAGTCGGTATTTTTCTTTTAATCAAATATATTGTCGTATTTATTCTGCCTTTTGTAATAGCGGGGATCTATGTCTATATTATACGAAGCCCCCTTTTGTTTCTTCATAAAAAGACCAAAATCAATAAAGGCTTTTTATCGGGGCTGTTCCTGTTTTTGTTTCTTTCCATCGTTATTGTGCTGACCTGGTACATCGGAATGAAAGGATTTTTTCGTTTTAAAGAATTTGTTCTGCATCTGGGAATATATGAAAAAAGTATATCAGGTTTTATACATGAAAGCTGTTGTTCCATAGAAAAAAATTTGGGAATTAATTCTGTTTATGTAGAAAATCTGATTATCGACAGAGTGGATATTCTGATGGAAAATATAGAGAAGGATTTATTGCCCGGAATTGTCGGACAGACATTTTCATATGGAAAAACACTGTTTTCCGGCTTTATGTTTTTGATCGTAACTATCATTGCCGCAGTTCTGTTTGCACAGGATTATGACCGGATTCTGGAAAAAACCAAAAAAATTCCCTTTCTGGGAGAAATGACTTTGATGGTGGGAAAACTGATCCGGACTGTCGGTAAATATCTTTTGGCACAGATAAAAATCATGTTAATTATCAGCTTGATTTGTTTTGTGGGATTTTTAATTTGTGATTATAACTTTCCGTATCTGTGGGCACTGGTGACCGGATTTTTGGATATGCTTCCATTCATCGGAACGGCCATGGTTTTATTGCCGCTTGCAGTATTTCAGTTGCTCATGGGAAATGAAATGGCAACGCTTATTTTACTTATAACCTTTGTGGTTTCCGCCATAGCCAGAGAGTTGCTTGAGCCAAAACTTATCGGAAAAAGCATGGGGATTTGGCCAATCGGAATATTAGCATCTGTCTATATCGGGATGAAAGCATTCGGAACAGCAGGTGTGTTGTGGGGACCCTTGTATTTATTGACTTTATTCGAGTTGTACAAACGGCTTTATCATTGACAAATACATGTATAGTGCATAAAATGGAACTGATTAGGCTGTAAAAGGAAAATAGCAGGACTATGCCTATTTTTAGAAAAATTTTTGCATGCGTATTTAGTACATTTGCATTGTCATCCAGGTGAGATCGTGCCTGTAATAGAATATGCAAATTTCGTAAAAACACAATTGTAAATAGAGAAAGAATACAGTCTATAAAATTTATAGATAAAAACAGAAAGGGAAAGAAAAATGGCTGAGAAGAAACTAGTAGAAGCGATAACAGCTATGGAAGACGATTTTGCACAATGGTATACAGACGTTGTAAAAAAGGCAGAATTGATCGATTATACAAGTGTAAAAGGATGTATGGTTTTTAAACCCGCCGGATACGCAATTTGGGAATTAATCCAAAAGCAGTTAGATGCTCGCTTTAAAGAGACGGGAGTCGAAAATGTTTATCTGCCGATGTTCATTCCGGAAAGTCTTTTACAAAAAGAAAAAGATCATGTTGAAGGATTTGCACCGGAAGTAGCATGGGTTACACATGGAGGACTTCAGCCATTACAGGAGAGAATGTGTGTAAGACCGACATCCGAAACCTTATTCTGTGATTTTTATAAAAATGATATCCAGTCTTACAGAGATCTTCCAAAGGTATACAATCAGTGGTGTTCGGTTGTCCGTTGGGAAAAAGAGACCAGACCGTTTTTAAGAAGCCGCGAATTCTTATGGCAGGAAGGTCATACGGCACATGCGACAGCAAAGGAAGCAGAAGAAAGAACCATTCAGATGCTCAATGTCTATGCAAAATTCTGCGAAGAGGTTTTAGCGATTCCTGTTATTAAAGGAAAGAAAACAGATAAAGAAAAATTTGCCGGAGCGGAATCTACATACACGATTGAAGCGTTAATGCATGATGGTAAAGCATTACAATCCGGTACCAGTCACAACTTCGGCGACGGATTTGCAAAGGCATTTGGTATTCAGTTTACAGATAAAGACAATACATTAAAATATGTTCATCAGACTTCTTGGGGTATGACAACCAGATTGATCGGTGCTGTTATCATGGTTCATGGTGACAATTCAGGACTTGTTCTTCCGCCCCGTGTAGCTCCGACTCAGGTTATGATCGTTCCGATTCAGCAGAAAAAAGAAGGTGTGTTGGATAAAGCATATGAATTAAAAGAGCGTTTAAGCAAAGCACATGACAGCAACCTTCGCGTAAAAGTAGACGATTCTGATAAATCACCCGGATGGAAATTCTCAGAATGTGAGATGAGAGGTGTTCCGGTTCGTGTCGAAATTGGACCGAAAGATATCGAAGCAGGCAAATGTGTCCTGGTTCGCCGTGATACCAGAGAAAAAATCGAATGTGCACTCGATGACGTGGAAACCGAAGTACTTAAGTTACTCGATATAATGCAGGTTGAAATGTTAGAAAGAGCAAGAGAGCACAGAGATCAACATACCTACGTTGCAAAAACAATGGATGAATTTGAAAAGATCTTCAATGAAAAATCCGGATTTGTAAAAGCAATGTGGTGCGGAAACCGTGAATGTGAAGATATCATAAAAGAAAAACTGGCAGTAACCAGTCGTTGTATGCCGTTTGAACAGGAAAATCTTGCAGACACCTGTGTTTGCTGTGGCAAACCGGCAACCAAGATGGTTTACTGGGGCAGAGCATACTAAGAAATATAATAATTTCATTTTGTATATGATGAATTTACTATTCTATCACAGACGCGTTCTCACTTGGATGACAACGTAACAGTACTAAATTCGCAATAAATTGCTCATTAAGTGCTGACGTTGTCATACAGTCTGTGAGTAGAATAGTAAATTTCATCAATTATACAAAATGAAAATAAATATAAGATTAAGAAAAGAGGCTGTAAAAATGAATATTTTGGTAATCAACTGCGGTAGCTCTTCTTTAAAATATCAGCTTATCGACAGCGAAAGTGAAAAAGTACTTGCAAAAGGATTATGTGAAAGAATCGGGATTGACGGTAGTGCCATTACGCATCAGCCGGCAGGTGGTGACAAGGTAACAACTGAGGTTCCCATGCCTGACCATACCGAAGCGGTAAAATATGTGATCGAAAAATTAACTGACCCCGAAGTCGGTGTTGTAAAATCATTGGACGAAATCGGCGCAGTCGGACACAGAATTGTTCATGGTGGCGAAAAATTTGCCAGCAGCGTTGTCATCGATGATGAGGTATTAAAAGCAGTAGAGGAATGCAATGATCTTGCACCTTTACACAATCCGGCCAATCTGATTGGTATCAATTCCTGCAAAAAAATTATGCCCGGTGTTCCTATGGTTGCTGTATTTGATACTGCATTCCATCAGACCATGCCAAAAAAGGCGTATTTATACGGACTGCCTTATGAATATTATGAAAATTACAAAATCCGTCGTTATGGTTTCCATGGTACCAGCCATGATTTTGTAAGCAACCGTGTGGCTGAGATTTTAGGAAAAAAACGCGAAGATATAAAAATCATTGTATGCCATCTTGGAAACGGTGCTTCCGTATCAGCCGTTAAAAACGGACAGTGTGTGGATACTTCCATGGGTCTTACTCCTTTAGAGGGATTAATTATGGGAACAAGATCCGGAGATTTGGATCCTGCTATTATCAGTTTTATTGCGCAGAAAGAGAATCTTTCTGCGGAAGAAGTAATCAATATCTGTAATAAAAAATCCGGTGTACTGGGATTATCCGGTGGACTTTCCAGTGATTTCCGTGATCTTGGAAATGCAGCAGAAGAAGGAAATGAAAAAGCTAGAACTGCTTTAGAAACCTGGAGTTATCGAGTAGCAAAATATATCGGAGCTTATGTTGCAGCCATGAATGGTGTAGATGTGATTGCCTTTACAGCCGGTGTCGGTGAAAACAATTTTATGGCAAGAGAAA
The DNA here is from genome assembly GCA_017626095.1 of Lachnospiraceae bacterium. GTDB lineage: Bacteria > Bacillota > Clostridia > Lachnospirales > Lachnospiraceae > UBA2882. The sequence goes on from JAGAJL010000025.1 coordinate 7,048, forward strand.
TGATTTGCGAATATTTAGGTTACCTTGGGGTAACGATTGATAAAGAAGCAAATAAAATTCGCGGGGAGGAAATCACTATTTCCACACCGGATAGTAAGACAACCGTTATGGTGGTTCCCACCAACGAAGAGCTGGCCATTGCCAGAGAAACACTGCGTCTGGTAAACTGCGAAAATAAATAATTTGCAAAGCTATCTGTGCTTTCTATATAGAATAATGCCTATCACGTATAGAGAGTCAGATAAATGAAAGATTTTGTTGGGATCAAGGGGTAAACCTAATGAACCCAACAATATAAAATTAATCGGAGAATATATGGTAGATCAATTTTTAAGAGGACTGGTAACTAAAAAATTTAAAATCAAAAACTTTGAGATAGGGTTTCTTGATATCCTGCTTTTGATTTTTGCAACCGTTTTTGGTTGTTATATCCGTTATGCACTTCGTGATGTTGTTGCCGGAGATTACAAGATGTTTTTTGAGCCCTGGGTTGCAACACTACGAGAAGCCGGAGGCGGATTTAAGGGTCTGAGTGCGGAGTTTGAGTACGTGGATTATACAACTCCTTACCTTTTGATTCTGTCTTTTATCAGTATCTGTCCGTTTTTTAATACTCTGATTTTGATGAAAATGGTTTCCATTTTCTTTGATTTTGTAGCAGCCATTGCTGTTGGTTTTATTGTATATGACATGACAGGCAAAAAGCAAAGCGGCTATATGGCATATGCGGTTATGCTTTTTGTTCCTACGATTGTGGCAAACAGCGCCATGTGGGCACAATGTGATATCATTTTTACAAGCTTTGTAATGTTATCTTTGTTGTATATGCTAAGGGACAAGCCCCGCATCTCTCTGATTTTTTATGGAGTTGCATTTGCCTTCAAGCTTCAGACGCTGTTTATCGCACCGCTTTATCTTTTATTGTGGGTCAAAAAGAAAATGAAGATTCAGCAATTCTTATGGCTTCCGATTGTATATTTTATCGGTATTATTCCATCCTGGATTGCCGGCAAAAATTTATGGGAATTGTTAACGGTATACTTGTTTCAGGCAAATGGGGAAATGGATATTTATAAGTTGTCCCACAAATTCCCCAATGTATATCAGATTATCGGAACTGACAGCTTTTTAAGAGAATATGCGGAGGCCGGTATTTATTTTACATTGGCTGTTCTGATGGTTTTATTGTATTATATTGCACAGAAAAACTTTGTATTTACCAAAGATTTAATCATACGTATGGGAATGTTCTTTGTTATGGTAGTTGTATTTTTCCTGCCTCATATGCATGAAAGATACGGAATTTTAGCAGATGTATTATCTGTTATTGTCGCTTTTTCCAATCCGAAAAAGTTTTATATTCCGTTAATTGCTATCGGATGCTCCTTTGCCGGTTATACTCTGTATCTGGCACAACAGACGGTAATTCCTTTGTCCGTTTATGCAATTTTATATGCCGGACTGATCATAGATCTAGGTATCGGTATTTATAAAGAGATCAACCAAAAAGGAGAGGTAGCAGATGCTGTTTAATTCCTATAGCTTTATGTTATTTTTTCCAATCGTTTTATGTATTTATTTTGTGATTCCGAAAAAGGCTCGCCACGTATGGCTTTTAGTGGCGAGCTACTATTTTTATATGGGATGGAATGCAAAATATGCAATACTGATTGCGATATCGACTATTGTTACATATTTAGGCGGACTTTGCATTGAAAAAAGGAAAGAAAAGAGAAAATGGATTGTTGCCGGAGTTGTTTTAATTAATTTATCTATATTGTTCTTCTTTAAGTATTTTGATTTTTTTCTCGGCAATGTTAATCGTATTTTATCTTTATTCGGAGCAAATTCTTTGCAAAAAGGCTTTGATATCCTGCTGCCTGTCGGCATTTCTTTTTATACCTTTCAAGCATTGGGTTACACCATTGATGTATATAGAGGTACTATTAAAGCTGAAAAAAATTTCTTAAAGTATGCGCTTTTTGTTTCTTTTTTCCCACAGTTAGTGGCAGGTCCTATTGAACGATCCGGTAATTTGCTGCGTCAGATTAACCGGGTGGAACAAATCAAACTATGGAATTACAGACGCATTACGGAAGGTGCGGTCTTAATGCTGTGGGGATACTTTTTAAAAATGGTCATTGCGGACCGGGTATCCATTGTTGTAGACCAGGTATATGATTCTTATTGGATGTATGGCAGTGTTGAAATTATCATTGCTTCTGTCTTATTTGCCATTCAGATTTATTGTGATTTTGCAAGCTATTCCCAGATTGCAATCGGTGCGGCAAAAATCATGGGATTTGAGTTAATGGAAAACTTTAATACGCCATACTTTGCATCATCTATCCGGGATTTCTGGCGCAGATGGCATATTTCATTAAGTACCTGGTTAAGAGACTATGTTTATATTCCGCTTGGAGGAAGCAGATGCTCCAAAGTCAGAAAATATCTCAATTTGCTCCTTACCTTTTTGATCAGTGGTTTATGGCATGGAGCCAATTGGACTTATGTAGTATGGGGAATGATTCATGGAATCTATCAGATTGTGGAAGATGCTACCGAGTCGGTAAGAGATAAACTGGTTTTGAAGTTACATATTATGACAAATAATTTCAGTTACCGTTTCGGACAAATTCTGGTAACCTTTGTTTTAACGGATTTTGCCTGGATTTTCTTCCGTGCCAACTATCTTTCGGATGCATGTCAGATGATTGGAAGAATTGTAACGAAATGGAACCCCTGGGTTTTGTTTGACGGTTCTGTATATAATCTGGGACTGAATATAACAGAGGTACATATTTTGTTAGTTGCTCTCATCGTGCTTTTCCTGGTGGATTTGGTGCGATACAAAAAACAGGTTACATTAGATATGTTTTTATCGACACAGAATCTGTGGTTCCGATTTGCCGTGATTTTTGGATTGCTATTCTTTATTTTGATTTACGGTGAATATGGACCCGGATTTTCGGCTAAGCAGTTTATCTATTTCCAGTTTTAATTTTTTAGATAATTAGAGTTGTTCATTTTATTTTCTAAAAATCAAATTCTATTTTACAGTCGTGTTGCCTCGAAATATTTTGCTATTATAGACGCGAACTGTTAAAGGGAAGAAAGAGTTGAGACGCGTCAATTAAGAACAGTCAGTAAAAGGATTATTCTATGAAAAAAAATGCTTTAAAAATAATCAGTTTCTTTCTTGTATTTGCCATACTTTTCAGTGGTTTTTACAATGTGCTGCAATATCGGTTTGAAGATGAAGACGGCATTGAAGGAATGAAACAGTTTTACAAACTAAAAGAGAATAGCGTAGATGTGATGTGTTTTGGCAGCAGTCATATGTTTGTTGATATCAACACAGCCGTATTGTGGGATGAATATGGAATTGCGGCTTATAATCTTGGCGGAACCATACAGCCACTCTGGAATACCTATTTTTATATGAAAGAGGCTTTAAAAACACAGAATCCAAAGCTTTTAGTCGTAGATTGTTTTTCGGCTTCCCTGACAGAGGAATATCAGGAAGAAAGCGGGATGATCAAAAACACCTTTGGAATGAAGTTTTCCAAAAATAAAATCGATGCAATCTACGTCAGTGTTCCGGACAATCATCTTGCCTATTTGTTGGGATATCCCGGTTTTCACAGCCGTTATTCGGTTTTAGAAAGAGAAGATTTCGTAGAAGGAAAAGGTATTGCACATTATGACTGTTGGAAGGGACAACATCTTTTGACACAGACCAATGAAGAGGTTGCCGGTTTGCGAATGGAGAATATCAAAGAGATATCCGATACGGAAGAAATTGCGGATAAGCAAAGCGAATATCTGCAAAAGATTATCGATTTGGCAAAAAAAGAAAACATTCCGCTTTTGTTGATAAATACCCCCTATTTTCCAACAGAGCGGGAAGAAAAAATCTATAACCGCGTTGCAGAAATAGCAAAGGAAAATGATGTCCCCTATATCAATTACAATTTATTTTATGATGAGATGGGACTTGATTTTTCATCTGATTTTGCGGATGGTCATCATTTAAATTATAAAGGAACCCCGAAGTTTACGCGTCTTTTGGCAGAAGATATGAAAGCTTTATTTGAAATCCCGGATCGCCGGAATGAAACCGATTACCGGGATTATGATATGATGTCAGCCTGCTACCATCAGAAAATAGCGAATCAGGAACTGATGGAAACAGAAGATTTAGAGGCTTATTTAGAAGGGCTGAGTTCGGAAAATTACCTGGTTGTCTTCGGTCTTAGCGGTGGCTTTGCTTATGCCGATCATTATGCAATCATTGGGAATGTACTGGCTGAATATGGGATCTATCCTAATGCAGAGGCCGGAAACCAGTTTTATGTCGTAAATCAAAAAGATGCTCAGGTTATTTACTCGTCTCCTGATGATATGAAACAAACGGATTCAACATCACCGGAAACTATGGAAAGAGGGCAGCCCGAGTGGGATTCTGAATTGGGTAGTTATGACGTGGTTTCTGTGCGATGTCCCACAGAGGAAGATTACAAAAATGGGTATTCTTCTGTGGTGGTGGAATACAATCATCAGATTTATTGTCCCATTTATGAAGGCTTGACGGTCTTTGTTTATGATACCTTAAATGAGACAATGGTAGAAACGGTCGGATTCTATTTAGAGAACGGGTCTGTCTGTCTGAACAAGTGGAGATAATTTACTGCCGTTTTCTTTGAGCCACTGGCGCTGGATGCGATAATCCGGCATAATACTTTCCACGCATTTCCAGAATTTTGGGGAATGATTCATTTCGATGCGATGGCAAAGCTCGTGAATAACAACATAATCCAAAACCTTTGGAGGTGCTAACATAAGCCTATAGTTAAAATTCAGATTACCGGATGAGGAACAGCTTCCCCATCTGGTTTTTTGATCCCGAATCGAGATTCTGCCGTAGGTAACATCTAAAAGGTTTGCAAAATATGCCACACGCTTCGGAATATAATCTGCGGCAGCTTTTCTGTATGGCGCCTCTAAGCGCTTTTCATATTCGGATTTATCCTTTTTGGGAGTTACCTTCGGACAATCCTTCAGACGGATGTAATTTTTGTAAATCCAGTCTTTTTTTGATTCCACCATGGAACGTGCATAGGAAATACTGCCATACATTGGAATCCGCACGCTGACAGTACCGCCGGGTTTCATGGTTATTCCATAGGTTTTCCGTTTTGTCCGCTCAATTTCATAAGGAATATCCAAATCCTTAACCGTTACGTAATAAGTCATAGAAATAATTCTTTTGTCCTTTTCTTTTTTTGCTCTAAATCCGTTTAGTTTGTTCTCAATTTACAGTGTATTCTTAATGTATTACCACGAAATTTACAGATTTCTCGTAGATGCGTTCCTAATCCATTGTAAAATGTGAGTTCCATACTACTTTTTATCTTTGTCCATGATAAAGGAACTGGGATGAATAAACTGCTGCAGCCTATCATATTGCCGATACATATACTGCACGGAATTTTCCAAAAGATAATAGTGCATGATATAAGGAATAAGTAAAATCAGAAATGCAAAAAATAAAACAATCATTCCCATGGAAAAATTCATAACTGCCATAAAAAAGGTAACAAAAGCGAGAATGGCAAAGGTCAAGGTAACCAGTAAATGAACGAGCCTTTCATGCATGAAATAAGCAAGCTGCTTCTCATGTTCAATGCATAATTCTTCATAACTAAGTCCGCTTTCATTGTGCTCTAACTGTTGATCCATGTATGCCATATAGGATTGAATACGTTTTTTCATAGGTATCTCCTTTCATTTGCTTTTATTTGTTCGGATTTTTAGATACTTCAAGTTCTTATATTATAGCACTGTTTATCCTTGAAAAAATAAAATTTAAATCATATTTTTATAAGGATATTTATTGATAAATAAGTACATGCTATTTCTCTGCTGGTTTTTTTATTATTCGCAAATTCGCAACTTTAGGGACATAAGAGGTCATTCTTACAGAAATAAATATCTTTGTTCGCCGACTTTTACGAGGTTTTGTGTCTTTCTTAGCGGCATGGCGAACAAAATGAATACCCGGTTTCAACTGTTCGAAGACGAAGTCTGAGTTTTGAAACCGGGTATTTAATAATATTTTGTGAGCATGCCGCTTAGAAAGACTAAAAACCGAAGTATGAGGCGACAAAGATATTTATTTCTGTAAGGATGACCGGAATCTCGCAAACGCAAATAAACGAACAACTCGAAATACCTTTTGACCACAACATCATAAAATGTCATAATAATGATGTGCCAAACGATAATAAAACAGAAAGAGACAAATCATGAGAATTCAACTTCCTGATGATGTTAAAAAAATAATACAGAAAATCGAAGATGCCGGATTTGAAGCTTTTGCTGTAGGGGGCTGCATCAGGGACAGTCTGCTTAACCGCAATCCAAACGACTGGGATATTACAACCTCTGCAAAGCCTCAGGAAATCAAGGCACTGTTTCAAAGAACCATTGATACCGGAATAGAACATGGAACTGTGACCGTTATGATAAACCGTGTCGGATATGAAGTTACGACATATCGGATTGATGGGGAATATGAAGATGCAAGACATCCGAAAAATGTGATTTTTACCTCCAATCTGGTGGAAGATTTAAAGCGTCGGGATTTTACAATCAATGCCATGGCATATAATGACCGATGTGGTATTGTCGATGAGTTTGACGGCATGAAGGATTTGGAAAACAAAATTGTACGGGCGGTTGGCAATCCGAAAGAGCGTTTTACGGAAGATGCTCTTCGTATGATGCGGGCGGTCCGGTTTAGTGCGCAGTTGGGATATGAAATTGAAGATGGGACAAGAGCGGCGATTACAGAACTTGCCCCAAATCTTTCCAAAATTAGTGCGGAGCGTATTCAGGTAGAATTGGTTAAACTACTTACTTCCGATCATCCCGAAAAAATGAGGGATTTATATGAAACAGGCATTACAGCTGTGATTATGCCGGAGTTTGATATTGCCATGGAAACCGAACAAAATAATCCGCATCATTGTTATACGGTGGGAGAGCATACCATTCAAAGCATGATGGCGGCAGAACCGGATAAAAATATCCGTCTGGCTTTGCTGTATCATGATATCGGAAAGCCTGCCTGTCTGATGGTGGATTCCGATGGAATTGCTCATTTTCACGGACATCCTGCCGTTTCAAAGGAAATGTGTATCCGGTCACTACGGTCATTGAAATTTGATAATGATACCATTCATACCGTCAGCAGACTGGTAGAAAATCATGATTATGATATTCTTCCGGAAAGAAAATACGTCCGTCGTGCCATGAACCGGATCGGAAAAGAGATTTTTCCGCTTCTCTTAAAAGTAAAACAGGCGGATTTACTGGCTCAGAGCGATTATTTGCGAACTGAAAAGCAAATGCGTCTTGACGAGGTTTATGCAAGTTATCAGGATGTTTTGGAAAAAGAAGAGTGTGTGGATTTAAAAACCCTTGCCGTTACCGGAAAAGACTTGATTTCCTGGGGTATGAATCCCGGAAAAGAATTAGGTGATATGCTGCAAAAGCTGTTATCTGTAGTAATTGAAGAACCGCAGAAAAATCAAAAAGAGATTTTAAAAGAAATTTGTTTAACCGCATTATACAAACCGATGGATAATAAAGAATAAAGCGCACGATTGTTTTTGCTTTCAATGGTAATTGTGTCATATCTTTTTCATTTTTCACATAAGATAGTATGACCTATCAAGGGGGAATGGATTAGTGAATGACAGAGCGGTTGCGGTATTTGAACAGTATGATTTTGAAATAGAGCAGACAAAGAAGGCCCGGGGGGCGATTGTCGCAATCACCGATATCGGTCCGGTGGCGTTGTGGGAGTATACCGGAAAAACAGAAAAGCTGCAAAATTACAAGGCAGTCTGTGATAAGCTTTGTGAGCTGGGCTTTCCATATGCAGACAATCTCATTGAAAATACACAAGGACAATTATATGTTACCGATTATGACGGAAAAAGATATATTGTAAAAAAGCATTTTGATGGTAGAGAATGTGATGTTTATAATGTCGAAGACTGCAGATTTATTGTGGGTGAACTGGCAAAACTTCACAAGCTGATGGAGTTTGGCGAGGACTTTACTTCGGAGGCGGCTACCGTCAGGGATTTTTCAAAAAGAGAAACCGAATTGCTGCGCGTGCGTTCTTTTATGCGAAGGGTGTCGCAAAAAGGCGAGTTTGAGATGTGTTTTCTAAAAGAATATCCTTATTTCGAAGAGGTTGCCAAAGAAGCAACTGCGGTTTTAAATCCGGAATGTCTGATGCGCCTGACAAAGCTTGTACAAAAAAAGGGTATGTTTTGTCATGGAGACTGTAATCAGCATAATATTCTGATTCAGGAAGGAAATATGGTTGTAACACATTTTGAAAAGTGTTGTAAAGATATTCAGGTCAGGGATTTATATCTGTTTTTAAGAAAAATTCTGGAAAAAAATGAGTGGTCCTATGATTTTGGAATGAAAGTATTGGATGCATACCTATCGGAAAAAGAGCTCGATAAAGATGAAAAACGTTATCTTTTTGCGAGATTATTGTATCCGGAGCGTTTCTGGAAGATTGCAAATGCATATTTAAATAAACGAAAGTCTCTTCCGCCACGAAGACAGTCTGAAAAACTGCAGGCATTAAAAGAAATTGAACTCGCCCGCAGGGATTTTTTGAATAAATTGGAAAAGGAATTACTTTAGAAAAAAGAAGGACTGTGGTATAATGTGCCCGAAGGAAAAGCGAGGATTTTGAAGGATTGAAAAACGAAAGAAAAACCCCTTTTTTATGGATATTGTTTCTTTGCAGCCTTTTTCTTACCGGTTGTGCCAATGGGCAGCCGACGGAAACGGCTTCGCCGCAGGAAGATTATTCTGTACAAAGTACTTATATTGAGCCGATGGCGGATTCCTATGATGAAAGTCTGATTGTACATGTGGATACGGAAGAGTCTGCCATTCAGTTTTATAATCTGGAAATGTGCAGGACTTACACCCTTCAATACAGTACATCAACCGGTATGAAAAACCGTTATGGGGATGAACTGGTGGCAGGGCAGTTAGAATGTGGGGATATGGTCAGAATAACTTTTTTTAAAGATTCCAAACAATTGAAATCCCTTCAGATTCTTTCGGATGTCGATGTGTCGACAAATGTAACGGACTTTGAAATCAACAGTGTGGCAAGGACAATGACATTGGGAGCGGATTCATACAAGGTATCTAAAAACGCCATGGTTTTATCCAAGGGAAATCTTTTGGAATTAAATGAAATCCATTCCTCGGATACCTTGAAAGTGGTTTCTAAAGATCATGAGATTTTGGGCATTACGGTTGAAAACGGACATGGCTATGTGCGCTTAAGCGGACAGGATAGTTTTATTGACGGATTTGTGGAAATCGGACAAGCCATCATCAAAAAAGTGACTCCCGAAATGTTACTTGTGGCTCCGGAAGGGGATTATACGCTTTATATCAGCAAAAACGGGCTCTTTGGAAGTGAAGAGATTACGGTTAAGGCCGGTGAAGAAACGCTGGTGGATGTTTCCAAATTCGAAGTAACCGATGAGAAAAAAATGGGAAAAATTATCTTTACCATTTCACCTTCCAAGGCAGAGCTTTATATTGATCAGGAAAAAACAGAATACGATGAGCCGGTGGAAATGACCTGTGGAATTCATCAGATTCGGGTAAAAGCCAATGGATATAAAACACTGACACAATATATCAAGGTCGGACAAGCTACGGCCAATCTCAATATTGAATTAGAAGAAAGTGACGGAAAAGACGACGAGGAAGAAGAGGAGAATGAAAATGCATCGCCGGTTACCGATCCGTCTGTCAGCAGTAATACCATCGAAGTATCGGAAGCGGATGGTTATCGTGTTTATATCGATGCACCGGTATCGGCTGAATTATATGTAGATGGAAATTATGTTGGGATCATACCGACAAATTTTGCTAAAAAAGAAGGAACCTATGTGGTATCTTTAAGAAGGGATGGTTATCAGACCAGGAGCTATACACTTCAGATTGATACATCGGAAAAAGATGTACGGTATTCCTTTTCCGATTTGACACCCAAATAAGAAAAGGTTATAGTCGCATAAAAGCAATCTGTACATATTCATTGAGGCAGGAAGTGTTTGCCGCAATTGCATCATTATTTATCATAATAGGAGGAAAGGCATGAGTTACAGAGAAATTTATGAAAGCTGGTTAGAAAATCCTTATTTTGATGAGGAGACAAAAAAGGAATTACGGGTGCTTAAGGATGATGAGAAAGAAATCGAAGACCGTTTTTACCGTGAGTTGGAGTTTGGAACGGCTGGATTACGAGGTGTCATCGGGGCAGGTACAAACCGTATGAATATTTACACTGTTCGCAAAGCAACACAGGGGCTTGCAAATTATATTATGAAACAGAATGGGCAGAACAAAGGTGTTGCCATTGCATTCGATTCTCGACGCATGAGTCCGGAGTTTGCGGATGAAGCTGCACTTTGTCTGAATGCAAACGGTATTAAGGCATATGTATTTGAATCCTTAAGACCGACACCGGAGCTTTCTTATGCGGTTCGCAAATTGGGATGTATTGCAGGTATCAATATTACAGCCAGCCATAATCCTCCGGAATATAACGGATATAAGGTATACTGGGAAGACGGTGCGCAGATTACTCCGCCTCATGATGGCGGCATTATGGCAGAAGTAGGTGCTATTTCTGATTTTGCAGTGGTAAAGACCATGGACAAGTCTGAAGCTATGGCAGCAGGTTTGTATGTAACAATCGGTGCAGACATTGACGATGCTTATATTGAGGAATTAAAAAGTCAGGTTATCCATTGGGATTCGATTAAAGAAGCGCAGAAGGATATTAAAATCGTATATTCGCCTCTTCACGGAACCGGAAACATTCCGGCGCGCAGAGTTTTAAAAGAGCTCGGATTTGAAAATGTATACGTTGTTTCTGAGCAGGAATTACCGGACGGAAACTTCCCTACGGTTTCTTATCCCAATCCGGAAGCTGCGGAAGCATTTGAACTTGGCTTAAAGTTAGCAAAAGAAATTGATGCAGATCTGGTTCTTGCAACCGATCCGGATGCAGACCGTCTAGGTGTATATGTAAAGGATGCAAAGAGCGGAGAATATATTACCTTAACGGGAAATATGTCAGGATGTCTGCTTGCAGATTATGAAATCGGTCAGAGACAGGCAACAAAAGGTCTTCCGGATGACGGAGCACTTATCAAAACGATTGTAACCACCAATATGGCTGATGCGATTGCAAAAGCTTATGGTGTGGAATTAATTGAAGTATTGACCGGATTTAAATACATCGGACAGCAGATTTTGGGATTTGAACAAAAGAAAAAGGGTACTTATCTGTTTGGTTTTGAAGAAAGCTATGGCTGCTTAATCGGAACACATGCAAGAGATAAAGATGCCATTGTTGCAACCATGGCACTTTGCGAAGCTGCAGCCTATTACAAAACACAGGGCAAGACTTTGTGGGATGCCATGATCGATATGTATGAAAAATACGGATATTATAAAGATGACATCAAATCCATTACCTTAAAAGGAATTGAAGGCCTTGCCAAAATCCAGGAAATTCTCAATACCTTACGTGAGGATACGCCCGAAAAATTTGGTGAATATACCGTTTTAAGTGCAAGAGATTACAAAACCGGCATTATCAAAGATGTAAAAACAGGAGAAGAAAAGCCTACAGGACTTCCTGCCTCAAATGTTTTATACTATGACCTTTCCGATGATGCATGGTTATGTGTACGTCCGTCCGGAACAGAACCGAAGGTAAAATTCTATTACGGCATCAAAGGCACTTCTTTAGAAGACGCCAATGCAAAATCCGAGGCATTGGGTAAAGAAGTTCTTTCCATGATTGAAGAAATGCTTGGCTGAATAAAAATATGGAATTACAGGAAGAATATTTAAAAACGGAAAAAGAAGAAAAATTCTATACGTTTGAGGATTTGCGCACGATTATCAAAGAGCTTCGGGCAGAAACCGGATGTCCGTGGGACAGAAGGCAGACTCATGGTTCGTTAACTCTTTGTATGTTAGAGGAAGCTGCAGAATCCGTAAGTGGGATTAAGTTGTATGAAAAAACCAATAATCCGGACAATATGAAGGAAGAATTGGGAGATTTGTTGATGCAGGTCGTCATGCATGCCCAGATTGCAGAGGAGGAAGGACTTTTTACCTTAGATGATGTGATTTGTCAGATCAGTCAGAAAATGGTTCGCAGACATCCTCATGTATTTGAATTGGATGGCACGCCTCTTCATGGCAAAGAACCCGATCCGGAGAACTTAAAAAGCTGGCAGGAGATTAAAGAAGAAGAAAAAAGACAGCAGACGTTTTCCGAATCTCCGCATAAGAAAAAGTTACGTAAACTGCTTGTTAAAATATTTGAAAAAATGCTTTGAAAAATTTGTTAAAAATAGCAAAAAAAGCCCTATTTTTCAATATTTTCTTGACAAAAACAAGAAAAGATATTATAACTAGTTGTAGGCGTCACACTTGACGTTAAAATTAAGAAAAAACTCAGTAATAGGAGGAGTTCAAAATGAACAAAACAGAATTAGTAGCAGCTATCGCTGATCAGGCAGAAATCTCAAAAAAAGACGCAGAAAAGGCATTAAAAGCTTTTACAGATGTTGTTGCAGCTGAATTAAAGAAAGGTGAAAAAATCCAGTTAGTTGGCTTTGGTACATTCGAAGTATCTGAAAGAGCAGCTAGAGAAGGAAGAAATCCTCAGACTGGCGCTACAATGAAGATTGCAGCTTCTAAAGCACCTAAATTCAAAGCTGGTAAAGCATTAAAAGATCTGGTAAATGCTTAATTCGATGATTTGAATTAAATTTTAAAGGGCCTTTGCAACGCAAGGGTCCTTTTTGTTATGGCAACGAGGAAAGTGCAATGTGCTTGCACAATTGCATTTGACGAACGAGGAGGTCCGCATATGCGATTAGACAAATATTTAAAAGTATCCCGCTTAATCAAAAGAAGAACCGTGGCAAATGAGGCCTGCGATGCCGGTCGTGTTTTGATCAATGACAAGGTTGCCAAAGCCGGAAGCGAAGTAAAGGTGGGCGATAAAATTACCATTAATTTTGGAAATAAGGATGTCAGTGTCCGGGTTTTGGAAGTCGTTGATACGGTAAAAAAAGAAGAAGCAAAAGAGATGTTTGAATATCTTTAGGAATAATCTGTCCGGGATGAGAATATATATGAAATGGGGTATTTCGTCATGACGGCGAGGCAACAGACGAGTTTACCCGTCATTTTATATACACCGGGAGGATTGATTATGGAAGAGACAACGAAGCAGAGAGCACACAAGCTGATGTTAAATAACCGCAATGTCTGTATGGTCAGCGGAGTCAGTGATGTGCTCTCTTTTGATTTGGCAGAAATTTTATTGGAAACCGATCAGGGAATGCTAATGATTAAGGGAAACAATCTGCATGTAAACCGCCTTTCTCTGGAAAAAGGAGAAGTGGATGTGGAAGGGCAGATTGACAGCCTGACCTATTCTGAATTATCCGGTATGGGTCAAAAAGGAGAATCTTTTTTCGGAAAGCTGTTTAAATAATGAGCGAACAGATTGTGGAGGAGAGCCGGTTTTTATTATATTGCTTTTTGTCGGGTATTGTCATTACGATGGTATATGATGTATTTCGGATTTTTCGCAGGGTGTTCCGGCATGGGAATTTCTGGATTGCAGTGGAAGACATTTTTTTCTGGACCGGGGCCGGTATTTTTTTATTTTATATGCTTTATAAAACAAATAACGGAATCATACGCTGGTTTTTAGTAGCGGGTGTTGCATTGGGAATGTTGGTGTATAAATATTCGATTGGGGAATATATAGTGGAAATTATGTCAACAATTCTCAAAAAAATACTAGATGTGGTGTTTCGATGTCTCCGGTTCCTTTTTAAACCCGTCAAAGTACTGATAAAACGCATGTTCGGTAAAGGAAAAAGGGAACTAAAAAAATTTCGAAAAGTCTTAAAAAAGAAGTTGACGGGCAACATAAAAAAGTTTAAGATAACATTATGTAAACACAAAAAAGGGACTTGTAAGAGGGGTCAACATGAAACGAAAATCACGAAAAAAAGTCGCATTTCGCGGTAAGCGGCAAAATCGTTTCGGTATGTTTCTGGTTTCGGCGGTCGTATTGATGCTTTTAGCGGTTATTTCCGTAAACAGTTATACACTAAAGCAAAAGCAGCAGGAATATTTGTCAACAGAAGCAGCACTGGATGCACAGATTGCAGAAGAAGAAAACAGATCTACGGAACTGGAAGAATTTAAAAAGTATACACAGACACAAGCCTATATCGAAGAGGTTGCAAAAGAAAAACTGGGACTGGTTCGGGAAGGCGAAATCGTATTTAAGATGAAATAAGACATGGATTGAGATGCTATTGGGCAACAGAATCCATGTCTTATTTATTTTGCACTCTTTTTGGATTTGTGTTCATGGAAAGAATATAAATATAGCAAGTATTTTTAACAGAAAATTATATATCTTTGTCGCCGTCTTTTACGAGGTTTTGTGCATTTCTTAGCGGCATAAGCGAACAAAATAGAATGCTCGAAATGCTAAAAACCGAAGTACAAGGCGACAAAGATATATAATTTTCTGTCCACCCGCCCCAAAATGACATTTTTTTCAGAGCTTGTCCACTATAATAGCAAGAAAACGGAAAAGAGTGGTATTTATGAAGCGGAGTGTTTTACAACAGGAAAAACATAATATTTTACCGGAATACGGAAAGAAACGTCTGATTCTTTATGCAGATACTCTTCAAGAAATAGCCGGAAGCTTTGAGGATGAAATACATTCTCAGGACACAGAGGCGGGAATGCAGCTTTATCTTTTAAAAACGCGGCAGGAACATAACAGTCTGCTCGCGGACCAGTTATCGGAAACGGCGGATGCATTAAAAGAACTGGCGAATGAAACCTATGCGACATCCGGTCTTTTAGAACGACTGAAGAGAAAAATCGAAAAGGGATTAACGGAAAATGACTTAATTATTGAAGAATTGTATGTCGTGGAAATAGAAGAACATTTAGAAATCGGGATGAAAATAAAAGCACGTGTTGATGAAATGTTTTATACCGATGAGCTGATGGAATATCTTTCGGAGCTTTGTCACCGAAAACTGCGGTCAAACGAAGCAAATCCAACCTTTGTCCATGAGGAAGCAAAGCTTTTGATTTTTGAGGAAGAGGTCAATTATTACATTCTGGATGGAGTTGCAAGGGCAAAAAAAGAAAATGAATCCGAATCCGGAGACAGTTATTTAATTCGGGAATACGCCAGAGGAATGCAGTTAATTGCCATCTCTGACGGAATGGGCTCCGGAGTGGAAGCGGCAAAGGACAGCGAGAGACTATTGGATCTGCTCGACAAATTTATGGAGACCGGATTTCATGTAGACAAAGCAGGAACTTTGTTGAATTCTTTGATCTGTTTAAATAATACGGAAGACCACACCGTTACCTTAGATACCTGTGAAATTGACTTATATCAGGGAACCTGCCGGTTTTTAAAATACGGAGCGGGAGCCTCCTTTATAAAAAGAGGAAAGCATATCTGGACAGTTTCCGGCGAATCTTTACCTCTTGGTGTGTTTTCAAAGGAAGAGCCGGACGAAAATGCCTATGGTTTAGAAGACGGAGATTATCTGATTATGATGACAGATGGGGTTGTGGATGCATTTTCATCGGATTATACTTTGGATGGTAACATAGGTTACCTGAAAGAATTTTTGGCAGATTTGTCCTTTGAAAATCCAAGGCAGATGGCAGTGATGATCATTAATGCGGCCATTACCAAGGCAGGAGGCAGAATCCGGGATGATATGACGGTGATTGTTTTTGGTATCTTTGCCAACAGTTGATTTTGCGGTATAATGTGATGCAAGGGCAAAGAGAATAAAATTCTGTAATGTTAGTAAAATTTTAATTAGCAAATCCCAAATAAGCAAATTCCAAAAGGTTATTGAAGTATGAGGGTTTTGAGTAGTTCGAGAGCATCAGAATTCCGGTCAGATAGAGAATAACAATATGATTACAAAAGTGAAACAATTTATTAAGCAATTTCATATGATTTATCCCAATGACCATATCGTTGTCGGATTATCCGGAGGAGCCGATTCTGTCTGTCTGTTGTACTTACTATGTCAGATAAAAAAAGAAATTCCGTTTACGCTTTCCGCCATTCATATTCACCACGGTTTGCGGAAAGAATCGGATAGAGAAGCGGCTTTTGTAAAAGAGCTTTGCGACACATGGAAGGTGCCCTGCCGCATCGAAAAAATCGATGTATATTCCTATCAGAAAGAGCACCATACTGGAATAGAGGAATCGGCCAGAATTCTTCGCTATCAAATATTTGAACAAGAGGCTGTCAGTCAGAAAAAAATTGCACTGGCACACCATAAAAATGATCAGGCAGAAACCGTTCTTTTCCAGATGTTTCGGGGAAGCGGTCTGCGCGGATTGAGAGGAATACAGCCGGTAAGGGATTGTTACATCCGTCCATTGCTTTGTGTAACACGCAGTCAGATTGAAGAATTCCTTACAAAAAACGAGATTTTCTACGTGACGGATCAGAGTAATTTTGATACCACCTATGCCAGAAACTGTATCCGCCATGAGATTCTTCCGATTGCGGAAAGAGAAATCTGTACCGGAGTGACAGAGCATATATGTGCAAGTGCCGAAAGTGTCAACCTGGCATTGCAGTATTTGGATGAAGAGGCAGAAAGGCTTTTTGCCGAGTATATTGAACCAACTCAATCCGGGTGCCGGGTTGCCATCGATTGGTTGAAAAATCAGCATTCTTACATGAAGCAGGAACTGACATACCGTATGTATTCCTTCTGCTGCCAAAAAAAGAAAGACATTACCAGACAACATATACAGGCTGTTTTAGGTCTTTTGGAAGGGCAGAGTGGAAAGAAAATCAGTCTTTTGTATCAGACGAAGGCATATGTTGATCAGCATCATCTCTATCTTGAAAAGGAATGCGATATCCCAAATCCGGATATCAAAGAACCTATAGATCCGGTTGTGGAAATGAGAATTTTTTCCTATGAAAAAGATCAGAATGTGCCGAGAGGAAACTATACGAAGTGGTTTGATTATGATAAAATAAGAGAAACTGCCACATTGCGGTATCGGAAAAGCGGTGATTACTTTTTTTGTACGAAAACGGCAAGAAAAAAACTGCAGGATTATATGGTGGATGAAAAAATTCCCCTTGCAATGAGAGACCGAATTCCCCTGATTGCGGACGGCGACCATATTATGTGGATTATCGGATACCGGATTAGTGAATATTATAAAGTTACGGATGAAACCAGACAAATTCTGGAGATTACAATGAAAGAGGAGAATACGTGATGAACAACAAGATCAGCGTTCTGTTGAGCGAAGAACAGATTGATGAGCGCATTGCCGAGTTGGGAGCTCAGATCAGCAAAGATTATGAAGGCGAAGAAGTATTTTTAGTATGTACTTTAAAAGGTGCCTGTTTTTTTGCTTGTGAACTGGCAAAGCGGATTACCGTCCCCGTGGCTTTGGATTTTATGTCCGTTTCAAGCTATGGGAACAGCTCCGTATCCAGCGGAAAAATTATTATGAAAAAAGATTTGGAAGAATCGATTGTCGGAAAGAACGTAATTGTGATTGAGGATATCGTGGATACCGGAAGAACGCTTAGTTATCTGTTGGACAACCTTAGACAACGCAATCCAAAATCTTTAAAGCTTTGTGCGCTTTTGGATAAGCCGGATCGCAGGGTTGTGGATATCAATGCGGATTATACCGGTTTTGAAATACCGGATTTGTTTGTTGTCGGCTATGGTCTAGATTATGCACAAAGATATCGAAATTTACCTTATGTAGGTGTTTTGGAAGTAGAGGAGTAAGTCATTGGAAAAGAAAAGACAAGGAATGGGATTTATTTTAATCGCCATTGTAGTGCTATTGATTATTTCCGTTTTTATTGAAATGGGAAAGAGTTCGCCCCGTGAGTATACGAGGGCACAGTTTAAACAGGATATCAAGGATGGTAAAATCAGTGAGGTTGAAATCATCCCCAATACGCAGACCCCCAGCGGTCGCCTGGAAATCCTTTTTCGCGACGGAACCACGGCGGTACTTTATGTAGCGGATGTGGAAGAGATGGAAGATTTGCTGGAAGAAAATGATATTTTCGTCATGCGTGATAACATTCCGCAGGATACCTGGTTTAAATCCATCGCTATGCCAATTCTGATTGCGGTTGTCTGCCTGATTATCTTTATGATGTTAATCAATGCATCTGCAGGTGGTGGTGCCGGTGGCAGCAAAATGATGAATTTTGGAAAAAGCCGGGCCCGTATGGTAATGGGAGATAGTAATAAAACGACTTTAAAAGATGTTGCCGGATTAAAAGAAGAAAAAGAAGAGCTTGAAGAAATCATCAGCTTTTTAAAAAATCCCGGACAGTATACGAAAGTCGGTGCCCGGATTCCCAAAGGTATTTTGTTAGAAGGACCTCCCGGTACCGGTAAAACGCTATTGGCCAAAGCCATTGCCGGAGAAGCAGGTGTTCCCTTCTTTTCGATCTCCGGTTCGGATTTTGTGGAAATGTTTGTCGGTGTCGGTGCATCCCGTGTCAGAGACCTGTTTGAAGATGCGCAGAAGAACCATCCCTGTATCGTATTTATTGATGAAATTGATGCCGTTGCCAGAAAACGTGGAACCGGTATGGGTGGCGGACATGATGAAAGAGAACAGACTTTAAACCAGTTATTGGTAGAAATGGACGGTTTTGAGGAAAATACCGGTATTATTGTGTTAGCAGCAACAAACCGTGTGGATATTTTGGATCCTGCCATTTTGCGTCCCGGCCGTTTTGACAGAAAGATTGTCATTGGACCTCCGGATGTCGGTGGGCGAGAAGAAATATTAAAGGTTCATGCCAAAAATAAACCGCTCTTAGATGATGTGGATTTAACACATATCGCGCGCACAACTGCCGGTTATACCGGTGCGGATCTGGAAAATCTCTTGAATGAATCGGCGATTAACGCAGCAAAAGAAAGTCGCATTTTTATCAGCGCCGAAGATATCAAAAAGGCGTTTATCAAAACCGGAATCGGCACGGAAAAAAGAAGCCGCATCATTTCTGATGAGGAAAAGAAAATTACAGCATACCATGAAGCCGGACATGCAATATTATTCCATGTACTTCCGGATGTTGGACCGGTTTATACGGTTTCCATTATACCGACCGGTCTGGGTGCGGCAGGCTATACTATGCCCTTACCCGAAAAAGATGAAATGTTTTTAACCAAAGGAAAGATGCTCCATGAGATTATGGTTTCCCTTGGCGGGCGAATTGCCGAAGAAATCATTTTTGATGATATTACGACCGGTGCATCGAGTGATATTAAAAAGGCGACCGAGACGGCACGCCGTATGGTAACCCGTTATGGTATGTCGGAAAATATCGGAACGATCAATTACGATGAAAATGGTGATGATGTCTTTATCGGTCGTGACTTGGCCCATACCAAAGCGTACAGTGAACAGGTTGCAGGTATGATTGATGCGGAAGTAAAAGCCATTGTGGATGACTGTTACCAAAAGGCAAAAGAGCTGATTTTGGAAAATGAAGACGTGCTTCATGCCTGTGCAGAGCTTCTACTTGAGAAAGAACGCATCACCATGGAAGAGTTTGCAGAGCTCTTTGAAGGGCGTGATGTAGAATAAAACGCACCGAATTTGTGCAACATGTACAAAAAATAACCAAAACCTTTGTAATGTTTGTGAAACGTGAGAGTAGATTATTTTCAGATATTTGTTAGAATATACTTGTAACCCCCCAATACATTACATAGTTTTTTGCTATACCCCAAAAGAAATACCTTCTCGAAAAAGACAGCTGTGCGACCGCTGTCTTTTTTCCTTTTTATAAAGAAATTTTCTTTTTGGATTTGTATTTTCAATATATATCTTTGCCGCCTCATACTTCGGTTTCTAGTCTTTCTAAGCGGCATGCTCACAAAATATTATGAAATGACCGGTTTCAAAACCAGACTTCGTCTTCGGACAGTTGAAACCGGTCATTATTTTGTTCGCTCATGCCGCTAAGAAAGACACGAAACCTTGTAAAAGTCGGCGGGCAAAGATATATATTGAAAATACAAATCCAAAAAAGGAAAAATAAAACTATATAGTAGCATGACAAGGGTAATTATGATATTATATACAATATATGGGGTAATTATGGAGGGTGTTTTCAATGCTATACAGCGATTTATCCAGAATCCAAAATAATCAGACTTATATGTCAGGCATGCGACCTGTTCTCAATAAAAGGGCTTTGTTTTCGGATATGTCATCCGAATTTGTCTGCCCCCCGGATCCAAATCCTTACAGCATCGTAACCATTAAATTCCGTGCAGCAAAAAATAATATTGATAAAGTATACTTTGTCTGTAAAAATGAGAAACATTTGATGATGAAGTATAAAAGCGATGACCTTTTTGACTGGTATGAGTATGAGCTCGAACTGGATGATGAAAAGGTTTCTTACTATTTCGAAGTAAGTGAGGGAAAGCTTACCTGTGTCTATGATTCTCGCGGAGTTGCCAAAAACGTGGAAGAGTATTATAAATTTGTGATTGTTCCGGGTAACCATGTGCCAAGATGGGCAAAAGGTGCCGTAATGTATCAGATTTACGTGGACCGGTTCTATAACGGAGATCCTTCCAATGACGTTCTGACAGATGAATACAATTACATTGGCGAACATGTAACCAGAGTGGAAGACTGGAATAAATATCCGGCAACGATGGGTGTCAGAGAGTTTTATGGCGGCGATTTACAGGGTGTCTTAGACAAGATGGACTATTTGCAGGATTTGGGAATCGATGTCATCTATTTCAATCCGTTATTCGTATCACCTTCCAATCATAAATATGATATTCAGGACTATGACTATATCGATCCCCATTTTGGAAAGATTGTGAATGATACGGGTAATTTACTCGAGCCATGGCAAAAAGAAAATAAGGATGCCACCCGGTATATTAATCGTATAGCCAACAAAGAAAACTTAGAAGCATCCAATGAACTGTTTGCAAAGGTTGTGGAAGAAGCTCATAAGCGGGGAATGAAAGTCATTTTGGACGGTGTGTTTAACCACTGCGGTTCCTTTAACAAATGGCTGGATCGCGAGCGTATTTATGAAAACTTTGAAGGATATGAAAAAGGCGCTTATATTTCAGCCGACAGTCCTTACAGAGATTATTTTCATTTTTATGAACAAAACCGCTGGCCCTATAATCCTACTTATGATGGCTGGTGGGGACATGATACACTGCCAAAGCTCAATTACGAAGGTTCCAGACAGTTATATGATTATATTTTATATATCGGAAAAAAATGGGTATCCCCTCCGTACAACGCAGACGGATGGCGCCTTGACGTCGCAGCAGACTTAGGTCATTCGCCGGAGTTTAATCATCAGTTTTGGAAAGATTTTCATAAAGCGGTGCGCGAAGCCAACCCGGAAGCAATTGTGTTGGCAGAGCACTATGGCAGTCCGAGAGAATGGATTGAAAATGGTGAATGGGATACCGTCATGAATTACGATGCTTTTATGGAACCGATCACCTGGTTTTTGACCGGAATGCAAAAGCACAGTGATGATTACAGAGAAGATTTGTATGGGAATGCCGATAGCTTCTGGGGTGCTATGCACTATCACGGAGCCGCATTTTCCGGTGATTCGTTCCATATTGCCATGAACGAGCTTTCCAATCACGATCATTCCCGGTTTTTGACAAGAACCAACAAGCGGGTAGGTCGTGTTAATACCATGGGACCGGAAGCCGCTAATGAGGGTGTCAATAAAGCAGTTATGCGTGAAGCTGTTACCATACAGATGACTTGGGCAGGAGCGCCGACGATATATTATGGTGATGAAGCGGGTGTATGCGGCTTTACCGACCCGGATAACAGACGTACCTATCCCTGGGGAAATGAAGACCATGACCTGATAGAATTTCACAAGGCCATGATTCGGATTCATAAAGAAAGCGATGCCTTTAAATTCGGAAGTTTAAAATATCTGCTTGGAGATTATAATCTGCTTGGATTTGTCCGTTTTTATGACAGAGATCATTATATTACATTAGTTAATAACAATGATTATGAATTAGAGCGTGAATACTCGGTATGGGAGTCCGGAATTCCCAGAGAATGCGAAATGGAGCGGATTATCCAGACGGATGAAAGCGGATTTACCACCGATGTTGTGAAATGTCCGGTTGTAGGTGGAAAATTGAGGATTTTGTTACCGAAAAAATCTGCGGTGGTACTACGTTACCGTCAGTAAAGACATACGAAAAAGGCTTGAAAATAGGTGTCGGTTTATGGCGTTGTTTTATGTAAAAAAAACTTGCATTTCCATATAAACTGTGTTATAAACTTATATTGTTAGGGCTTTGAAAAAAGTGCCTTAAATGGATGGATTCCCGAGTGGCCAAAGGGGACAGACTGTAAATCTGCTGCAACTTGCTTCGGTGGTTCGAATCCACCTCCATCCATTTCATGCTGGTGTGGCGGAACTGGCAGACGCGCAGGACTTAAAATCCTGTGGTGGCGACATCGTACCGGTTCGATTCCGGTCACCAGCATCTAAAAAAATGTCTCGGATTCTTTTTAAAAGGGTTCGGGGCATTTTTATATTATAAAAACACAGGTGCAATAAAGTTTTGCAGGGCATGAACCATTTTCGGATAATAAATTACAAAATGGATGACCGGCGTTTTGCTTTTAGAAATCAAAACACGGGAATCCGGTATAATCTGTATCTGGATATTACGAAATACCGGATTTTCATTTAGTTTTAAATGGTAATTCTCATGTTTTTGTGCAAATTCCTTTGAAAGGTTTATATGCTGTACATATTGATCGTAAGTATAGGCGATTTCTTTTTCAAAAAACAGTCTCGAAAGAGGGAGGTTCAGGGGAGTTTTTGAAAATTCTTCACGGGATATTAACGGGATATCATCCGTAATCCTGTTTTGCTTTAAAGTTGTCATGGTATGTGCAACCTGTTGTTCATAAAAACGCAGAATGGAAGAAGTTTCTTCATCGGATAGGTTTTCATTTTGCATAATCTGCAACAAAAGCTCCTTTGATAATGTATAAATAGGAAGCGAAGACAAAATATTGTATTGATCGTTTTCTTCTTCTGCTGTTTTTTTCAAAAAAGTTTCAAAACGAAAGGCGTCATCTTTTGTATATATTTCCATTAAAGGTGATGCTTTTTGCAGCAAATGGTCGGCCTTTTTATGAAAATAAGCCAATTCTTCTTTGCCTGTACTCAGATGATACTTGCCATCTTCGTGATATCCGTCAATACATTCACCGGAAAGTGCGACCACGCCGGATACATAGGTAAAATGATGATAAATCTCCGTGGAAATATTTTTGAAATGATAAGGTGAAATCTGCCCGGTCATATATAACGGAATCCATGCTTCAAGTCCTAACATCATTTCTTCAAAAGGTCTGTCAACATTGTGGATAATATTCAGGTGGAGTCCCTTTTTTAAAGCCATCGCAATGGCAAACATCCATTTTTTATTAAAGTCCATATCCTCTGCAAGCTTTGTCATTGGCATATCGGAACACATAAAAATCGGTTCATAAGACTTTGATAATACTGTTGCCTTAAAAAAATCCAGCTCTCCATGGCGCATCTGCTCAATTCCGTAGTATGTTTTGGAAACGGGAAAATAAAAGGGAACATGGGGAACCTTGAGTTTATCAAAATGAATGGCACGGATATATTCATCCAGATTGAAATCATCCAGCTTTTTTAAAAAGGTTTCCATCTGTTTGTCAGTAGTATCTGTATGATTTAAAAAGAGAGCATCTTTAATGCAGGATGCAAAGGCTGTCTCATTAGATAAGTCCGAAACGTCACAGCCTGTATAGTCGGAAAAAAAATCTTTTGCACTTTGATCCGCATGGTGTTTTACGATATAGTTACACAACAAGTCCGCAAAGGCATCCAAATTATTGGGATGTCTTTGACCGGAGCGAATGCGGTACAGATAAGAAAGATCAAAGTTAATAGCAGTTGCTAACTCTTTCATATTGATTTTGATAG
Organism: Lachnospiraceae bacterium; assembly: GCA_017626095.1. GTDB lineage: Bacteria > Bacillota > Clostridia > Lachnospirales > Lachnospiraceae > UBA2882. Next base: position 31,307 of record JAGAJL010000025.1, read on the forward strand.
AATCGGAAATCGTTGCAAAGTTTTTGGAAAAAGCATCATATTGGTCTGTCTGGTCCGTTAAAGCCTTTTTTAGTTCAAAATAAACTTCCTTTTCTTTGATATCAGGAATATTTTTATCTATAGCAATCTGCACAATGCCGTTTACCAGACTTTGTAATTGCTCGCTGTCGGCAAACGGTTTTCTCTCACCGGTCTTATAACGGCTGATGGTGGAGGCAGACAGCCCCGATGCATCGGCTAAATCCTTGATACTGCAGTCCAATCTGTCAATATACTTGTTAAACGAATCCTGAAAAGTCATAGAATAATCCCCTTTGTGGCAACCTTTATCCATATACATAATTCTGAGTTAGCTACTATTTAGATGATCTATACGATATAACTCTATTATAAAAGATAGCATGCTGTATGAAAAGTAAAATTGTCAAAACAGGCAAATGACAAAAGTGGGAATGTACTTTAAATTCATTTGCAAAAAATGATATATTTCTAAATAAATAGAATTGCATATTTTGCAGAGCAATGATGTGATTCTGATACATACATTATAAACTGTAGGAGGGAAAAAGATGAGAAACGGAATGAAAAAAAGCATAGCCATGCTTTTATGTCTGGCTATGGTGCTTTCAATTTTGCCGGCGATATCGGTAAAAGCGGAAGGAACGAATAGTATTTACATCGCTACTTCTGAATTTGACAAGGCAGATGTTTATTATTCCATTGGTAATGATCCAGAAATTAGTTTTAATACTGTGTCTCAAAATGATACGAACAAAGTGATTACGGGCATTACGGTAGGAAGTACGGTTAAAATTAGAGTTGTTCCCAAAGATGGTCGTAACATTGAGGTTAGAGTGAAAGAAGGCTTATCGGGAGATGCCGGTGAGGCTCTTGGGGGAAATTGGGATTCTTCAAAAAAAACCTATACTTTTACTACTAGTGGAGATGCAGAGAATCCACGAGTTTATTCGATAAAACTGGAAGAAAACAATACTTCGGGAGGTGAAATCGGTGGCGGATCCTGGGAAGATCAGTATACCCAGTATTTAGCACCCGGTATCAATATTCTTTCCCAGTGGGTTGGCAATTCCGTAGGAGATATCTCTTATTCGTTTTCTGCAGATAATAGTTCATATACCACTCCGGTTACACTTGACAGATCAACGGTAGAAAGTTGTCTGTCAAATGTTACAGATGATAACAAAAATAAATTATTTGGTATCTCAACAACCGGATATCAATTTGTAAAATTGAAAACCGGAAGAGATCTCGGAGGCAATCATCTGGGATTTGAGATCTACGCTAAAGATAATCAGGAAAACTGGCAGAGAGATGATAATGCTCTTAGTCTACTGAAATACTGGAGTTATCATGATAAGAGCTGGAAAGATTTTAGTGATGATAGAAATCGCGAATGGGAAGACTATTTAAAAAATAGTGAAGCATATGATCCCAATGTCCAACAGGATGTTCCGATTGATGGTCTCATTTTGGATGTATCCGGTCTGGATATGAACACGTGTGCAATTCGGTGCCTGCTTCCTTTTGACAGCCGGAAAAATGTATCCTGGTGGAATGCAAAATATAAAGGGGAAGTTGCAGCTGCCGGAGATCAGGTTTCAGATGACAGCTGGGTTGAGAATGGAACCGTAGAATTAGTAAAGGTAACCAGTGAGGACGGAAGTCAGGTTTATTATTCGAGTGAGCCGGGATGGACAGTAGATCCAAATCTGGATGCAAATATGGTAGTTAAAATAGCCAAAGCCGGATATGATATGGGTAATGATCTATTGCGGCCCGGATACGATGGCCCTCATGGGGAATATACCGCAGAGCAGATGTTAGAAGCTGCGGAAAAAGCAAGTGGTCAGTGTAATATACCGGTAAATGCAATCGCAACGGTAATGTTGACGCCGGATCCCGGATACCAGATTCTGGCAGCATCACTAAATGGTATGCTATTAACACCCGATGCAGGAACACAAAGTAGGTTTTCTTTTCAAATTACATCAAACATTCATTTTCAGGCATTGTTCGAAGAAGCAGCGGATGTTGTGGATGTAGGAGATGCACAAGAAGTTACATCTGCTACGATTGGTGGTACAGCGGATGTTGTAGATTCCGGAAATCTGGCTTTAACGGTAAAGGATGATACCGGATATGATGATACAAAAGCGCTTGCAGTAGTCGATGGTGAAGCCGTTGCATCCTTAAATATTGAAGTTGATCAGATTGTGGCAAAGGCTGGAAACCTTTCAGAGGAAGAGCAGGCACAGGCAAAACGAGGAGAACTGGCAGTAACAGAAGAAAAATTCTGGAAAAATAATTTGACTGATTTAAATAATCCGGTTGATATTGAGTTGGTATTGAATGATATTACAGTAGAAGATAATGAAGAGCTTGCACTTGTTCGTGACCATAATGGGGAATGTCAAGAGATTCCGTTGAATATTAATGATCAGGGTGGACAGACTGTGGCATCTTTCTCAAGTGAGAAGTTTTCTACCTACACCATTATTAAAAAATCAGAAAGTAAGACATCCGATACTCCGACACAGGAACCGTCGGATAATGTGGATGACTATATCCAGACAGTTTCCAGAGATGATGCTGAAAATTTTGTTAGTCGTATGTATACCGTGGCTTTGGGCCGAGATTATGATGAATCCGGCTTAAATGATTGGAGCGATGAATTAGTAGCTAACAAGAAAGATGCGGCAGGTATTGCTTATGGATTTTTCTTTAGTAAAGAATACAGAGAAAGAAATCGCACAAATGAAGAGTTTGTCGAAGATTTGTATCAGACAATACTTGGAAGACCCGCCGATGAAACCGGAAAAGCAAATTGGATGAAAGCGTTAGAAAATGGAAAAACAAGAGAAGCTGTTTTGGCAGGCTTTGTAAACTCAGGCGAATTTACGGATATGTGTGATACATACAGCATTCCGAGAGGAACTATGGAAGAGGATGGCAGCAGTGTTTGCAATGTAAATGTAAGAAAATTCGTTTTGAGAAATTATGCAAAGGCACTTGATAGAAGAGGAGAGACGAATGGTGTTGAAACCTGGTGTTACGTTATCAACAGTAATAAAATGACACCAGCACAGGTGGCAGAAAGTTTCATTCGTTCAGAAGAGTTCAAAAACAAAAACTTGTCTGATGAAGAATTTGTTGAAATTTTATATGAAACATTTTTAGGAAGATCTTCTGATCCTGCCGGAAAAACGACATGGCTGAACTGCTTGAAGAAAGGACAGAGTCGTGATGAAGTCATGAAAGGCTTTTCTAACTCTACAGAATTTTCAAAGATTGTTGCTTCATTTGGATTATAAGATATAGATATCCTGCAAAATGAATGGTATTGAGATTTTTGATTGTGTGAAAATATAAAATCCGAAAAGGGAAAATATAAAAGGACTGTCGCGCTTATATGAGTAGGCTCGACAGTTTTTTGTTCCGCAAATTCGTAAATGCGACAAAAAGCGACAGAGATAAAAAATGCTGAAAAAATTAAGAATAATATAATAAATAATAAATTGAGAGTGCCTTTAAAATATGGTAATATGAATTTTAGTTTTAGTTATACTAGCCCGAATAACCGACATCATTTGTAATGGATAAAAGAAACGGGTTTATATTAGTTTGTAAAAAGAGGGATAGAAGATTGTTGGAAAAAAAGTTAATCACCATAGCCATTCCCTGCTACAATTCGCAGGATTATATGAAGACGGCGGTTTTATCGGCAGTTTCCGGCGGCAATGACGTGGAAGTCTTAATTGTTGATGACGGATCAACGGATAAAACAGGTGAAATAGGGAAAAATCTGGAAGCAGAATACCCCGGAATTGTTCATTACATATATAAAGAGAACGGTGGTCACGGTGATGCTGTGATGTGCGGACTTCATCATGCACAAGGCGTTTATTTCAAAGTATTGGACAGTGATGATTATCTGGATGAAGATTCCTTAAAGCGTATGCTTGCAGCATTACAGTCATATAAGGAAGAAGGCGGCCGGTTAGACATGTTTATAGCAAATTACATGTATGATAAGGAAGGCGAACACCGAAAGGTGGTTATCGATTACAAAAGTGCCTTTCCCCAAAATGAAGTTTTTAGCTGGGAAGATGTCGGTCGTTTCAAAGTAGGACATAATCTGTTAATGCATGCGGTTGTATATCGTACGGCATTGTTAAAGGAATGTGGATTGCAATTGCCCAAGCATACTTTTTATGTGGATAACCTTTTTGTATATTATCCGCTCCCGTTTGTAAAAAAGATGTATTATATGGATTTGGATCTGTATGACTACAAAATCGGAAGGGCAGACCAGTCTGTCAATGAAAAGGTTATGATTGGACGTATTGATCAGCAGTTGTATGTAAATCGCCTGATGATAGAGATGCATGACTTATCAAAAATCGAGAATGAAAAGCTTCAGGATTACATGGCACAATATCTGGCAATGATTTTGTCTGTCAGCTCAGCCCTGCTGGTTCGGGAAGGAAGTCCCGAAAGCCTGGCAAAAAAGGAAGCCCTGTGGCAGGATTTACATGCACGCGGCGAAGAAATGTATGAAATTGTACATAAACAGATTTTAACCAAAATCATAGAAAAAGACGGACGTGCAAGGCATAAGATTATTGAAAAAGGATATGATCTGGCACAGAAAATTTATCACTTTAATTAATAGTAAATATGGAGATGATTTCATGAGCAACTCGTTGAAAGCAAAGATGAAATACTGGTGGACAGCCCTGTATTGTCCCTTATATATGCTTTGCTTTATGTTGATTGAAAAAAGAAACCAACAGGTAACTATTGTTTCCATTGGGATAGACCATAAAATTCCGTTTCTTGAGATTTTTATCGTTCCCTATCTTATCTGGTTTCCTTATATTGTTGGAATGTTTCTGATTTTCTTTTTTAAAGATAAGGAAGAGTTTATTCGGATGATAAAGTATTTATATATGGGAATGACACTGTTTATAATCATATCCTATTTATTCCCAAACGGTTTGGATATTCGTCCGGCTTATTTTGAAAGAGACAATATTTTTGTGCGGCTGGTTCAGATGATTTACCGCAGTGATACATCCACCAATGTGGTACCGAGTATTCATGCGTATAATTCGATTGTTGTAATGATAGCAGCCTTAAAGAGTGAAAAGGTTCTTACAAAAAACTGGCAGAAACAGACCTGTTGTGTGATTTCTGTTCTGATTGTCTTATCGACAGTCTTTGTAAAGCAGCACTCGGTTTTGGATGTATTTGCTGCAATGGCGCTGGCATGGGCCGGATATCAGCTGTTTTATAAAAAACCGGAAACCGTATCGGAGCGGATACAATTACGTATGAAAGGATCGACCTAATAACATGAAAGTAATAATGATTAACGGAAGCAGAAGAGAAAAAGGCTGTACCTATACAGCATTAACAGAAATTGCAAAGGAATTGCAAAATGAGGGAATCGAAACAGAAATCTTTCATATCGGTGTGAAGGCAGTCAACGGGGAAATGAATCAAATTGTCAGTGAAGTGGCAGAGGCTGTAAAAAGTGCAGACGGTCTGATTGTCGGAAGTCCTGTATATTATGCATCTCCTTCCGGTGAAGTCATGGCATTTTTAGACCGCTTATTCGGTGTCGCAAAAGATGATTTGATGTACAAGCCGGCAGCAGCCATTGCATCTGCAAGACGTGCAGGAACAAGCACAACATTGGATGTACTGAATAAATACTTTTTATATAATCAGATGCCTCTGGTTTCTTCCTGCTATTGGAATATGGTGCACGGCTCGAATCCCGAAGATGTATTAAAGGATGAAGAAGGCATGCAGACCATGCGTACATTGGCAAAAAATATGGCATGGATCTTAAAGAGCATCGAAGCGGGAAAAGCATCCGGTGTGAAACAGCCGGTTGCGGAAGAAAAAGTGTTTACGAATTTCATTAGATAACTGCCTTCGTCCTAACAGAAATATATATTATAAAGGACTGTTTTTATCCTTTTGATATATAAGTATCCGGTCACCGCAATGGATCCTCACAGATCCATCCGGAATCAGATTTTGGTTGTCACGTTTAATCATCAGGATCAATGTCTGTCGGGAAATCGGAAGATCACGAATCAAAGTATCTTTCCACTTGTGATTTTGATTGATATAAATTTCTTTTAAGGATATATTTACATCCTTCTTCTGTTTATGAGAACCGATGATCAAGTGGTCATTTTCGCAGATGGTTACATCCCCTTTGGGAATGATGATGTCATTATTCCGATAAATAACAGCAAGAATTACGCCGGGAATCAAAGAAAGATTTCTTACCTTGCGATTGACCCAGGGATGATTTTTGGTGATGTCCACACCGATAAATTGCAAATCAAATTCATGATCACCATCCGGTGCATTCTGGACTTTTGTATAATGTTCGACAAAACCTGCGGAAATAATACCGGTTGGGATAGCTACGATACCGATCCCTAAAAAGGTAATAAAAATTCCCAAAATCTGGCCGGCAGCAGTGATTGGGTAAATATCACCATATCCGACGGTGGTTAATGTGGATACCGTCCACCATAGACCGGAAAAAGCGTTTTTGAAAACATCCGGCTGGACGGGATGTTCAAGACCATACATACACAAAGAAGAAGCCATCATAATAACAAAGATGATAAAAACCGATGATGCCAACTGATTCGCTTTAGATCGAAATACTTCTCCGATGACATGAAAGGCATCAGAACGCGAATTAACCTGAAAGAGACGGAATATACGGACAATTCGAAACATTCTGAATGCCACGGTTCCTGCCGGAAAAAAGAATGGCAGGTAAAAGGGCAGAAAGGATATTAAATCAATCAGGCCGGTTAAAGAAAACAGAAAGCAAAAGGCAGCATGTAACGGTTTTTTATCCGGATATAAATAATCAGAAGTCCAAAGGCGCAGAATGTATTCTACCGTAAAAAAGAGAACCGTGATAAGCTCAATCAGATACAGAATCCCGGAATAGGGCTTTGAACTTTCAAAAGTTTCAAAAAAGATGGCAAACAGATTGAGCAGAATAGAAACCGTAATCAGAATATCAAAAAGCCGGCTCGGAACATCTTCTCTGTTTCCAATCTGAATAATATCAAAAATTCTTCTTTTCCATATTTTGTTTTTCTTTTTGCAATCATCCATATCTGCCCTAATCCCCCTACATATACTTACGAAAACTATAGCAGATTCTATAGTCTTTTTCAAATTCTGCAGAACAAGAATGTTTTAAAAATTTTGTTTTAATTTGTGTTGAATATATCCATTTTTTTCAATAATATAGAAATATAATACTTGGGTCAAAAGTGTGAAGCAACTTGTTGGTATCATGAGGACAAAATACCTTTAACCTCAGCATCATAAAAATAAAAGAAAAGTATATAAATCATGTGAAAAGTAACTACATAAACATAAAGGAGAATGAAATGGAAAAATCAACAGTATATTTTACAACTTTTAAAACGACTTACAATGAAAATCTGATTCAGAAACTTCATCGTCTGATGAAACAGGCCGGATTTGAAAATATTGATTTTAAAGACAAGTTTGCCGCTATCAAAATCCACTTTGGAGAGTACGGTAATTTGGCCTTTTTAAGACCCAACTATGCAAAAGTGGTTGCAGACTATGTAAAGGAACTGGGTGGAAAACCGTTTTTGACAGATTGTAATACGTTATATGTCGGCAGTCGGAAAAATGCTCTTGATCATCTGGATACTGCATATGTAAATGGCTTTTCGCCGCTTCAAACGGGATGTCATGTGATTATCGGCGATGGTTTAAAAGGAACGGATGAAGCATTGGTTCCCATTAACGGCGAGTATGTAAAAGAAGCAAAAATCGGTCAGGCCATTATGGATGCAGATATTTTTATTTCGCTTACACATTTTAAAGGGCATGAAATGGCAGGCTTTGGCGGAGCGATTAAAAATATCGGTATGGGATGCGGTTCCCGCGCCGGTAAGATGGAACAGCATTGTGACGGAAAACCGAGCGTAAATTCCGATGCTTGCGTCGGTTGTGGAGCCTGCTATCGGATCTGTGCACATCAGGCCCCTGAGATTCATGATAAAAAAGCTGTCATCAATCACGATAAATGTGTCGGCTGCGGACGTTGTCTGGCAGTCTGTCCCAAGGATGCCATTTCCGCAGATTTTTCCGATTCCATTGCCATGTTAAATTATAAAATGGCAGAATACAGTCTGGCAGTCTGCAAAGACAGACCTTGTTTTCATATATCACTGATTTGTGACGTATCACCGAACTGTGACTGCCATGCGGAAAATGATATCCCTATTATTCCCAATGTCGGCATGCTGGCATCTTTTGATCCGGTTGCGTTAGACCAGGCTTGTGCAGATTTGTGTAATCAGATGCCCGTCACAAGCGGAAGTATCTTAGATGACAATTGCAAAAACTGTCATGATCACGACCACGAGCATGAACATCATGATCATTTCCAAATGACACATCCCGATACCGAGTGGGAATCCTGCCTTGCACATGCGCAAAAGATTGGACTTGGCAGCAGGGAGTATGAATTGAAGACCATATAAAATTATGCTATACTGATTGTTGTATGAGCTTATATGTACGAGTTCGTATACATGAGTTCGTAAGTACGAGCTCATAAGTGTGAGAATATATGTGCGAGCATATAAGCCGGTAAAATCGTTTAGCCGGCAGCAGCTGATGAAATATTTGAGAGACCAGTACAATCGGTTAATGTCAACTAGAAAAGTTAATAAAAAATCAAATAAAAAAACTCAAAAAGAAAAACTAAATAGCGGATGTATTGATTTATATAGACAGCAACAATAAAAGAACAGAAAGAGTGAGGATGAAAAAATGGATATTGTATGTTTGGATTTAGAAGGCGTTTTAGTACCGGAAATCTGGATTGCTTTTGCAAAAGAGAGTGGCATTCCGGAATTAACGAGAACAACCCGTGATGAGCCCGATTATGATAAACTGATGAAATGGCGTATCGGTATTTTAAAAGAGCATGGTCTTGGATTAAAGGAAATTCAGGATACCATTGCAAAGATTGATCCGATTCCCGGGGCAAAAGAATTTTTAGATGAATTACGCTCCATTACGCAGGTTATCATTATCAGCGATACCTTTACCCAGTTTGCAACACCGCTTATGAAAAAGCTGGGCTGGCCTACTATTTTCTGCAATTCTTTAGAGGTAGCACAAGACGGTGAGATTACCGGATTTAAAATGCGTGTCGAAAATTCCAAATATACAACCGTAAAAGCATTGCAGTCCATTGGTTATGATACGATTGCAAGCGGTGACAGTCACAATGATCTGGGAATGATTAAAGCAAGTAAAGCCGGATTTTTATTTAAGAGTACGGAACAGATCAAAGCAGACAATCCGGACTTAAAAGCTTTTGAGACATACGATGAACTATTGGCGGCTATCAAGGAAGTATTGAACTAATAAAATGTCAGGGTCAAAAGACATGCTTTTCGTACTTGCATGGGAAAATGACTGTTGGCTTCATATTATAGTCTTTTCAGTAATGGAGTAGATATGGGAAAAGATCTGAAACAATTAATGAATCAATGCTATGAAATGTGTGATTATATTGAGAAAAACGGCGTCATCAAGCAGGATATGCAGATGACTCTGCGTGAAAACCTGCGTCGGGAATTTCTCAATTTTGTCATTTATATTTCTACATTGTCCGGTCATCTGGAAAAAGAAGAAGAAACCTTTATCAACGATATGCTGGGTTTTTATATTGATTCCAATACGGCCGATGAATTAAAAAAGAAACGCGATTTAAACGAAAACACCTATGGAACCAAAATTCCGATGGCTTTAAAATATTTTGTTCTGGCGGATGCCGGCAGAAAAATAAAAGGGGATATCTACCGCAATCAAAAAGCGAAATTTGTGGTGGATACTTTTCGTGAAATCGGACAAAGTTATATCGCCAGCAATTCCTGTGCAGGTGAAAAAGAAGTCGAGATGTTGTCAAAGTATTGTCTGATGCTTGACAATTATCTGAAGGAATATGGATTACTGCGTCCCGATAAAAAGCCGATTACCGTAGCAAAACCTCCCAAAGAAGAGGAAATGGAAAAGTTAGATTCTAATGAGCTTTTAGCGCAGCTCAATTCCCTGACCGGATTAAAGAGTGTAAAAGAAGATGTCAATTCTTTAGTCAATCTGATGAAGGTTCAGAAGATGAGAGAAGAAAACGGTATGAAGACGACCAGTGTCAACAGACATATGGTTTTCATGGGAAATCCCGGTACCGGTAAAACGACGGTAGCAAGACTGCTGTCCAAAATCTATGCAAGCATCGGTGTCATTGAAAAAGGACATCTGGTGGAAGTGGACCGTTCGGGACTGGTATGCGGATATATCGGACAGACCGCTACCAAGGTTATGGAAGTGGTTGAAGAAGCGCTCGGGGGCATTTTATTTGTGGATGAAGCCTATACCCTGACCAACAATAAAGGACAGGGAGACTTTGGGCAGGAAGCGGTTGATACCTTGTTAAAGGCGATGGAAGACCATAGAGATGATTTAATCGTCATTGTTGCCGGTTATACGGATCTGATGCAGGAATTCATTGACTCCAACCCGGGTCTTCGTTCCCGTTTCAACAAATACATCTATTTTGACGATTATACCGCCGATGAAGAGTTTGAGATTTTACTAAATCTCTGTAAAGGGCAGGACTACCAGCTTTCAGAAAAAGCGGCAGAGATTGCCAAAGAGTTTTTCAAAAACCGTTGTGAAAACAAGCCCGATAACTACGCCAATGCCAGAGATGTACGAAACTATCTCGAGAAAGCCGTTTCCAATCAGGCTTCCCGTATCGTGTCTTTAAAAGATGTAAATAAAGATACATTGGCTGTTTTAGAAAAAGAAGATGTTGAGAATATTTCTTTAGGTTAATTTGGTGATGGCAAAATTTGCTATAGTCACTTGCAACATTTATATCATTTCATAAACAAAGCCCTGCTCATGGTATGAGCAGGGCTTTTTGCATCAACATTCCGTAGATTTGCGGTTTGCAAAAAAGATGTCGAAAATGGCAAAAATAGTTTTTGTTTTGGATTTTAAAAAATGGTATAATTAAACAGATTATAGCTATAAATGTAAATGGGTTATTGAGACGTTTCTCGGAGGGCTCATAGATGAAAAATAATAATATTGCAGTTTTCACTACCGGAAGGGATGGAGAAGCATGGAAAGTATTACTGGAAGGTATTCGAAATAAGGCGACAGAACAGGGATTTTCGCTTTCTATATTTAACTGTGCGGGTAGTCTGGATATATCCCGCAAATTTGATGTGGGAGAATTTAATATTTTCCGTCTTGCCAATTTGGATCATTTTGACGGAATTATTCTTATTTCCAGCACGATTATTTGTAAAGAAGTAGAACGCGAACTTTTTGAAGAAGTAAAAAGGCATTCTGTTCCGGCTGTTTCTATGGAAATCAAAGAAGAAGGACTGGATTTTGCCGGAATTGATAATTATGATGCGATGCGGGATATGATAGAGCATCTTTTGGATTTTCATAAATATGAAAGCATTGGTTTTATTGCGGGACCAAAAGGAAATCAGGAAAGCTTACGCCGATTAAATGCTTATGAGGATGTATTGAAAGAGCATGGTATAAAAGTACATGCAGAAGATGTATTTTATGGCAATTATGGTTTTCAAAGCGGACTTAAGGCAGCGGAACATTTTATTGGCAGAGCCTCCGGTTTACCCAGAGCTATTGCCAGCTCCAATGATGAGATGGCAATGGGTCTGATACGGGGCTTTGAAAAGCACGGAATAAAAGTTCCCAAGGATGTTGCCGTTACCGGATTTGATGATATTGCTGATGCAGTCAATTATGAGCCGCGTATTTCTTCCGTAGCACGCCCCCGGGTAGAATTGGGGTCTGTCATTTTTGAAAATCTGATTCACAAGATACGTGGAGAAGAAGCCGACAATGATATCATCATGAAAACGGAACCGGTATTTCGTGAAAGCTGTGGCTGTTGGGTCAGATGTGGAAAAAGCTTTAAAGAGTTCCGCCATGATTATTTTGTGAACCGCGAAACTAATCTTTCCAACTCTGCAATTTTAAATGAAATGACGGAAAAATTGACCGATTGTGATACCTTTGATGAAATGCTTAAAAGCTTAAAGGATTTTATTCCGTTTTTAAAATGTGAGGGTTTGTATTTATGTGTCAGCCCCGAAGTAAAAGGACATCCCAACAGTATTGATTCTCCGGATTTTATGGGCAGACTGAAACAATATGAAAAAGATGCAGTCTTAGCTTATCCCAAAAAGATGACGGTACTTGCCGCATACAAGGACGGAAACTATTTTGAAGCAGACGATTTTGATACGGAACAGTTGTTGCCGGAATGCGAGCACACGGATGAAGCAAAGACCTATCTGTTTTCACCCATTCATTTTCAGGATCGTTGTCTTGGATATGCCATTATTGTGAATCCGAATTTTGAAATGAATGGACAGTCTTTCTATCAGTGGTTGATGAATGTCAATATTTCCATTGAAAATATCCGGCGCAAAAATGCCTTAAACGATGCATTACAGCGATTGGAAGAAATGTATATTCGTGACGGATTGACCAATTTATATAACCGTTTTGGTTTTGAACGGTTTTCGGTTAATCTTTATGATATGTGCAGATCCGAAGAAAGACCCCTGTTAATCCTGTTTGCGGATTTAAACAAATTAAAGCAGATTAATGATGTATACGGTCATGAAAACGGAGATGTGGCGATTCGGACTGTTGCAAAGGCATTGGTAGAATCAAAAGCAGAAGAAGATATCTGTACCCGTTTCGGTGGCGATGAGTTTATCCTGATGGGTCCGGACTATACAGCTAAAAAAGCAGAAACTCTTATTAAAACAGTGGAAGCTACTTTGCAAAAAGCCAATGCCGATCATCAATATCCATATAAAATCAGCGCTAGTATGGGGTATTATATCATTGAAAAGGACAGTGCGATTTCATTAGAAGAAGCTGTTGATAAAGCGGATCATCAAATGTATCAGGCGAAAAAACGGTATATGGAACAATTGTAAAGGTTAGAAAAATACGAGTAAATCGTTGGTGTCAACGGATCAAAGACCTTTTTGATACCAACATCATAATTAATTAAGAGGTTATACACATGGAATTATGGGATATTTATGATAAAGATAAAAAAAGAACCGGTCGTACGATGAAGCGGAATGACTGGATTTTAAAGGATGGGGAGTATCATCTTACCGTACTAGGTGTTGTCTGCAGACCGGATGGTAAGTATTTGATTACAAAGAGAGTGATGACCAAAGCGTGGGCTCCCGGACATTGGGAAGTATCCGGTGGAGCTGCTCAGGCAGGAGAGGAATCGTTAGCAGCGGCTATCCGTGAGGTAAAAGAAGAAACCGGATTGGATGTTTCCGGATGCAGGGATGCATATGAATTTACCTATCACAGAGAAAATCCCGGTGAGGGCGATAATTATTTTGTAGATGTATATCGTTTTGAACTGGATTTTGATGAGGCAGATGTAAAGCCCCAGGAAGCGGAAACAGACGGATTTATGCTTGCGACGGCAGAAGAAATTGCAGAGCTTGGCCGGCAGGGAATATTTTTACATTATGACAGCATTAAGCAGGTGTTTCGATAAATATGCTGTTAGTACGATATATGGGGTTTTTGACCTTAGATGCAGACTTTTATCTCTGCCATCGTTTCTCACTTTTTATTATTCGCAACTTTGGGGACATAGCCAGTCTCCCAAACAAAAATTATATATCTTTGCCCGCGGAATTTAGCGAGGTTTTCTGGCATTTCTTAGCGGCATAAGCGAACAAAAATAATGCCCGGTTTCAACTGTCTGAAGACGAAGTCTGAGTTTTGAAACCGGGCATTTAATA
>JAGAJL010000034.1 GCA_017626095.1 Lachnospiraceae bacterium
CCCACCCCTCCGGCACTTCAAACGGTATCTCATCCTCAATACATTTCACCGTTCCATCCTGAAACTTCTCATAATGCAAATTATGAAAATATTACGATACAGTTTTGGGGGTTATGTAAGCGGGTATGGGGCGCCCCATCAAGAATGCCAAAGTGCCTCAAATCTCAAAATGTGAGTTTTGAGTTGCTCTGGCGAATCTTGCTTTAATTGTAATATTGAATCGAAACCACTTTTGAACGTTAAGAAAAAGTATACTATTAATCAGATACGTTGTCAGAGGAAGCGAGAAATAGACGGATGATTTGTAAAAATTTTTGATAATAGGGTATTTTTTGCCTTCTGAAACCTGCTATTAGTGAAAGAATGTTTTTGGGTTAGGGATGGTTTTGAAAAATAGAGACTATTTTCTAATTCTTTTTCATAGTAATGGACAAAGGTTAAAGGCAGGGAGGTGGTGGCTTTGCTATGAAGAAAAGAAAATTAAATTATAGATTTTATAATCCAAACTCAGTGGCAGCAACCGTCGATTACATACTAAAAATTTTAATAGAGGCCAATTCGGAAAAGGTGGAAAGAGCGATTCAGGCTGAGGCGGTGCAGGTTGCTCAGGAGGCGAAATGTGATAAGTGTGATTCTGCGTAAATAGAGCGCGGAATTCCTTCTTTGCAAATTACAAACAAAAATATGAGATTTTATCGTAGATACTGTTTACAAAATTAAAAAATGGAATATAATAGATAGTAAAAGTAGTGTGAAATTTGGAGGTAACTATTATGTTGTGTCAATTTACAGTTAAGAATTTTAAAAGTATACGAGACGAGGCAACGTTTGATATGCAAGCTGCCGCCATTTCTGAACATGAAGATCGGATCATCAGGGATAAAGATGGTGAGTTGTATTTACCAGTGTCAGTTATTTATGGACCGAATGGTGGTGGTAAATCGAATGTCCTTGAAGCTTTGCATAGTTTATCCTTAAAGGTACTTCGACCGTTATATGCAACCAGCAATAATGAAGATCGTGTAATTCCTCGTAAAAAGTTGGTTATTGAGCCTTTCACTTTTTCAGAAAAGAAAAAAGAAGAACCTACGGAATTTGAGGTGTTTTTCAGAACAGAACTGGCTGAGTACCGCTATATTTTAAATATAAAGCGCGATGTGGTATTATATGAACGTTTGGATCGTGTAAAGTTAGATACCAGTAGAAGATCAGCACTTTTTGAAAGAGGCGAAGAGGGAATTATTTTAAAAGGTGCTTTTGCCAGATTGAAAATCAGTGATGAGTTATCGGACACTCTTCCGTTACTCTCGTATCTCGGGATTACTTATCGGAAAAATGAAGTCGTAAATGATGTGATGGATTGGTTTGAATTTGGAATTGATTTTATGAATTACGGAAATCCGATGCAGGAGTTGCGTATGGCGATTGCTAATTCTGATGACGTTAAGGGTCTTGTCCTTAAAATGATTCAAGAAATGGATTTGGATATTCTGGATTTTCGTGTGGAACAAAAAGAACATGAACGAATAGAAGTTTTCACAAAACATGAAGTGGATGGCTATGAAGCAGAACTGAATCTGTCAGATGAGTCCAGTGGTACCAAAAAATTGTTTGGATTGCTTCCATTTATTGCGGAAAGTTTAATTTATGGAACAACTTTAGTAATTGATGAATTGGACGCAAAAATTCATCCTGCATTACTTCGTCACATTATTATGATGTATAACGATATGGAAGTGAACCGTAAAGGCGCTCAGTTGATCTTTACATCTCATGATTTATCAACCATGAACAGTGAAGTGTTCCGCAGAGATGAAATCTGGTTTGTGGCGAAAGGAAACGGTCAGAACTCTAAGCTGTATTCTTTGGTTGAATTTAAGAACAGTAAAGGAGAATCTGTTCGTAAAGATGCAAAATTTGATAAGCAGTATTTGGAGGGAAAATATGGCGCTGATCCATACCTCAGAAGAATCATAGATTGGGGGACTGTCAATGCCTAAAAAAGCCGGAATGGAATCATGGAAGAAAAAACGTCGCCAAGAATACATGGAAATGAAGGAGTATCGTTACTATATCTTCTGTGAGGGTCAGCAGACAGAGCCTCGATACTTTGAAGGGTTCAAGAAATTAATCGAGGACAACCCTGTCTACCGGGATATGGTACTGATTGAGATTGAACCATGCCAGGCAGAAACCATGCGGGTAATCGGGATGGCTGAACGGTATGTTAAGAAAAATAAAA
The DNA here is from genome assembly GCA_017626095.1 of Lachnospiraceae bacterium. Lineage (GTDB taxonomy): Bacteria > Bacillota > Clostridia > Lachnospirales > Lachnospiraceae > UBA2882. The sequence goes on from JAGAJL010000034.1 coordinate 2,243, forward strand.
TCAAAAAAGGGCAGATATGGTGCGTTTATGATAAAGACAGTTTCCCAGCTGCTGATTTCAATGGTGTTGTTTACCGGGCGGAACAGTTAAATAAGGAGAACCCAGATTTACAGTATCATACCGCATGGAGCAACGAGTGCATTGAATTCTGGTTCCTGCTTCATTTTGCGTATTATACGTCCAATAATCATCGGACAGAGTATATCGGGTTTCTGAATGATAAGTTTGCAGCATTAGGACTTGAAAAATATCAAAAGAATATGAAAGATATTTTTGAGATACTGATGACGTATGGAAATCCGAAGCTGGCAATACGATATGCGAAGCGGATTATAAAAGATGGAGAAGGGAAAACACCGACAGAGATTGCACCGGGAACGAAGGTATATGAGTTGGTGGAGGAACTGGCGAAGTATTTGCCGGAGGAAATACACAATTGTTTTGAGGGATAAAAATGGATATTGATACAATAAAAAAGATGATTCAAGATTTTTTTGAAGAAGGTACAGTTACGATAGTAGGATCTGGTCTTTCATTGGCAGAAGGAATTCCTGGAATGGGAGAATTAGCTAATGAGTTACGGGCGAAAATGCCAGGATTGTTGTCCGTATTAGGAGATATTATTAACTGGGAAAGTATCGATAATGATTTAGTAAAGGGTGTTGGATTAGAGGAAGCTCTACATAATACCAAGCCAAGTGAATATGTTGAAGAATGTATTAGGAAAGTAACTGCAATGTATATTGGGGAAGAAGATAGAAATCTTTTTATAGACATTGTGAAAAATGGAAAACAACTTAGATTCTCAGAATATTTGCAACGATTTAATATAAAGAATCAAGGGATGACAGTTATTACAACAAATTATGATCGTTTGATTGAGTATGCGTGTGAAATGAATGACATAATGGTTGATACGCTTTTTACTGGAAAGTATATAGCGCGCTTTAAACCAGATCAAAGTAAATATGCTTCTTGCATAGGTACACAAAAAATGGTGGGGAAAAAGATAAAGTTACAATATTCTCCAAGAGTAACTGTTCTGAAACCTCACGGCTGTTTGAGTTGGCATTTAGTTAATGGTATTCCCTATTCTGTGCCTGATTATTCGATGGAAGATAGTTTAATAATTACTCCAGGATTAAACAAGTATCGAGAAGGTTATAGTGTTCCATTTGATACACATCGGGCACGTGCAAATGAAGAGATTGATAAGGCACAGAGATACATTATTATTGGATATGGTTTTGGCGATGATCATTTAGAAACGCATCTAATGCAGCAATTACATGCTGGTAAGCCGGCACTTATTTTTACTTATTCACTGTCAGCAAAGGCAGAAAAAGTAGTTAAAGAATGCAACGGTATTACTGCGTTTTATCACACAAATAGTAATGATACAAAAGTACTAAACTCAACGGGTGAAACAATTTTATCAGGAGTTAATTTATGGGATTTACACGAAATGATTAAGGAGGTATTTTGATGGCAAATTTGTTGAAATTTTCGGAAAATGATATGTTGGGAAGCGTGACACATGTTGATACAGAGCAGATTATAATTGAAATTGAAAATGAAACAATAATGAATGGAATTTGTGTTGGAAATCTCGTGGCTATAGAAACTTCAAAGAAACACGAGATATTAATTTCACTCATTGATAAAGTAACTCGAAAATATATAGAAAGTTATGCGGATGAAGATGATGAAATTGATGAGATGATGGTATCATCAGCTGACTACATAAAAGTAAGCATAATTGGCACATATCATTCTGTATATGGTTCTATGCATGATTTGTTTAAAAGAGGGGTTGAAACTTTTCCACAAATCGAAAGTAAGTGTTATGGTGTTACAGGACAAAATCTTCAAAATTTTATGAATATTTTAAGTAAAGATATTGATGTAGATAAACGTCTAAAAATAGGATCTTTTATGATGGATACAGATGCTGATGCGGTGCTTGATGGAAATAAATTCTTTCAGCGGCATGCTGCTATTTTGGGTAGTACAGGTTCAGGAAAAAGTTGGTGTGTAGCAAATATATTAGAAAAAGCAAGTAAACTAAAATATACTAATATTATTGTATTTGATATGCATGGAGAGTATAGGAGCCTAACAGAGGGGGCTGATGCTATTGCACAGGCTTATAGAATTGCAGGACCTGGCGATTTAGAAGCTCCAAGTGATAATGTTCTGTTTTTACCATACTGGTTGCTTAATCGAGAGGAACTTTTATCAATGATATTAGATAGGAGTGATTCAAATGCACCAAATCAAGCATCACGATTTACGCTGCATATACGGAGTTTGAAAGAGTCGACATTGAATAAAGAAGGAAAGAACGAAACGTTAAAGACGTTTACTGTTGATTCACCCATCCCTTTTTTGATGACAGATTTGTTGGATTTGTTAAAAGCTGATGATACGCGAAAAGGTATTGGGGCTAATAATAAGCCTGTTAAGGGTGAGTGGGAAGGGAAATTAACAAGATTTATTGCACGACTGGAAACAAAATTAGAAGATAAAACTTATGGTTTTATGTTTCAGCCTTTATGTAACACACAAGCATATGATTGGCTTGGAAAAACTGTATGTAAATTATTGGGACACCAAACAGACCAAAAAGGAATAAAAATAATTGACTTTTCCGAAGTTCCATCAGATGTATTGCCAGTGGTTACAGGTACTTTTGCAAGGCTATTATACGATATTCAATTTTGGATGAACTCAGAGAAAAGAACGCCGTTTACACTTATTTGTGATGAGGCTCATTTGTATTTGCCGATAAAGGAAGATGCAGATTCTGTGCAGAGACAGGCACTTTACAATTTTGAGAGAATAGCCAAAGAAGGTAGAAAGTATGGAGTATCTATTCTTGCAGTAAGTCAGCGACCAGCAGATGTGAGTAAGACTATATTAAGTCAGTGTAATAATTTTGTGGTATTGAGATTAACTAATGAAAGGGATAAAAGTGTAATAAAAAACCTATTGCCAGATTCATTGAAAAGTACGATAGAATTTTTGCCGTTGCTTGATGTTGGAGAAGCTTTAGTAGTTGGGGATGCAATACTTTTACCGAGCAAAATTATTTTGGATAAACCATTAAGTTCACATAGACCAATCAGTGCTACGAAAGACTTCTGGGATGAATGGGATAATAAAAAACCGGATAATAGTGCGATTTATGACGCTGTTGAGGCATTAAGAAAACAATGTAGATTATAAATAGAAGCTTTTTTGAATTGAAAAATACATTAGATAAAACACAAGAAATTAAAGTGTTAATTTCACAATTAAAAGCATTTTGTGAAGTGATTCATGAAGTGCTTAGTGATACGCATACTGCTGAGACTGGAAGATATTCTTGCTTTAAAGATATGGCAAGCATATATAATGATTTCGTGGAAAGAGCAAAAAAAGTTTTAAACATATCAACATTTTTTTATACATTTAATTTGGATGAAATTCCATCATGGGGAGACTCGGTATGGCCAACGCAGAAGAGAATATTAGAACAAGTATTGTTATCAGCAAAAATGTTAGTATCAAGTTTGGAAGAAAGTGTTGATTTTATTGATGATGAATTTGATAATATGGAAAAATTTTTACAATCTCGTCTTCGTACAGTAATATTTCAAAGACCGGAAAAAGAAATTGAAATTCAAAATGCGATGGAATCATTATTGTTGGGAAGAGGTTTGGCGAAGGGAATCGATTATGATCGGGAATCTGGAAAATTTGAGTTTTCTGGTAAAGAGTATATTCCAGATTTTATTATTCCTAGAATGTCTCTTTGTATTGAAGTCAAGCTTTTACGAGAAGGACGCAAATCAAAAATAATAGAAGAGATTAATGCTGATATTACAGCATATAAAAAAGTTTATGAGCGACAGTTATTTGTTGTTTATGATTTGGGGGTAATTCAAAATGAGATTGAATTTAAAAGAGATATAGAAATGGTTGATGGTGTAAAAGTAATTATAGTTAAGCACTGATTGTCAGAAATGCTCGGTAGAAACAATAATATATCTTGGATTATTAGACAGATGGAGAAAAACGTATAGAAAACGTATAGAGAGGAGTGCTGATTTATGTTCAATATTCCTCTATTTTCCTGTTTACAATTGTCTATTTTTATATATAATAAAAAGAAGTAACAGAGCGATATGGATTTAACAGAAAGGCAACTTTGTATGAACATAGCAGCTTATTGTCGTGTTTCCACCGACAAAACCGACCAGCTCAACAGCCTAGAGGCTCAAAAAGAGTTTTTCTCCGAATACACCAAACGTACTGGTGACACCCTTGTAAGATTATATGCAGATGAAGGCATTTCCGGAACCAAAATTAAAAATAGAAAAGAATTTCTTCGCATGATGGCAGATGCTGAACATGGTCTCTTTGATATGGTTGTAGTAAAAGATATTTTTCGCTTTGCCAGAAATACGGTGGATCTTTTGCAGAATATCCGCAAGCTGAAAGCGTTGGGCATTGAAACCCAGTTCCTCACAGCGAACATGACCAACATGGGGAATAGTGAATTTGTGCTGACCATCTTTGGAGCTCTTGCTCAGGAGGAAAGCGCCAATACTTCCAAGCGTGTGAAATTCGGTAAGAAAATGAACGCAGAAAAGGGACGGGTTCCCAACATTGTGTACGGATATGATAAGACGATTGGAGACTATTTCAATTTGGCAATTAATGAGGAAGAAGCCAAGGTTATCCGCCAGATTTATCAGTGGTATACGGAAGAAGGCTATGGTGCCGCGAAGATTGCCAATATGCTGAATGAAAGAGGGCTGACCACAAAGCGAAATTGTAGGTGGAGCCAGAATGCCATCTGTCGGATTCTGACCAATGAACTTTATACAGGAAAAATTATTAATGGTAAACAGGAAGTGGCAGACTTTCTGACCGGACAGAGAGCCAATAAAGATGAAACAGAATGGATGGTTGTAGAACGCCCTGAATTGAGGATTATTGATGATAAAACATTTGAAAAGGCACAGGAGATTTTACATTCTCGTCATGGTGCTTTTAATATGACGAGGGAACGCCAGAGTAATAAATATCTGTTTTCAACATTGATTAAATGTAAGGAGTGTGGCTGGTCTTTCAGGCGCACTGTCCGCAAGTATAAAAATACTTACATTCGTTGGGTATGTTCTGGTCATAATGGTCGGGGAGCTGATAGCTGTCCGAACGCTGTAACTGTGGATGAGGATGAACTGATTGAAGTACTGCAGGAATACTTTGTAGGGGTTTTAAAGCAGAAAAAGAAAGTCATCAATTATGTGGTGGGCGAATTTCAGCGTGTTTATAAAGCGAAAGACGAAAATCTGGAATATGAAAAGGAATTGAATATTCAGCTTGCCGGATTACAAAAAACTCGACAGAAATATATGGATATGTATACAGATGATCTTATTACTCGTGATGAACTGAATGAAAAAATCGGCGGCATGAGAAAAGAAATGGAACGTTTGGAAAATGAACTGAAAATGGTTTCGTATCATCTCACGAAAGGAGAACAGTTGGAAGCTCTTCTAAATGGTACGTTCAGAGAGATTGAGGATATTACGGACGTGCGCCAGATGACGAACGCACAGTTAAAGCGTATTATCAAAAAAATTGAAGTAGATAAGGAAGGTAATGTAGATATTTATCTGCGCCTGTTCGGTGATTTAGGACTTGATGAGACCGTCCTAATTAGCGACAACCATACATATTGGGAGGTATGGCAGAATACAAAAAAATAGTAATCAGTGAAGATATGGCTGGAGGGATCGGAGTGATTGTTTTAATCATTTTAGTATCCTGTGGAGTTGCTATCTTTATTATGGATGGAATGAAGTTATCAAAATATGAATATCTGGAAAAGGAAGAGATTTTTCTTCAATATGGAGTGAGTGGGATTGTAGAGAAGAAAAAGAAAGAGTTTGAGAGAAAGTATCAAAAAAGTATCACTTTTGGGGTGCTTCTCTGTATTATAGCTATACTTCCAGTATTGGCAGCTGGCTGCCTGGAAGCAGATGATCTGGTATACATATATTGTATGGGGATATTGTTGCTGACAGTTGCCTGCGGAGTTTTTCTGTTTGTGTGGTCTGGAACGATCCAGGGAAGTTTCGATAAACTTTTGCAGGAGGGAGATTACACCAGAGAGAAAAAGGAAATAAATAAACGGATGGAATTTGTTCCTGGTGTATATTGGTGTCTTGTGACAGCACTTTTTCTGGGGGTGAGCCTGTATAGCAGTCAATGGAAAACAACATGGATTATTTTCCCTGTAGCGGGGCTGTTATTTGTGGCATTGCAGGGAATCCTGTCCATTCATCTTAAAAACAAAAAGAAATAAAAAGGAGAAAGAACATGTTATTTATTGAATACCCAAAATGCACTACCTGTAAGAAAGCAAAAAAGTGGCTGGATGATCATAATATGACTTATACGGACCGTCATATTAAGGAGGAGAATCCTACTGTACAGGAACTGAAGGAGTGGCATGAAAAAAGTGGATTACCATTAAAACGTTTTTTCAATACCAGCGGAAATCTATATAAAGAAATGAAACTGAAAGATAAGCTTCCAGATATGAGTGAAGAAGAGCAGTATCAGCTTCTTGCCACAGATGGAATGCTGGTAAAACGTCCTTTGTTGATTCTGGATGATATTGTATTGACAGGGTTTAAGGTGACTGACTGGGAAGAAGCAGTGAAGTAAAAGGAGCCGATGAAAAGGCAGTAAAGAGAAAAATTGTAGAATAGGAGAAAGTCAAACCATCAGGTCAGGATGAAATGAAGAGAAGATTCCTGCAGATGGAATGATTTTCTCTATTTCTATTAGTAGAAGGACAAAAATGTATAAAATTGGGAAGTAATCGTTTTTTAGATATGTTATAATTATTGCGTTTTCTTGACAGTAAAATAGCAGGATGATATAGTAAATACATGTGTGGATTTTATCAGAACGTGATTTATAGAAATTAGGTATAGTAGTCTTTAGAAAGGCTTTTTGTGTTTTGACACAAGATGTTAAATCTGCCCTGACAGCAGTTTTTAGGGGTGAGAACGGATGTTTGGAAAATTCGTGCCGAAACGAAATTAGCAGATTAAAACTAAAAGAGGTTGTTATGAAAAAGGACAGAAAAATCATTGGCGTATGTGGGGCGCGTATTTTTGATCAGAATGCAATGAGGTTTCTTTCTGAATTAAGAAAAGCTGGTGCAGAACAGGGATATTTTATCATTGCGTTTTCAGCGAATACGGATTCTGTTGAAGATACCGATGAAATTTTAGGGGAACGCCAGCTTTTTGAATTGAGCGGTTATGTTGATTTTAGCAGTTTGATTATTTTGACCGAAACGTTAAAAAACCAGAAGCTGATACAAAGGATTAAAGAGATTGGACAAGAGAAGAATATTCCGGTATTTTCAGTAGATGGTATTGTTGACGGCTGTTATAATATGCCAATGGATTACAGCAACGGTTTTAAACAGATGGTACGCCATGTGGTGGAAGAACATGGAGCGCGATATGTAAACATGTTGGCGGGGTTTAAAGGAAATTCTTTTTCTGAGGAGAGAATCCGTATTTATAAAGAGGTGCTGCAGGAGCATGGAATACCGTTTGAGGAAGAGCGCCTGGGATACGGTGATTTTTGGGACAGACCGTCAAGAAAAGTAGTGAGGAGATTTCTGCATGGAAATCTTCCAAAACCAGATGCCATCATTTGTGCCAATGATTCTATGGCAATTACGGCCTGTTCTGTATTAAAAGAAGAGGGCTATAAGGTACCGGATGATGTGATTGTAACTGGTTTTGATGGGATTCAGACTGGAAAATATCATACTCCAATGCTGGCTACCTGTGAGCCGGATTATAGAGAGCCGATGGCATTTATTTTTCGGGAAATAGAAAAGGCTGAAAAAACGGGAAAGGTAAACCCCTGTGATTGTACTGTGGAATTTACGATTACCAAAAACCAGTCCTGTGGCTGTAAACCGAAGATATATTATGACCGCAATCGGATCATTTCTACTTTGTTTGAGGATGTGGGAGACTGTGCATGGCATAATCTCGCTATGAATCAAATGGTTACTTCCACATTAGACAAGCAGAGTATTTTGGATATTGCTGAAATTTTACCAGAAACCGTAAAGATGTGGAGTGACCATTTTCATTTTGTCTGTGTAAAATCGGCCTTGTTGGATTCTTACGAAGTGCCTGAGAGATACTCAGAAATGGTTACTATTTTGAGAAGTAATAATGAAGAGTTTGAGAAACCGGGTGAAAAGTTTTCTGTTACCGGTCTGATTCCCCGTTTGGAGAAACTTGTGCAGCAGGATAGCGGTGCGGATGTGCTGGTAGTTCGTCTGTTAAATTCCGGAAAGAATGTGTATGGATATATTGCAGAGGGATTTCATGAGCTGGATGACAGAAGGTTACAGAGATGTAATGAGTTTGCCATGTTTTTGTCGCATTCCATTAATACTGTACTACATAATCTGAAATTGAATGAATTAAACCAGAATCTGACGGAGGCATATAACGAAATATCCCTTTTGTCTATTCAGGATCCAATGACGGGGATTTATAACCGGCGAGGATTTTCACAGAAATTAGAGGAACTATTAAATCAGCAAATCAATTTTGGAAAATATCTTTATATGATTTCCATTGATATGGACCAACTGAAATATATCAATGACACCTTTGGACATGCAGAGGGGGATTTTGCCATAATTACCCTGGCAAATGTCATGGCACAGATTGGAGGTAAAGATACCGTTTGTGCGCGGTTTGGCGGCGATGAATTTACCTGTGCCATCATATCGGATGCGTGTTCTGAGTATCAGGATAAAAAATTATCGGAGAAGATCAATCAAATGATACAAGTATCAGAAAGGGTATCCCAGAAACCATATCCTATTACTGCCAGTGTAGGTATATCCTGTTGTCTGATTTCAGAAGAAATGGACATCGAAGCATTGATCATGTCTGCTGATAAAAAAATGTATCAGGATAAGATGGAGAGGAAAAAACAAAGGGTATAACAGTCTGGTATCTGCAGTACGGGGAATGGTGCCTAGTTTTTTTCTCCGTTCCAGAATTTGTGCAGATGTTTTCTCATGGTGTTACGGTTTACGATTTCATATGGATACCATTCTCTGGGAAAAAGATTTTGATAGCTGCGCTGCAGGAAACGTTCATCCAGCAGTAGGATAGCACCGCGGTCAGTCGCGGTGCGGATCACTCTTCCGGCAGCCTGTAAAACCTTGTTCATACCAGGATATTGATAGGCATAGTCAAAGCCGGTTCCCTTCTGGTTATCAAAATACTCCCGGAATAATTCATTTTCTGTACATACCATAGGAAGACCGGTGCCTACGATGACAGCACCGATCAGCCTGCTGTCTTTTAAATCAATCCCTTCTCCGAAGATGCCACCCATGACACAGAGTCCCAGGGTGGTATTTTTGGGTGAATCCTGAAAATGGGACAAAAACTCTTCTCTTGCTTCCTCTGTCATCGAATTTTCCTGTACATAAAGATTTACGGAAAGCGTAGAAGATGCATCACAGGAATCCGTACCGGATATTGGATTTTCCAAATCGGTACATTGAAAAAGTGCGGTTTCAAGATATTCCCGTACATCCTCCATCATACGGTAGGAAGGAAAAAAAATCAGATAATTACCAGTTTTTTCCTCAATAAAGCGAAGGATATAATCTGAAATTTTCTGGTATTCTGCCGGCCCTCTGCGTGTATATCTGGTGCTTACATCCCGCCCGATCATCAGCAGGCGGTTTTTGGTAGAAAAAGGGGAAGGAGCATAGATTGCATAATCCTCCTCTCGTCCTGCCAGCTGTTCCCGGTAATAGGTAACTGGCAGCAGCGTGGCAGAAAAAAAGACAGCACTTCGCCCTTTTTTTAGACAGGTGTCCAGGTTTGTGGATGGATCCATACATTGCAGATGAAGTACAAAAGCACCGTTCTCTGTGTAATTGGAATAGATAGTGTATTTGTCATCCAGAGTTTCATAAATAGACAAAAAAGCACGGATATCAAAATAAAAGTTTAAAAGTGTTTCTCTGGAGTCATTGTCCAGAGGTGGAGTTATATCATCAAAATCATCAATTGATGGCAGGCCTCCATGTGAAGTACTTATTTTACCAGATTTGTTTTGCAGGTATTCTTCAAAAATTGTTGACAGACGGAGCAGTTTCATAACAAATGGTTCGATCTCTACCGGATCATAAATACGAAGCTCATCACATTCTCTTTTTAATTCCAATAATGCTTTATTGCAGTTCTCCAGACCTCTTGAAACTTTGCGGTTTCTGGTGCTTACCAGTTTTTTGACTGCGAGGAAATCTTCCTTCACTAAAGTGGCGGAATACATTTCTCTTGCCCTGTCTACCAGATTGTGTGCTTCGTCCACCAGAAAGACATAATCATTTTTCTTATCGCCGGCAAAGAAGCGTTTCAGGCTGGCTGTCGGATCAAAGGCATAGTTATAGTCTCCAATGATGGCATCGCACCAGGTGCTTACATCAAGGCTCATTTCAAAGGGGCAGACATTGTGCTTCTCCGCATAGGAGAGAATCTGTTCCCGTGAGATATTATTTTCACTGGTCAGGAGGTCAAAGACGGCATTATTGACCCGGTCAAAATGACCCAGTGCACGGGGACAAAAGCCCGGATTACACTGTGGCTTATCAAGAATACAAATCTTTTCCTTTGCTGTGAGAGTAACACACTTTAGCTGCATATCCTGTTCTGACAGAATGCGGAAAGCTTCTTCTGCTACAGTGCGGGTGATGGTTTTGGCGGTCAGGTAAAAGATTTTTTCGGTGAGTCCCTCGCCTACAGACTTTACCGTTGGAAATATGGTAGAAATTGTCTTTCCGACACCAGTGGGTGCTTCGATATAAAGACGTTTTCTTCGCAGGATACTCTGGTAGACTCCCTTGACCAGTGATTTTTGGCCCTCCCGGTAACCAAAAGGGAAAGTGACATTTTTAATGGAAGCATTGCGCAGCTCCCGCCACTTTATCTGCCAGGCTGCCCATTTAGCATATTCCTGTACCAGATCATAGAACCAGGTTTCTAATTCTTTTATGGTCAGACGTTCGGAAAAATATTTGACCTCTTCAGTAGGGATATAACAGTAGGTCATACGGACTCCCATATCTCTGTATCCGTGATCCAGTGCATAGATATAGGCATAACAAAGAGCCTGGGCGCGATGGACGTTTATAGGTTCCTTCAGGCTGGAGAGATGACGGTAAATTCCTTTGATTTCGTCAATGGTTATGCCGCTGCCATCCTTTTCTGAAAAGATTCCATCGGCACGGCCTTCTACAGTCAGTTCAAATTCAACCCCATCACGGGTTATGGGCAGGGTAACAGAAAGAGGAACCTCTGCCTGATAGGATAATCCCATTCTTTTTTGAAGTTTTTTGTGAATCCGGGAACCCTCTTGCATGGCATCCGGGTCAGCCAGTCCATTTTCTGAGGAAACAATATCTCCAGAGCGCAGAATAAATTCTACCAGATTGCGGACAGAAATTTTCACAGTGTGCATAAGCTGCTCCCTTCTAAATTCGAAAGAAAATTGTTGCTATAGCATTTCTTCCAGCCTGTCCCTGTCCCAGAGTACAACCCCCAGTTTGTCAGCCAGTTTTCTGGCATTGGAGGTAAAGTACTGGTTGGTCAGGACTACAGCAACATGGCATTCATAATAAGCACGTCCGGCATAAATCTGCTGTACGGCATCGATTCCAACGGGGGAAGTATATCGTTTGCACTGTATGGCATAGGAAACTCCATCCTTCCGGGCAAGTACATCCACGCCAAAATCCACACTTGCCTGTGTACTCTCTGCAATATCAAATCCGTTGGAGGCGAGAATATCACAGGTCAGAGTTTCGAAATCAGTGCCAGGGAGGTCGTCCAGCTCCCGCAGGCTCCAGTCTCCTCTGTGGTAGGCGGTACGGGAACGCAGCAGGGAGTGTATCTTATAGCAGCAAAATAAAAGTACCAGAAGCCAGACACAAATGGATGGAACAAGAATATTCCAGCCATAAAAAAATGGAATTGTGACCATTCCCAGTGTAGATAACAATATAATAAAAAACCAAAAAATGAGTTGAAGTGTGATTCGTTTTCTTCGCATGATAAAATCCATCCAATCAGAATATTTGTTCGATGACTCTATATTACACGACAAAGAGAAGAAATGCAAGAAAACACTCATTTTCGTGGATTTTTTTACTGTGGTATGATATGATTATAATGTGTGCAAACTTGTGCGGTTTTGCAAAATGTGAAATTCGTGGTTCAGCCCAATGGTTTCCATTTGTGCCGTCGGGCTAGCAGGAAGAAAGTAATTTATTAGATTGGAGATTAGTATGGCACAGAAAGAAAGTGAGTACGAATTTGAAGAAACCATGGTAACCCTTTCCGATGAAAATGGCAAGGAGAAGGACTTTTATATTGACGAAATATATGATGTTGATGGAAAGACTTATGCTGCGGCGATTCCTGCCGATGTTGAGGAAATTACAGAGTATTTTGTGTTCCGGTTAAAGCCGTTGGGAAACGATGATTTCGAGATGGAAGATATTACAGAGGAAGAGGAGTATGATGCGGCAGCCGATGCATATGAGGAGCTTTTGGACACCAGGGCATGGAACCGCATTTTTGAAAATGACAAGGATGAATCATAAAGAGATGTATATTGGCATTTCTTTTATAACCCGGTTTGTGTCTGCGTTGTGACACAGATTTAGGGAATACAAAGATCAGCGCAGAAAAGAGGATACTATGAATAACAAAGAAATACCTTACAAAATTTATCTGGAAGAAAGTGAGATGCCAAAGCAGTGGTATAACGTCCGGGCAGATATGAAAAACAAGCCTGCCCCTCTTTTGAATCCTGGAACTCATCAGCCGATGACATTGTCAGAGCTAGAGCAGGTATTCTGTACAGAGCTGGCAAAGCAGGAGCTGGATGATACGACACCTTATTTTGATATTCCACAGGAGATACAGGAGTTTTATAAAATGTACCGTCCGTCTCCACTGGTGCGTGCATATTGTCTGGAGAAAAAGCTTGGCACTCCGGCAAAGATTTACTATAAATTTGAAGGAAACAATACCAGCGGAAGCCATAAATTAAATTCAGCTATTGCACAGGCTTACTATGCAAAAAAGCAGGGCTTGAAAGGTGTAACTACAGAGACAGGTGCAGGACAGTGGGGGACTGCACTTTCTATGGCATGTTCTTATTTTGATCTGGATTGTAAAGTATATATGGTAAAGTGTTCCTATGAACAGAAACCATTCCGCCGTGAAGTGATGCGTACTTATGGTGCCAGTGTGACGCCTTCTCCATCAGAGACAACGGAGGTTGGCAAAAAGATTCTGGCACAGCATCCGGGTACCACTGGAAGCCTGGGATGTGCCATTTCCGAGGCGGTAGAGGTGGCTACTCAGACAGAGGGTTACCGTTATGTGCTGGGCAGCGTACTTTCACAGGTATTGCTTCATCAGACAGTAATTGGTCTGGAGACAAAGACTGCATTAGATAAATATGGTATCACGCCAGATATTATCATTGGTTGCGCCGGTGGCGGTTCCAATCTGGGTGGTCTGGTTTCTCCATTTGTGGGTGAGATGCTCCGGGGAGAAAAGAACTATCAGGTGATTGCAGTTGAGCCAGCGTCCTGTCCTAGTCTTACCAGAGGAAAATATGCTTATGATTTCTGTGATACCGGAATGGTGTGTCCTCTGGCAAAAATGTATACTTTGGGAAGTGGATTTATTCCATCTGCAAATCATGCAGGAGGTCTCCGCTATCATGGCATGAGTTCTGTGCTGTCACAGCTCTATGATGATGGACTGATGGAGGCACGTTCTGTGGAGCAGACTTCGGTGTTTGCAGCAGCACAACAGTTTGCAAGAATAGAAGGCATTCTTCCAGCACCGGAAAGCAGCCATGCGATCCGTGTTGCAATTGATGAGGCATTAAAGTGCAAGGAGACCGGTGAGGAAAAAACCATTGTCTTTGGACTGACAGGAACGGGATATTTTGATATGTATGCTTATCAGGCGTTTAACGATGGAAAAATGTCAGATTACATTCCAACAGACGAAGATTTAAAACCGGGCTTTGACTCTCTGCCAAAGATTGATTAAGAAGCGACAAAAAATATAGGAATGCTCCTGGCTCTAGTCAGGAGCATAATTTACTTTATCGGAAATCGCTGGCATGATTCTATGTTCTGGGTAGAGTTTTATAGGGAAGGAGAAAAATTGAAAGCGAAATATTTTTATGATTCACCCATTGGGATTCTTTGTATAGAAGAAGAGAACGGAAAGATTACAGCCCTTCATTTAGAATATCCAAAACAGAAAGATGAGCAAAGTGATTTCATTTTGCAGCAATGGAATCTTCCCTGGAAGGAAACAGAATTGCAGCAGGAAGCAAATCGTCAGCTGCGGGAATATTTTTGCAGGAAACGAAAAAAATTTGATCTTCCTCTGTATATGAAGGGAACAGAATTTCAGAAAAAAGTGTGGGAGGCACTTTGTCAGATTCCCTATGGGGAGACGAGAAGCTATGGAGAAATAGCAAAGATGATTGGAAATCCAAAAGCTTCCCGTGCGGTAGGAGGTGCCAATAACCGTAATCCCATCATGATACTGGTACCATGCCACCGGGTCATTGGTGCCAACGGTGCACTGGTTGGGTTTGGTGGGGGACTGCCGGTAAAGGAGTACCTGCTGAAACTGGAAAAAGGTGGAGAGCAGTAACTGTTTCATCAATAGACATCATTATAGATGATTTTTTCTTTTACCTCATCTGCTGCGGTCTTACCTTTTAAATTTTCGATGATGGCTCCGGCAAAGTCGATACAGGTGCCCATGCCGCGGCTGGTAATGATATTTCCATCTACTACAACAGGCTGTTTCACGTAATCGCCCGTTTCCAGTTTATCTGCAAAGGTTGGATAGCAGGTAGCTTTTTTGCCCTTTAGGATTCCCAGGGAGCCAAGTACTGTAGGAGCAGCGCAGACTGCTGCCAGCTTTTTCCCTGCTTTGGCAAATTCTGTCAGTTTATCACAGAGTGGTTCAAAAGCGCGAAGGTTTGGGGTGCCTGGAACTCCACCTGGAAGGATTAAAATCTGTGCTTCGTCAAAATCAGCTTCTGAAAAGAGTTTGTCTGCTTTGATGGTTACCTTGTGAGAACTGGTTACCTCCAATGTATCGGTAATAGAAACCATTTCAATCTCAATTTCTGCCCGGCGTACCATGTCTACTACTGTCAGCATTTCTACCTCTTCGTATCCTGGTGCCAGAAAAATAAGTGCCTGTGCCATAATATGGATATCCCCTTTCTTATTTCAATAGAATAAATATAGTATACTCCTTTGAACAAAAAATGCAAAGATACAATTGCCTGTCCTAAGTTGAATTGCCTTATGGATTATGGTACATTTATAGAACAATGAAGCAGGGGGGATAACCATGGCAAAGGTTTTACTGGTTGAGGATGACAAAGAAATCGTGAAAAATCTGACACAGTTTTTGCGGGAGGAAGGCTTTCAGGTGCAGTCGGTATCCGGGCAGAAGGCGGCTCTGGAAACAATTGAGTTACAGGGAAATCAGATTGATCTGGTGCTGCTGGATGTATCACTGGCAGATGGGAATGGGTTTGCAGTCTGTGCTGCCATTAAAGCAAATACGGAAATTCCCGTTATATTTCTCACTGCTTCCGGAGATGAATACAGCACAGTTACCGGGCTGGATATGGGAGCAGATGATTATATCGGGAAACCGTTTCGGCCAAGGGAACTGATATCGAGGATGAAAAGCGTACTTCGCAGAAGTGGAAAATCACAGTCTGTATTAAATCTGGGGGATGTGCGTCTGGACAGTCTGGGAGGCATTGTGACGAAAGCAGGACAGGAAATCCTGTTGTCTGCCCTGGAGTATCGCTTACTGCTTATTTTTATGAATAACCAGGGAATTGTTCTGACTCGTACAAAGCTTCTGGAAGAAATCTGGGATGTTGCAGGAGAATATGTTAATGACAATACACTGACGGTATATATCAAAAGACTCCGTGAGAAAATAGAGACGGATCCACAGAACCCGGAACTGATCCGTACAGTCCGTGGAGTGGGATACCGGGCAGGGTAGTAGAAATGGGGATTGAGAATGAACTTTTTTAGAAATCCTGAAATAGCACGGGAAATAGGAAGATTTTTTGTGGTTATGATATTGGCAGTCGTTGGCACCGGCATTGCAGCAGGGAATCAGGCAGCAGTGGCGGTGCTTCTGGTCTGTTTTCTGTTTATCGGAATGCATTTTTTCTCCAGCTGGAGGAGATATAGAAAAATTCAGGAAATGGCACAGCAGCTGGATGAGATTCTTCATAAGGATGGTGCCGTATTGATGCAGGAGTGCCAGGAAGGAGAGCTGGCGATTCTGTATACACAGCTGGGAAAACTGGTCCGCAGACTTCGGGAGCAGACGGAGGATTTACAGCAGGATAAGGTGTTTTTGGCGGATGCCCTGGCCGATATTTCCCATCAGATCAAAACACCTCTGACATCCATTCATTTGTTATTGAGTTTTCTAAAAGAAGAGGGAGTTTCAACAGAGCGACGGCGTGAGAGTGCCAGGGAAATTGCGGTTTTGATGGAACGTATCGACTGGCTGGTGTATGCACTGTTAAAGATGTCCAGACTGGATGCTGGTGTGGCTGAAATGAAAAAAGAGCAGGTTTCTCTAAAGGAACTGGCAGACAAGTCTTACGAGTTGATCGCAGTGCCTATGGATATCCGTGGCATACATTGGAAGGAAGAGATACAGGACGATGCATCCTTCCAGGGAGATCTGGCATGGAGCATTGAGGCTGTGGGAAATATTTTAAAAAATTGTATGGAGCATACTTCTGAGGATGGATGTATTACTTTATCAGGAGAGGAAAATGCCATTTATACAGAGATAAAAATACAGGATAATGGGACAGGAATTGACCAGGAGGATTTACCTCATCTGTTTGAACGGTTTTATCGTGGAAAGGAAAATGACAGCCAGAGTGTAGGAATCGGACTTTCTCTGGCGCAGAAAATCATCCAGCAGCAGAATGGGATCATTCAGGTGAAAAATGCAGAAAATGGTGGCGCAGTATTTTGGATCCGGTTTTATAAGACAGTGGTATAAGGAAACTGCTTCAAAAACTGGAATGGAAATAGCTGCAGAAAAAAGATGATACAATCTATTTTTCCAAATCTTACAAAACTGTAAGTGATTGGAGAAAGGGGAAAAGGCTTGTTTTTGGGGATTTAGGGAGATTGGGGACGGAAATTTACACAGGAATTACACAGGTTGGGAAGAGTTTCAATACGATAATATTTTATATAAGTTTCAGAATTGATAGCAAAATGGCTCATTTGACTTGAAAAAAATGGATATGTAAGTTAGGCTTGTTATTATATGAAAAATCACTTATACTATATTTAATGATAGAACAGATTGGAGGTGTATCCTATGGAAGCCGCAGTAAAAATTTTATATTCACCAGAAGAACAGGCGAGACAGGAAATACGTAGTTATGTAAGCGAAGGGTTGAAGGATGTTCAGGAAAATGATATTTACGACTTTGATGAAGCGTTTGATGCATTAGAAAGTAGGTACAAGGTTGAAGGAGTATGATGTAGTTTTAACCAGAAGAGCGAAAAATGATATTATAGATATCGGTGATTATATATCGTATACATTACTGGAGCCGGAAACAGCATATCGTTTTGTAACAGGTTTGCGGAGTGCTATTTCAACTTTGCGGAAATTGCCTAATAGATTTGCTTTAGTTGATGATCGGGTTCTTTCTACTCAGGGAATTCATTGTATGCCATATAAAAACTATTATGTTTTTTATGAAATAGAGGAGACAATGAATACTGTAATTGTCTTAAGAGTTGGATATAATCGTAGAAATTGGAAAGAAATTTTGTTAAAGAAATAATATGGGAATGGTTTGATTGCTGCAAATGATATGAAAATATTGTTTGCAGCGGTTTTTATTGTCCAAAAAGCGAAACGGTGTTTAGCCTTTTCGTTATTGAAAAATCCCAAACACTGTTTGGGTAATTGGAAGAAACTTGTTACCAACTTGGGAATGAATTTGCATAGATCGTGAAACGTACGGTGGAGTTGCGTAAAACATTATGAATAAAGATGTGGGATCATTTTCGTGAGGTCACGAAAATGACAAATCTATTTGTTCACATATTCATAAATAGATTTGGTTGTGAAATTTTTTTGGAAAGTTACATGTTTTTTAAATTTTAATAGATATATTATGTAGTTGGTTTAAGTATAGAGGATGGTATAGAACAGCTATATCATTTTGGTGGAAAGTTATATATTTGGGTATATCACAGCAACATCACAGTGATATACCCTTTTCTGTATCAAGGAAAAAGCTATAGAACAGTTATATCACTTTCCCTAAAAGCTATATATCAGGGTATATCAAAATGGCAAAAAGCACTATATCTGTGCTATCACTGGTATAAACATTCTCTTTTTCTGTTCTTTTAGGCAAATATTCTGGGGTTTTAAGGGTAATTCCCCTAAACCAGTAGCATTTTGTGATACAAAATGCGTATCTGGCGAAAATGCCACAGGGTGGTATTTTCGGAGGGAGAAGATAATTGTAAACTTTCATCACATAGGTTCAGATTTGTCTTTATTCAATTTTCTTTTTATGTTAAACTATACAATAGGTTATTATTTCATATTGGGAATAATGTTGATAAAAGGGGATTTAGTTGAAAACTTGATTTCAAATGTAGTGATACAAAAGCATTTCATCACTATAGAATAGCTATTTATAGTACAATTAAGGGAGAAAGATACATGAGTTTGCTGGATGCTTTATCTCCAATGCAGAAAAAGGCAGTTGAGATTATTGATGATGATTTAGAAATCATAGCCTGTGCTGGTGCGGGTAAGACAGGAGTTGTTACAAGGCGTATTGTCAATATTCTCAAATCGAAAACAGATGTTTTGCCGGAAAATATTGTTGCGTTTACCTTTACCAGAAAAGCGGCAGAAGAATTAAAAAGCAGGATTTACGAGATTGGGAAGCGGGAATTAGGCGACACCAAAGGTTTTGCACATATGTATATTGGGACGATACATGGATTTTGTATCAAAATGCTACAGGAGTATATTCCAGAATTTCAGAAATATGATGTGCTGGATGAGATACATACGAAATTATTTGTTGAGCGATATTACGATGAATGCGGCATGAGCGACCTTGACTTGAAGAAATATGTTGAGACTGGTTTGTTTATCAGTATAATGAATGTACTCAATGAAAACTGGTTTGAGCAGGATAAATGGAATGATACTACGAAAACAGCATTTGAAAAATATCAAGAAAAATTATACTCTGAAAAGAAGTTTGACTATGCGCTTATATTGCGGGAAATGGTAAATCAGCTAGAGAACAATCGGGAATTTGCGGATATCATAAAGAATAAGGTGAAATATTTGACCGTAGATGAGTATCAAGATATTAATCCGGTGCAGGAACGTCTGATTCAGAAAATAAAAGAGTTTGGTGCTAATCTGTGTGTGGTGGGGGATGATGACCAGACCATTTATCAGTTTCGGGGAAGTGATTCCCAGAATATTCTGACGTTTCGAGAGAGATATGAGATTGACAACTACATTGTCTTAGGTGAAAACTATAGAAGTACGGATGGCATTGTGGATGTGGCGAGAAGGGTGATTTTAAATAATAACAACCGATTGCCAAAGACGATGAAATCAAGTTGTCCGACACCATATGATATCGGGGATATTGCTTATGAAGAAAGAGAAGATACAGAATTAGAGTATGAGTTTATTGCGGGCAGAATAGATAAATTACATGATATTGGCGTACCGTATTCGGAGATGGCGATTTTGCTTCGGAAGAAGAAGGTAAGCACACAGATTGCGGAAAAGTTAGAAGAGCATGGGATACCTTATGTCGTAGAGGGAATGAATGAGCTGTTTGGTACGAGAGAGTGTCAGGCGGCAAAAGGAATCTATGATTATTTGAATGGGGAATTGACGGCAACGGAATTATATGAGAAATGGCTGCAGGTAGACTATCCTTTTGATAAAAAGGAGTTGGCAGATTGCCTTCAGGTGCTTGCGGTGATTGACGTTAAGGAAATGAAATTATATTCAGACCTAAATCTTCAGCAGGTATATCATGATTTTCTGGGGAAGTTATCACTTGTCGAGGATGGGCGGGTAGAGACGGAAATCATACTATACAATTTAGGAAAATTCAGTCAGGTAATTGCGGATTATGAGGTTATCAATTATACGCTGAAGCCGAAATCAAAGCTGACAAATTTCTGCTCTTTTCTCAAATATACAGCAACGGGATATTATCCGGAGGG
This sequence comes from Lachnospiraceae bacterium, assembly GCA_017626095.1. GTDB lineage: Bacteria > Bacillota > Clostridia > Lachnospirales > Lachnospiraceae > UBA2882. The sequence continues at coordinate 22,731 of JAGAJL010000034.1, forward strand.
ACACTTGTCGAACTCCTATACAAAACCGGATGCAGTCAGTATTATGACGGTGCATCAGGCAAAAGGACTTGAGTTTGCAGCGGTATTTATTCCGCAGTTAAATAAAAACTTTTTTCCAGCACAACGAATCGGTGGAAAGGGAATATGGCATGTTCTTGAGAGGGAATGGATAACCGATGCCCAACGTTTCGATGGAGATATTGAGGAAGAAAGAAAATTATTTTATGTTGCAGTTACCAGAGCTAAGAAGTATTTGTATCTGTCACGTTCCAAGAATACGAGAGACAAGCATGTTTCGGAATTTCTGACAGAAGCAAGGGATTCTTCATATCTTGTAAAATATGATGGAAATATACAATATAACGCTGCACATTTACCGACATTGCGTAAGGAAAATATGCCGCTTTCATTAAACTTCTCTTTGTTGGAGGATTATTTTGAATGTCCGTATCGGTTTAAGTTATCCATGTTTTACGGATTTGTGCAGCCGTTGATGCCTGCATTAGGATATGGTAATGTGATGCATGAGATTGTTAAAAATATACATATGGCGGCAATTGAGGGAAAAGAGATTACATCGGATTTGGTAGATGACACTATTGATGCCTGTTTTTATCTTCCCTATGCTACATCGAGATTGGAAGAAAATATGTATGGTAGTGTAAAAAGAAGTATTCACAACTATGTGGAGAGTAAGAAAGAAGAATTTAACAATATACTGATGGCAGAAACGGATATTGAAATTGATATGGGCGATGGAATCCGAGTGAACGGACGCATTGATTTGGTGAAACGCATAGACGATAAGGGGAAGAAAAAAACTGCAATTGTGGATTTCAAGACAGCAAATAAGCGGGTAATGGAAGAAATCAATACACAGCAGTTGAAGATATATGCACTGGGTTATAAGGAATTGACAGGTCAGACAGCAGATTATATAGAAATATACCACCTTGATTCACAAAACAGTGCTAGAAATAACGTTACAGAGAATGTAATATTGGAAGTGGCACAGGAGATTAGAGATGCGGCGGATAATATACGAAATAATCATTTGCCGAGACAGTGTAGTTTGGAAAAATGCTCAAAATGTCATCTCAATTATTTGTGTTTGAGTAAGAGGGAGCAGAAACAATATACTGTATAAGAGGAGAAAAAATCATGGCTAATTTATCACAGAAAAAGAGAGAGGAAATGTTACGTTTTCTTGAAACATTAAAGGAGCAGCATAGTGATGATGAGTCACTGATGGCGATTAATCAGATTGAGAAGGAATTAACTGCAAAGAAGTACGGTCTTGTGTGGGAGGAGCATGAGGAGGAAGTAGATGTTAAAATGCAGACGCATATTCCGGTGTTTACAGAGGATAAAGAGAAAGAAATCGTAGGTAATCCGGAAAGTGATGAGTATAACTTTCTGTTGGAAGGGGATAATCTGCATTCGCTGAAATTGTTGGAGAAGACGCATAAAGGGAAGATTGATGTGATTTATATTGACCCGCCGTATAATACAGGTGGAAAAGATTTTGTTTATGATGATTGTATTGTTGATAAAGAAGATGGCTTTAGACATAGCAAGTGGGTTTCGTTTATGTCAAAGAGATTAGATTTGGCAAGGAAATTACTAAAGGATTCTGGTTGTATATTAATAAGTATAGATGATTGTGAGATGGCACAGTTAAAGCTTTTATGTGATGAGGTGTTTGGAGAAAGCAATTTTGTAAGTATGTTTGTTTGGCATGTAAGTGGGAATACAAGCAATTCAGAAAAAATAAATAATGTACAGGAGTATATTTTGTGTTATGCAAAAAGAAAAATTGAGTTGATTATTAATGATATTGTTGATCCAAACACTTCAACAGATTCGAAGGTATACAAAGATGTAGACAATACAGTTGTTAAAAATGGATACAAAAATCCTCCTTCATGTATTACTTTACCAGTAGGATTTCCATGTGAAATAGAAAATGGGATTTTTAAGAAAGACAAAAATATTGAACAATTTCTAGAGGAGGTTAATAAAATTGGATATATTTCAAGAGATTTGAAACTTAGGTACAGTATTAATTATCCTGTTAAGATGGATGATATTGTTATTCAAAATCACGCAGTTGCGAATATTTGTAAAATATTTTCGGGATGGAGCAATAATAAAAAATGTCAACAATTCATTGATAATGGATTTCAGCCATTGATTGAAAAGGATGGCTCTGAAATTTCCTTTTATCTATCAAAAAATGGTGTATTGTTTTATAAGAAAAAAAAGAAAAACTATTCGAATATTTTGTCAATTCTTGAGAACATGGGAACTACTCAGTCTAATAAGTTCTTTTTAGAAGGGATAGGAATAGAGTTTAGTTTTCCAAAACCTGTAGAGTTAATAAAATACTTGTTATCAATTTTTACAAATGACAATTCACTTGTTTTGGATTTTTTTGCAGGTTCAGGGACAACTTTTCAGGCTGTAGCAGAACTGAATGAAAAGGATAAAGGAAAAAGAAATATCATTTGTTGTACTAATAATGAGAATAGTATATCTGAGAATGTCACCTATCCGCGTATTAAAACGGTAATTACTGGTAAACGCTTAGATGGTAGTGACTTTTCAGAAGGAATTCAATCAAATTTAAAATACTACAAAACCGATTTTATCCCTAAAAACAGCGAAGAATTATACGATGATCTTCTTGACCATATTATAGAAATGATTCAATTGCAATATGGTGTCAAAGTGGATAATGAAAAATATGTAATCATAATGGATGATGATGAGATGGACGAATTTGAGAAAAACTTTCAGAAGTATACAGAGTTGAAGGCTTTATTTATCAATCAGGATGTATTGCTGACAACTGCACAGGAAAAATTATTATCCAATGTAAATACATATATTATCCCTGATTGCTATTTTGATTCTGAGTTAAGGGAGGCGGGCGAATTATGGTAAACGGAATCAAGGACTATGAATTTCAGAATGATTGTGTGGATTTTCTGATTGATAAGACCGCTGAATATCAAAGTAAACAGGTTATTACGGTCAAGGCACCTACGGGGGCAGGAAAGACAGTTATTCTGATTAAATATATTGATGAGTATTTAAAGAATACCGATGGAAGAACGGCTTTTGTATGGTTGTGTCCCGGTAAGGGCAATCTTGAGGAACAAAGTAAGGACAGTATGGATTATCTGACACCACATCGTGATACAAGGAATCTGATGTATTCCATGTTGTCTGGATTTGAGGGAGGGAGTGTAACCTTTATTAACTGGGAGCTTGTCACAAAGAAAGGGAATACTGCGTTAAAGGATAGTGAGAGGGCAAATCTTTTTGAAAAGATTGCAGAGGCTCACAAAGAGGGAATTGAATTTATTGTCATTATAGACGAGGAACATATGAATAATACAAAGAAGGCTGATGATGTGATTAGCGCATTTGCCGCCAGACATATTATTCGTGTATCTGCTACAGCAACCAAGGTAGAACATCAAGAGTTTTATGAAATACCGGAGGAAGCAGTGATAGAAGCCGGACTTATTACTCGTGCCATTTATGTCAATGAGGGCGTGGATGAAAGAAAAGAAGTTAGGAATGACTATGATTATCTTTTGGATTTGGCAGATGGAAAAAGAAAAGAGATTATAAATGATTATAATATGTTGGGACTGCCTATCAGACCATTGGTCTTAATTCAATTTCCGGTGGGACAGCCGGAAACGGTACAGGCGGTAGAAGAAAAACTGGCAGATATGGGATATACCTATGAAAATGGAATGGTAAATATCTGGATGAGTGATAATAAGGTTATTAGTGATGATTTGACGGAGCTTGATGGTTCACCGGCATTTCTGCTCATGAAACAGGCGATATCTACTGGTTGGGACTGTCCAAGGGCAAAAATTCTGGTCAAGTTGCGAGAAGGTGGAAGTGAAGAATTTCAGATACAGACAATAGGGCGTATCCGAAGAATGCCGGAGAGAAAGCACTATGGTTTGGCACCGTTGGATTATTGCTATATCTATACTTTGGATACGCAGTATAAGGCAGGACTGCTATCTTCAATGGATAAGGCATATCAGGTTCGACGGTTATTCCTAAAAGATGAAGCTAAGGATTTTCGACTTGTGAAGGAAATGAGAAATCTTGATTTTGATGGTATGGGAGAACGGGAGACACTGGCTAAGGTGTATGAATATTTTAAAGAAAAGTATAACTTGGGCAACAATAAGCAGGTAAATAGAGAAAATCTTGAGGCGGGGGGATATAATTTCAGCCATGAGATTAACAGCAAAATCCTACAGGGTGTATTTCGAACAACGGATGAAATGGCAGAGAATGCTTCTAAGCATAGAATTAGTGTTAAAACGACAGTAAATACACATACACATGGTATTTATTTGCTGCATTCGGTAGACGAGATAAAAAGGGTGACAGGAATACAGTCACAGAAAGTAAAAAATATACTCCGTCGAATGTTCAGCAAGGGAAAGAAGACTAAGTATAAATTTGTAGCACTTGATAATAATGATTTTTATGCTTTTATTATAAACAATGTAAAGCAACTGAAAGTAGACTTCAAAAGTGTTACTGCACAGATGGGTGGAACACAGTTATCCTTAGCATTAGAACCAAAGACGATGGACTTTGCCATCCCGGAAATGGAGGTTTATAAGTATAGTGAAGTGAAAAAGCAAATGCTGTTTCGTTTGAACGCTTACAAACAATATACAAATGAATTTTGTACGGACAAAACAAGAAGCTTGCCAGAGCGCCTTTTTGAACGATACTGTGAGGCAAACAGTAATGTAGAGTGGTTCTATAAAAATGGAGACACCGGACAGCAGTATTTGTCAGTGGTGTATACAGATGCTTTATTGAAACAGTGGCTATTTTATCCAGACTATATCGTTCACATGAAGGATGGAAGTAATTGGATTATTGAGACAAAAGGTGGAGAGCAGGCGGGACACAGTAAAAATATTGATGTACAGGTTGGGAATAAGTTTAATGCTTTTAAAGCCTATGCGGAGAAATATAATCTGAATTGGGGATTTGTTCGTGACAGCAATGAGGAGTTGTACATTAATAATACGGAGTATGTGGATGATATGAGTGATGAGAGCTGGAGGAATATAGAAGATGTGCTGTGATACAGTACATAGAGAGATCATGCTTTATTAAAATGATGATGGGATGATGCCATGGAAAAGCAAGATACATATTTCTGGGGAAGTATAGAAGTAAGAATTGTAAAGAGTTATTTAGTATTTAACAAAGTTAAGATATGTGAAGTTCGTAATGAACTATAGTCAAGTAAGTAGACACGATTATTAGAAAAAACTTTCTGGAAACAGAGACTAATACTGATTCCAGAAGAGTTCTTCCTTTTCGTTAGGGGTTAACATTCCGAGAGAACCATGTGGTCTCTTGGAGTTGTA
>JAGAJL010000026.1 GCA_017626095.1 Lachnospiraceae bacterium
TCGTCTTCAAACAGTTGAAACCGGGCATTATTTTTGTTCGCTTATGCCGCTAAGAAATGCCAGAAAACCTCGCTAAATTCCGCGGGCAAAGATATATAATTTCTGTTAGGGCGACTGGCTATGTCCCCAAAGTTGCGAATAATAAAAAGAGAGAAACGATGGCAGAGAAAAAGTCTGCATCTAAGGTCAAAAACTCCATATATCACGCTTTCCTCTTATAGATGATGGGAACACAAATCCGAAGAGAGAAAAATAAAAGACAATGGTTTTATGAATTCCACATAAAACTATTGTCTTTATTATTTATAATATCCCTTAATTTTTAAAACTATGAATCGGTGCCGGAATACGTCCGCCACGATTTACAAAGTTGTCACAAGAGAAAGAATTAACCGGCATAATCGGTGCATAGCCTAAAAGCCCACCAAATTCAACCGTCTCTCCTACTCCTTTTCCGATAACCGGAATAATACGGACTGCGGTGGTTTTCTGATTAACCATACCGATAGCCATTTCATCCGCAATCAGACCGGAAATGGTAGTTGCTTTCGTATCGCCCGGGATCGCAATCATGTCAAGACCAACCGAGCAGACACAGGTCATTGCTTCTAATTTTTCCAAGGTAAGACATCCGCATTCCACAGCGTCGATCATACCCTGATCTTCACTGACAGGAATAAAAGCACCACTTAAGCCTCCGACATAGGAAGATGCCATGACACCACCCTTTTTAACCTGATCGTTTAATAGTGCCAATGCAGCGGTCGTACCGGGAGCACCGGGATGTTCCACCCCGATTTCCGTCAAAATATCCGCAACACTGTCACCCACTGCGGGTGTTGGAGCTAAAGATAAATCGATGATACCAAACGGGATATCGAGCATACGGGATGCTTCTTTTGCCACAAGCTGACCGACACGGGTCACCTTAAATGCGGTCTTTTTAATGGTTTCACAAAGCACTTCAAAATTCTCACCGCGAACCTGTTCCAATGCAGTCTTAACAACGCCCGGACCGGAAACACCGACATTGATAATCTTGTCGGCCTCGGTTACGCCATGAAAAGCACCTGCCATGAAAGGATTGTCATCCGGTGCATTGCAAAATACAACCAGCTTTGCACAGCCTAAAGAATCATTTTCTTTGGTATACTCTGCTGTCTCTTTCACAATCTCACCCATCAACTTAACCGCATCCATATTGATACCGGTCTTAGTCGATCCCAGATTGACGCTGCTACATACAAAGTCCGTTTTACTCAGTGCAAGTGGAATGGAACGAATTAATAATTCATCCGCATGGGTCATTCCCTTTGCAACCAAAGCAGAATAACCGCCCAAAAAGTTTACACCGACTTTTTTAGCCGCTTCATCCAATGTAACGGCAATTTCCGCAAAATCCTCCGGCGTCTTGCAGGCAGAACCGCCTACTAAAGCAATCGGAGTGACTGAAATTCTCTTATTCACAATCGGAATTCCGAATTCTTTTTCAATCTCCTGTCCGGTTGCAACCAAATCCTTTGCCGTTTCCGTGATTTTTTTATAAATTTTTTCTTTTAATTTTGAAAGGTCCGAATCAATACAGTCTAACAAACTGATACCTAAGGTAATCGTTCTGACATCGAGATTCTCCTTTTCAATCATTTTATTGGTTTCATTAACTTCATGTATATTAATCATATTTTTACCCATTTTAACCTTAGATTCGATGCATCATATCAAAAATATCTTCTCTTTGACATTTTATCACGACTCCGATTTCTTCCCCAAGTGCTGCAAGCGCATCCACAACGGTATCAAAATCAACATCTGACTGATTGGTATCCACAATCATCATCATATTAAAATAATCCTGAACAATGGTCTGTGAAATATCCAGAATATTGATTTTATGCTCTGCAAGATACGTACAAACCTTTGCTATGATACCTACAGTATCTTTTCCCACAACGGTAATAATGGCTTTTTTCATTGGTTTTCTCCTTTGCCTGTATGTTTCTACCAATTAATGAGTATACCATAATATGATTTTCTTCTCAATGTTTAGAAGTTTTTTTATTTTCTTTTTTCTCTATTCGCTTTGTTTACATGGAATAATTTAGATGAAATTTCACATTAAGTTTCTTTATTATTTTTATCCCTTTTCGGATTTGTGTTCCCGAAAAAGATGTGCCGAAAGTGCGATATATGGGGTTTTCAGACCGATTATGCAGACGCTCTGCCGCGTTTCTCACATAGTTCGCAATCTTTGCGGGATGGCAGTCACCCTTACAAAAATATATATCTTTGTCACTTCACACTTCAGTTTTCGGCATTTCTAAGCGGCATGCTCACAAAGTATTTATTAAATGCCAGAAAACCTCGCCCAATTCCGCGGGCAAAGATATATAATTTTTGTTTGGGCGACTGGCTATGTCCCCAAAGTTGCGAATAATAAAAAGTGAGAAACGATGGCAGAGATAAAAGTCTGCATCTAAGGTCAAAACCCCATATATCGCACTTTCGGCACAAATATAGCGGGAACACAAATCCGAAAAGAGAACTATTTTCTACTTTCTGTAATATTCCCTGCCTTTATCTTTTCCGTTTACCGTTACAACACCCATATCTGCTGATAAATCTAAGGTAAGGTCATCCGGATCTTCTTTCGTTGTCACTGTAACGGAACCCATGGAACAATTAGCCGTCAGCTTCTGAAAATCGCCCTCAATTTCAATGCTTCCCATATCAGCATCACATTCTAAGCGGTCGAATGTAGCATTTCTTAATTCTATACTACCCATGTCGGCATCGCATCCGCCTCTGTCAAAGGCAACTTCATTCATTTCGATATTTCCCATGTCAGCATCAATATCCATTTTAGCAAAAGATATTTGATTTGCTTCGATGTTTCCCATATCGGCATCAATTGTTAAATCTCCCATACAGATGTCATCCATTTGAATATTTCCCATATCCATGCTCAGATTTACATCTCCGATTTTTGTATCCTTCGGTATGGTAATCACCAGATCATAATCCATGTCACCAAGCGTACCTATATCTCCAAAACCGAAGTTCACACCGCCATTTCCTTGTTTCTGGTCAATCGTCAAAACACCATCGCGTACCTTTACTTCCGGTTTTAATTTTTCAGGATAGTTGTATTCCACCTGATAAGCATCTCCATATACAATTCTCAAATCTCCGACGGCAACATTTAACATGATATCATCAAATGCTTCAAAATTAAGGACAGTCATTTCATCTGTCTTTTTATAATCTTCGTCAGAAGAAAACCAATGTTTTGCCCTGGAAGTATGTCTTACAATTCCATAGATAATACAGCCAATCGTTACCAATGTCAGAATAATTAAATAAATGTTTTTCCACATTTTCAGATTATTGCGTTCCATCTCTCTCCTCCTTATTCTTTGATTGTAAGATTTGTCTTAATCACAGCATTGATTATCGCTGCAACCGGCCAGATAATCCATGTGATATGCCAGTCAACGCTTAAAAAGCTCCAAATCAGGTATACACATGTAACAGTCGGCCAGTAAACTTCCATAATGGTTGCAACCGTATCATTAATATAGCGCTCATTTTTCTGATGTTTCACATAGTTTCCGCTCACATACTTTTTATCATTCAGTTTTAATAAATCATCATAAGCACCCATAATCATATTATTATGAACAATCATCATGACGCCGATACCGACAAACACAAACAATAATACAGCTCCGATATTTTCAATTTCCGCCACATTTCCCAAAGGCGATTCATCAATGATCATGGATGGAATCCAGCATAATACACAGAGGATAATACCGATAGTCTGACGGATGGCATAGGAGCTACGAAATCTGGATTTCTCACCTTCCAAAACCTGCGCAGTATTATAATCAATCATCCAGGAAGCATTCTTGATATAATCCCATTTTCCCATCATAATGCCGGAATATACAAACAAAAACACAGCCACACAAATCAAAAGCATCATGCCGGTCACACCAATCGCATCCGGCCAGTGAAAAGATGTGGATATAATAGGCATAATCGGTGAAAAAATACAAAACATTACACCGATTGCAACAAAAAATCCATGCTGGATTTTTGCATCCACAAACTGCTTTGCCTCTTCAAAAGAAAGTGTTTCCTGTGTTGAAAAATACGGTTCATCCGCATACTCGGTCTTTGTACTTTCCTGCTGATATGAAAACTCTTTTTCCAGTCCCAGCTCTTTTGACAGCTCTTCCAGATTTCCAAATTCCGAAATCACGGTTCCGACTGCTTCATTTTCATTTTTACCCTCATCTAACAGTTCGTTGTATTTATCCTCCATCATCTGCCAGAGTTCATCTTTTGCCCTGCGCACCTCTGGTGTATTGGGCATTTTTGCAAACATGCTTTCCAAATAGCTTTTTAAAGTATTCATCTATTCTTCCCCTTTCTGAATGAAATGTTCAACAACCTCTTTTGTTAAAATCCATTCCTCACATTTTTCTTCATAATAAGCTCTACCGTATTCCGTTATACGGTAGTATGTTCTCTTTTTGCCGGAACCACTTTCATCCGGCTCACATACATAGGATTCGATATATCCGTTTTTCTCCATTCTGGTAAATGCAGAATACAACGTGGTCTCTTTAATCATATATTTATCCTGCGTCATCTGCCTGATTGTCTTGGAAATCTCATATCCATAAGACGGCTCTTTTTTCAGGATATACAAAATCATGATATCGTTGTATCCACGAATAACATCGCTACTGATTCCCGCCATAGTCTTCTCCTCTCTTTTCATATTACGCACATCGAAGTAGGACTTAGTTCTATTCTTCTCTCTATACTACGTGTGTCGTTGGTACGATAGGCATTGCTATGTCTGTCGTACTATGTCTGTCGTACTATGTCTGTCGTAGTAAATATAGCATTGCTATTTTGTGTTGTCAACATGTTTTTCATAGAAACTATTTTTTTTACTAAAACTGTTTGTGTTATTGATATGCATCTGCTTATGTTATTAGAAACAATTGTTTCATAAGATAGAAACTATTATGATAAAAAATGGTACTCTCCATAATCGGAAAGTACCATTCTGCCTTTTTCTAATATTAAATAACTTATTTACCTTAAATGCCTTATTTATTTTTTAACCTTTTGAACCAAGAGCACTATCCAATTTTTTATGAAGCGCATTCAGTACACGCTTTTTATCCGCACTCCAAAGCGGTGCAATCAATAACGATTTGGGACCGTCACCGGTTAAGCGGTGTACCACCATATCCGGTGGCAACAGTTTCGCACATTCCGCCACCAGATCCATATATTCCTCAAACTCCATAGTTTTAAATAAACCATTTTGATAGTCTTTTGCCAGATCCGTATTTTTTAACACATGTAAAAGTTGCAGTTTTATTCCTTTGCTCTTTTGTAAAACAACATGACGGACACTCGCCAGCATGTCTTCTTTTGTTTCTTCGGGAAGACCTAGAATAATATGCGTAATCGTATGAATTCCGATTGCATTTAAATCACATATTGCCTTATCATAAACGGCAAGCTGATAACCACGTCGGATATAATCAGCCGTTTTTTCATGGATGGTCTGTAACCCAAGTTCTACCCACACCGGTTTGATTTGATTTAATTCATCTAACAACGCAAGGACTTTGTCTGATAAACAGTCCGGTCTGGTAGCAATTGACAAAACTGCAATATCGTCTCTGTTGATAACCGGTATAAAGATTTGGCGGAGCGTTTCAACGGGAGCATAGGTATTGGTATATGCCTGAAAATAGGCAATATATTTATCTCCTTTATATTTGGCAGACACTTTCTCCTTTGCCTCGTCGATCTGGTCTTCTATCGGTTTATTCCGGTTTGGGGTAAAATCTCCCGAACCTCCTGCTGAACAGAAAATACATCCACGTGTATCAAGTGTTCCGTCCCGGTTTGGACAAGTCATTCCACCATCTAAACTGAGCTTATATAGTTTTTGACCAAATTGTTGTCTACAGTATTCATTAACAGTAAGCATATGCTAACTCTCCACAAACAGATTTTTCTGGTGCAACTCTCACTTTTGATGTACTTCCATTTTGATATCACCTTTTTTAATACCAATTAAAGAAATCCCTTTTGCCTTTCCGCCATTGATATTTTTTATAACCTCACTGACGCAGGCAAAAGGGCCAATGACATTTCCGTTACAATACACATTGTGCGCAGTATATGTCTCACAATCTTTACTGATATTGATTGTGTGCACTTCCTTGAGGATAGCGTTTCTGTCATTATACATGGTTAAAATCAACGAATCATATTCTCTGCCGATTTTATCAAATTCTTCTTCATCGGTAGAAAAATATGTGATAAAACCTAGCCTTGTCAGATAATCCGAAATAGCTTTTGGTGCAGTTCCAAATTTGCCGGACAAAACCGCACCATCTTTTTCGTAATCAAAAATCATCCGGGCAAGGCTCATCTCATGCTTTCCAGTTAGACTGAAAACAGCATTATAGGTAGCAAAAATCTCGCATCCAGCGTACTTCATGGTCACCTTTCCATATTTCATATCCGCATAGTTGTTTTGATCTTCGATATAGCCATGATTCTTTTGAATGATTTCTATATGCCGTTTGAAATTTTCTTCGTTGTATTTCAAGTTAACAGAAAAATCTTTATGAAATAATCTTTGCACTTTACGCATTAGTTCCAACACAGACACAACAACATGATTATCTATCCGATTTGGAATCCATGCGCAGACTATTTGAGTAATTCTATTCTTCCTATTATTCTTCTTAATTTCATTTCCGGGTTCTTTTATCATTGGGGGTTCTTTTATCTTTTTTGTTCTATATCATTTTGAGTTCCATTAGCAGTCATGCTATTTACAATTCCATTGCCAATAATCTATAGGGAACTTTTTTAGAATTTATTCCCCAAAAAGTTTCCTATTTCAATTCTTAATATGTATCAAATTATCAAATAATGAATGAATTTGTAATCTTTGGAAAATAATCTATTTCTACTCTGCAATTTTTCCATCAACAATTTCTATGGCATATTTTTTTAGATCAACACAGTAATCGCATACCTCTATTCCATCGTTTTCCAAAAGACTTTTTTGAACATCTTCTCCACCAAAAGCAAATTTTCCTGCAAGTTCTCCTTTTGCATTCACCACACGATAACATGGAATCCCATCCGGATCCGGATTTTTATGCAGCGCATTTCCAACCGCCCGGCACATCTTTGCATTTCCTGCTAATTCAGCAACCTGTGCATATGTAGCAACCTTTCCTCTGGGTATTTTCTTAACCGCTTCGTAAATTCTCTTAGTAGGACTATCTGTCACAATATCATAGCTTTCTGCAATCATGCGCTTAATATCATCATCCGGAATACTTCCATCCAGAATAATGGTATTCCAATGCTCCTTATTTTGATGCCAGCCCGGGATAACCGCTTCGTAGATCTGCCTATAAAAATCTCTCCACTCCGGATTAACCTTCACGTTCAGATTGATATAACCATCTCTTTCATAAGTCCAAAGAAAGGCTTTCTTACTTCCTTTTACACGCACAAGCTGCCAGTTTGGATCATGAAAAGGTGCTTCTTGATATGTATCTTGAAATGATAATCCGTATGTTAAGGCTTCCTCTCTTGTTTGCATAAGTTTCTTCCTTTCCGGCATACCTCTTTCTGCTTTTCACTATATTAAGTATGCCTATACCAACAAGATGCTCTCTTCGAATCATTTACTTCTCGTCTACAACCTGAAAGATATAAAACTTCAAATAATAACTCTCATCTGCAGCCCACAATATTGGATGGTCTGGTGCCTGCGTCCGAAACTCGACCTGCCTTAGGCGCTTATGCGTAGCTTTTGCAGCCTCTTTAATGGTCTTTTCCAATAATTCCTGTGTCATAAAATGTGAGCAGGAACAGCTTGCCATATAACCTCCGTCTTTTACAAGCTTTAAGCCCTGCATATTGATTTCTCGATAGCCTTTGATGGCATTCTTTGTTGCTTCTTTTGCTTTTGTAAATGCCGGAGGATCTAAGATTACAACATCATACTTCTTTCCTGATTTTACAAGCTTCGGAAGTTCATCTAATACATCGGCTATCCTGAATTTTACAACTTCATCAAGTCCATTTCGTTTTGCATTTTCTCTTGCCTGCTCGATGGCAAAATCCGAAATATCCAATCCTTCCACGGACTTTGCACCGGCAATTCCGGCATTTAATGCAAAAGTTCCCATATGTGTAAAACAATCCAACACATCCTTATCTTTGCAGATATGATGCATTGCTTTTCTGTTATATTTCTGATCCAGGAAAAAACCTGTCTTTTGACCGTTCTCTACATCAACCAGATAGCGAACACCATTTTCCACGATTTCAACACGTGGTTCAAACTCATCTCCGATAAAGCCTTTATGGAGTGGCGATCCCTCCTTTTTTCTTTCCTTGGCATCGCTTCGTTCAAATACACCACGAACTTGAAATCCGTCTGCTATTAATAACTCCTTCAAAATAGAAACAATTTCTTCTTTAAACTGTTCCATACCAAGTGCCAGACATTGCACGACCAACACATCTTCATATTTATCAACAATCAATCCGGGTAACCAGTCTGCTTCACCGAATATCACGCGGCAGCATCCCAAATCATTTGGCATAACCGTTTTACGATATTCCCATGCATTCTTTACTCGCATAGATATAAAATCATGGTTAATTTCCTGATCTTTATTACGAGACATCATGCGTACACGGATTTTGGAATTTTGATTAATGAAGCCTCTTCCCATGGGATATCCATCAAAATCATGAACTTCTACAATATCCCCATTGTGAAACGTTCCCACAATCGAATCGATCTCATTATCAAAAACCCAGCATCCGCCCTTTTTTAACAGACGTCCTTCACCCTTTTTTAGCGTCACAATTGACATATGCTTTATCCTTTACTCATTACTGTTTTCTATTTCGCTTCCAAAAATGCCACATATCCTCTCTTGGTTTCATATAAATCGGCTTTGGAAGTTGCTTCAAATGGTGCATGCATATTTAATACCGCAACACCGCAATCGATGACATTCATTCCGTATAATGACAGGATATAGGCAATTGTTCCGCCACCGCCCAAATCAACTTTACCAAGTTCTGCAGTCTGATAAGATACATCCGCATCATCCATAACCTGACGAATAAATGCCAGATATTCAGCATTTGCATCATTGGAACCTGATTTTCCTCTCGAACCGGTAAATTTATTGAATACCATGCCATGTCCTAAATATGCCACGTTCTTTTTATCAAAACTTGATGCATATGTCGGATCAAAGGCTGAGCTTACATCTGATGAAAGCATACGACAATTTGCAAGACATCTGCGAAGTGAGAGTTCTTTAAAATCACCCATCAAATTCATAACTTCTGCCGTCATATTCTCAAAGAATTTGGACTGCATTCCGGTAGCACCCACACTTCCGATTTCCTCCTTATCCACAAGCAGACAACATGCGGTACGTTCCGGTGCCTTGATACTTAACATGGCATCTAATGAAGTAAATGCACATACTCTGTCATCCTGTCCATACGCTAATGTCATACTGCGGTCAAATCCGGCTTCTCTTGCTTTTCCGGCAGGAACGACTTCAATTTCTGCAGAAATAAAATCAGCTTCCTCTACCCCGTATTGCTCTTTTAAAATTTCCAGAATACCGGCAGTAAACTTATCTTTTTCAGCACCTTTTAATGGCTTATTTCCAACTATGACATCCAAGGCCTCACCTTCAATGACTTTATTGGCCTTCTTTTCCATCTGCTCTGATGCCAGATGAATCAACAGATCAGAAATAAAGAATACCGGATCATCCTCTTCTTCTCCGACATTAACGATAACCGTAGTACCGTCTTTTTTTACAATCACACCATGGAGCGCCAACGGAATTGCTACCCACTGATATTTTTTAATTCCTCCGTAATAGTGTGTATCCAAATAAGCAAAATCGCCGTCTTCATACAAGGGATTTTGTTTTACATCCATACGTGGTGAATCAATATGTGCACCAAGGATATTCATACCTTCTTCCAAAGGCTTTTTACCGATATGGTACATGACTACCGATTTATCCATGTTGACTGCATATACCTTTGCACCGGCTTTAATCTTTTTACCGGATTTCAGTAGTTTTGCCAGTTCCACATAACCTTCATTCTCAATCCGGTTGACAATGTAGCTGACGCATTCGCGCTCCGTCTTTCCTTCATCCAAAAATGTGCGATAGTCCGCACTCAGCTTTTCCAACTCTTTTAATTGCTTCTCTGAATATTTTGTCCATACACTTTCTGTTTTCATAAAAATATCCTGCCTTTCTTTTCGTATTAACAATTATACACATTAAATTTTTCTTACATTAACTATTTAATAATCTTATGATACCAGGGCAAAAAGTTCATACTTGTCATACTTATTATTCTTACCAAAATCAATAGAAATTAATAATACATAATAAAATTCCGCTAATCAAAAATATCATATTTCTCATAACGATCTGTACATTTTTCATACCATTTTGAATATCTGCGCCATATTTTTCCAACTGTAAATTGGGAAATGATAAGCCACAACGGAAATATGGATTTAATAATCAAACATGAAAAAGCCGATTAACAATCAGTTATCCATAATAACCTGAATGCCATCGGCAATTTTAATACTTTCAAATCAAACCTTAACAATTGCTTTTTTCGGACATTTTGTAGCACAAATTCCGCAACCGACACATTGTTCCTGGTCAATATGAGCTTTGAAGTTTTCTACGCTGACAGCTTCTTTCGGGCAGTTCTTTGCACAAAGCGAACAACCGATACAAGCCGTTTCACAGGCTTTCATGGCAACTGCGCCTTTTTCGGTATTGTTACATGCAACTGCATACTTCGCATCATAGGGAATTAATTCAATCAATCCCTTGGGACAGACTGCCACACATTTTCCACATGCTTTACAGGCTTCTTTATCAACCTTTGCCACTCCGTTTTCTACATGAATGGCATCAAACGGACATGCCTTTACACAATTACCATATCCAAGACAGCCTTGATTACATGACTTTGGACCACCATTTGGTACAAAGGAAAGCATGGCACAATCCTTAACACCGGTATATTCGTAATCCATCTTTGTTTTATCACAGTCACCCTGACATTTTACAAAAGCCACCATGCGAACGCCTGCTGTTGCTTCTACGCCCATGATTTCTGCGATTCTGGTTGCCACAGGCTCACCGCCTACCGGACAGGTTCCGACTTCTGCCTCACCTTTTGCAATTGCTTTTGCCAGACCGGAGCAACCGGCGAATCCACATCCGCCACAGTTGTTTCCGGGTAAAGCAGCCAGTACGGCTTCTTCCTTTTCATCAACCTCTACCTGAAATTTCATACCGGCTATTCCTAAAAACAGACCGATAAATAATCCAACGCCACCAACTAAGACGGCGGCAATGATAATTCCACTAATACTCATCTGCCACACCTCCTATAACAAACCGGAAAAGCCACAGAATGCAATGGCCATCAATCCAGCAGTAACTAATACAATCGGCATGCCCTGAAACGCCTCCGGAATATCGTTATATTCAATTTTTTCACGAATTCCGGCAAGAATGACAATGGCAATGGTAAAACCAACGGCTGTTGCAAAACCATTGACAACACTCTCTAAAATACTGTAAGATGCCTGCACATTATTTAATGCCACACCTAAAACCGCACAGTTTGTTGTAATTAAAGGAAGATATACACCCAATGCCTCATAAAGGGAAGGAATTACCTTTTTTAAGAACATCTCAACAAACTGAACCAATGCCGCAATGACTAAAATAAATACAATCGTCTTTAAATAATCAAGCCCTAAAGGATCCAATACAAATTTGTAGAGAACGGACGCAACAAAAGACGCCAAAGTGATAACAAATACAATTGCCGCTCCCATTCCTGCAGCCGTTTCCGTCTTTTTGGAAACTCCAAGGAATGGACATAAGCCCAAAAACTGACTTAATACAACGTTGCTTACAAGTACGGAGCCTAATGCTATTATAATTAAATTACTCATCTGCATTTACCTCCTCTTTCTTTTCTTTCTGCACGTTTTCCGGTGCTTCTTCGGTTTCTTCCGGAACTGTTTCCAATGCTTCAGCTTTTATCTCATTCTGAACAATCTCCGATTCTTTTTTTGTATCTTCCTGTATCGTTTCTTTTACACTTTCGGTTTTCTCTTTCATTTTACCGTTTTGCCCAGAAACTGTTTTTGTTGTTCCCTCTTCTGATACAATCGCTTTATCAATCGACTCGCTTTTTTTACCAGCTTCTGTCTTTGGCAGTGCTTTTGTTTCCTTGTCTACCTTCTTCGTATCATCATAGAATTTACGGGATGAGCAACCTTCTTCCCCACAGCTCATACAATCGTGGGTACAACCGGATCCGACTTTGCTCATATCCTTTCCCTTTTTCTCGCCTTCTATTTTGACTTTGTTTTGGATGGCAACGAGGCAGGCAAGTACAAAGAATGCACCGGGTGCCATGACAAAGATACGTACAGGTTCATATCCTGCCGGCATAATGCGAATTCCAAATGCTTCTCCTGCACCAATCAGCTCTCTGACGAGACCGATAATGGTTAACGCAATCGTAAAACCAAATCCCATTCCAAGTCCGTCAAAGAAAGAAGGAATGACGGGATTTTTATATGCATAGCTTTCTGCTCTTCCTAAAATAATACAGTTTACAACAATAAGCGGAATATAAAGACCAAGTGCGCTGTACAGGGAAGGAATAAAACCTTCTAAAAGCAATTCCATCATCGTAACAAAAGATGCAATGATTACGATAAATGCGGGGATACGGACACGATCGGGGATGATTTTACGCAACATGGATATAATCATGTTGGATAATGCCAGTACAACCGTCGTCGTCATACCCATACCAAATCCGTTGATTGCAGATGTGGTAACTGCCAACGTCGGACACATACCAAGCATCAAAACCAAAGTAGGGTTTTCTTTGATAATACCGTTATATAATCTCTCCAATGATTTATTCATTTGCAGTGCCTCCTCCCATTAACATCGTCTTAAAACAGGTAAGTCCTGCATTCACGCCATTTACAATGGCATTGGTTGTAATGGTCGCTCCCGAGATGGCATCAATCTGATCAGCGCTTTGAGCACCTGTTTTGGTATAGCTGAATAATTCTGCCTTTTTATTTTCAAATTGTGGTTTCAAAACCGAATCGGCATTCATGCCAAGTCCTGCAGTTTCTGAAATACTCAAAATCGAAATTCCATTCAGAGTTCCGTCATTGCGGATTCCCATGGAAAACTGGATATCTCCGCCATAGCCTTCATGGTCAGTTACGGTAATAACATATCCGATTACATTGCCGGAGGCATCAACCGCCTCGGATACTTCATCAACAGATACGTTGTATCCGGCATCTGCTACCACTTTATCAGCATCCTCTGATGTGATATCTTCCCGTAAGCGGAAGCTGTTAGCATCCGCAAACACTTCTTTGCTGGCTTCTTCTTTTGCTTTTTCCTGAGCCTGTGCAATCGGATCTTTGGTAACCTGATAAACAAGTCCCAACAGACATCCGGCAATCAAGGTAATTGCAAACAAAATAGCTGCTTCTTTCAACATATTTTTCATCTCTGCATACCTCCTTTTCTGCCAAATGCATGCGGCATGGTATATTTCTCAATTAAAGGAGTCAACAGATTCCCAAGAATAATCGCATAGGAAACGCCTTCTGCACTCGCACCAAAAATTCGGAAAATACCGGTTAAAATTCCCAAAAGAATTCCAAAAACATATTGCCCTTTGATGGTAATCGGCCGCGTCACATAATCAGTTGCCATAAAGAATGCACCAAGCATCAGACCACCACCGGCAAGATGGGCAGCGATAAAGTCAAAATCAAAGCCTCTGCCACCGAAGAGAACGATAAATACAACAAACGTCACAATATAGGTTCCGGGAATTCTTAAATCGATAATTCCCATGAGCATTAAGAAAATTGCTCCCAGTACAATGGCGATCATGGATGTTTCCCCAATGGTTCCCGAAGTAAAACCGGTTACCATCTTAAATACATTGACATGCTCTCCTGCCTTTAATGCCGCAAGCGGAGTTGCACCCGAATAAGCATCCGTTGCAAAATCCGTCATAATGGATGTGAATGCCAGAAGTAAGAAACATCTTCCGCCAAGTGCCGGATTCATAAAGTTTTGGCCCAGACCTCCAAAGAGCATTTTCACAACTACAATGGCAAAGAAACCACCGATTACACCAATCCACCATGGTGCATTCGGAGGTAGGTTAAGAGCTAACAACAAGCCCGTTACAACTGCCGAACCATCTTTGATTGTAATGTTTTTATGTACCAGTAAATCAAATAAATATTCAAAAAGTACACAACTTAAAACAGTCACAATGACTAATATGAGCGCATTTTGTCCGAAATTGTATATGCCAAAGACGGTAGTTGGTAAAAGTGCAATTACTACACAAAGCATAATGATCTGAGTCGACATCTTCGAACGAATATGCGGATTCGATGACACTTTCATGAAATCACTCATTTTTTTACCTCCTACGATTTCTTTCTTCGGTCTGCCAAAACCATCTTGCGCATGGATTTAATCTGCTGAGTAAGCGGTCTTTTGGCTGGACAAATAAAACTACAGCATCCGCATTCACAGCATTCCATTCCATTATGTTTCTGGAATGCTTCTTTATTGCCTCTTGCTGCATAATCTGCAAGTCTGGCGGGCACTACCCGACCCGGACATACTTCAACGCATCTGCCACAATTGATGCACGGACCTTCTTTAGAAGCCGAAACATCATCCTTTGTTAAACAAAGAAGTGCTGATGCTGTCTTGGTTGTGGGAACATCCAGATGGAACAGGGCAAATCCCATCATCGGACCACCATTTATGATCTTTGCCGGCTCTTGTGTAAATCCACCGGCTTCTTCAATCAGTTCATGATAATTGGTGCCAATACGCACACGGAAGTTGCGAGGATCTGCTATTGCATCTCCTGTTACCGTAACAATCCGGTACATCAGAGGTTTATTTTCCCTTACTGCACTGTTGATTGCCACCAGTGTATCTACATTGTCCACAATACATCCGGCATCTGCAGGCAGTTGATCGCAATTGATCATTCTTCCAGTCGCAGCATATATCAGCTGTCTCTCTGATCCCTGTGGATATTTGGTCTTTAATCCTTTGACCGTAATACGGGGTTCGTCCTTGGTAAGCTCTTTTAATACTTTGATACAATCCGGCTTATTATCTTCTACCGCCAGAATTCCCTGTGCATTATCAAACAAAGCAAGGACACATTTTAAACCGTCAATTACTTTCTGCGGTTCCTCAATCATCCGTCGGTAATCCGAAGTTAAGTACGGCTCACATTCTGCGCAGTTACCGATTATATACTCAATTTTATCAGGTTCCTTGGGAGAAAGCTTCACATGAGTCGGGAAACCTGCTCCACCCATACCGACAACACCTGCTGTCTGCACCTTTTTTATGATTTCCTCTTTGCTTTGTTCCTCTAAAGGCTTGCATACGCCATAATCGACTTCTTCATAAAGGCCGTCATTTTCAATAATAATGGAATCTACACTATCTCCTACTGTAATCCGTCTCTTTTCAATTCCTTTCACAGTACCGGAAACCGTTGCATAAATCGGCGCTGATACAAATCCGCCTGCTTCGGCAATTTTCTGTCCGGTTAACACATGATCGCCTTTTTGAACGATTGGTACCGCCGGCGCTCCGATATGCTGGGATAACGGATATACGAGATCCCCTTTGGGCAATACATCTTTGATCGGCTTATCTTTACTTAAATCTTTACCGTCATAAGGATGAATGCCACCGGTGAAAGTTCCTCTTGCTCCCATCTTACTACCTCTTTCTTTTGCAGTGACAATGCACTGTTATTCTTCTCAATTATCATTCGCGTTTTCAATTCCGCTTTCTTTTCTACTATACTATTTTTTTGATATTTTTTCTATAAATTCGTGCAAAAAATACATACTTTTCTTATATGTACAGATTTATTGATGGATTTTGTTTCAGACAGTTGAAACCGGGCATTCATTTTGTTCGCCATGCCGCTAAGAAAAACACAAAAACTCGTAAAAGCCAGCGGAAAAAGATATATATTTCTGCATGGACGACTTGTGTTCCTCAAAGATTATGAACTATGTAAGAAACAAAGACAAAAGTAAAAATTTAATAAGACTTAGAAGATAAAATATGGTAAAATAACATCGTATAAAGATATCAGATCTATAAAAAGATTTATATTATCAAGAAATCACAAAAAATTCCAAGTAAAATTACTAAAAGGATAGATACTATGAAAATATTCACGAAAGAACTTTCCATTGATGTGGAAAGATATCCCTTAGACCGGATAGCACCGCTTAATAACATTCTCTTTGTCGATATTGAAACCACCGGGTTTTCAGCCAAATCGTCTTCACTATATGAAATCGGATGCATTTATTTTGATGATGACAAACCACAACTCATTCAGTTTTTTGCAGAAAATGTTTCCGAGGAAAAAGAAATTCTTTCATCTTTTTTTGCCCTATGCGCAGAAAAAAAAACATTAATTCATTTTAACGGAAATACTTTTGATATTCCTTACATGAAAGCAAAAGCCAAACAATACCATCTGGATGCTCCGTTTGACCAGATGGAAGGCGTTGATATTTATAAGCGCATTATGCCATATAAGGATATTTTAGGACTTGAAAACTGTAAGCAGAAAACAGTCGAAGCATTCCTTGGAATTGAACGAAAAGATCAGTACCACGGTGGCCAACTGATTGAAATCTACAAGGAATATTGCAAAAATCCCTCTGCAGAACTGGAAGAATTATTAATCCTACATAACGAGGATGATATGAAAGGCATGCTACAACTTCTTCCAATCTTGACTTATTCTGATCTTTTTATGGCACCTTTCCGCGTTGTAAAGGTGCAGGCAAATCACTTTACCAATGAAGATCAGACTGATGGTGATGAAATATTAATGAAGCTTCGTTTTCAGTCGGCTTTTCCAAAACCGATTTCCATGCACAAGGCAGGATGCCATTTCAGTGCCCAGGATAAGGAAGGATTTTTAAAGGTTCCTCTATATAAAGGCGAATTGAAGTATTTTTATGCCAACTATAAAGACTATTACTACCTTCCCGAAGAAGATATTGCGCTTCATAAAGCAGTTGCCGGTTTTGTCGATAAAAACCATCGCAAACAGGCCAAGGCGTCCAATTGCTACACACGAAAAGAATCTGCTTATCTTCCTCAATGGGACATCCTTTTTACACCTATCTTCAAACAGTCCTATGAAGATACTCTCTGCTATTTTGAATTAACGGAAGAAATGAAAAAGCAGCCGGAGATTTTTCGTCAGTATGCTCTTCACATTTTAGATATGATTGCACATGCTCGCAATCTCAGTTGATGAAATATGTCAACAAAATAAAAATATGTTTCAAAAATACGCTTTTTCTCAAATTTAAAAGTAGTTGCAAAAAAAGACAACCCTCTAGGTTGTCTTTTCACTTTCATATACAAATATAAAATATCAAATATCATCTATTACAATTTTTCATAATAGAAAGAATCTTTTCTGGTAAATCCCATCTGCTTGTATGAAATAATCTGCTCTGTACTTCCGATAAATAAAATACCTTTTTGAACCAAAGAATTATAGAACTTTTGGAAAATCTCGTCCTTGGCTTCCTCGGTAAAATAAATCAGAACATTACGGCATATGATATAGTGGTAATCCATAGGATATGGATCTAACAACAGATTATGCCTGCTAAACTTTACACGCGCTTTAATCTCATCGCTGATCCGGTAAGAAGGTCCTACTTTTGTAAAATACTTCTTTTTTAAATCTTCAGGAACTGCCACAATACTTTTTTCATTGTATAACCCGGCCTGTGCTTTTTCAAGCACCTGATTATCAATATCCGTAGCAAATATCGTAATCTGACTAAGCGGAAGATGTCTGGATAATGCCATAACAAGCGAATAAGGTTCATCACCTGTAGAACATGCTGCACTCCAAATCTTTAAATTGGGTCCAAAATCACGTATCAACTGGGGAATAATCGTTTTGTCCATATATTCCCACTGATCCGGATTCCGATAAAACTCAGATACATTAATTGTAAGGTAATTGACAAATTCATCAAATTTCTCATGATTTGTCTTCAGCAATTCCACATATTTAGCATATCCGTCAACACTGTTTTTGGCTATAAGCGTATCGATACGTCTTTTCATCTGCTTTTCTTTATAGCAGTTTAAATCGATATGTGTTAAATCATATACAGCTTTTTTAAACTGTTCATAATCATATACAGCCATTATGAATTACGCTTCGCCTTCCTCTGAGATAACCTGCTCAACATCTACGGAAACTACATCTGCATCATCATCAGCATCTGTTTCCAATAAAGCTTTCATGCTTAAACTAATCTTGTGATCATTTTCATTGAAATCTACAATTTTAGCTTCCACTTCCTGACCGACTGATAATACATCGGAAGGTTTCTCAATGTGTTCTTTAGAAATCTGTGATACATGCAATAATGCATCAACACCGGCTTCTAATTCAATAAATGCACCAAAATCTGTCATTCTGGCAACTTTACCTGATACCACATTGCCAACAGCATATTTGCTTGTAGCATCCTTCCAAGGATTGGTATCATCAAATTTCATGCTCAGTGCAATCTTGGTTCCGTCAATATCTTTGATTAAAACTTTCACAGCGTCACCAACTTTGAAAACCTTTTTGGGATTTTCAACACGTCCCCATGACATCTCTGAAATATGAAGTAATCCGTCTGCACCGCCTAAATCGATGAAGGCACCGAAATCGGTAACATTTTTAACAACACCGTCAACAATGTCCCCGATATGAATTTTTTCAAATAATGCTTTCTGTTCTTCTGCCTTTTTAGCTACTAAAAGCTGTTTGCGGTCACCGATAAATCTTCTTCTCTTCGGATTATACTCTGTAATTACAAATTCGATTTCCTGATCAGCATATTTGCTTAAGTCTTTTTCATACACATTGGAAACTAAACTTGCAGGGATGAAAATTCTTGCTTCATCAACAACAACACTTAATCCACCGTCAAGTACCTGTGCAACTTTTGCTTTTAATACTTCTTTATTTTCAAAAGCATCCTGAATTCTCTTGTAACCTTTTTCAAGTGCAAGTCTCTTGTATGATAAAAGAACCTGTCCCTCTCCATCGTTTACTTTGATAACTTTAACGTCAATTTTGTCATCGACCTTTAAAGCTGTTGTCAGATCAAAATTGGCTTCATTTGTATATTCGTTTCTGGTAAGAACACCGTCTGATTTGTAGCCGATATTCAATACGGCAACATCCGGTTTAACATCGATGACAGTACCCTCTATAACCTCTCCGTTTCTGATCGTTTTTAATGATTGTTCCAGCATTTGTTCAAAAGTTAATTCTGACATAATTTTGAACCTCCTCAATTATATTGTTTGGGGTGGACGCCCCTGCGGTAATTCCCACCGGACCAACCGGTACGGTCAACTCTGATTGTAAGTCCTTCAGAGTCTGTATAAAAAAAGTGTTCTCACATTCCGCCTTGCAAATCTCATATAATTTACGTGAATTGGAACTATGAGTACCGCCTATCACTATCATAGTGTTGACTTTGCGTGCAACCTCTGCTGCCTCGGTTTGTCTCTCTTCCGTTGCGTTACATATCGTTTTTACAACATTTATATCATAACCTTTTTTACAAATAATTTCAACCAATTCTTGAAATTTATTGTAATTAAATGTCGTTTGCGATACAATACATATTTTTTGATTTTTGGGAAGAGTTACCTGTCCGGCCTGTTCTTTGGATTCCACTACAATGGCCGGTTTCTCACACCAGCCTTTAATCCCCTCTACTTCGGGATGAGAATCATTTCCGATGATGATAATCTGACAGCCTTGCTTACTTTCTTTTTCCACAATTCTGTGTATCTTTTTTACAAAAGGACAGGTGGCATCCACGATTTCCAATCCCTGTTTTTGAATCAATTCATAAACATCCTTTGATACTCCATGGGAACGAATCACAACACTTCCTTCAGTTAGCGTTGCTAACTCATCAACATTTTCTATTACCTGAACACCTTTTTTTTCCAAATCCTCCACAACATTTTCATTGTGAATAATCGGTCCAAATGTATATATTTTCTTTCCTGTCTTGATTTGCTCATAAACCTGATCCACTGCACGTTTCACGCCAAAACAAAAACCGGCTGTTTCTGCCAAAATTACTTCCATCGTTCTATTTTCCTATCCATTATTTCCACTACGCTATTTTTAGAAATATAATAAAACATTAACTCATTTTCTATTTCAAAGAAATTTCAATATCAATTTCTATTCCATAGAGATTCCATTATCAATTTATATTTCATTGATACAGCAGAAATCAATTTTTGTTTATCAATGAAATAATCGTTTCTGCCACTTCTTCAATGGTCATATAAGATGAATCCACCAATACGGCATCATCCGCCTGTCTTAACGGTGAAATTTCACGGTTCATATCCCGCTCATCCCGTTCAATAATATCCTTTTCAATTTTTTGAAGGTCACAGGCAACACCTTTTGCAGTCAGTTCGTCATAACGGCGTTTTGCACGCACATCACTGCCTGCGGTCAGATAGATTTTCACATTGGCATCCGGTAAAACTACGGTTCCGATATCCCTTCCATCCATAATTACTTCCGCTGTTTTTGCAAGTTTTTGTTGCAATGATACCAGTTTTTTTCGGACATCCCCATTGGTAGAGCTGGAAGATGCCATGTTTCCGACTTCTTCGGTTCGAATCAGTCCATTGACATTTTCTCCATTTAATAATACGACCTGTTCTCCGTTTTGGTACCGGATTGTAATATCCGCATCCTCACAGGCTGCACTGATAGCTGCCGAATCAGTTGCCGGAATCCCCTTTCTCAAAAGATGCAGAGCCATGGCCCGATACATGGCACCGGTATCGACATAAATAAATCCCAATTTCTTTGCAACCATTTTGGCAATGGTACTTTTTCCTGCTCCGGCAGGACCGTCAATTGCTACTGAATAACTCATCTTTTCTTTCCTTTTCCAAATGATTTTCTCTCGTTTTCTTATCCAAACAATTTTGTTTCTTTATCCACTAATTTTGTTTTAAATTATTTTTAATGTTTTGTTTCATACCGCTATGGTTCATACGGCTTGCCAAATCACTCTATGGAACTTCCTGCCAGATGTCCGGTTGACCAGGCAATCTGCAAATTATAACCGCCTGTTAGCGCATCCACATCAATCATCTCACCGGCAAAATACAAGCCTTTTACAATCTTAGATTCCATGGTAGACGGATTAATATCTTTGACACTGACACCACCTCTGGTAATAATCGCTTCCTTGAAATCTCTTGTTCCGATAATTGTCAACGGAAGTGTTTTGATACAGCCACCAAATTTCTGCCGCTCAGCCTTGCTAATCTCACAGACCTTTTTCTCCGGATTAATTTCCGAAAGAGAAATCATGACGGGAATCAGTCTTGTAGGAAACAATCCGTTTAATGCATTTTTAAATTGTTTCTGGCCGTTTTCCTCAAATTCACGAATCAGTCTTTTTTGTAGTTGTTCTTCACTAAGTGCCGGTTTCAAATCAATAAACATCTGTAAATCTTGTTTTTTCAAAACCGTATTAATTTTGGAACTGGCAGATAAAATCAAAGGTCCGCTGACACCAAAATGTGTAAACAACATCTCTCCGAATTCATCAAATAACACTTTTTTACCATTTTTTATCTTAACATTGACATTTTTTAAGGAAAGCCCCATTAAATCCCGGCACCATGTCTCTTTGGTTTCCAGTGGAACCAGTGCCGGACATAACTGTGAAATATGATGTCCACATTTTTCAGACAAGCGTATTCCCTCTCCCGTTGCGCCCGTTGTCTCATAAGATACGCCCCCGGTTGCCAAAATGACCGCATCAGCTACATATTTTTTACCGTGCTGATCTACAATTCCTTTTATTACCGAGCCGTATCCCTTTTTTTGCCTACCACATTCTTCGTTATTATCTGCACTGTGATCTTCTTTTTCAATCATCAATTCTTTTATTCTTGTGTTCAATCGAATTTCAACATGTAATGCGCACAAACATTTTTCCAAAGTCTTAATCACGTCTGATGCGTGATCAGATACCGGAAACACCCGATTTCCACGTTCTATCTTTATCTTCAATCCGTTTTGCTCAAAAAAATCCATGGAAGACTGATTATCAAATCCATATATTGCACTGTATAAAAACTTGGGATTTGTCACAATATTGGAAAAAACATTTTCCAAATCAGAGGCATTGGTCAGATTGCATCTGCCTTTCCCTGTAATATAAATCTTTTTTCCCAATTTCTCATTTTGTTCCAACAATGTTACTAAATGCCCACATTCAGCTGCGGCAATTGCCGCCATCATTCCGGCAGCACCTCCGCCGACTACTATGACTTTACTCATATTCTTTCCTCGTTAACGGATTTTTAAGCACCGGCTCATCATCCAGATAATTTAATTCATCATTGGAATATACCTGATAATTCGTCCATGCCTCCTCCAGTTTTTTCAGGTTATCGCTAACCTGTTCCGGAATTCTTAAGCACAACGCAACTACTAATGCATTGATTAAGCTAAGTGGTGCCACCAACGAATCTACGATGGAAACCATATCACTTCTGGCACAGAGATTGACAGAAGAATACATACACATCGGCGATCTTTCCGAATCAGTCAGTGCCACAATTTTTGCATTCCGGTCATTTGCAAATTCCATGGCCTTTAACGTACGCATGGAATATCTTGGGAAACTAATTCCCACAACCGCGTCCGATGCATCAATCCGAATCATCTGTTCAAACAATTCTGTCATGGATGATGATTTGACACAACTCACATCTGAGCGAATCATATTTAAATAAAAACTCAAAAAGTCTGCAAGTGGTTCACAACTGCGCAGACCAATGATGTATACATGTCTTGCATTTAAAATGATATCAACAGCAGCTTCAAAAGCCTCCACATTAATATTTTGAAGAGTATCTGCAATTTTGTCGATATCGGAATTAAGTACACTTGTCAAGATCTCAGACTGCGTACTTTTTCCATATTTCATACCAACCTTGGCAACGCCATTCCACTCATTTTTAACCCATTCTTCCAGTGCATGCTGAAATTCCGGATATCCCTCAAATCCCAAGCCGGAAGCAAAACGCACCACCGTAGATTCACTGATATCAACTTTTTTTCCAAGCTCAGCCGCAGTCATAAACACTGCCTGGTCATAATTATCCAGAATATAAGTTGCAATCTTTTTATGACTTTTACTTAATCTGTCATAGCGAGAATTAATTAATGCAATGATATCGGTATATTCCGCTTTCTTTTCCTCTTCCATAAGTTATCTTATAATTATCCTTTATCTTAATCCTGTCATATCCATAAAATAACCGAACCAAATACTTGTTATTTCTTTGATTCGGTCCTTTACATTGCCAGACACATCGTATACAACTGTGTCTGGTATAACGTTTTCTAAATAATAATTTAAAAACGTTTATTAAATCATATCATATTCATACGTTCGCAAAAGAATGATATGCATTTTCCAACAAAGTACAGGTCTCTTCCATCGTCAAATCATAGTCACCGGTTATTACCATGGATGCAGCACCATGAATAAAAATCCACATTTTCATAAAGATGTCACTCGGATTTTTGCTTCCCATTGCACCGGCTTTCGCAATTTCTTTATGAAGCAAACTGTCTTTACCGTTTAAAATACCAAACAACGTTGCATCGCAACGCTTTTCTTCCAAAAACAGCAAACGGAATAGCTGTGGTTCTTTTGCCGCATATTCAATGTATGCCATTCCAAGATTCACAAACGGAACATCACTTTTAACCGGGTACTCTACATAAAAATCGGAAAAATCAGAAATCGCAAGTGAAAAAACTTCATCACATAAAACATCCATTCCCGTATATACACGAAAAATAGGTTGTGTAGAACACCCTGCTTTAGATGCAAGTTTTCTGGCTGTTACTTCTCGTAATCCTTCTTCTCTTGTAATCTCAAAAGCTGCATTTAATAGCATTTCTTTTGTAACACTGATTTTTCTGGCCATTTTAGAAACCCCTTTTCTTTTGATAAATTCGTATTTCTTTATTCTTTTTGCTCGACATACTTGATAAGTTTTTCATAAATATCCGGATGTTGTCGTTTCATCCTAAGCGGAACCAAATTCCGATCGGTAAAGCAATGGGAGGATTCGCCCGTAGCTTTGAGTTCTTTCGTTTTTTCATCGTACACTTCATAGGTCAAATGCATACGTAATCCATTAAAATGATCCAGTTTGGGCACAATGCTGAAAATATCTCCAAAACGAAATGCAATCTTATAGTTGCAGGATACACCAAGCACCGGAATTAAAAATCCTCTTTTTTCCATTTCATCATAGGGAAGTCCAATTTGATTTAAAAAATCAATTCGTGCTTCCTCAAACCAACGGATATAGTTGGAATGATGGACAATCTGCATCTGATCCGTTTCATAATAATATACCGGTCTGCAATATGGTTTTAAATCACTCATTTTTATTTGTCCTATCTGATAAGTAGCAGATTCAATTAATTATCAAACGCTATGTTTCTAAATTACTATACCATTCACGAAGAATATTTTTCTCATGCGCTATCAGGAAAATAGTCTAATTTTTACTGCCATGTCAATATTATATTTCCCATAATCGGAGTTGAAAAATCAAATACTGCCAACGAACCATCTTCCGTGGTATAATACCAGTTTCCACTTGCGGAAGGCTGTAATTTCGGTTTACTTGCCGCCATACCGTATGTAACATATTGTTCTGCAAAGGTTCCACTGTTGTACATAAACGAAACCGTACAGGCGTCAGGAGTTGCCGCATCTGAAGTCGACGGTGTTGTTGCCGTCGAAGCAGATGATGTTGAAGCAGTCTGGGAAGTCGTTGTTTTCTTTTTCGTCGTAGAAGACGTTGTCGTTTCTTCGGTTTCTTCCTCTTCCGAAGCATCCTCTTCAGAATCATCTCCTTCATCCGCATCTTTATTATCTGTTGTCAGATCTTCGTTATCTTCCTCTTCTTCATCTTCCGATGTTTTGTCTTCTTCGCGTTCCTTTAGGATTTCTTCTATATCATCAAATGAAACAGGAACTCGGTCCGGCAATGTATTAACACCAACATAAATTGTTCTTCCCGAATTCATAATCCCTTGCAAAATATTCAATGTCTGTGTGGGTAAATCCTTATAATCAATCGGCGCAAGCTCTTCCTCTTTATCATTCACATTTTGCAAGATAATCTCAGAAAAATCCTTTCCTCCTCGTGTCAAAACCTGATATCCTTCCGGAATATCCACAGGTTTTCCAATCGGCGTACCATCAACTGTATGAAGCTGCAACTCCGTTTTTCCTTCATATACCTGAAAGTCTGAATGAACTTCTCCATCCGCTCCCTTATAAACACGTGCCCACGTAATGGTACCTCTGATTGCCATGGTAGCATTCGGAGTTTCAATTTCATAAGTGGAACTATCACTCAATTTGCTATCCAGTTTATGTAAGGTTGCCCCTTCCGATAAAAATATCTGCGTCTTGGAATTGTCCGAATCACCATCTGCCTTCAGAGACATCTTAGTATTTTCTTCAACGTAGACAAATTTGTCATCATCCAGTTTTAAATCTAACTCGCTGGACGGTCCAACCGTAACTTCATCCCCGGATTCCAAATTCATATCCACATAAGCATCCAATGTATCGTTGACACTTTCACGATAAACACTGACTGTACCAAGTGTATCGATTACCGTAATATTTCGAAAAGCCGTTTTTCCATCCAGATTCAGAAGAACTGCTACCACAATACCACCAACCACTACAGCTCCTGCAGAGATTGCGGCAATTGCTCCTTTTGTAATTCCCTTATTTCCCAGCTTCATAACGTTTCTCCTCTTTTTCTTCACATGATATCTTGTATATTAATGATGTTTTGCCAATGCTACTCTAAAACACATTTTTTCAGTGCATTTACAATTTTCTCATCCAACCGGCCTTCGGAAACCATAGATTCCAAAATAGCAATGGCTTTTTCCTTGGGCATGGGTTGTTTATAAGGGCGGTCCTGACTGGTTAACGCATCATAGATATCTGCAACTGCCAGAATACGAGATTCGGCAGACAGCTGAGCGGCCGTCAAATGATCCGGGTATCCGGTTCCGTTTAATGTTTCGTGATGTTGTGCGGCCCATATCGGACAATCCTTAAAATACCGGTTAAAATGTACTTTTTCCAATATTTTTTTGGTCATATTTACATGATTTTCCATCACAATCCGCTCTTTATCGGTCAAAGTACCTTTTCTGGTTTTTAGGCACTCTGCTTCTTCTTCCGTCAAAAGCGGGATTTTTTCATCATCCGGTGTCAGGCAAAATGCTTCGGAAATCTGCACAACTCTTTCATAATCTTCATCCGGCAAAAAACCTTTTGCATCGATTTCTTCGATAAAACAGAGCGTATTCTCTAAATAGTTTTTCTCTGTCTCATAATCTTCTTTTGAAATTTTATTTTCCAAAAAGCGGATTTTTAGGTAACTTTGGAACAGCTTGAACCTGTCCTTTATCCCCACCAACCGTTCATCCAGTCTGGTCGCTTTATTCATTACCTCAAGCGGAACAATCATTTTCCCAATATCATGCAGCAGTGCTCCCATAATCAATTGTTCTTTTCTCTGTATATCAAAATGTTCCGGATACTCTCCTGCATCATATTCTCTATTCAGCTCATCTACTAAAAGACCGGAATAGTCTGCAACTTTTCTCGTATGCAACGCATTATAGGGAGTTCGTTCGTCAATTGCGGTCGCTAAAGCTTCTGTAAAAGACCACATCTGCTCTTTTAGCTCTTCCGTATAACGCATATTGGAAATCGCAATGGCTGCCTGCGATGCCAAAGACAAAATCACAAATTCATATTCTTCGTTAAATACAATAATCTGACCATCCTCATCTAAAGCATTGATTAACTGCATGACACCGATGACCTCACCTTCATGGTTGGCGAGCGGAATCACCAATAAAGACTCGGTATGATATCCGGTCATGGCATCATACTTCTTGGGACCGGAAAAATCAAAGGTATCATTGCGCCAGACATCTCTGATATTGATTACTTTTTTATGGATTGCACTGTATGCACAAACATTTTCCTCTTTGAGCGGCACCGGGGGCAGATCAATTTTTTCTCCGTTTTCCCCCTGGCTGATTCCCATGGACAGCGTTTTCATTACCTTGAATTTGAGTGCATTATCCTCTAAAACATATAATGTTCCCGCATCGCAATTGGTAACGTCCATACTTTCTTCCAAAATCTTATCTAATAATTTATTTCGATCCTTTTCCGTTGTCAATTCGATCCCGATTGATATTATTTTACGAAATTCCTGTTGTGTTAAATCCATTCTATCATCCTCTTAATCAAATAATTTTTGAAACAGCCCTATTGATTCTTCAAACGATTCCAAACTCTTGAGTTCTAAAAGAATACTTGGCATTTCCTTCATATCACCATTCTCAAGTAAAGTCATCAATTCCGTTTTAAATTCATGCCAGTCAATTTGACCTTTTCCCAAAGTCATATGCAGATCATTGACAAAATCATTGTCATTAATATGCATATGCTTAATAAAAGGTGCGAGGTTTTTCAACCATTCGACCGGTTTGATATTGGATATGGAAGCATGTGCATAATCTAAACAGATTCCAAAATTAGGCACATCTGTCATCTGATTGGCAAGTAGCCAGATTAATTCATAATCCAAATCAAACATATTCTCCATATAGACCTGTATATCCGGATAGGATGTACATAAATCCCTGAAAAATTCTGCATTTTTTGTAATCCAGTTAGATACATAATTATACTCTTTAAATCCCGCAATCAATCCGGTATGAAAAATAACACCTTTTACTCCGAGCCGCTTTGCAATTTCCATGGATTTGCGCATACATTGTTTTGAGTATTCCGCAATCTTAGGATCGGAACTATGAAGAACCAAATCCAAAAATGCTCCATGCATAGTATCCATACCGGTATCTCTATTACAGGAAAGATACCTCTCAACTCTTTTATCTATTTCATCCTGATTCATATAAACCGACGGAAAATAAAAATCATTGTATTCAAAATGTGCATGATATTTTTCTGCCATCGCAACCGATTCATCCAGACGATCATATTCCGGAATGAGTAAAATCTCAACTTTCAAACTGTACCTCACACCTTACATTATCCAAATTATCCAATCGTTTCATTACCCCTGCTAAATTATTCTTTTTTGAAAATCCTTATCAAAAAACTTTCTCAAAAAGTTCTTCTCAACACCTTTTATCTTACCTGCTTTTTGTCAATCAAAATGCATACCATCAGCTTTTTGTATCCAGGACTTTCGGCTTTCCTTCGACTTTTTTCACAGAATAAACCATAACGCCCTTTGTTTTTCCTTTTAACGGAATTTCACCAATGGATTCAACCTCTACCCGGTCTTTTACTGCCTGATATACTTCATCACTGATCAAAATCTGACCACGTTTTGCATTCGCTTCGAGTCTTGCCGCCGTATTGACGGTATCCCCGATTGCCGTATAATCCATACGGACATCACATCCGATGTTGCCGACAACCGCCGGTCCACAGTTAACACCGACACCGAAACCAACTGTTTTTCCAAAACGCTCCATCATCTCAGCTTCGATTTCATCCGCACCTGCTGCAATATCATAAGCGGCACATACTGCCTTGAAAATATAATCATCCAGATCAAATGGCGCATTGAAAACGGCCATGGTCGCATCACCGACAAACTTATCCAGCGTACCGGAATTATCAAAAATTGCCTTGGTTGTCAGGCTCAGATAGCGATTTAAGATTTCTACAACCTGCTCCGGCTCTAAGCTTTCGGACATTGTGGTAAATCCACGAATATCCACAAACAACACCGCAATGTTTCGATTTTCTCCACCCAGCCTGATCTCCAGATTATTCTTTTTGGACAACTCTTCCACAATCTGCGGTGCCACATACTTTTTGAATGCATTTAATGTACGTGTCCTGTTGATTTTCTCTATCAGATACTGACTGAAAATCTTATATACCAATATTAAAATTAAGATAATCGGCAGATAAATAACCGGTATCGTCCATCCGTTTACACGAAGTAAAACACCGATCCCGATTTCACCGGCAATAAATACAAATAAACTAACAAGACTGATGATAATATTCTTTTTACGGATCCATAAGTAGAATACAACAGCCGCACAGGCAAAAATCAGACCTGTTAAAACCGAATTGGCAGGTTGTGAAAACTTTCCTTCCAGCAAAGCTTCAATAATATTGGCATGAACCTCAACCCCATACATCTGGCTGCCTTTTTCAACTGCCACATTAAACGAATCCATCAGTCCCGGCGCATATGCTCCGACTAAAACAATACAGTCTTTAAAAACGCGCGGATCAATATTTCCTTCGAGCACATCGCACATGGAAACATCTTCATAATCCTCAATATTACCGGAAAAAGTAAACTCAGTCTGATTTAGTGCATCCAGACGTGGTATTTCGATCGAAGCACTATTTTGATTCTGATATGCTTTATAGCATGCAAATGCCAGACTGTCCATGGTTCCGTCCGGGGTTTCCACAAACAACTGCGCCTGACGAATATATCCGTCTTTATCCTGTACCGTATTGGCAAAAGCAGTCGTTGCGCCCTCTGCCAATGCGGAATACGGAATTTCAATCTGTTCAATACTTCGGTTGTTTAAAAAAGTTACCCCATCCGCATAACGATCCACACTGGTCTTATATACAATGTTTGCGGCAAGTACCACATTCCCGGCATCCTTACATGCTTTTGCAAACTGCGCATCACCTTCCGCATCCTTTTCTCCTATGTACATAACATCGAATGCTAAAACCGCAGGCCTGGTATCCTCAGACTGGCAGAGTGTCTCGACCAGTTGTGCCGGAAGATCGCGGCTCCATTCTGTAGTTGGTCCATATACACTCATCGTCTTTTCATCAATTTTGATAATCTTTATTTTTTTATTGATAGCACTGGCTCTCTGATATACCATATCGGAAGCCATGTGGTCCAATGCGTAAAACGGCTGAAAAATGCCAAGCCATGCAGTAATGATAAAAATCAGAAAAACTGTTATATACTCTTTTATATATTTTTTCATTCACACTTCCTCAGAATCACCTTTGCATTTTCATAATATCAATCCGGAAAATCAATCCGAAAAATCAATTCGGTAAACAATCCAACTATTTTCATGTCATATCAGAATTTAGCTGTATTATTTTTACTATAACAAAGAGCCGAAGTATAAATACTCCAGCTATCTGTAATCACTATTGAACCGATATCGTATAATTTCCGCTTACCGGAACATAGAATATCGTATTCATCGGATAGGCAGTCGGATCCCCATCCACTTTATAGACACCATCCTCGCCAAAAAAGTACTCCTGTCCTGCTGTCAGGTAAACCGTTCCCAGACCAACCTGGATTCTATCTGCAGCATTGGCACCTTCTGCTTCCCAGATGGCATACATAGTAACAGTTTCACCGGCAGTCTGCGGAGAATAGGTAAAGGTATCTCCCGGCTGATACTCTGCTGTTAAGGTATAAGGATTGGTTGCCCAGCCTTTAAACACAAAACCTTCTTTTGTAAAAGCACATTCCGGTAAGGTCTGCCCAATTCCATCTATTCCGTTTAATAAAGTATCCATGGTGCCACCACCGCCGTTGGCATCAAAGGCAAGCTTATACAGCTTGGTCCAGATTGCAAATAAATCTACAACCTGATTATTGGTAGATGCTTTATAATCAAAAGATGCGCGGTCTGCATACTGTACCGTTCCGGTACCCGTTGTAGACCAGCCTGCAAACATTTGGTCAATACTGGTAAACTGATTGGGATTTAATATCGTCGGTTCTGATGAGATTCCTGCCTGATTAGCCATCTCTCCCGTTCCGCCGTTTCCGTTAAATCGGATGGAGTAAGCATTGGGCTCCCAGATTGCGTACAAGGTAATATCCTGATTACCCCTGGAAAAATCCAAAGGATACTGATATCCTTCGGGCAAGATATCGGAAGATCCATCCGCATTTTCACACCAGCCTATAAAACGATATCCGTCTTTTGATAAACTGCCGTCAGCGCCGGGCAATAAATAGGCAAATATCGATCCATCGTATGTATATGTCGCCCCCGCCATGGTTCCGGTTCCACCATTCGCATCATAGGAAATACTCACTGTATTTGGATCCCACTGGGCTTCAAATTGAAGGGATACGTAGTAATCAGGAAGATATTCAAATGTACTGCCTGCCGGATAAATGGTTCCCACATTCTCGTCCGTAGGATCTGCTATACCATCATATAATGCGCCATTATATTTCCAACCGGCAAAATGATAATTTGACAGGGTATAGGTACATTCCGGCAAAGTAATTGGCTGATCGGATGAACCCTCCATTATACCCATCTCATCACCGGTGGGGTTTTCCTGACCTACACTTCCGGGATTAAACATCGCAGTATAAGCATATGGAGCCCAAACTGCATATAAAGTTAATTCCTGGCCATCGGTAACAGTAGTAATCTCATCATTTGGCAGGGTAATTTCACTACCAGCCAGATAAGTAGTTCCTGAACGATCTGATGAAAAAGACCAGTCATAAAATGCATAGCCTTTTTTTGTCCAATCAGATGGATTTTCCAAACTATAGGCTTTCTCCCATTGCTGCTTCCGGGAAGCTATTGCTGTTCCGGTGCCCCCGTTAAGATCATAATTCAGTGTGTATGTTTCTGCCGGCACCCATTGAAGTGTGATACTATATACTTGCCCCCATGTACTATTAATATCTGTTTGGCTTGATCCGGAAATTTGAATTGCTTTGTAATCAACTGGCAAAGCTTTATTTAATGTAGCCAATTTATAATATGTCGTAGTGTTATCTGATGCGGTTTCTGTACTAAAAGAAAAATAATCCGTTATTCCCAAAGCACTATTCTCCTTATCTATTACAAAGGATCCTCCCGAAGAAGCCCGTTCCATTACATCTCCCACTTCAGATAATTGCAAGCTTTCCGGTGTATAACTTTCAATCTTAGATAAATCAATATTACTATTATATCCAAATTCAATAGTCGTCGCAGCTGCCACTTGTTCACCTGACATTTCCAAACTCATACATACAGCCAACAATATTGCAATTAACCCATTTACTCTTTTTCTCAATTCTTTCATGAATTCACCTCATTTGATTCATGCAGATACACTCCTGCATCATCATAAAACATACCAAAATAATTGTATCAGAATAAATAACACAATGCAACATCTTGTGTTTTTTAATTTTTTATGTTTTTTTATGTTTCTACAGTATTTATATTTATTCCTTTGATATTTGGGATATTTTTGTGATCTTTTGTTATTTTAGACTTCAATGTTTCTTTTTCGGTTTCATCAAAAATCCAAACAAAAAACCGCCTGTTAGATACAAAAGCACAACCACTCCCACCAAAAGCGCCCGATAGGTAAAGAAAAAATGAATGTAGGAATGATTGTTTAATACCAAAAACCGCAAAAACGGAAGTGCGCTGACTATCAGCAGCATTTTATTAAGACAACTCTCCCGCTTTTTGCGAAACAGATACCATATACAAAATGCAACAATTCCAATCAATAACACATACAAAAGCGTACCTTTTAAAGACATTTCATCTTTAAAAGGAAAAATACATCCGATATTTCTCCAAAGTGCACCACTAATTCTCTCAAAATCTGATACTGTCTCTGCACCTATGACATTTCCCAGTGTTGCATCTCCGTTTATACGCAAAGCAGCCTGATTTAATGCTGCAAAAAAAGCGTCCTTCCCAAGAACAGCCAGTGAAATCATCCACTTTAAAAGCACCATGAACGCATAGGAACAAAACCAGATGATGCCGCTTTTTAAGAAACAAAGGCACTCTTCCTTTAAAGATTTCATCTGACGGAATCGCTCTTTTATAACGAGATACAATACATATGCCATCGTAAAAGTAATGGTTTCCGTCGTCAAAAAATCCACAAACCCTGTCACAATCCCGGCACAGGATAGGACCGTCCACAAAACAAGCTCCGGCCTTTGCACAGTCGTCTTACCGGTTTTATTGAACGATTTGGTCAACAGCAAAAACAAAACCGGCAATTCCACTGACATCACAACAAAAGGCATGGCATATTCTATACAGAACGCACACATCCACACGGAAACCAGTAATAACCCCAATGCATAACAGATACCATAATAAGAATACCGGTTTTTGAATAAAAGTATTTCCAACCAGACTGTCAGAATCAGAATGACAATTCCAAGCACCAGACGCACGCCGGTTATGTCAAAAAGCACAAACAACGGCCTCAACACCACCATGGAACCGTGCCAATAACGTGAATAATCGACATTTGCATTCACCTTATGATTGACGGCATATGAAAAACTTTCCGTAACACTCTCATCTTCCGGATTGTAGTAGGGTGCCTGCAAAATCGAGTGCAATAAATCACTTTGGTCAATGTGATAGATAATATTCGTTAAAATACAATCCGCATAGTTATCCTGTCTGCTTAAAAACATAAAATGCGTGATATGGTCAAACATCTGATGATTACTATAATAATCAGCCGACTTTTCCATATTCTTTTGTAAAGCACTTTTTGGAATGAGTGATGTCAAAAACAATAGCACAATACAGATTATAATACTTGCCATTGAACATAGAATAACCTTTTTCATTGCGTTTTTTTCTGCAACGTCTATGATTTTCTTCCCTGTTTCTTTTTCACAATTTACGATATTATTTACTATATTTTTCATTATTTTCCCTGTGTATTTATCAAAATATGATGAAATGCCCCAAAGCATAATTTGCACTTTCTTTATGAAATGAAACAT
Organism: Lachnospiraceae bacterium; assembly: GCA_017626095.1. Taxonomy (GTDB): domain Bacteria; phylum Bacillota; class Clostridia; order Lachnospirales; family Lachnospiraceae; genus UBA2882. The sequence continues at coordinate 34,257 of JAGAJL010000026.1, forward strand.
TGTAAATACAATGCCATATAACTATAGTATTCTATTATCCGATTTTTTTCAAAATATTTTATTCGCTTTTCGGATTTGTGTTTCCAATATATATCTTTGTCCGCCGGCTTTTACGAGGTTTCGTGTCTTTCTTAGCGGCATAAGCAAACAAAAGTAATGACCGGTTTCAACTGTTTGAAGACGAAGTCTGAGTTTTGAAACCGGTCATTTAATAATACTTTGTGAGCATGCCGCTTAGAAAGTCTAGAAACCGAAGTACGAGGCGGCAAAGATATATATTGGGAACACAAATCCGAAAAGGGACATATTTTATAAAAAAGGCCGCCCATGCATCATGGACGACCTTTGTCTCTTACGAGTAGTTTTTTATAATAAGCAATGAACTTATACCGGATAAGCTCCGTTAGCTGTATCAGCTTTTGTTAAATCTACTTTTTCCTGCTGAGCTTTACGATATTTGAAGAAATCTGCAGCAACCTGAGGGAATAATGCATAAGATAATACATCTTCTTCCTGCTGAGGTTCAAATCCCTTTTCAATCATTTCAGCCTTAATTGATTCAAGCTCGGGCTCTGTATGTCCGGTAGCTTCTGCAGAACGTGCTGTAGAACGTTTCTCTCCCGGAATTACTTTGTTGATAACTTCTTCGTTCATAGGTTTTACGGTCTGACCATAGTTACCACGAAGCAAGTCTTTGAATTCTCCGGTAGCCATCTTGTATCTTTCACCCATTAATACGTTGAAGATAGCCTGTGTACCAACAATCTGAGATGAAGGTGTAACAAGCGGAGGCTCACCACAGTCTTTACGTACTCTAGGGATTTCTTCCAATACTTCCTGGAATTTATCTTCTGCATGCTGTTCTTTTAACTGGCTAACCATGTTAGAAAGCATACCGCCGGGTACCTGATACAGTAATGTCTTGATATTAACACCAAGAACTTTGGTAGATAATAATCCGTTTGCTAAACATTCTTCTCTGTAAGGTGCAAAGTAATTAGCGATTTCAGCAAGTAAGTTCTGGTCATATCCTGTATCATAAGGAGTTCCGCGGAATGCTTCAACCATAACTTCTGTTGCAGGCTGTGATGTACCTAATGCTAAAGGTGACATTGCACAGTCGATGACATCAACACCGGCTTCTACTGCTTTTAAATAAGTCATGGAAGCAACACCGGATGTATAATGTGTGTGTAACTGAATCGGAAGCTTGGTAGACTCTTTTAATGTCTTAACGAGTTCTTCTGCTTTGTAAGGAACCAAAAGGCCTGCCATATCTTTGATACAGATAGAATCTGCACCCATTTCTTCGATATCTTTTGCCATTTTTGCCCAATACTCAAGTGTATAAGCATCACCTAATGTATAAGAAAGGGCGATCTGAGCATGTCCTCTTCCTTCGCGCTGTTTAATCTTGTTTGTTGCATCAACTGCAGCCTGTAAGTTACGGATATCATTTAAGCAGTCGAAAATACGAATGATATCAATACCGTTTGCAATTGATTTTTCAACGAATGCATATACAACATCATCAGCATAAGGTCTGTAACCTAAGATGTTCTGACCACGGAATAACATCTGAAGAGGTGTATTTTTACATTTGTCTTTGATTTTTCTCAATCTGTCCCAAGGATCTTCTTTTAAGAAACGAAGGGAAGCATCAAATGTAGCACCGCCCCAGCACTCTAATGAGTTATATCCGACCTGATCCAGCTTATCCAGAATAGGAAGCATAAAATCGGTAGGCATTCTGGTTGCGATCAATGACTGATGTGCATCACGTAATATAGTTTCCGTAATTTTTACGGGTTTCTGTTCTGCCATTATTTTTTCCTCCAATAATAATAATTAATATTTTGTATTTATATTTTAAAGATTTGAACTCATAGCCCTGCGGGCTATTTCGTCGCGCTTCGCGCTTTATATGATTTTATCTACAAAACAGCATGTATGCGAGCATACGCTGTTTTGTATCTCAAATCATGCAAATCTTTAAAATACCCCGAAGATCGCCATAAAGGTTCCGGCTGCTACCGCTGTACCAACAACACCGGCAACGTTCGGTCCCATCGCATGCATCAATAAGAAGTTTGTCGGATCAGCCTCCGCACCTACCTTCTGGGATACACGGGCAGCCATCGGAACAGCTGATACACCGGCTGAACCAATCAAAGGATTTACCTGACCTTTTGTTGCCACACACATAATCTTACCAAAGATAACTCCGGCAAACGTACCAAAAGCAAATGCAATCAAACCTAATGCAACGATTTTTAAAGTATCCCAGTTTAAGAATGCTTCTGCGGAAGTTGTAGCACCTACAGAGGTTCCCAAAAGGATAACGACAATGTACATCAATGCATTGGATGCTGTTTCCTGTAACTGTCTTACTACACCGGACTCTTTGAACAGGTTACCAAGCATAAGCATACCAACCAAAGGTGCTGTTGTAGGAAGAATCATACATACAACGATTGTTACAATGATAGGAAATAAAATCTTCTCTAATTTACTAACGGGACGTAACTGACCCATTTTGATTTTTCTTTCTTTTTCTGTTGTAAACAGTTTCATAATCGGGGGCTGTATAATCGGCACCAGTGACATATAGGAATATGCCGCCACGGCAATCGGTCCCAATAACGCCGTCTGTCCCAGCTTACCAGCTAAGAAGATGGATGTCGGGCCGTCCGCACCACCGATGATAGAAATTGCTGCTGCTGCTTTGTCGTTGAATCCCATTGCAATCGCTCCAAAATAAGCTGCAAAGATACCGAACTGAGCTGCGGCACCCAATAAGAAACTCTTAGGGTTTGCAATCAAAGGACCAAAGTCAGTCATTGCACCTACACCCATGAAAATCAGGGAAGGCAAGATCGACCATTCGTCCAGAACATAGAAATAATACAGTAAACCGCCGGTCTGTCCGTCACCAAAAGGTGTCATGATACTCGGATAGATATTTACCAGAAGCATACCGAATGCGATAGGTGTTAAAAGCAATGGTTCAAAGCCTTTAGCAATCGCAAGATAAAGAAATACACATGCAATTAAAATCATGAAATAATTACCGACAGTCAGATTAAAGAATGCTGTCTGATGAAGTAAATTGCTTAATGTATTTGATACATATGATATATCCATCAATTTAACCTCCTGTTTTAGTAAAAAACCAATTAATTCATTTTAATTAGTTTAATGTAGCAAGAACGGTACCTGCATCAACTGCATCACCTACAGAAACATTGATACTTGCTACAGTACCATCTTCAGGAGCAACCTGGGGAATTTCCATCTTCATAGCTTCCAGAATTAATACGGTATCACCTTTTTTCACTGCCTGTCCTACAGAAGCTTCTACTTTAAATACTTTACCTGCTGCGCCGGCTTCAATCTTAATTCCGCCTGCTGCACCACTTGCTGCAGGTGCTGCGGGAGCTGCCTTAGGTGCTGCTTTGGGAGCTGCCTTGGGAGCTGCTGCGGGAGCGCCTGTAGAAGCGCCTTCTTCTACTACTACATCATATACGTTGCCATTAACGGTAATGGTATAATTTTTCATCTTATTTTCCTCCTATAATTAGGCTCTCTGCCATTTGTTTGTGCTTGCTCTTCTGATACTTCTGATTACCACACCATCTGTGCTGGCAGCGCCTTCACTTGCTGCGATTGCTGCTGCAATTACGGCAACTAATTCTGTATCATCAGAAAGCTCTTCATTTTCGATAATCTGTGCAATTGTATTGTCTACAGCGGCACTGGTGTTGCTACTGGTTTTCTTAGCTTTTTTATCAGCAATGGATTTTTCGATTTTCGGAATAATTCCAAATGCAGAAATAATCCACATGATAAGAATTAATACCGCAAATACGGTACCCATACCCATCAGTGTATTTAATGCTGCTTTTGACATTTTCTCACCAAGTGTATAGTTTGGTGAAATCATCATATCCGGAACAATACTGTCCGCATCGCAATATAACTCAACCTGTGCATTACGATTACTGCCGACAATTTCTACGGAAATCGTATAATCTTCATCCGTACCGGTAACAACTGTTGAACCGGCAACAACCGATTTATAAAATCCGAATTCATCAGATGCTGATGCAAAAATCTCACATGCAGATTCAAATGCTTTTCCGGCTTCTGAACCGTATGCAGATGCAAACTGTTGTACATATGCTTCTGTCTGTCCGGAAATCACAACTTCATTGAGAAATGTCAAAGTGCTTTCTGCTGCTGCTTCTGCATCTTCTACTGTAATAGAAAGTGTTTCTTCTTCCACATTGCCACACGCTGTTAATCCGAATGCACACATTACTGTAAGAGCTAAGGTTAACAAGAATTTTTTCATATCTTATATCATCCTTTCTTATACAGTTCCATGTTTTTTCGCCGGACGATCATCTCTTTTTGTAAAAAGCATCTCAAAAGCACCGATTACATATTTTCTTGTATCAACGGCATTGATGATCTGGTCTACATATCCTCTCTTAGCTGCACCGGCTGCGCTAGTCTGAGCTTTTTCGTATTCTTTTGCTTTTTCGGCAATCACATCTGCACCCTGTCCGTCATAAATGATCTGGGCAGCTGTCTTTGCATCCATGGCACCAATCTGTGCGCCATCCCATGCAATGGTAAGGTCAGCACCGATTGCTTTTGAATTCATGGCAACATAAGCGCTTCCCATAGCCTGTCCGATAATGACATTTACTTTCGGAACGGTTGCGTTAGCAAATGCATAAGTAAGCTTTGCAACTGCTTTTGCAATCTTCTTTTCAGAGCACATGGTTGCTTCAAAACCTTTTACATTTGTTAAAGATAATACCGGAATGCTGAATGCATCACAGAAATTAATAAAGTCTGCAGCCTTTTCAGCACCGTTTGCTGTTAATACCGCATCAAATTTTTCTGCAACTTTACCTTCTTCGTCAACCACTTCACAGCGATTTGCCACAGCACCAACGGTAACACCGTTTAATTTGATAAATCCGGTTACCATTTCTTTTGCATATGCAGCTTTTGTTTCAAAGAACATATTGTCATCAGCGATGATAGATAATGCAACAGATGTATCACCTACACAGTTTGCAAGCTCAGCAGATGCACGATTTAAATCATCGGTGCAATCTACATAAGATGCATCATCTTCATTGTTGCCGGGTAATAAAGAAACTAAGGTACGAATCTGTGAAAGTACTTCTGCTTCTTCTGCAACAACATCAACAATACCTGCTTCTGCGCTCTGGAAATCTGCAGCAGCTGTATCGTTTTTCTCTGCATAGTTGCCATCTAATGCATTAGGAGAATTTACAAACAATTTTGCTTTCTTTGCTTCCATGAAAGTAAAATCAGTTAATGTAGGGAATAATGCAAGTCCACCGCCACAGGTACCAAAGATAGCCGTAATCTGGGGAATTACACCGGAAGCCAATGTCTGTTTCATGTAGATTTCACCAAATGCATTTAATGCATCGGTAGCTTCCTGTAATCTAAGTCCGGCTGAATCGATTAAACCGATGACAGGTGCACCTGTCTTTAAAGCCAGATCATAGAGGTTGGCAATTTTCTTTGCATGCATCTCGCCTACGGTACCGTTTAATACGGAAGCGTCCTGGCTGTAAACATACACAAGATTGCCATCGATTACTCCATAGCCGGTAATAACACCGTCCGAAGGAGTTTCTGTTTGTTTCAGATCAAAATCAGTGGCTCTGGCTGTTACCATGGCACCGATTTCAACGAAACTGTTGTCATCGAGTAAAGCTGCAATTCTTTGACTCGCTTGTGAAGAATTACTCATTTTTCAGACCTCCATTTTATATTAATAAAAAAAATAACTAGATTTGCGAATGGGCAGAGTAAACCCATTGACGCATCGTTTAGAGTATAACATAGAATTTGTAGCACTTCTAGATATAAATTTTATTTTTTTCAACAAATTATTGTGATAAAAACTCTTGTAAAATATAGCATTTCAAGACTTTATCCAAACAATACCGATATGTATATTTCCCAACACTGTTTTTTACCTTGATTGGAAATACCTTATAGACTTCATCATTGATATAGATTTTTTCATATCCGACAATCTCGTTTTTTTGAACCGGTGCAGTCAGACAATCCTTCATTTCACACTCTGTTTTTACCTTATCCCAGTCTGCCAGCAGACAGGAAACATCCTCTTTTTCCATATATAGCTCCGCTTCATCTTCGATTCCGTCCAAAACCGCCAGACTTTCCGGGATCTCTTCCTGTTCAATTTCACGATACCGGTAATTCTCTATCCCATAATTCATCATAGCTTTTGTATCTACCCATTTATAATTTTTGTGGGGTGGCCAGCCACTGGCCAAAACAACCGAAACCAGTTTGATGCCGTCTCGCTCGACTGCTCCCACAAAACAGTACCCGGCTTTATTGGTAAATCCGGTCTTAATTCCGATTGCACCAGACATCATATCCAAAAACCGATCTTTATTATTCACTGTAAAGCTTCTTTGCGTAGTCAGTTCGCAAAAAGACGCACTTCTTGTAGCAATCAGTTCATCAAACTCCGTATTTTGAATGGCATAGGCAGCTATCTTTGCCAGTTCATATGCCGTCGTAGAATGTTGTTTTCCGTCTACTTCAGCGTCCAGTCCGTTTGGGGTAATAAAAAAAGTCTGGCTGCACCCCAAATCCCTTGCCTTCTGATTCATCATCTGTGCAAATCCTTCCACACTCTGTCCGATATGCTCTGCAATTGCAACAGCAGAATCATTGTGCGACTCCAACATGAGGGATTTCATTAAATCTTTTAAATAATACTGTTCTCCTTCCCGCATGCCAAGATGAACCTTGGGCATGGATGCTGCTTTTTTGGATACGGTTACCACATCATCCGGATTTCCGTTTTCTAATGCTATGATTGCTGTCATAATTTTGGTTGTAGACGCCATGGGCATAATCTGATCTGCGTTTTTTTCATATAAAATACGATTGTTGGTTGCATCCAATAAAACTGCGGAAAGTGCATAGAGTTTTACTTCCGGTTGTTCTGCTTTACTCTCTGCCTGCTCCGGTTCACTCTCTGTCTGCTCTAGTTCTATCTCTGCCTGCTCGATATTACTCTCTGTCTGCTCCAATTCATACTCTGTCTGCTCAACATTCGTTAATTTCATCTTATTTTCCACCACATAATCGTTTGCCCAGACAGATGTTGGGACATAGAGAAAAAAAATAAGATTTAAAAAAAGAAAAAAGCTCAAAAAAAGAAATTTCATCTTTTCCTGACCTTTTTGTCTTTTCTGTCTTTGTTTGAAATCCATCATCCGAATCACTCCGTTTTTGTAAAGTATATTCAGATGGTTTCCTAAATATCCAATTTTAACTGAACTTCCTTTTCCGCCTGCTCACGAAACTCCTCCATACGATCGGTATTCATGCGCGGAAGATCTTCGATGCTGGTAACACCAAAAGAACGTAAGAATTGTTCGGTTGTGCCAAACAAAATCGGTTTTCCCGGTGCATCCATTCTGCCGACTTCCGTAATCAGATCAAATTCAATCAGCCGGTTAATCGCATGGTCACAGCTGACACCTCGTATTTTTTCGATTTCAATACGGGTTACCGGCTGCTTATAAGCCACGATAGACAAGGTTTCCAACAACGAATCCGTTAAAGTATATTTACGTGGAGTTGCGGCGATTTTAATCAGCCAATCATACATTTCAGGTTTGGAACACATCTGATAGGCACCATCCAGTTCCATGATGGTAATTCCCTTCGTTTCATCCCGATCGTATGCTTCTTTCATTTCTTTTAAAAGTGTTTTTACGACTTTGGGCTTAACATCCAAAACCTGCGCCAGTCTTTCTGCTTCCACGGATTCTCCCATGGTAAACAATACCGACTCCAAAATCGCTTTTTGTTTTTCTTTTTCCAAATTATGCTGCCTCCTTTGAGGTAATATAGATATCCTCAAAAGCATCTTCCTGCTCAATCATAATTTCACCGATTTTCATTAATTCCAAAATAACCAGAAATGTCACAATCACTTCCATTTTGGAATTCTGTTTTTCCAGTAAATTGCGAAAACTGCAATGCTTCTGTAACCTAATCAAATCCTGCACATAAATCATTTTGGCATCCATATCCACTTCATCCTTTTCAATCTTACCGAATTTAGAACGGATAGGGTCAATCTTATCTTCGCGTTTTTTCATGACACTCTCAAAAATTGAGCGAAGTCCCGCAAGATTCTGTCCGCCGATTAATTCGTCATAATCAAGCGGTGGAACATATTCGGCTACTTCTTTGGGTAGTGCACGCTCCTTAAACCATACTTTCTGTGCATCCTGATACTTGTCCTTTAATTCAAAAGACATATATTTGTACATCTTGTACTCCAACAATTTCTGTACAAGCTCTGCTCTGGGATCTTCTTCATTTCCTTCTTCATCAACCTCTTTGGGAAGGAGCATTCTGCACTTGATATCGATTAATGTTGCAGCCATGACCAGAAATTCACTCATGATATTCATATCTTCATGATGCAGATTTCTGACATATTCCAGATATTGATCCGTAATCTCAACGATAGGAATGTCATAGATATCAACTTTATTTTTTTCAATCAGATGAAGCAAAAGATCCAGAGGACCTTCAAACACCTGCAATTTCACAGCCAGACTCATAGCATTACCTCTTTTCGCATATGTGCCAGATTATAATACTACATATTGTGTTTAATTGCAAGCATCAAACTAGATATAGATAGTTATGTAAATCACATCTTTATTTCATCTGTTTCGGGATACACCATAACCTCTATAAGTTCTCCGGGATTAAAAAAACGGATGGGAATGGTATGACAACCAAGTCCTCTGCTTAGAATCATGGTAGTATCCTTTTTCGTAAACAGTCCGCCGTCATATTTTGGAAACAGTCTGAATTTTGGAGAAATCACTCCACCCAAAAACGGAATTCTGGCAATGCCACCATGCATATGTCCGGAAAGCACCAGATCCACACCGGTTTTTGCATAATTTTCAAAATACTCTGGATTATGTGCCAGCAAAATGGTAAAACAATCCTTTTCTGCTATTCCGATTTTTTGCAGGGAATAGTCAGCCGGCATTACTGGCATCTTCCATTTCCGGTAATACATCCGGTCAATTTCCAGACCATAAACCTTCACATCCTTCCGGTGCGAATCACAGCTTCCGGTATATAGACGTACAATCCCAAGATTACGAATGGTTTCTTCAAATTCAGATGACATATTTCCATATTTTTCTGTATCAATCCGCATACGGTATTCATGATTTCCACTACCATAGTAAACCGGATATTTTTCAGACAATGCTTTTAAAAAGGCAATCGTATCATCATATTGTTTTCCGGGAAGCGCGGTAATCATATCCCCGGCAATATAAACCGCTTCCGGTTTGATTTTATCAATTGCGTCAAGCAGTTTTTTATTTTGATATCCAAAGGCTTTATCATGCAGATCTGAAAGAACCACAAAATGATAGGGTGATTTTATCTTTGAGCTTTTTAACTCATATCGCTTTACCACAAAATGTGTCGTATCATATAAAATATCCAGACAGACCAATGCAGCCAGACAACCAAAGGCTTTCAGCAACCATTTCCTCTTCATCTTTTTTCCTCTTTTTCCTGACATTTCGGATGAATCCTACAATAATATCAGTATAGCATGTGCATTATCCCAACGTCAAAAATAGAATTTCAGTATCTGTTTTAAATAATCGCCATATTTTGCTTCTTTTACATACGAATTATATAAAATATTGACACTTCCTATCTTATTACCGTTTAAAAAGTAAATCATTTCTCCCGCTTTTCCATCTTTTTCAATCGGTGCGTCATGGGTATCGGAAAGGCGAAGTTCCTTTTGTACCCCGGATAAATCGTTTCCATGGACATCCAGATAAGAAAAATTATTTTCGTATCTCAAATCAACCGTCTTTTCAATTCCGCCTCTAACCTCTACCTCAGGCAAATCATCCGTCTGGTCATCGGTATATACCTGACTGACAGAAAATCCATATTGAAACATTTTAATTGCATCCGAAAAACGCATTTTATGGTCCGGTGCTGCCATGACCACCGCTATCAGATCAATCCCATCTTTTGATGCCGTTCCCGAATAGCAATATTTGGCACTTGATGTTGATCCCGTTTTTAATCCCGTTGAATACGGATATTGACGTAAAAGCTTATTTGTACTTGTTAATGTAAAGGTACTGGAACCCCTCGCCGTATTATGCACAATATCTTCCATCCAGATTTTTGTATAATCATAAATCTGTGGATATTTGGTAATCAGTTCTTTGGACATGATGGCAACATCTCTGGCACTGGTAATGTGACTATCCGAATCCGTCAATCCGCAACAATCTTCAAAATGCGTTGCGGTCATATTGAGTTCATTTGCTTTTTCATTCATCCATCCCACAAATGCTTCTTCACTCCCGGCAATATGCTCTGCCATGGCAACTGCCGCATCATTTCCGCTGGCAACGGCAATACATTTGATCAGTGTATCCACAGTCTGCACTTCTCCCGCTTCCAAAAAGACCTGACTGCCACCCATGGACTGGGCATAAGCACTGGTTACAACCTCATCCTCCAAATGAATTTGTCCTTTCTGCAATGCCTCAAACGTCAGTAAAAGTGTCATGATCTTTGTGATACTTGCCGGCTTCAACGGTTGATCCGCATTCTTTTCATAAATCACTTCACCTGTTGTTGCTTCCACTAAGATGGCAGAAGGCGAATCGATCTCAAGCTCTGCCGCATTCACATTCTCTGTCCAAAAAAGAAAACACATCAATCCACTTATCATACAGAAAATCAATCGTTTCATATTTTCTAATCCGCATTTTATTTTGTTACTACTATCTTAATCTGCCGATAGGAAAAATATGCCCCTTTCTCATTTTTTATGATTCACAACTTTGAGAACATAGCTTGGGAATATAGCAAGTCGACCTTACAAAAATTGATATCTTTGCCCGCCGGCTTTTACGAGGTTTTGTGACTTTCTTAGTGGCATGGCGAACAAAATGGAATGCCCGGTTTCAACTGTCCGAAGACGAAGTCTGAGTTTTGAAACCGGGCATTTAATAATATTTTGTGAGCATGCCGCTTAGAAAGTCTAAAAACCGAAGTATGAGGCGACAAAGATATCAATTTCTGTAAGGACGACTTGCATCCCGCAAAGGGAATCATAAAAAAGACACCCGGCTTTATACCGAGTGTCTCTAACTTTAATTAGTTATATTTGCGTTTGCGTGCGGCTTCAGATTTTTTCTTACGTTTTACGCTGGGTTTCTCATAATGCTCTCTTTTGCGGATTTCCTGCTGAATACCTGCTTTTGCACAGCTTCTTTTGAAACGACGTAAAGCGCTATCTAAAGTCTCGTTCTCTTTTACGATTACGTTTGACATAAATCACACCTGACCTCCCTTCAGTCCCTTCAAGTATCACGACTGCTGGGTAATTATTATGCATATTCGCACATGCACAATAAAGATTATAACACAATTCCCGTATCCGTCAACTGTTTTTTCCGGTATAACACGAAAAAATGTAGAAAAACTTGGAAAAAATCATCGTCACATCATGACAATCACTTACATTCCAATCCCTTCTCCGATTTGTATTTCCGGAAAGAGTACATGAAAATCATTGGAAACGCAAATAAAGCAAGAGATATATTTTATGCAATCTGTCCCTCTAACACTTCCACCGCTTTCTTTAAGGCATCCTCAATGCCTGCCGGATTTTTACCGCCGGCCTGTGCCATGTTGGGACGTCCTCCACCGCCACCGCCAACCAAAGCGGCAATGCCTTTGATTAAGTTTCCTGCATGTGCTCCCTGTTTCATGGCGCCATCTGTAGCCATAGCTACCAGATTAACTTTTCCGTCTGTATCGGATGCCAGTAAAATAACGCCTTCGCCAAGCTTTTCTTTTAACTGATCACCCAAATCACGTAAGCCGTTCATATCAACACCGCTTACCTTTGTGGCAAGTAGTTTCACGCCTTTGACTTCAGATACCTGATCCATAACATCGCCAAGGGCACTCTGTGCTGCTTTGGCTTTTAAGGATTCGTTTTCACTCTGCAATTCCTTAATCTGGGCATGTAAGCTGTTAATCTTATTTACCAGCTCTGTGGGAGTTGTCTTAGCTGCCTTTGCCGCATCCGAAAGCTGTTTTTCAAGATACGCATAATATGCTGTAACATTGGCACCGGTTATTGCCTCAATACGACGAACGCCTGCAGCGGCAGAGCTTTCAGAAACAATCTTAAATGCCTGGATTTCACCTGTGTGGGATACATGGGTACCACCACAAAATTCCTTTGAGAAATCACCGACGGAAACAACGCGTACGCTGTCACCGTATTTTTCACCAAACAACGCCATGGCACCGGTTTTCTTTGCATCCTCAATTCCCATAACCTGCGTATCAACCGCAATATCTTCGGTAATCTTTTGATTAACAATTTCCTGAACCTTTTCAATTTCTTCTGCTGTCAGTGCCTGTCCGCAGCTAAAGTCAAATCTGGTTCTGTCGCTATCCTGATAAGAACCCTGCTGATGAACATCATCTCCCATAACTTCCTGTAACGCAGCCTGTAAAAGGTGTGTTGCGGTATGGTTACGGCATGTACTCATACGGTTCTTTACATCAACCATAAGGGTTGCTGTATCGCCGGTTTTGATACTGCCGGATACAACATATCCAAGATGTGCAATTCTGCCTTCGGGAATTTTAATCGTATCAGTTACCTTAAATTCACCGCCTGCAGTTTTAATAATACCGATATCTCCTTTTTGTCCACCCATGGTAGCATAGAAAGGTGTCTTTGGTGTAATCAAAGTACCGCTCTCACCCTCTGTCAGACTATCTTTCACTTTATCTTCGTCTGCCAAAGCAGCAACCGTGCTTTCTACGACTAATGTATCATAGCCGACAAACTCACTCTTGATATCAGCGGATAATTCATTAAACAAATCAGAATCGGCACTCAGTTTTGCAGAGAAATTCTGATTTTCTCTTGCTTTCTGTTTCTGCTCTTCCATGGAAACCGCAAAGCCTTCTTCATCAACGCTTAAGCCTTCTTCAGCAGCCATTTCTACGGTCAGCTCAATCGGGAAACCAAAGGTATCATACAAATAAAATGCGGATTTTCCGTCAATCGCCTTCTGTCCGGCTTTTACCTTTTCATCCAGAATCTTTTTAAATTCTTTCATACCGTTTTCAAGCGTACTTTCAAAACGAACAATTTCTTTGTCCAACTCTTTTAAGATAAATTCACGATTTTTCACAAGCAACGGGAAACTATTGTGATATACCTGATCAATATAAATCTTTGCAATCTCCAATAAGTTTTCTTTGGAAAGACCTAAGGTACGTCCATGTCTTACCGCACGACGAATAAGACGTCTTAATACATATCCTGCTCCGGCATTGGACGGCGTCAATCTGGCCTCGTCACCGATCAACATCACGCTTGTACGCATATGATCAGCCAAAATACGCATGGATTTGGTTAATTTCTCATCTTCATCATATTTTGTTTTGGACTGTTTTTCCACATACGCAATGACAGGAGCAAACAAATCTGTACGATAAACATCCTTGGTACCGTTTAAGAAAGCCAGATTTCGCTCCAGTCCCCATCCGGTATCCACGTTTTTCTGTGCCAGTGGTGTCAAATGACCATCTTTGTGCTTTTCATACTGCATAAAAACATCATTTCCAAGCTCGGTATATTTACCACAGCTACATCCGGGACCACAGTTCGGACCACAATCCGGGACATCGGCAATATAAAACATCTCACTGTCAGGACCGCAGGGACCATATTCCAATCCCCACCAGTTATCTTCTGCGGGAAGATAATATACATTTTCTTTTTTAAATCCGGATGCAATTCTGCACTGTGCACCTTCTTCGTCACGGGGAGCATTATCATCTCCGGCAAATACGGTTGCAGCCAGATGATCTCTGTCAAAACCGTAAACCTGAGTTAAAAGCTCATAACTCCATTTACAACGGTCTTCTTTAAAATAATCACCAAGACTCCAGCTTCCCATCATTTCAAAAAATGTCACATGGCTCTTATCACCAACCGAATCAATATCGTTGGTACGCACACATCCCTGAACATTGCAAAGTCTTGTTCCCAAAGGGTGCTTCTGACCTAACAGATAAGGCATCAGCGGCTGCATACCTGCAACATTGAACAATACACCGGTAGAACCGTCGGACACCAAAGAAACAGCTCCGACATCTACATGTCCACGTTCTTTGTAAAAATTGAGCCAATCGGTTCTTAATTCATCTGAAGTAAACTGCTTCATTTATTCTTCCTCCAAAACTTCAAAATAAGCTATCTTCTTGACGTGACACAAGCCACGCATAAAACGTGGCATGTGAAGTCATTCATTTCCATTGATTAAAATGTAAATTTATCTGCAAAATAAGCATCCAGATCTGCGATTGCAATTCTCTCCTGTTGCATGGTATCACGATCTCTGACCGTCACGCAACCATCGGTTTCTGAATCAAAATCGTATGTAATACAGAAAGGAGTTCCAATCTCATCCTGTCTGCGGTATCTTTTACCAATATTTCCTCTGTCATCAAATTCGCAGTTGTATTTTTTTGACAACTGTGTAAATACAGCTTCTGCACCCTCGTTTAATTTCTTTGACAAAGGCAGTACACCGATTTTAACCGGAGCAAGAGCCGGATGGAAATGCAGAACGGTACGAATATCAGGTGCCTCTTCTGTTCCGATGTTTTCCTCATCATATGCAGCGCAAAGGAATGCTAAAACAACACGGTCTGCACCAAGTGAAGGCTCAATAACATAAGGAATATATTTTTCATTCTTTGTATCATCAAAATATGACATATCCTGACCGGATGTATTTTGATGCTGTGTCAGATCGTAATCCGTACGGTCTGCAATACCCCAAAGCTCACCCCAGCCGATAGACGGGAATAAATATTCAATATCGGTTGTCCCTTTAGAATAGAAACAAAGCTCTTCGGGCGCATGATCACGAAGTCTCATTTCTTCCTCTTTGATACCAAGAGTTAATAACCAGTCACGGCAGAAGCCTCTCCAATACTGGAACCACTCCATGTCTGTTCCGGGTTCACAGAAAAACTCTAACTCCATCTGTTCAAATTCTCTGGTACGGAAAGTAAAGTTTCCGGGAGTAATTTCATTACGGAAGGATTTACCAATCTGTCCGATACCGAACGGGATTTTTTTACGGGAAGTTCTCTGTACATTTTTGAAGTTTACAAAGATACCCTGAGCAGTCTCGGGTCTTAAATAAACGGTATTTTTTGCATCTTCGGTAACACCCTGGAATGTTTTAAACATCAGGTTGAACTGTCTGATATCCGTAAAGTTGTGCTTGCCACAGGTTGGGCAAGGCACATTGTTGTCTTCAATAAAAGCCTTCATCTCTTCCTGGCTGTATGCATCAATGGGTTTTTCAAGAGTAATCCCGTTTTCTTCTGCATAATCCTCAATCAGTTTATCCGCACGGAAACGCTCATGACATTCTTTACAATCCATTAACGGATCCGCAAAACCTGCTAAGTGTCCGCTTGCCACCCATGTCTGGGGATTCATCAAAATAGCACAGTCTACGCCGACATTGTAGGGATTTTCCATAATAAATTTCTGCCACCATGCTTTTTTTACATTGTTTTTCAATTCAACACCAAGGTTACCGTAATCCCATGTATTTGCCAATCCACCATAGATTTCACTACCGGGATAAATAAATCCTCTGGATTTTGCCAAAGCCGAAATTTTCTCTAATGTTTTTTCCATTGTTATGCTCCTTATCTCTTATATCATCTGTCATCTTTCATTTATTTTTTGTCATATCTCATATATGTTTTATGCTATATCTCATATACATTTTGCATCAAATGCACATCAGACACATATCACACGCATATATAAATTTGACAAAGACTGAAAATAATGAAAATCAGACAGTGTTTATCATTTTTTATCAATACAAATACGAATCAATTTCACTATTGATATACAATCACGGAATAAGTATCGGATTCTCCCACTGTTGCCAATCCGGATGACTTCAATGAAACATTGTCACTGATATATAATATATCACCCTTTACTTCCACATCCATTTCCTCTTCACAGATCACTACCATTTCTTCTGTCATCTGATCCACAGGTGCAAGTGTCTTAGCAGACTGTGCCTCGGCCGCATGTAATCCTTCTAAAACATATCCTGCCTCTCTTGCTTCCTTAACTGTTCCGACAAAAAATTCACAGTTATGAATGCTGCCATAGTCCTTTGCACTTTTATATTTGATTCTGACATTCAGTTTCGCCGAATCATCTGAAAGCTCATATTGATCTAGAACGACCAAATCCGAAGCCCCGTTTTTTTGGTTGTATTCCTGAATTGTCTGCTCCATATTCTGTTTTAATTCTTCTGTATCGTAATATGATTTATCAAAATCTTCCACGATATATTCGGATACTTCCTGATCTTTTCCGATATAAACCGTAGTCGTATCATAATCTTTATTAAAACTGCCACAGGCGGTAAGCATAAACAGTAAAGCACATGTTACCATGAGCATTCTACATTTTTTCATAATCAACCTCCGCATACTGTATCATATTATAACGAACCGTTTTCATATTTTCAACCTTGTTTTATTGCGATTGAGTCTTTTATCGGTATTTCCTTTTTGGATTTGTGTAATGACCGGTTTCAAAACTCAGACTTCCATTTCCTCTATAGATGCTTTATTGCAAAAAGGAAATAGTGGAATTTAAAATCTCCAGACTGTGAAATACATGTCCCATATACCGCTTCCGGTATTCAACCACACACTCGGCAAGTTCCTTTAACACTTCATCCGAAACAACAAAGGTATATAAACGATCCAGACCACTTTTTACCACATAATCAATGGTATAAAGAGTATCCGGTGACAGCGATTTATTTGCCGGTATTCCGGGGAATTCCCCGTTTACCACAAGAGCTTTTATCTCAAATATGTATAAAATCAGTTCATTTTGAATGGCAGGAAGAAGTAAAGCCCGTAAGGACTGATATACAAGCATTAACATTTCTTTTTCATCGTTGTTTTCCCGGGTATAATAATCCGCAACCTCGAGAAAATACATCCCATACATGGTGCCTTCCAAATCTTCCCTGAATTCATCAAAATAATTGCTAATTTCGGCATCAACCAATGTGTAAGAACTTTTTCCCTCGTACATTTTAAAGGTTCCGAAACAAAAAGGATTTGTCCTTGCCATCAACTTGCTGTTGGGTCGTCTGGCACCTCTTGCAAACGCAGCAATCTTACCGCGCTCTTTTGTTAAAATTGTCACTCTTTTATCATATTCGCCCATCGGAAGGTTTTGTATCACCAATCCCGTTACTTCTATATATTCCTGCATCTAAAGCTGTATCTTCCTTTTGCATCTGATAAATTCCATGCCGTTCCATAACCTGTTTCAGGCTCTCATCCGATTGGGCACGATAATCCAGGTAATCTTTGATACTTCCTGTTACACAAAAATGCTGCCAGTAATTTTCTTTCATAAAAGTATCCTCCCTTTGTATGCATCTTAACCGATATCAAAAAATATCGTTGCAAATATTAGGTTCTTCTTTTGTGAAATTTCTATGCAGCATTTTGAAAAAATGAAACGGTAATTTTTACATATTATCATTTGCTCCCTTTTCCAATTGTGTGACCATGAAATTTGTAGAAAGGGAAGCTGTTATATATCAATCTCTTTTTTATTGTACCCAAAATTTTTCAGTAGATAATCACTGTCCCGCCAGTCTTTTTTCACCTTGACCCAAAGCTTCAAATTGACTTTGCATTCCATCATATCTTCAATTCCATGACGGGCATTGGTACCGATACGTTTTAGCATCTGTCCGCCTTTGCCGATAATAATTCCTTTGTGTGAATCCTTTTCGCAGATAATGGTAGCCTCGATATCCACAAGTCCTTTTTTGACTTTCATCTGTTCAATGGAAACTGCAATTCCATGGGGAATTTCATCGTCTAAAATACGCAGAGCCTGTTCTCTGATTAATTCTGCCACAATCTGTCTCTGCGGCTGGTCGGTTACCGTATCCTCATCATAAAACATAGGCCCATACGGAAGGAAGGAAAAGATGGCATCTAAAACCTCTTTTGTTCCCTCTCCTTTAAAGGCGCTGATGGGAATAATCTGTTCAAAATCCATCTCCTTGCGATAGGCATCAATAATCGGCAGTAATTCTTCTTTTTTAGCCAGCATATCCATTTTATTAATCAGTAAGACAACCGGAACCTTTGCTTTTTTCAACTGCTCGATAATATGCTTATCTCCTGCGCCGATAAACGTATCCGGTTCCACCAAAAACAAAATGACATCGACTTCTTTTAAGGTATGCTCAGCAACATTTACCATATAATCACCGAGTTTATTCTTGGCCTTGTGAATTCCGGGTGTATCCAGAAAAACAATCTGCCCACGCTCGTCCGTATAAACCGTCTGAATCCTATTTCTGGTAGTCTGGGGTTTCTTCGATGTAATGGCAATTTTCTGGCCAATCAGGCAGTTCATCAACGTAGACTTTCCAACGTTTGGTCTACCGATTAATGTTACAAACCCACTTTTTGTCTGTTCTTCCATCTTCTTCTCCGTTTTCTGATTTTCATCTGTATCTGACAACTCATATCCGCTTATTTTTCTACATCTGATTCTATCGTTTGTATTCAATCTTTTTATACATGCAGTATTCTCGTTTTATATACAATCTACTTTTCTGCTGCTAAATTTAGACAATCAAATCATTAAGCGAATCAAACAACTCAGCATTTTCCTTCATCTTTTCTTCGGCTCCAATGACACACAAAGCATCCTCGTCCATAAATGCTTCGATATAATCTCCTAATGCACGAATATCTTTTACATCGGTATTTAAGAGTTCATCCCGTTCTTTCTGCTCATCGCGAATGTTCCAATTTGAAAAGTACGCCGACATGGAGCGAACGCCTTTTAACTGCGGTGTCAATGGTGTGTCTTTATCACTGACAGCTCCGATGACATATTTTGTCATGGTCTTTTCATCAGCCGTAAAATTACGAATATAATCTGCGGCATTTTCATAAACATCAATGGTTTCCTTCAAATTCGGATCACGATAGGAAACAAAACTGCATTCACCGGTTTTGCGGAATCCACTCATGCATCCGTAAGCACCGCCCTTTACGCGAACATTTAACCACAGATAATCATAGCCCATCATCACACGTAAAACCAGTAAGGAGCCCGTATAGCGAAGTCCTTTTTTCTTGTAGTTTCCGCTTCTGCAGACATATTGAACAGTTCCTGATGTCTTAAAGCCCTCATTCTTTTTCACCGGGCATATGACAAGTTCTTCTTTTTTGACCGGATCCGTATAAAGCTTATCACAAAATGCCGGGATTCTTGCAGTTACCTCTGCCAGACCTTCTTTTGTTCCCGTATAGTCGACCATAAAGTTTTCAGGACGACAGATTTTGTGCATTAAAAGCTGCATCGTGCGAATCAGTTCATCTGCCTGTTTATCATATTCCCGTATGAGTTCACAAAGATTCTGATAAAATGCAATACCACTTAAGCATTCTTCCAGATAAGCCAGTTTTTCATAATAGGAGTTGGCACGAAGCTGCGCGGCCACATGACCGGAACTCATCATGCGGGCTTCCTGCTTGGACCTGGTCTCTTCCAATATCTCCAATAGTCTCTTTTTGTCCGAAAAGACAGTTTCAAAAAGCATTTCTTCCATTAAATCAAAAGCACAATCATTTTCACCATAGAGTGCTTTTGCCTTACATTCAAAATGGAGACGGTATTTTGAATCATCTTTTGAATCCGCATAGATATTGATACATGGAACAATTCCGCCCGTCGTTCGGAAAATTTCATTAAAAAACGCACCGTAATCATGCTTTTGTGTATCCATAAGGCCTAAAACAATCTTTAATACTCCCAGTGGAAACAGCTCTTTCTCACAAATGCCGTGAATATTAAAAACCAACCGGGTATAGGATACACCATTTGTAAAGATATCATGGAAAAGCACATCCGTCCCATTCACATTTATCAATTCATTTTGGAAAGGTTCTGCTTCTTTCTTTAAATCATTTCGGCTCAACATCGGAATTTTCTCAAGGTCTTCTTTTCGATCCTCCGATTCCTGATATTCTCTTAGCTCTTTGGTTTCGCGAACCAGTAAATCCAGTTCTTCTTTGCTAAGCGATGCTTTATAATCTGCAAGCTTTTTAGAAAGTTCCTTTTCTTTTTCTGTATTCAATCCCTTTTTAGGAACCACACAGACATAAGCTTTGTGTGGATTATCGAGTAAATAGGTCTGAATCAGCTTTTCGTAATAATCCGTATCAATCCGCTCCTTCAGCTTGCGATACGTTGCTCCTGCTTCCACATGCAAAAAAGGACTGTTTTCATCATAAATCCAGCTGTCAAGCATCCAAAGTCCGTACATCAATCCTTTGGGGTAAGACCCAAAGTCCGCTTCGCGATACCGGAATTCAAAGAGATTCAGTGCTGCCCTTAATGAATTTTTATCAAGGCCTTCTTTTACAATTTTATTTAATTCCTCTTCAATTACCTCTAAAAATTCCTGTTTCTGGGGTAGATTGGCATTTTTTGCAACAATAGAGAAATAAGGCTGGTACACACCATTGTCAAAGCTGCTGTAGTTTTCCGTTCCGATACCTTTGTTTAGTAAAGCCTTTTTAATCGGTGCACCGGGTGCAGAACACAATGCATAGTCCAATATCTGGAAAGCGACATACAAGTCCGCATCCAAAACATCACCTATTACAGCATTGTAGGATAAATACGTATTGTTCTTTTCCGATTCATTTTCTGCAATGGAATATTCCTTTGTCACATCAAGAGGCTTTTCAAAAGCTTTTTGCGGCAAAATAGCCGAATCTACTTCTGTCTGTTCAAACGCAGACAGATACTCTGTATCAAGCCAGTCCAGTTTTTCTGCCATATCCATATCGCCATACAGATAAATATAGCTGTTGGACGGATGATAGAACTTACGGTGAAAATCTAAAAATTCCTCATAGGAAAGATTGGGGATATCATCCGGATCTCCTCCTGATTCATTGGCATAGGTATTGTCCGGAAACAAAGAATTAAGAATACTTCGCTCCAACACATCATCCGGAGAAGAAAAAGCCCCCTTCATTTCATTATAAACGACACCGTTTACTGCCAATGCATCATCAGCAGCTTCTAACTCATAATGCCAGCCTTCCTGTCGGAATATCTTTTTCTGTTTATAGATATTCGGATAAAAAACGGCATCCATATAAACATCCATTAAATTTTGAAAATCTTTATCATTACAGCTTGCAACAGGATATATCGTTTTATCCGGATAAGTCATGGCATTTAAAAAGGTGTTTAAAGAACCCTTGACTAATTCCACGAAAGGATCCTTGACCGGGAACTTGCGGGAACCGCATAAAACCGAATGCTCCATAATATGAGCCACTCCGGTACTGTCTGTCGGGGTTGTCCGAAAACCGATATAAAAAACTTTATTGGGATCATCATTGGATAGCAAAACGATTTTGGCACCGCTTTTTTTATGAACCAGTATCGCTCCTTCGGAATTTAAGTCGGGAATCATACGTTGTTCCAATACTTGATATGCATTGTGTGAATCTAATTTCATGCTAACTCCTTACAGATGCAAAAGCATCATATTTCTCTTTTTAAAACTGATTTCCTGAATCATAAATTGATCCGGATGATTGTGGATTTCTTCATCGGCCATAAAATCCTGCAGTGAATAATCCTTTATATCATAAGTTTCTTTTGTTTTCCCTTTTTTATCCGTCTTTAACACAAGAGAAATTGCTTTTATGACTACACGCATCTGCTGATATGCCATAAAACTAAGAGAATCCTCTTTTATCTGCATTAAATGATCTGCAATTGTCATATCGGGTGAAACTTCTTTTAAAAAAATGCGATAGACGGCATCCTTGATCTTGCATGGCACATCGTCATAATCTGCCAAATCCTGATATGTCATCCTTGCTCCAAGATAAACATTGGAAAAATCCTGAATGGCATATTTATAATCTTCATCACGAAACTCCATCGTCTTCTCCTATTTCTACTGTATCAATCTGATTTCCGCTCCATTTGCAGGCTTGTCTGATTTCATCCTCGGTAAAATCCGTTTCCATAGCAAGCTCTTTGGGTGTCACTTTTCTGTGCAAATCCTGATATAGTTCCTCAGCAGCCTTGGCCACCTGAATAACTCTTTCTAATATTTTTTCATCGACATCTTTATTATCTGCTTCTTCAGAAATCAGAACTTCCATGGCATCCATGACCATGTTGGCAATATAAGCATCTGCTTCCTCCGCTTTTTCGATGCAACCGGCCATGGAAACCGCTGCCATTAAAGCCACATTGCCTTCACCGATCAAATCCTCTAAAAAGACATTTTGTCCTACGTACAGCTTGGCAATTTCTACCACTTTGGGAAGATAAACTTCCACTAACTGTTGCTGTGCCTGCTTATCATCCTCCATCGCACGAAGAATCAGCTCTTCCTTTTCCTTATCTGAGATTTTCGGCAATAGCTTTAGTTCTTCCATAAACATTCCCAAAAAATCTCTGTCTTCACTACCCATTACTTCATCCGGATCAAATTCCTCGTCAATCCGGATCTGATTTTTCTGAAGATACTCATAAATAAACGGCAGCTTCTCATCCGCTATTTCCGATTGCGTAAATGCCTCTTTAATCTGCCCAAAGGACAGTTGATTGCCCTGATTTTTCCCCAATCGGACAAGCGCCGACAGCTCTTTTACAAAAATTTCTTCCTGATTCATAATTATTATCCCGTTTTCTATTTTATAGTTCTAAATCATATCCATCCATTTCCTGATATATCCTTTTATCATTCTGATAACTGTTATAGCAAATCAACAACACTTCGTTATCTTTTATCATTGAATATCAGGAAGCTTTCAAGATGTTTTATCCTTCATTTTTGACATGCGTATGCGTATAAATATGCTTTGAGCAGTATTCGTAGTTGCCATCGCATTTTGAGCAGAAACGGAAGGTTTCATCCGGATCACTCTCTTCGGTTCTTCCACAGATGGCACATTTGTGTCTGGTAATATTTTTGGGGCGCATGGCACGTTTTTGAAACTCTCTCTGCCGCTTTATCTGTGTAGGCGTTCGGAAACTCTTCCTTGTTACAATAAAGAACACAAGTACATTAAACAAGGAAAACAGAATAACCGTTGCCATCACGATTCCATAAAATACATTGGATGCAAACGCGGAAAAAATCGTATATGCCATAATGGCCACATAAAATATTCCAAGCACCTTGGCTTTAATCGGAATGACAAACATAAATAACATCTGCGAATCCGGAAATGTCATGGCGAATGCCAAAAAAATCGACATACTGATGTAATACGTACTAAACATCGAAGAGTAACCTGATGAAAAGGTCTTTAATAACTCGGCTCCTCCCAGAAAACCTGCTCCGAGTGACTGACCAAAAATCCAGATAAACAGATACAGAATAACCGCACCGATAATCGTAAAGATAACTCCCATGAACATGAATACATTGTAGCGGAAAGTTCCCCACGTACGCTCTAATAACGTACCGATGCTGAAATAGCAATACAACATCACAAGTGTAAATAAATCAAAACCTCCCGGCGGTATTAACAGCCAGGTAAAAAGTCTCCAGATTTGTCCATGCAGGATGGCATATATATCCAATGTCATATAACTCATCAGACCACTCATCGCCGGATTGTAAAGTGATGCAAGCTGAAGCAGATAACCAATGGCATAGCATATGATTAAATAGAATGTCAGATTTGGTATCGCGTATTTTCCGTATTTTTGTTCTAATTTTGTAAACCACAACATATAACTACCTCGATATATCCATTTTTTACATACTGTTTTATTTTATCATGCCCTTTTTTTTGTGTAAACAATGGACGAAAAATTTTCATTTTCTTTATAATTTATTAAGACTTTGCACAATTGAACTTTTGATTTTCCTGTCGTATAATATCAAAGTGTGTCAATACATATTATAAATAAGAAACAACAACCTGTTGTATTTGCAGCATTTTGTATCTTTCAAGATATATTAAGGAGAGACTAAAAATGAGCGAGCAAACATATACCTTGGGAATCGATATCGGTTCCACAACCGTAAAAATTGCGATCTTAAATGAACAAAAGGACATTATTTTTTCAGATTATAAAAGACATTTTGCCAATATCCAGGAAACCCTTTCGGATTTATTAAAGGAAGCTGTTACCAAACACGGAAATCTTATTGTCAATCCCATGATTACCGGTTCCGGTGGCCTGACTTTGGCGAATCACTTAGGCATTCCCTTTACACAGGAAGTCATTGCCGTATCTTCTGCCCTGCAAAAAGAAGCACCTCAGACAGATGTTGCTATCGAACTTGGCGGCGAAGATGCCAAAATCATTTATTTTGAAGGCGGTAATATCGAACAGCGAATGAACGGAATTTGTGCAGGCGGTACCGGTTCCTTTATCGACCAGATGGCTTCTTTACTGCAGACTGATGCCACAGGCTTAAATGAGTATGCCAAAAAATATCAGTCTCTTTACACCATAGCTGCCCGTTGTGGCGTTTTTGCCAAAACAGATATCCAGCCGTTAATCAATGACGGTGCCACACGTGAAGATTTAGCGGCATCGATTTTTCAGGCGGTTGTTAACCAGACGATATCCGGTTTGGCATGTGGTAAACCGATTCGCGGTCATGTTGCATTTTTAGGCGGTCCGCTACATTTCTTATCCGAATTAAAGGCTGCCTTTATCCGCACACTGAAGTTGGACGATGAACATATCATCGCACCCTCCCATTCCCATCTGTTTGCTGCCATCGGCTCTGCTCTCAACGCAAAACCGGATGTTTCTTTTTCTTTGGAAGATATGGCAAACAAACTATCCATGGGCATCAAAATGGAATTTGAAGTTGAGCGTTTGGATCCCTTATTTGAAGATGAAGATGATTATCAGGCTTTTGTTTCCCGCCATCAGCGTGATCAGGTAGGCACTGCTAATTTGAAGGATTATCACGGAAACTGCTATCTTGGTATTGACGCCGGTTCTACCACCACCAAGCTTGCTTTGATTGGCGAAAACGGACAACTTCTTGATTCTTTTTACAGCAGTAATAACGGTAATCCATTAGCGACCGCTATCTCTGCAATTTGTGGAATTTATCAAAAGCTTCCTGCCGGCACGAAAATTGTCCATTCCTGTTCAACCGGTTATGGCGAAGCTCTCATGAAAGCGGCTTTCTTATTGGATGAAGGGGAAGTGGAAACGGTTGCCCATTATTATGCTGCTGCATTCTTTTCTCCTGACGTGGATTGCATTCTGGATATCGGCGGCCAGGACATGAAATGCATCAAAATTAAAAATCATACGGTAGACAGCGTGCAGTTAAATGAAGCATGCTCATCCGGATGCGGTTCCTTTATCGAAACCTTTGCACATTCTTTAAATTTCAGTGTCCAGGATTTCGCAAAAGAAGCGCTTTTTGCAAAGCATCCGATTGATTTAGGTACACGTTGCACCGTTTTTATGAATTCCAAAGTAAAACAGGCGCAAAAAGAAGGTGCTTCCGTTGCTGATATCTCAGCCGGACTTGCATATTCTGTCATAAAAAATGCGTTGTTCAAAGTCATAAAAGTATCCGACGCTTCCGAACTTGGCAAAAAAATCGTAGTACAGGGCGGAACCTTCTACAACGATGCCGTTCTGCGTAGCTTTGAAAAAATTGCAGACTGCGAGGCTGTCAGACCGGATATTGCCGGTATTATGGGAGCTTTTGGTGCTGCTCTCATTGCAAAAGAGCGCTATCATGAAAAGAAAACGAAAATGTGCGGCAATCTCGAAAAAGAGACCACTATGCTCTCCTACGAGAAAATCCAGGCTTTAGAGTACACAACACGTATGGCAAAATGTCGTGGATGCACCAACAACTGTCGTCTGACCATCAACCAGTTTTCCGGTGGCCGCCAGTACATATCCGGTAACCGCTGTGAAAAAGGCATTGGCAAAGAAAAGAATGCCAACCATTTACCAAACCTTTTCGAATACAAAAACCGAAGATATTTTGACTATGAACCGCTTCCCGCCGATATGGCAAAACGCGGTGAGGTCGGAATTCCCCGTGTACTGAATATGTATGAAAACTATCCTTTCTGGTTTACGTTTTTCACCAAATTAAAGTACAGGGTTATTCTATCCCCTCAGTCAACACATAAAATATATGAGCTTGGAATCGAATCCATTCCGAGTGAATCAGAATGTTATCCGGCTAAATTAGCACACGGTCATGTTACATGGCTGATCAGACAAGGTGTAAAATACATCTTCTATCCTGCCCTTTTCTATGAGCGTGATGAGGTAGAGGGAGCAACCAATCATTACAATTGTCCGATTGTAACCTCCTATTCGGAGAATATCAAAAACAATGTTGAGGAAATTGGAAGCGGGGATATCAAATTCCAAAATCCCTTTATGAGTTTTAAAAATGAAGAAACCATTTTACAGGGGCTTGTAAAATCCTTCCCCGATATTCCGTTATCCGAATTAAAGGAAGCCATTCACGCCGGATTTACGGAGCTTGCCTCTGCGCGTGATGATATGCGTAAAAAAGGAGAAGAAACCTTAAAGTATCTCGAAGAAACCGGACGACGCGGTATTGTTTTGGCGGGACGTCCTTACCATATTGATCCTGAGATTAATCATGGCATTCCGGAATTAATTAATTCTTACGATATAGCCGTTTTAACAGAAGACAGCATTTCTCATCTTGGAAAACCGGAACGTCCGCTCATCGTTTCCGATCAGTGGATGTATCACTCCAGATTATATGCTGCAGCTGCTTTTGTCCGTACCCGTGAAAATCTGGATTTAATACAATTAAACTCCTTTGGCTGCGGTCTTGATGCCGTTACAACGGATCAGGTTAACGATATCCTTTCCGGTTCCGGCAAGATTTATACCTGCTTAAAAATTGACGAAGTCAACAATTTAGGCGCTGCACGTATTCGTGTCAGATCATTAATTGCCGCTCTTCGTGTCAAAGAACAGAAAAAAGAAAAATGTGAAATTCATTCCACTGCCATGAATCGTGTGATATTTACCGAGGAAATGCGTAAGAACTATACGATTCTTTGTCCACAAATGTCTCCGATTCATTTTGACGTCCTGCAATCCGCATTTGCCTCTGCCGGATACCATTTTGAGGTCATTCCAGAAAACAACCGGCATGCTGTGGACACCGGCTTAAAATATGTCAATAATGATGCCTGCTATCCTTCTTTAATTGTTGTGGGGCAAATCATGAATGCATTAAATTCCGGCAGGTATGATCTCAATAAAGTCGCTGTCATGATCACACAGACAGGCGGCGGATGCCGTGCAACCAACTACATTGGTTTCATACGTCGTGCGTTAGCAAAAGCTAACTTGGAGCACATTCCCGTTATCTCATTAAATCTCGGTGGTATTGAAACAAATCCCGGCTTTAAGATTGATGCAAATCTGGCACTGCGTGTGGCATATGCTGCTGTCTTTGGTGATTTGTTCATGCGATGCTTATACCGGATGCGTCCGTATGAAAAAGTAAAAGGGGAAGCAAATGCAGTTCATGAAAAGTGGCTGAAAAGATGTCAAACTTTTGTATCCCAAAAGCATCCTTCTTTCTTTACATTCCAGAAAATGTGTAAAGAAATCGTAGAAGAATTTGATCGTATTCCGATTACGGACGAAAAGAAACCCCGTGTCGGTATTGTCGGAGAAATCCTGGTTAAATTTTTGCCGGAGGCAAATAACCACCTCGCAGAGCTTTTAGAAGCAGAAGGAGCCGAAGCTGTATGCCCCGACTTAATTGACTTTTTAATGTACTGCTTCTACAACCAGATTTACAAAGCGGATAACCTTGGAACCTCCAAAAAATCAGCCCGCAACGCCAGACTTGGCATTTATGCCGTTAACTTCTTTAGAAGCGCCGGCGCAAAGGCACTAAAACTAAGTAAACACTTTGATCCTCCCGCCAATATTTTCGACTTGGTTGACTATGCAAAGGATATTGTATCCATCGGTAACCAGACCGGTGAAGGCTGGTTTTTAACCGGAGAAATGTTAGAGTTAATTCACTCCGGCACACCCAACATTGTATGTACACAACCCTTTGGCTGTCTTCCTAATCACATTGTCGGCAAAGGTGTCATCAAAGCTCTTCGCAAGCAATATCCGGACAGCAACATTGTTGCCATCGATTATGATCCCGGTGCCAGCGAAGTCAATCAGTTAAACCGTATTAAGCTCATGCTCTCAACGGCTTTTAAAAACCTGGAGCAATAGTTTGATTTTGTAGCAAATATATATATAAATAATGCCCGGTTTTAACTGTCTGAAGACGAAGTCTGAGTTTTGAAACCGGGCATTTAATATTTATTTGTGAGCATGCCGCTTAGAAAACCGAAGTATGAAGCGACAAAGATATATATTTCTGTTAGGGCGACTGCCATCCCGCAAAGATTGCGAACCTTATGAGAAGCGTGGCAGAGCGTCTGCATAATCTAATTTGAAAAATATTGCTGGGTAAAGCGCCAAGAATCCTTGCACATGCGCTCTAAATCATATTCGGCCTCCCATCCAAGTTCTTCTTTTGCTTTTTGGGGATTTGCATAGCAGGTTGCTATATCTCCGGCACGACGCGGTTTGATCTCATACGGAATCTTCACACCGTTTGCAGCTTCAAAGGCTTTTACAATATCTAAAACAGAGTATCCGTTTCCGGTACCTAGATTGTAAATATTAACACCGGTCGTACTGGTAACCTTGTCAATTGCATTCACATGTCCCTTTGCCAGATCCACAACATGAATATAATCTCTGACACCGGTTCCGTCAGGTGTATCATAATCATTTCCAAATACACCCAGTTTTTCCAATTTGCCGATTGCAACCTGCGTAATATAGGGCATCAGATTATTGGGAATACCATTGGGCACTTCGCCAATCAGACCGCTTTCATGTGCACCGATAGGATTGAAGTAACGAAGTAATACCACACTCCACTCCGGATCCGGAACACAAAGATCGCTTAAAATACGCTCTAAATATAGTTTGGTTGTTCCATACGGGTTGGTCGTACTAAGCGGAAAATCTTCCGTAATCGGCACTGTCTTGGGCGAACCATATACGGTTGCCGAAGAACTGAAAATAATTCTTTTACAGTGATATTCCGTCATTAATTCGCATAAATTCATGGTTCCTGTCAGGTTGTTCTGATAATAAAGCAAAGGCTTTTGAACGGATTCACCAACAGCTTTCAATCCGGCAAAATGGATCACCGCATCAAATTTATGAGCCTCAAAAATAGGTCTCATCTCTTCCTTATTCAGCATATCCGCCTGATAAAACACTACTTTTTTGCCGGATATTTTCTCAATTTTATCCACAACTTCAATTTGGGAATTATAGAGATTGTCAAAAATCACAACCTCATGTCCTTTTGCCAGCAATTCCACACATGTATGCGAACCGATAAAACCAGTTCCGCCTGAAACTAAAACTTTCATTGCTTAATACTCCTTTATGTATAATTATATTTAATATTTCGTGTAAAACCATTCCTATGATTCCAAACAATATATATGATTACTAAATAAATATTTCCAACTGTTTTTCAATATCTCACGATTTCTTCTATTGATTAATCTATTTATTTTTTGCAACATCCTGTAAAACATCTTCAACACAATATCGCTTTTTATCACGTTCTTTAGCCTTTTGAACCTGAAATTCACAGATAGCCTGATCCTTAGGATCTTCCAGTTCACAATTATCCGCAAAAGCAATTACCTCATCGTACATTCCACTTCTTCTCATAATATCCAAAATGCAAAGCATAAAATCAGGCAATTCACGTTTTGCCAATTTTGAACCATTTACCTCATTATAATACTTTAATGCTCTTTTCCTGCAGACAATGGCAATTGGATCCAGTCCGGCATCATCACAAGCCCACGCTGCATAAAGAAAATGATCGCCTGCTTTTTTATACTCTTTACAATGCTTATAAATTAAAGCGATCTTAACAAATCTTTTTGAAAGCTCTGGAAGTCCGGCAATATTGCCACAATTAACATATTCTTTGGAATCGATATATTTTTCTTCATATTCAGGCATTTCTTCCGATGTTGAAAAGACATTTCTACAATAGTCACATTTTCTTATCCATAATGGCATAGCACTTCTTCGCACCTCAGCCGGTCTGAAATCCAAATCAGGACCTCCCTGCTGTGAGCCCATGGCTAAATATGTCACTTCATTTATGCGACCACATATATTGCATTTCATGTTCTTTACAGCAAATTTCGACACTCTCTCGTCCTCCAAAATACAAATCTTCCTGACAAAACATTTGTTTACATTCTCAACAAATGGTATCATTTGCAATATATAAGATAATATAAACCATAATATAAATATTATAGCATTTTTCAATTTTTTTATCTACTCAATTTCAAGTAAAACTTTTAATCATAATATAAATGTATCTTTTTTGTAATAATCCTACATCCTTTTCTGATTTATCCAATTACATTTCAAAGGAACTCTATTTTACATAAACGATATCATAAATATCATCAAACGGAATTATTGTATTCACAACCTTAAAACATCGTTTATTTATATCAATATCCGATACCATTCCACAAATTTTAAGATATTCATCTTTTGCATAATACGTAACGGTTACTATATCATTCTTTTTGATGAAACGCATTTTTTGATTCAACTCTTCTTTACACTCATCCGAAAGTTCTATTTTGGAAACCGTAATTCTTTCTTTTTGAGCCAGCAACTCTTCAAAGCCTTTGAGTGCAGCAAACGGCATAAACTGTTTGGCTCTCTCGCTTCGCTCCATTTTTCCTCTATTCACCGCTTTTATGCCCTCCTATCTGACGATTACGTTCTCGCATTGTTGCACCTTCCTCAAAATTTATTCCTTTTAAAACAGCATTTTTTCCATACTTTTTCTTGATAGACAACATCGCCTGTTGTATCCGCTGTTCTTTTTCTACTTTTTGCGGGTCGGTAAACAAATCGTATTGCAAAAACTCTTCCCTTATGACACGGTTACACGTCAGATGAATTCTTCGGATAGACACATTTGAATCTTTTATGCGATCATATAATTGTTCCACTTCCGGAATGATTTTACTCGGCAAATTCGTCGGCGACAAAAAAGATACCGTTCCGTGTGCCGGCTCCATATGCAACACATTCGAATATCCCATGTGGAGTGTCAGCGAATCGGTTACCAGTCCTTTGTCAAGCATGTCCAAGCACAGTTCATCTGCCATTTCTTTTACCACCAATCGACCTTCCTCATGTCCATAATCTCTGGATAAAACCTGTCCGCTTGTCAGACTGTTGGATTTTGCATGAAAATTCTTAATATCGGACATCATCGTCGGCTCTTTTCCCCATGCATGATCAATAAGCAATTCCGCATCTACACCAAAAAGCCGATATAATAAATCCTCATCCGCCTCTGCAATCTCTCTCATGGTAGTAATCCCATACCGCTGCAGTTTTTTTGCAATGCCCTGACCTATCCTCCAAAAATCCGTTAACGGCTTGTGATCCCATAAGTTTTTCTGATATGTTTCTATCGTCAATTCTCCAATATGATCTTCTGCATGCTTGGCCGTCACATCCAATGCAATTTTTGCAAGATAAAGATTGCTGCCAATTCCACAAGTTGCAGTCAACCCTTTTTCTTCATAAATATCTTGCATAATACGGACACTTAATTCTTTTGCACTCATTTCATACATGGTCAGATATTCGGTTACATCCATAAAAGCTTCATCAATGGAATATACATGAATATCTTCTTTCGCAATATACTTCAGATAAATTGCATATATATCTGCGGCGTATTCCATGTATAATTTCATGCGAGGCGTTGCCATAATATAGTCAATATCCGCAGGTATTTCAAATACCCGACACCGGTTTGCTACCCCAAGTGCTTTCATAGAAGGCGAAACTGCCAGACATATTGTTTTTTCCGTCCTATCTTTATCTGCCACAACGAGATTGGTAGTCATCGGATCAAACTGACGCTCCACACACTCTACAGACGCATAGAAGGATTTCAAATCAATACAGATATAAGTTCGTTCTTTCATAATCCACTTTCAATTCTTTCCACGATTCTGTTCTTGCAAGGATTGTTCAAATAACCTCTTTCGCAATCCTTTTTTCTGTATCATACTAATTTATTTGCATTATATACCTCCCATGGGGGTGTATTGCAAGCATTCTGACAACAAGAACACAAATTTATATTTTTATATGGCATGAATTCCCCATAACATGTATAATAGAAAAAAAATGTTATCACGAGGTTATTAGCATGGAAAAATTCAAATTATCAGATTTAATCGGCGCCGGAACCGTTTCGGTTGCCCAAAAAGTATCTATTTATATGGAAAGTTTTTCGAGAGTCCCGGTCTTTGAAGGGTGTTCGGCTGATATTCCGGATGGCTATAAAAACTTCGTTGTAAATGGTGTTGCTGCAGAAAATGATACACTGAAAATACGTGTTACGGTATTTTAATACACAAAAATCGCTTAAGCCCAAATGGCCTAAGCGATTTTCTTTTACACTTTGCAAAAAAACCTCAATTTAGATATCAGCGCAGACAGTCCGGTTTCGTCCATTCTGTTTTGCCTGATACATTGCCTTATCTGCTTTTTCAAAAACTTCTTCACTGCTCATATCCTCACCGTTATATTGGTAAATTCCGGCACTGATACTGCAATGTCTGTCCGGCATAAATGAAAACTTTTCCTGATAAATCATCTGGCGGATATTCTCAATCAGATCAAAGGTTAATTCTTGTGTATAATCATATAAAATCATACCAAATTCCTCCCCGCCATAGCGGAAAGCTTTTGCTCTTTCCGAACATTGGCTTTTCAATATTTCCGCAATTTTGATTAAAACAATATCTCCTTTATCATGACCATATGTATCATTGACCGACTTAAAGAAATCCACATCAATAACCACCACACTAATCGTTTTATCATTGTCATGACACCATCTAATCCCCGCTTCTAAACAATGATAAAACTCAGAATGATTAAATAACCCTGTCATGGCATCCATTCTTATGGCATTATGCATTCTTTCCTGAGTCAAAGAAGTTTGAAAAATAATTTCGTTCTTTTCTTTTGTGTAGGAACACAAAGATTGACAAATATAATAGACAACCAATAATAGTACTAATCCCGCAATGACATTATACCATCTTTGTGAAGGCTTCCATGCATCATCAAATATAGGGGGCAAAAACGACGTAACAACCAACAAAATTGCTGATGCAATGCCGCTCATCTTCGTCACTTTTTCATCATCCAAAATGCAGGAAACGACTATGGGAGCAACAAAAGCTGCTGATGAAATCAGGAAAAAACTATGTATCGTACATATCACGGTACAAATTATTAACAGACTGCAAACAACCGCATATTTTTTGACCAATTCGGATTCAGAATATTTTTGAATAAACTGCGCGCAACCAACACTGATTAAGTTGATCGAAGTTGGAATAATAACATATAAAAATACATACTTTACCGGATTATAATGAAATGCATCCGTTAAAATATACATATACAGAAACAAAACCAACTCTGC
This sequence comes from Lachnospiraceae bacterium, assembly GCA_017626095.1. GTDB lineage: Bacteria > Bacillota > Clostridia > Lachnospirales > Lachnospiraceae > UBA2882. The sequence continues at coordinate 68,177 of JAGAJL010000026.1, forward strand.
CAGAAAAACAATGCCAACCACAACATAATATGATGAGAGTATTTTGTCTCTCCAATGATTTTTTAATTGTAAATATTCATCTTGTGCATTCATAATCGTATCCTCTGACTGATAATATCAGCGCGCACAAAAAGAATACCTTTTATCTTACATAAAAATAAAAAACATCATAAAAGGAGCTTATGATGTCTAAAAGTGCAACTGGCTGACATTTTACAGTCCCTATAGCTTTGCGTCACAGACTTTCATCTGCTTTGCCCAATATTAATTTTTATAGTAGAATACTAACACACATAGTAAGTAATTGCAACAACAATTTATAACAAAAATGACATTTGTCTACAAAAATGACACTTTCGGTTATTACCGGAAATATATATGTCAAAAACTGTTGTTGCAATTATGGAACATCCGGATACTGCATCTTTGAAATACTTCCGGACAAATATCTTATTTTTTAAAATAGGCAAGCCCAAAAGCTCCTAATCCTACATTGCATGCGGTTGAAAATGATGTTCTGTTAAAGTACAGCTGATCAAATGAAACACAACTGTTTATGGTCTCTTTTAATTCATTTTGTTCCTTTATACTTAAGGCCGCATGGGATGCAAATACCGCTTCTTCATCAATTTTACTTTTATGAGATAAAGTATAGCGCACCAACTGCTTTCTCGCCTTCTTCATATCTCCTATCATCACTCCGGTAATGGTAATCCGGCTCTTTTTCATCTGTAAAACAGGATGCAGCTGTAACAATCTGCAAATCTGCATCATAAGCTTTCCGGTATAACCGTTTTGATAAAAAATACCAATGGATGGCATAATGTATTTAGAAACCACTCTGTTCTTTTCTCTGTTGACTGATTTAATAATATCTTCCGTTGTTTTCCCCTGCATAGCAAGTTTAGCGGTATGCATTACCAGTAATCCTTCCCCACCGCAAACCTGTCCGGAATCAATAATATGAACATGGTCAAAAGATTTCGCCGCCTCTACTGCCGTGCCATAACTTTTTCCTGAATTAGCCGCTAAGGAGATATAGATCAATTCTTCTGCTTTCGTTAACTGCTCCGCAAAAAATTCCCATACTCTTCCACAGAAACATTGTCAGCAAAAGCCGTCGTTGTATTATCTGTGACATAGTTTTCGAGTGTATCGGAATTAATCTCAATCGTATCTGCAAAACGCCCTTTTTCCGTCCGAATATATAAATACATAACACCGATATCATATTTTTCGATTAGTTCATTGGGTATCTCCGCAACACAATCTGTTGAAATTAACACTCTCTTTTTTCGTTTTGAAATAGATCTGTGAATATTAGAAGCTTCATCATCAACATCTGTATTCCGGTATTCAATCAAATCTTCCGTCAAAAAGGATAATAGTGTCTTCTCCAAGGTCACAGAATCAATCGGCTTTTCTAAATAAGCGTCGAATCCCTGATTTAAATAAAATTCTTCCATATCAGAACCACTATTGGCTGATAAAGCAATCACAACACTATCCTTGCAAAGGCCATTGACCTGTTTGCGCAATTCCCTTAAAGTCTCTATACCATCCATTTCCGGCATCAGGTGATCCAAAAGAATAATATTGAATGCCTTTGTTTTTGCAAGTTCGAGACATTCTTTTCCACTGTTTACACAGTCAATGGAAACCTTCGTTTTTTCCAATAGTTTTTTGATCACCATGCAGTTGGTCTGGATATCATCAACCACCATGATTTTAACTTCGGAAGCTTCAAACAATTGTTGGTACTTTTCTCCGGTCTGTGAGTTATGATGAATATTTTGCATCATATCACCAATGGGTGTTTCATCAATAATTCCCTGCTTTAAGGATACCGTGAATACAGAACCTCTCTTATAAATACTATCAACCGAAATCGTTTTGTTCATCAAATCTACCAATTGCTTGGTAATATTCAATCCCAGACCACTACCTTCAATTCTTTGATTTTTTTCTGATCAATTCTCTTAAAAATATTATAGATATTTTCAATATCTTCTTTTGGGAAACATCGAGAATGTCATTGACCAGACTTAACAGCATTTTGCCTGCATTCTTTACGTTTTTTGCATAAGCAAGAGTCTCTTTTCCTTGCTTTCACGTAAAATCATTTCATTTAATCCGATGATCGTATTTATCGGAGATCGGATTTCGTGACTCATACTGGCAAAAAAGCTCACCCTCGAATCACTGAGCTGCTCCAGCTCTTTTTTCTGTAGCTCAACCATCTGCTGTTTTTCGGAATACGTACGAATATTGAACTTAACCATAACACCGATGGCAAATCCGGTTGCAATTACAGAGAAAGCCGAATCAAACATAATAGCTTCTCGGCTTGGCAGAGGTGTTAATATATCCCGAATATAATATGCAACAAAATAGCATGAGATATTTACCACTACGTCCAATACAATAAACACATACATGGTTATCCCATCAAACATCAGAAACGTGTAAATCAAATTGATACAAAGCCAAATGGCTGAACCACCGATTACACCACCATTTAAGAAAAATATATTGGGAAATACAATGACTAATAAAACCAGTCCCAAAAGAACTCCGGCTAAATCCACTCTTCGAAAACGAACAGATATAACAAGAGCAACCACTGTCACTAAAAATAAAATCAGTAAATTTACCATCATCAATGGTTCTTTTAGAAAAGGAAGTGTTTCCATCAATCCCAAAAAAGCACAAAACAATATCAGTAAGCTGATTACACAGAAAAATCTTTCTCTGATATCATCCCGTTCTCCCATTAATACTGCACGTAACTCTTTAAAGAAAGCTTTCATTTGTTAATTGCCTCCTTTCAAATCATTACGTAATACTTCCAAATCGTAACCGGCGGCAAAATAATCATCCTGATTGATTTTCCTGCTGATTTTATCCAATTCGCTTTTCTTGGTATTCTCACCGATTTTGTACCGTCCAAGTTCTTCAACAATATCAAGCATTTCTTCTTTTCTCAGACTATACATGGCATCTTCGAATTTTGCATATAAGGTATCAAAGGTTTCTATCGTCAAAGACTGTTTTCGAGAATCAACCGGTTGTTCTTTTGACACCTCTCCACTGCTTGATTCTTCTGCTAATAATTTGTTAACGTACTCTTGCTTTTTAAGCTGTTCCATTAGATTTTCATATTCATTAAGAACACTTTGATGGTATTTTTCAATTACTTCATATCGGCCTTCTTTTCCGGCAAACTCCAACTCTCTTGCCCGGTCAGATAAACGCATGGCACCAATACTCTTCATGGTACTTTTCAATGCGTGAATCTTAATGACATAATTCTCCCAGTCTTTCTTTTGGAACAACTCAGTCAGCAACGCTGCATTTTCTTTATAACCTAGGACACATTCAGCCAGAATCATATAGAATCCCTCTTCGCCGCCACAATAAAGCATTCCTGTTTCTTTATCGATTTCTGTTAATTCAAAGCTATCTGTTGTTTCCTGCTGTTGCACAATATCCTCAGCATCATCAAAAATCATTTTTTCCGGCGGAAGGTTTTTTCTTAATACACGTTCAAGCACTGACAATTCGACCGGCTTTTCCAAAAAATCAGAAAATCCTTCTGATAAAAACATCTTACGGCTACCGGCAACCGCATTGGCAGTCAATGCAATAATCGGCACCCGCTGATAATAACTGCCGACTTTTTCACGGATACGATGCGTAGTTTCCACACCGTCCATTTCCGGCATCATGTGATCCATAAAAATAAAATCAAAATCCATGCTTTCCACTTTTTCCAATGCTTCCGAACCGCTTAATGCCTTTGTAACGCTGATTTTAAATTGAGAAAGAATATTTTCGATCACACGGATATTCATAATATTGTCGTCTACAACCAGCACATGTGCACCGGGAGCCGTAAAGCGCTTGCTCTTAATCGGCTTATCGGCATGCGAACTGTCATATTCCTTATTCAAGGCAGCTACAACAGATAAAGAATATACCGGACGGTACATGATTAGTGCATTCTCATATTTCCGGTTTGTCACAGCATTTCTCGGAACGGAAATCATCAGTTTGGTCCGTAAAGCTATTGCATCGAAATAGCGGGGATCTTCCTCATATTCAACATCTGTAATAAACACATGCGTATAATGCTTTGCTTTCATACGCCGTTTCATCTCATCCAGATTCTTGCATAATTGCCATGAAACGGGAATATTCTTTACCATATTTTCGATTTGTGTCGTAAAAGCATCACGGGAACCAGGTCTTGCCTGATGCTCAATATTGAAATAGCAGGCAATACTGATTTCATCCGCATTTTTCAATACTGCCACAGGCTGGTCTTTTACAATTTTCTGTGGAACAACAAAAGTAAATACACTTCCCTGTCCCTCTTTACTGTTAACGGTAATAACACCGCCTAATTTCTTGGCAAGCAGATAACTGATTGCCAATCCAAGTCCAACTCCGCCTTCCTGTCGATTACGGCGGTTATCCAACTGTCCGAAGCCGGTAAAGAGATTTTCCCTGTAGTCCTCGCGCATTCCGATTCCGGTATCGGTAATGGAAATGGACAGATTAATACCATAACTCTCTCTTCTTCCACTGACCTTTATGCCAATATATCCGGAATGGGTAAATTTTACCGCATTGCTAACCAGATTCATGATGATACGGCGGATTTTCTTTTCATCACCTTCCAACAATGCCGGAATAGTTGTATCAAAATCCACAACTACATCCAAATCTTTTTCCTCAACCGCCGCCATTGTCATGTTAATAACATCATTAATCGTGGAAGAAATATTATATACTTCTTCTTCCAGATCCATTTCACCAGTCTGGAGCTCCGAAAAGTCAAGAATATCATTCACCATCGACATCAGTTTTTTGCTTGCCACCTGAATGTTATAGATTTCTTCTTTTATGACATTCAGATCTGTCTGTTTCTGCGCCATTTCACTCATGCCGTAGATGGTATTTAGCGGTGTACGTATTTCATGGCTGATATTTGCCAGAAAATCATCCTTGCTACGCTCAGCTCTCGCCATATCCTGAATAATCTGCATAGACTTTGCTGAACTTGCATTTCTCTGGCGCACCCATACCTGCAACAAAACAATATAGATGAATATATTTGCAATCTGTGGCAGAGCCTGATGAAAATCATCAATCTGCATATTCTGCTTTCCTTCTACGACAAAAATGACAAGCAGGAATATCTGGACAATATTGGTAATCACAACCAGATCGGTAATTGCGTACATGGAAATGACCGCACCGATAATAAAAAACGGCGGAATGATATTAATAAAGTCTTTCGAAAGGATAGCATAGAGAAAAAAGCATAATAATATCAGCAGGGTTGTGAAAAGCGCCCGCATAGCATAGGTTTTATATCGCATGAGAAATAAAGCCCATGCTGTCACAAGGCTAAGTCCAATGATAATAATAACCCAGGCATCCCACTTATGAGAGATGCCGACATAACTCATCAAAAAACTATAAACGGTAAAAAAAATCAATACAAAATGTTCAATTTTTCTTTCCTGCTTTTCATTTGCAATATAATGCTCCAAACTAAAACCCTCTACTTAAATTAATATGATACCGTAATGTAACAATCTGTTGGCATCATGGGGCAAAATATCTTTTGCTCCCGACATTATTAATATTTTCCAAATCCTTCACCGAGCGAAATAATCTGCTCATTTCGATGAGATGTTGAAGAATAATTTGTTTTGCTGTATCCGGTTCCGGATGTTCTATTACTTCCATCTAACTGATATACGGAAAGCAGATCTCGCATACGCTTTGCCTGACTGGACAGTTCCAGACTCGCTGCCGCACACTCTTCACTCGTTGCGGAATTGTTGGATACTACCTGAGATACCTGTGATACAGCCTGATCAATCTGTTCAATAGCTGTAGCCTGATAATTGGACGCTTCTGCAATACCATTGATGATGTTTTCACTTTCGGAAACCACGGTTGAAATCTCTTCGATGGATTTCATCGTATCATCTGCAATGGTAGTACCCATATGAATCTTTTTAATCGAATCTTCAATCATCTCGGCAGTTTCTGCTGCTGCAGCAGAGCTCTTTGCTGCCAGATTACGAACCTCCTCAGCAACTACAGCAAATCCCATTCCGGCATCACCGGCTCTGGCTGCTTCCACTGCTGCGTTTAATGCCAAAATATTGGTCTGGAATGCGATATCATCAATGACTTTGATAATCTTTGAAATATTTTCAGAAGAAATATTGATTTCATTCATAGCGGATACCATTTCTTCCATCTGTTCATTTCCTTTTTTCATGCTGACAATTGCTTTGGAAACAAGATCTGCTGCTTCATCTGCTTTTTTGGCATTATTTTTTGTTTTTTCCGCAATATCATCAATAGAAGCCGTAATCTGTTCGATCGCACTCGCCTGTTCGGTAGATCCCTGTGCCAAAGCTTCACTCGCAGACGCAACTTCACCTGCAGAAATTTCTACCTGTACGGCTCCTTCGCGAATCTGCAGAAGGGAATCTCTGTTATGTTCCACCAGTTGTTTTAATGAATTTCCCAAGAGATCACTCTCACTTTTGGGTTTCACATCAACCATCAGATTTCCATCTGCCACTTCTTCCATAATGGCAGCTTCTTCTTTATTGTTGTGAATCAAGCGATTAAATTCATCAATAACAGCGCCAAACTCATCATTATTTATCTTTTCCAGTTTTTCAGTAGCGCTTCCGTTGGCAAGCTCTTTGCTGGCAGACGCAATCATAGTAAGATTAACGCGTACCGAACGAAACACAAAACTAACGATTACCGTCATAAATATAACTAAGAAAACAACTTCAAACAGTATAAAGCCACTGCATATTCTACTATACTTTTCTGCTTCCAGACCATCCAGTTTTGATGCGTGTATAACGGAATACAATGCACCTCCCAGCATGGCTATAATTGCAACATCAATTGCAAAAAAACACCCCATCAGCTTTTTACGAAATGTAACATCTTTCATGATTTATCCTCCCTACTCTTCTGTGTCATCGGCTTCACTCTCGCCGCTTACCTGTTCTAAAATAACCATATCATCATGTAACAATTTATCCGGATCCAACAGTAATTTCACTGAATCCCCAACCTTTCCGATTGCATATACATAGCGATCCTGCTGTGATTTAACCTGCTTTGCGATCGTTGGAGAAGGCATCAGATTTTCTTCTGATATTTCAACAACCTCGGCTATTTTTTCTACAATCAGACCAACAACCGTACTGTTTACATTAATCACAATGATACAGGTTCGATCATTGTATTCAAAGGGCTCCTGTCGAAAGCGTAATCTGACATCAATAACCGGAATTATCTTTCCTCGCAGATTAATCAACCCTTTAATATAATCTTCTGTTTCCGGAATGACTGTGATTTCCTGCAACACAATGATTTCATTCACATATTCAATCTTTAATCCGAAACACTCTTTCCCGGACATGAAGGTTACATACTTTTGTTTCTTTACTTCCTTTTGTTCTTCCATGGAATACCTCCTATTCTTCCAGCAGGCCTGCCGCATCCAAAATCAATGCGATTCTGCCGTCTCCAAGCTGCGTACAACCTGACAAGCCTTTCACTTTCTTGATATAATCCGGAATGGGTTTGACTACAATCTCCTGTTTGCCAATCAAATGGTCCACAAACAGGCATACACATTCTTTATCAACTTCAATCATTACAATCATGCCGTTTGTGATATCGGTTTCACAATTTTCCACATGATACCAGTCGCCCAGTCGAATAATGGGATAACCTTCACCCCGAATCATAACAAATTCTTCTCCATTGGGCTTGGTAACCACAGATTCGGCTTTTACATTGATAAATTCTTTGACCACACCGGTTTCGATGACAAATGTATTATTTCCGACCTGCATAACAATTCCATCGATGATTGCCAATGTCAACGGAATTTTCATGGTCATAATACTACCTTTTCCGGGGGTACTGTCAATATCTAACACACCACCAATTGCCTGAATATTGGATACAACCACATCCATTCCGACACCACGTCCGGACAATTCCGTCACCTTGTCATTTGTGGAAAACCCGGGTAAGGTAATCAACTGATATACCTCTTTATCCGGATAAGAACTATCCAGTCTGGTAGGATCCAAAAGTTCATGTTTTCTTGCCTTTGCTATGATTTTTTCACGATCTAACCCGCCGCCGTTATCCTGCACACTAATCCATACTTTTCCGGATTCTGTTTTTGCAGATAAGGTAATCCGTCCTTTTTCTGTTTTTCCTTTTGCTACACGTTCCTCTGCTGTTTCAATTCCGTGATCAACAGAGTTACGAACTAAATGCATTAACGGATCTGAAATATGCTCAATTATATTTTTATCTACTTCCGTGGTATCGCCAATCATCTCAAACTCAATGTCTTTTCCGAGCTTTCTGGAACAGTCAAAAACAATCCGGTTCATTTTCTGGAAGGTTGCAGTTAACGGAACCATTCTCATACTCATAATGACATCCTGCAGATCCGTAGCAATTTTTACCATCTGCCCGGCTGCCTTATGGAAGTTATCTAACTTTAATCCGGGAACCTTTAAATCTTCATTTTGTAATACCACCGATTCCGAAATAACAAGTTCTCCTATTAAATCCATCAGTTGATCCATTTTTCTTACATCGACACTGATAAAAGAAGTCTTTTCAGCCTTTTTAACTTTATCCTTTGCCAGTTTTTTCGATTTACCGGGACCTTTGGATTCAATAACGAAATCACCGGGTTCAATCTTCTTTTCAGGCTCCTTCTTTCCTTCACTAGCAGGGACAATCACAAAATCGCCGGATTCGATTCCGTTTTCCTGCATTTCTCTCTGTGCCGCAGCCTTCTCTATGTCTTCTACATTGGATTCCAAATCAATCCGGATCTCTGCACCAAAACTGTCAAATCCCATCTGGAACTGACTGGCCGTACATTCCGCAATCTCCACTTTCTGGATATCGTATCCTTCTTTGATCAGCTCATGAAGTTCTTCTTCGCCACTCTGTGTCTGTAACAGAATCTTAAATCCGTTTTCCTGAATCTCTTCACCACTGTGTTCATCGGAAATCAAGTCTTCCGGAAAATGCAACAGGTCTTCCGCAATATCTTTCAATCCAAATACAATCTTATAGGCATGTACATTAACCATTTCCACTTCCGGTGCAAACATAATATAAATCCGGTAAAAATGACTGTTACTTGTCGCCATTGGTGCAATATAGAACTGTTGAGGCTCAACATGTACATTTTCTTTGATAACCTCATCTTTATCTTTTTTACCTTTTAAGGAAGATAAAAACCGATCTAACTCGGCAACAATTTCTTTTGAACTGCCATCTGCCTGTTCGCCATCTGCAAGCTTGTCCATTTCGGCATTAATAAAGTCCGAAACCGTCAAAACATGTTCAACCAGCTTAAGATGCGGGATATTATCCGGATGTGATTCCCTGATATAGAAGAAAATATCTTCCAGCTTATGAGAAACGGTAGTAATTTCATCAAACATCATAATCCCGGATGAACCTTTGATGGTGTGCATGGTACGGAATATTTCATTGATCGCATCATCATCAAAACAGTCTGCATCACGCTGCTCTAAAACCGTATCCTGAAGCTTCTCTAATAACTGGCGATTTTCAAAGAGGTACATATCAAGCATACCATCTAAGTTAAACTCTTCTGCCATATACAGCTCCTTTCTATACTAATAAGACTATACTAATCCAAGCTTTACCAAAGCCTGCTCAAATCGATCCTGGTCAATTGGTTTTCCGGAATAAATGGTACATCCCAAATCAAATGCCATTTTTACATTTTTTTCATCATTCAGCGCTGTTGCCATAATTACTTTCGCTGCCTTTTCGGGCGGAATCTCCATCTGCTTTTCCAGATTTCGGATTCCCTTCAGAGCCTGATAACCATCCATAACCGGCATCATAATATCCAGACAAACCAAATCATACGGTTCGCCTTCTTCCAACGCCATCATAAAAGCATCCACAGCCTCCATTCCATCTACCGTAACATCGCATTCACCGTATTTGGACAAAAAGCCTGTCATAAATTTGCGAGTCACAAAATCATCTTCTGCTAATAAAATTTTCATATTTCTAATCCCCTTCCTATTTTCATGGAATTTAATTTTCTTTTTGCATCTGAGAAATAATACTATACGTTTTTCTTGGTATATTCTGCAATTTTTCCTGATAGTCCACAGCACCCATTTCATATGCCACGCACGGCATACCATACACAACACAGGTACTTTCATCTTGTCCGATGGTCTTAGCGCCTGCCCTTTTCATAGCCAAAAGGCCCTTGGCGCCGTCACCTCCCATGCCGGTCAAAATAATACCTACTGCATTTTTTCCGGCTTCTCTGGCAACCGATTGGAACAATACCTCCACACTGGGTCTGTGACCGTTTACTTTTTCTCCGCGCTTTAGGACAATTTTATATTGATTGTTCGCGCGTACAATCTCCATATGCTTATCTCCTCCCGGAGCAATATATACATGACCGGGTAAAACAATGTCTCCGCTCTGTGCCTCTTTAACCGTTAAGCGGATATTGCTTCTTTGATTCAGCCGATCCGCATACATCTTGGTAAAACCTTCCGGCATGTGTTGCGTAACAACCACTCCCGGAATATCCGGTCCCAACTGTTCCAAAATAGAAGTCGTGGCTTCTGTTCCTCCTGTGGAAGCACCAATTGCAACAATCAGCTGTTCATCCCGCCGAAGTGAAACATTGGGCGAATTCTCGTCATCATTTGCCGCTATCGGTATTTTCGCATAATTTCCCTGTGTCAGAACCTTTTGTGCATAAGTCTTTCGGATTTTCGCCGTCGCCGCGACTTTGATTTTACCCGGAAGCTCTCTTTTAACAAATTCATCCAATGCTTCTTTGTTAGTCGTCAATGGTTTTGCCACAAAGTCTACAGCTCCCGCATTTAATGCATCAAAAACTCTGTTGCTCAAAGTACTGATAACGATGGTATGCATCGGATACTGTGGCATAAGCTTTCTTAAAAATTCAATTCCGTCCATTTTCGGCAACTCGACATCCAACGTCATAACATCCGGTTTATATCGGATGATGGCATCTCTTGCTTCAAACGGATCACTCGCAACAGCCACAACTGTTAGTTCCGGATCCATATTGATATATTTTACCAGTAGCGAACGAAACATCAGCGAATCTTCCACTACCAAAACTTTTATTTTCTCCATATTGCCTCTTCTTTGGTTGCTAACGGTTTTCTGAAAATAGAAGGCTCAACCAATTCGAAAGGTACATTTCCCTTTTCAATCGTCTCGGTTCTTCCGACAAACAAGTAGCCTCCCGGCTCTAAAACATCATATAGTTTTTTAATCAGATTCTGTTTGGTTGGCCGGTCAAAATAAATCATCACATTCCGTAAAAAGATAACATGTAACTTTTTACGAAACGGAAAATCATCCATAAGATTAAATTGTCGAAAAAGCACCTCGTTTTTCAGTTCATCCGTTATTGCAAAGTATTCCCCTTCTCCTACCGATCTGAAAAATCTCCGTTTCCAATTATCCGGCAGTTCTGCAATCTGCTCTTTTTTGTATACGCCGCGAACTGCAGTCTGTAAAACTTCCGTCGAAATATCGGTTGCAAGAACCGTTGTATCCCATTTATCATGTTCCAATCCGAAAAAATCCACAAGCAGCATGGCTAATGTATACGGTTCTTCTCCACTGGATGCCGCACCACACCAGATGCGCAAATCCTGTATATTTTCTTCCTTTTTTCGCAAATACGGAAGGACTACTTTTTTCATATACTCAAAATGCTCAAACTCCCGCATGAAATAAGTGTGATTGGTACTTAAAAGATTAACCAGTTCCTTTTCCATTTCACCGGAAGGATCCTGCATCAAAGCATTCATATATTCATCATAATTGTCAAATCCACGTATTCGAATCATGTTGGATAATCTTCCGTCCATGATTTCCTTTTTATGAGTCATATCAATACCATATCTGTCTTTTAAATACATGCTGATACGGCGAAATTCCAAATCTGTCACATTTGTTTCCTCTAATGTATATTATGATTTCTCATGTTTTGCAGGTCCCAAAGTCATACTTTTTCATGCGAGCATGAAAAGTATGACCTTTTGACCCTGGTATCCTATTATTTTAACTGACGTTTAATCATCTTTAATATCTTGTATATTTCCGGATTGAAATAAATACCCACATCTTCTTCCATAATATTTAGTGCTTCATCCTTGGAAAATGCTCCTCTGTAGGCTCTCTCTTCCGTCAGGGCACAATAAGAACCGACAATGGATACAATCTGTGCAGCCAACGGTATTTCTCTACCGTTCAGTCCATTCGGATATCCCGTTCCGTCCCAACGCTCATGATGTGCGTTGGCAATATCGTATGACATCTGTAAAAACTCATTATTTTCACCCAAAGACTGGACATCCTTGATGATTTTAGCTCCAATTGTCGTATGTTTCCTCACAATTTCACGTTCTTCCTCATCCAGATAATCCTTTTTTTGCAAAATATCTGTTGGAATCGCAATGTTTCCAATATCACAAAGCGGTGCAGCAAGTACCATCGTATCAATATACGTATCAGAAATGCTGGCTCCATATTCTTTCGTTAACTGCATTGCTTCTGATAAAATTCGGCAGTTTGCACACAAACGCTCCATATGTTTTTCATCATACGCAGCATTCTCGCGTGCAACACGCGTCAACGCATACAATACATTCTTCTTTTCTTCTTCAATCTGATGGAGTTGTTGCTGAATAGATGCCTGCAACAGACGATTTGTCTCAGAAAGTTCTCGATTTGTTTCAAATAATTGCAAATGAAGATTCACACGCGCTTTTACAATATCGGGAATAAAGGGCTTGGTCACATAGTCTTCCCCACCAAGCTGAAATCCCTTAACAATATCCTCTGCGTTGTCATATGCGGAAATAAAAATAATCGGTATATTTCGGGTAAGTGGATCCCCTTTTAAAAAAGAACATAATTCATATCCATCCATTTCGGGCATGGCAATATCCGAAATAATCAGTTGGGGATGCAATCTTTCCACAATTTTTAAAGCCTGTGCTCCATTGGTTGCTAACAACGGCTGATATCCCATCTCAGTGATAATGTCGCGCAACAGAAAACGATTCGTATCCACATCATCTACAATCAATATTTTATTCTGCTTTACTGCACCTTCTCCCATGTATTTCCCCTTATGTTATTCCTCCGGCAGTGCCAGCTCACAAAACTTCTGGTAAGCATCCTGTGTCTTATCATAGTCAGCTTTTTGCACAGCCATTTTTAATCTCAATGTAGCACTTCTGATTTCCTGTGGAGCAGTCTGAGTCAATTGTTTAATCGCATCCATAAACTGCTCAGCCTTCTCCCAGTTCTCCATTTCCACAGACAGTATCAGACGCGTCGCTTTTTTCTGAAGCTCATCCCGATTTTCATCTGTACCATACTGGTAACATTTTTCCTGATCCTGCATATCTGATATCGACGGCACTTTTACCTCATAAGAAACCGGCACGGCTGCATCATCTGCTTCTGCTCCCGGAACGTCGACCCAAATATGGAAAGAAAACATTGTCCCTTTGTTTGGCTCACTTTCCACATGAATATTACCTTCCATCATCTCAACCAGTTGCTTACTGATGTTGAGGCCCAAACCCGTTCCACCATATTTTCTTGTAGTAGATGCTTCTACCTGCGAAAAACTCTTAAACAATTTATCCTGATCGCCGGTAGCGATTCCAATTCCGGTATCAATTACCATAAAAAACAGTTCTATTCTGTTTTTTAACTGTGCCGTTTTTACAACTTCTACGGTAATCTTTCCGATTGATGTAAATTTAACTGCATTGGAAAGCAGATTGTTTAATATCTGTCCAATACGCAGTTCATCTCCAATGATGGTTTCCGGTACATCTTTGGAAACATTCATGAAAAACTGAAGCCCTTTTTCCGCAATTTTATTGATATGATTTGACTTAACATACTCCATCATATCGCGAAAAACAAATTCTTTATTTTCCAATTCCAGTTTTCCGGCTTCAAGCTTGGAAAAGTCTAAAATCCCATTGATAATGGAATGCATATCATTGCAACCTCGTTCCATTAAATGCAGGAGACTTTGTTTTTTACTGTCATTTTCTATTTTTAAAAGTTCACGAACATTGCCAAGAATTCCATTGACCGGCGTCCTAAGCTCATGTGTCACATTCGCTACAAACTGTGTTTTAACCTTTTGTGCGCTATCAGCTTCCGCATCAAGAGCCGTAACCCTCTTTTCAAAATAATTTTGTTTGGATGCATCCAGTGCCATAGACATATATACGCCTTCATGACCTTTGACCGGCATATATTTCATATTGACATCAAAACAAGTATGATTCTTTCGATATGCAAGGGTATCGTGTACTATTCCAAAATCCGTATCTTTGAATTGCAACGGACAGACGGTACTATCAAAAACCTTTGGATATATGGCGCTGATATTCTCTCTTGTAAGATCATCCTGATATTCCAATAATTGATACGCCAAATGATTCGCATATAAAATTTGTCCATTTTCCCGAAAGAAAACTATCATTTCCATTGCTAAATCCATAGACTGAATCAGCACTTCATTTTGAAACATGTTACATTCCCTTCATATAAACCATTTGACCGTAATCAAAATCATCAACCGTATCTATTCTGTGGGTGGTTGTTCTGCCGGTGCCTGTTGTTCTGTTGTCTGCTGTGCCGCCTGTTCTGCAGCCTGTTGTGCTGCAGCCGCTTCAGCAGCCTGTTGCGCCGCCAATTGCGCTGCAATCACCGAGGGATCAACGACACCAGTCGTATTTACATGTATTTCTCCCGGCTTTCCTCGATATGTAGTGGTATGCAGATACTCTTCACTGATAATCTCACCATCTTTTTCCAAAATGATATAGGTTGCCCATTTACTACCGTTTTTAGGTCCTGACACGACCTGTGTCTGCCCGGGCATCAGCATGGGATCTTCCACAACGCGATCTTCCGGTGGTGCAACATCAGAAATCTTTTCAGATCTCATATATCTCTTAACACCGTCTTCCAAAGTCGAAATACCAAAAATAGTGGCTACAATCGTTCGATCCTTAAACGTCGTCTTGATTCCCAAAGTAGCTCCGGTATTATTGGTAAATAAAAAATCCGGATTGCTGTAACTAACAGCAGCATCCTCTCCCGGAGTCACATAGGACGGTTCATAGGTATGTCCGGTCCGCTTGTCAATCTGCAAATTTGCAAAAATAGTTGCATTGTAAATGGTACTCGAAACCTGACAAATTCCTCCTCCCAGTTCCTGTACAACTTCACCATTTGCATATGCCGCCGCTTCTTTATATCCTTTTTCCGCAGTCCGTCTGCCTAAAATGGTATTGTAGGAAAACTGTTCCTGTGGCTGCAAAATTGTACCACAGATGGTTTCACAAGCAATGCGAACATTTGTGTTGCGATTTTCATTACTCGTCGTCGTCGTCGAATAAGTTCCCAGAATTTTGTAATCATCCTTTTCGAAAACAGGGGCTGTACTTTCTCCCTTTGCCTCTATCGTTGCAACATAGTTACCTGCCTCTAACTCTTTAACAATATCGGCTGTCAATTGTTCCACATCAACCACATATCCCGGCTGGCTTTCCGACAATTCAAATTCACCGGTTTCTGTATTATATCCGGTAATTGCCGCATCCACGGCAGGCTGGCTCCACATATCAGATGCCTTTTTGGCAATGGTAGTCGCTGCGTTTTCCGGATTGGAAATAGAAATGGTATATTCCGGTTTTGCATTTGGAGCATATGCATCATACAATACTGAATCAATTTCTTTTTCAAACAGATTCTCAACCTCATATGTATTGCCCTGATAAGTAATCACAAATTTCCATGTGTGTTTTGCTAATAAAGCGGTCTTAGCATCTTCTTTTGACATATTCGAAATATCTATGCCATCAACTTTGACACCAGCTACTGCTTTGTCTTCTTTATCGACTGTCACTTCAATTGCATTATCTTTATTCTTTTGGAAATAGATGATACCACCTGTTGCAATAGCAAGAATAAGAACAATCTCTGCCACCAGCAGAAACTTTTTGATCTTTTGCTGTTTTTGTTTGCGCAAACGGTTAACTGTCTTATTCCCGTTACCGCTTCCCTTCCGATTACCGGTTCTATTACCAGTATTATTTCCATTTCTGTTTTTTGTATTAGATGAATTCCGTGAATCGGACACTCTTTTGTTATTTACATTCCCTTTGCTGTTTTTTGCAGAAGAATTCGATGTTCTTCTTGCATTATTTGTTGAATTAGCCATTTAAATCTACATTCCTTAACATAATGTTAACCCTTACATTTACCTAGTCGTATATACCCATATTCATTATAGCATTTTTCAGTCATGTTTCAACCACGTTTTACCAAGAAGATGATATGCAGTTTTTTCCATAATTCTATAAATTATCTATTCTTATCTCCATTTTATCCCATTTTATGATATGATGATACCAAGGGTCCCAAGGTCATACTTTTCATGCTCGCATGAAAAAGTATGACTTTAGGACCCGCAAAACATGAGAAAGTAGCCCGATCAGGGCGGATTTCGAATGTTTTCAGGATTGCGGGAGCACGAAGTGCGTAGCAATCCGTGGTATCATTGCAATCAAAAAAACGAAAGTAGCCCGATTAGGGCGGATTTAAAAAAACGGTGAAATTATGGAAGTATATATTGTCAGACACGGGAAGACCATATGGAACGCAGAAGGAAGATTACAGGGACATGCCGATATCGAATTAAACGAAGAAGGACGTCTGGTAGCAAAAGAACTGTGTCAAAAGCTTGAAAATACACATTTTGACATCATTTATTCCTCTCCCCTACGGCGTGCATACGAAACAGCAGAATTAATTCGCGGGCAAAGAAACATCCCAATTGTAACCGATGACCGGCTAAAAGAAATCTGCTTTGGAGACATGGAAGGGATCACCTGCGATGAGTGGTTTGATGAAAAAAGCCCCTACCGCTTTTTCTTTACCAATCCTGAATTATATCCCACCCCGCCAAACGGTGAATCCTTTCAAGAAGTATGTAATCGGACAAAAGATTTTTTACAAAACGTGATCGAACCTTTAGAAGCATCCGCTAACCGCATAATGATCGTTGCACACGGCGCCCTCAATAAGGGTTTGATGTGTCATATTCAAAACCACGACATCTGTCATTACTGGGGATGCGGACTTCAAAAAAACTGCGAATGCAGTATCTTTAAACTGGAAAACAAGAAATGGGAAACCATCAAGGAGTAATCCTATTGGATGACAGTTGCTCTATACAGAAATATATATCTTTGCCGTTGCATCATGCCTCATCCGGCACTTCATAATCAAGACAACTTCGGATAGCTGTATACGGTCTTACCTTTCCATCGGCAACTGCAACATGCTCCGGATGCACGGCATATCCTTTCAGTGCCGCCTCGTTTTCAAATGTTGAATCCAACATAAGATCCACATTGGAGCTGGAAAGTCCATCAATGTTTACTTTGATATCCAGAAGTCCCGGGATCTTTCCGTCCAGACCTTCAAGACCTTCTTTGATGCCCTTTTTTACTTCTTCCTTTTCACTTGTTGATAACTCTTCTTTTAACGTCCATAAAATAACATGTTTAACCATTTTCTGTTTCACTTTCCTCGTTTATTTTTTCATTTATTATTTCATTCATAAATTATCTTCTCTGATAAAAAGACTTTTATACAATTGATATATCAGTCATCTGACATAATTGCCTTTATTCACTAACCTTTTTTTCATATTTGGGCTCTTTCAGTCTCTTTTCAAACTCACTGTGCGGCAACGGTCTGTCATACAAAAATCCCTGTACAACAGGTGCCTGCAGTTTCTTTAAAAATAATGCCTGTTTTTCTGTTTCAATTCCTTCACTGATAATATCCCTATCCAGATCCTGAACCATACGAATGACATTTTCAACCATTTTTTCATTGACCCTGTCTCCGTTTTCAAGATCCCGGAAAAAGGATTTATCCATCTTAACAACATTAAAATCCAGATCCTTCAAAAGAGAAAGGGATGAATATCCGGTTCCGAAATCATCTATGGATGTAGAAATATTAACCGCTTTCATTTTTCCCACAAAATCCTCTAACGCTTTTAAATCATAGTATCCGGAAGACTCTGTCAACTCTACTTCAATATACTTTGTATCAAACTGATACTTCTTTACAATATCCATTAAATCCTCTGCAAAATATGGATTTTTTAAATGCAGCTTTGAAAAATTAGAAGAAACCTTTACAATCTCATATCCCTCATCCATCCAGTTTTTTAAATCCTTACAGACCTGTTCAAAAACATAAAAATCCAATTCCGTAATCAGATGATTTTTCTCCAAAATGGGAATAAAAGAATCCGGAGGAACAATTTTACCTCGGCGAAACCATCTGACCAGCGCTTCTGCACCGCACAGCATATTATTTTCCAAGTTTACCTTGGGCTGATAATAGACCACAAATTCATGACGAACCAGTCCGGTCTGGAAAGAATTTATAACCTCTTTTTCCGTAACCATCTGTTCGATCATGCTCTCTTCAAACCACTGAACCTGAACATCGCCCTGTTCTTTGGCGGCGTCTAATGCAAGAGCACAGTAATTGTGAACGTCCTGTATCTGGTCCTGCTCTCTTATCTGAAATACACCACAAACAAAATTCAGCTCCAGAAACATCACGCCGTCTTTTCCCGCAACAGAAACATCGACTTTTCGGATTGCATCTAGGAAAAGCTGTTCCCGCTCTTTTTTAATCAATGCAAAGAAACGGCCGTTTCCGATGCTATATAAATAATCCTTGGGTTTCATACGCTTATGCTGCCCTTTGGCATACTCCGATAAGAGAATTTCACCTTTGACAGCGCCAAGCTTTTGATTAATAAATTTCTGATCTTTTATTTCATACATAATGGCACTGTACTCAGATAATTTATTTTTCTTGGCAAACCGGTTTCCATCCTTAATCATCCTGTCATAATTGTTAAGCTCGGTAAGCGGATCTTTGGAAATCAAAAATCTCGAAACAAGTACTGATGAAAGAATGACAACTCCGGCAAATACAGAAATCAGGATTAAAATCAAATTCCGTAATTCCTTTAAAATACGGTTGATATTGGCAACTGCAATATCACATCCAACCAGACCAACAACCTCCCCTTTAGAATTGGTAATCGGCGCATAAGCACTGAAATACTCTCCCCACTGATCGGATGTCTGCTCCAAATCACAACAGATTTCTCCACTAAACACAGGCAGATTGGAATCCAGATACGGATACTTCTCTAAAAAACCGGCGGGATTCTCCGTGTCTGTATCAACGACAAATACAACTTCGCCGTCTACCTTTTTCATCGTATAGATGTATTGAATCAAGTCATTGACTCTGTAATTGGACAGGATTGTGTAAATCTGCCGATACGCATCATCGTCTTCAGAGGATATCTGCTCAAACATGTCTCCGTCGATTTCATAAGCAGCCGTTTGCGCAATGCCCATCGCATCCTGTGTGTTTTGCGCAATGATGATTTCGCTGATCTGGGCATATGAAAGATAACCCAAAAAGCCAAAGCAGATAAAACCGACTGCAATAATCAGCAATATGAACTTTTCCTCCAGCTTTATCATTTTTCGCTTCATCAATAACACCTTCTGTTGTTTTTTGAACAAATTGACGATTAAA
The DNA here is from genome assembly GCA_017626095.1 of Lachnospiraceae bacterium. GTDB lineage: Bacteria > Bacillota > Clostridia > Lachnospirales > Lachnospiraceae > UBA2882. The sequence goes on from JAGAJL010000026.1 coordinate 88,016, forward strand.
TTGCAATTATCATTTCTTAATATGTAATATTTTACCAAATAAAATCAGAAAAAGCTACTCTTTATATTCTATTTTTACGATTATTTTCCACTTAGTTCCCTGTCTTTTGAAAAAAAACAAAGCATGGTGTCAGGTCCCACATGAGAACCGGTATAGAAATCACAGACCAGCTTCTTTAAATACCAGCATCATCTCATTCGTCAGACTAAAATCATCCGGTTGCAAAACGATTTCGTCTTTTTTTACCCATTCTGCATATTTCAGCTCATTTTCGTCCATATGAATGTCACTGTCTCCATCCACGTCACAATAAAATCCCATCAAAATATCATTGGCAATTCCCCAAGGCTGTGATTTGTAATAACGAATATTTTTTACACGCAGTCCTGTCTCTTCCATGACTTCCCTTTCGACCGTTTCTTCTAACGTTTCCCCGATTTCCGTAAAACCGGCAACCAGCGCATTATGCTGATATCCACTCCGGTAACGCGTAATTAACAACCGGTCATGATTGGTCACACCGACAATCACAGCAGGCATAATTCTGGGATAGGAAATATAATGACACGACTCACATTCCATGGCTCTTTCGGTTTTGGAATGTACCATTTTTTGTCCGCATCTTCCGCAAAAACAGGTATCCCGATACCAGTCTGACAAATGCTTGGCTGTCAGAGTTGCAAAAATACGGTATTTCGGACTTGTCCCTGAATGACGGACTTCTTTTACATCCATATAGGCATATCCATCCGGCACCATACAATCTTTACCATCATCCCGGTATAAGAAATACTTTTCTTCTTCCACAGAAAACAAATATTGATAGGATTTATTTTCTCCCAGTTCTGATATCTTTGGAAAGTCCAAAACATACTCTTTCATTTTCGCGGCATGAACCAAAATCCGGTTCTGACTAATGCAGATTACCCTGTCATCCCCCATCATTTTTACATCCGGATCATAGTGATTATTCAGTTTATAAGGAAAAATATCTTGAATCATGACAACTCCTTAATCATTATTATTTCGCAACTATTCAAAGCTATTATACTGCATCTTATTAGAAAAAAAAACGAGTATTGTTATATATATCATAACAATACCCGTTTTTGTTTGAAACTCTTCTAACCCAGAATATGATTGCTTCCCAGTTCAAATCCGGAAGCATCCGCAATCTTAGGTGTCGATAATACACTGTTTACATCTAAATAACAGTGTGTATCCATATTGTAGTTTTCTCTCAAATAAACCAGATGACAACGTACCCCTAAGGGTGTATATTCGGAAATCAATTTCATCAGTTCCGATTTATCCGGCAGTTTTTCCGGCTCATCATATACACAGTCTAACATCAGCGTAAATACGGATTCATCTTTTCCATACAATTTTTTATAATGGTCCAGATATTCCGAATTCTTCATCCATTCATTCCATTTGAAGTTCTCAATCACTTTTGCCTGCTTTCCGTACACCAATGAAATGATTTTCTGTAATACATCCGTCGTTCCTTTTCCGCTTTGTATGGTCTGCAAATGTGCAATCAGATAACGTAACTGCTGCGGTGTGAATTTCTTTCCGTTTTCATCCAATCCTGTCCACTGGGCAAATAGCGGAAGATTTCTTTTCTCACAGCTTTCGTAATCCAATTGTTTGGGAACTTCTTCAACCCGTTTTTCCAGGTCTTCATACAGACTTTGCAAAACTGCCATGTATCTTTCAAAAAATGAATTGGAATCTTCACGATATATTTCAGGAAGATAGTCAATAAAACTGCTCTTTGGAAATTCCACCGAAAATCCGTCAATCACAAAGCTACTTTCCATAGCTGCTGCCATCACACGGATGGCAACCCAAAGATACCTTCCCGAAAGGCTATGCAGTAAAATATCATCTGTATTTACACTTCTCTGATATGAAAATTTCTGCATGTAAGCAAGCTTATCCGCCATGGATACTTCTGAACTTTCCATAACACCACTTTCATCTGTGTTACATGCCATTACCCATATTTCATATTTACATTTTTCAAACTGACCATATAACTTCAGGCGATGAAATGTACTGTCTAAATCATCTGTATCAAATACCTGCGCGATATAGACAAAACTGCCACCACCTTTTCCGGTTAACTGAAAAGAATTCGAAAATGATATTTTTTCTGTCTGTCCGTTTTTTAATGACAAATGAAAATAGTTTACCTTTTTTGTCTGCTGCATACAATAACCTCTTTAACAATTTCTTTCATACATAAAAGCAGGATGAAATTCTATAATACATAGTCAATATCCAATTCTCTGATATAGCTTAACGCGTCCTTGTGCAAATGAATATCTCCACGATTATTCTTTTCTGCCCCCTGACCAACTCGCTCCAATGACAGGAATTCAATATATTTGACTCCCTCCAAAGCATCCAGTTTGGTAAATACTCTTCCTAAAATAATGGAATGTCCAAAAGCATGTTTCTGTTTTTCATAAGATAATTCCTCCTCCAGTACCGAAAGAATTGCCTGTTTGTCTACTTCCGACCGGTTATTAACATGTATTTTGGCATGCACTTCAATTCCGACATAAGAAGGCGATACAATCTGAATCTTTGTATTAATCAGCCGCAACGGCTCAATGTAATCAGAAATAATCTTTTTATAGCTTTCTGATAAGATTGGTGTCTTTTCCGGGCTATATGGCTTTACCACAACAACTTCATCACCTGTAACAGACCGGTTATGAAATTTTGCATATTCCTTATCCGGAATCACTGAAACCATATCAATCATCAGTCCCGGTGTATGTTTAATGGTATCGATATAATCCTGTTCACTGACTAAACGATTTTGTCTCAACAACATATCACGCAGTCTTTCCACCATTTCAGGAATGGACTCATCTGCTCTTCCTCCGGTTGCAGGCAGAGGATTGTATACACTTAGTCGTTCATCATTTTGTGTTGTAATCTCATTAATTCCTCCGGCCATCACATTCCCGTTTTCAAATTCCGAAACAGATAATTCAGATAAGCAGAGCACCTGGCCTTTTTTCGGCAGTACCCCATGAATGGCATCCCCAAATACGAGAGATTTATCCTCTTTATCATAACAGAAAATGTGATCGGAATAACCATATGTATCCAGATCGTCAACCTCTTTATACGGTGTATAATATAGATTACCGTCTCTGCGTTTTTCCCAAAAAGCAACGGAAAGATGATGAATTCCCGGATAATCAAACTCCACTTTCTGGTTATTACATCCGTCGGCAGTTCCCAGTGTGAAATACGGCATCCCTTCCATGGATAAAATAGTAATCTGAATTTTCGTTCCTTTTACAATTCTGGTCCATGGCTTAGACAGGCGAATGATTTTATTTCCTTCTTTTTCCCCATCCAGAATTTCACATCCCGGATTGTCCACATAAGAATAATTATAGATGACTCGATAGCTTCCATCCATTTGCTGCAAACCAACCATGAGAAATGCATCCACCGGCACATATCCCGGAATCATCATTTCCATATCTCCTTTATAAACAAGGGTCTCACACCTGCAAATCTGCTTCGTCTGCTCTACCCGGATTGGATTCAGATACACCTTACCAATGCGCGGAAGCATATCATAAAAATTATGTTTCAGGATGCATCGGATATAATATGCATTTATTCCATTCACTGCATGTGTATAAGCTTCCATGTTATCATCCGGAATTTCAAATACAATTTCTCCACTCTTTAATAATCCGCAGGTTTGATCTTTCATAACCTTCATATCAACAAAACCATCAGCCGTATAATACTGCCAGGTTAATTCCCCTAACGAAAAATCTTTGGAAAAAGCATTTCTTTTTTCATTTTCTTCAACGGTAACAAACATCGTAAACTGCTTTTGAAGTTTCTTCTCAAAACCAAACCAGCCCGCTGCACATTCCTTAAAATCTGTTGCAAAAATATTGGCATAATCGCCATCAGCACCTGCAAACATAGTTAAATCAATGGTTTCACCATCTATTTCATTAAGATAAGAAATGAACCGGTTGGGTACAAAACATGCATCTTCCTTTAAATAAAAAGGTGTTTTTCCGGCTAAAAACTCACGTCCTCTGCGCAGTTCTACAAAGTCCTTATCGCTGTCCACGCATAAGATTGCATCCGCAGCACACTTTTTGATTGGCTTAATTCCCAGCAATTTCAGATATTTACCGATATGTACATCACCGGTTGCATTCATATAATAATTCAACATATCCACAAGCCATGCATATGTCTGCAAAACCGTGATACCCGGATCGGAAAAATTAAAATCCGTCCATTTGTCCGTCATGGTAGGAATCTTATTGACTGCGCGTTCCACAATCTGTTCATATGTAATATCATCTATATCCGGTACTCTCAGCATGTACTCACCTCAGTTTCCATTCGTTAAATCAAATCAATATGCACAACGTGCTTTCCGTTTATTCCCATAATAAAAGGCGATTCATATTTCTGGTAAAAATCTTCTTTTACCGGTATTTCTTTGCCGTCAATCTCTGCCGTCATGACAATCTTCGAAACATTGCAATCCGGAATATTCGACCGCAATGCCGAAACAATTTGTGAAGTTCTTGGTAACTCCCCTATTTCACGACTAATTCCCAACTGTTCACATTTTAATGGATCTATAAAATCATATATAACAGAAGAAGCCTTATTCTGAACATCATAAGCACCTTCCATATTTTCGCGTTCAATCCAGACACGAACACTGAATTTCACAAAACGTGGCTGTGTGAGCACCAATTCTTTTCCCATAGGAACAGCAAAGCTGCATTCCTCCAGTTTCCGGCGAAGGTCATCTTTTATTTCAGAAAAAATATGAACTCCTTTTTCATATTCATCAATCAAAACCGCGATGGTAATGATTTCCGGATCCGGTCTGCCAAATAAATCAATCCCGCTAACACACTTCACTTTCCGAACACCAAAAGTTGTCTGGGCAATGATATCATAAAAATCCTTTTCGGTAACAGCCCTGTTTCTGGTTCTTAATAATCCGGCTATCAGCTTTTCCGCTGTTTCCTGCGTGTAACCATCATGTCCGCCGTAGGTCGGAAACGGATTTCTGACTTCACTGATATAACGGATGGCATTTCTCAGATAAATAATACTGTTTTCCGGTAAGTTGGCATCACTTCCGTTATAATTGGAATGTCTGACCTTAATCTGTGGCCCTTCCCGGTCAAAATCGGTATTCAATACCGTTCTTTTATCCATATGTAAAAGCCCCAGTGCCATATCAATGTGATATCCGTGTTCTGTTCTGTTTCCGGATATTGCCGGTTTCCAGAGCCGGTATTCACTTTTTCCATTTATCATTTCTTTTACATAAACTTCGGCACACAAAAGATTTTGCTGCGATAAGGTAATATCAACGGAGGTTTCAAATTGATCCAGATAAAACTCCTCTTCTACCACATTGACATTTTCCACCTTTGCCATATTCATATAAATGCCTTTCACCAAAGGTAACGCAAAGGCCGGATGTTCTTTGTCATAATTGATAAAGCGGATAAAATATCCTTCTACTCCGTATAACTTTTGCTTTTGCATATCTTTTGGAAGCATTAAAAGCATATTGCCGCTTCCTAAAAATCCATTGGTAGAATCTGTCACTTTTACCGATTTAAATCCTCTGTCCGATAAGTATTCAACAGCAAAGGAGATCGGTCTGTCACTCAGATTTTCCAGATCAAAATAGATACTGACCGGAGTACCTTCCAAAGAAGAATCAAAGCCTAAATACATCGTCCGTCTTTCATGCTCTTTTGCATAAAAAGGTGTCACGATTTTGTTATCCATCAAATCCTTTGTAATATCAATAATTTCAAAATTATTAGATGTGCATGCATAATCCGCAAATGGCATATTCTCGTAGGAATACGACATCATAAAACCGGAGATAACCGGACAGACATAAACTGCCGGTATTTTATATATATTTTCCGCACGAATCAGTCTTGCCCGCAAACGTCCCTGCATATCTCCTTCGGAATATGCGACCATATCCTTCGGACACTCGAATTGCAGTTTCATATGTCCCTTTGCCGTTCCGTTAAACATACTTGCAACATATTTTTCCTGAAACAGACGTTTCCATCCGGTTGTACTCAGATACTCCCAAACCACATAATCTGCCAATACCTGACTGGAAGGCAGTACTGCAGCTTTCTGCGGTTTCTTCATAAAGTTTTTATACTCAATATCCATTTCCTGAACATCGATTGTCTCCTCATGACGGACATATTCCAGTTCAAATTCCAAAACAATATTAGCTCCGGTTTTCGAAAGAACTTCTTTGTTTTCAACCACAAATTCATTGTATAATCCAAACGGTTTTCCAAACGGAAAAACTTTGCTGACATTTTCTTCCAATCCATTTGCATAAACTGTATCCGGTAACAGATAGCTTTTGTTCATGGCAATCTGGACGGTATCAATATAAAATGTATCGAAGTCACCGCTTTTGGAAGCTACGATGAAATAACCCTCTTTTTGCATAAAAGATGTTTTCTGAGGCGTATAATTTTCTTTCACAAAATGGATTTTGTTTTTTTCCGGAAGCACCTGATCAAAAGTCACCGGTTCTCCTTGTTCATCCAACATATACCATTGAATGGAATCATTTGTCATGCCATCCACAATGTCTGACATTTTTTCTTCATAGTCCTTATTTTTGCCGGTCAAAATTAAATCAAAGGATAAGGACTGAACATAATCAAAGACATGTTCAAAACATAAATATAATTTATGTTCTGCTTGATTTTCTCCATCCAGACTAAAAGCAGTAAACTCGACATTTTCTGTTAAATCCTGTTTGACAATCACATCCTGTTTTCGATCGGTATGGATAACGGCAATCGGTTTTGCATTGGTCGCTGACATATCATGTTTTGTTTCAAACAAAATATCTCCGGTATTTGCTTTCTGCGCCATGACCTGTGTGCCCTTCGGAACAAAAACACTCTGATCTTCATAAGTTAAAACCGGATCAAACTGTACATAACCTTTGGATGCCGCAACCGGTTCTTCTTTTAAATCATCAAGCAAGTTCAGATACTGAATTTTGTGCTTATCAATCACCCGTCCAAACCGATTTTCACTGTCCCTAATCATATCTGCACATAATACGGAAAGAACACTTCCCGGATCATCCGACTTTGCATCAAAAGAAAACTCGGGTACGTACGAGTTCATTAATTGATTTATTTTTTTTGACACATCTTGATTGTTCATTATAATTCCCCAATTCCTTCTTCGATATAGTAAGGAAATACTAAATTATTCGGATTGTTAGTAGCTCTGACAAAATATTTGATTCGAATATAAATCGCACCTTTTGCCAAATTAATATCATCAATACTGACATCAATATCCTGAATCCGGTGTTCGTATTTTACTAATGCGTTTAACACTTCCATACAAAGGAGATTTTCAAAAGTCGGATCCGGAACATCATAAATATAGCTGGATAGATCTGTTCCAAACTCCGGAAGCATAGCCCGTTCTTTTAGACGGGTCATCAAAATAATATAGATTGACTGTTGTATATCTTCTTCCGCCTCAGCCATAACAAATTTACCGGTTGCCGGATCAATTTTCGGTGGAAAAGAAAAACCTCTTCCTAAAAAATCCTTCGAAGCATCCATAAAAATTCCCTCTCTCAACTAATTGATTTTAACCATAGCACCTTTAATCTCCGTTGTGGTACCGCCTTCGGCTTTTAATGTCTGAGATCCCGATAACTTGAGCATACCACTTTTGATATCTGCTTTGGTACTTCCTTCCATCTCCAGACTGTTGGAAGCTTTGACAACGATTTTATCAGCATTTTGTGTTAAACTTCCACCCTGTCCGTCCATGACAACCTCAACCTTTCCGGTTGATAATGTAATCTTTTTTTCAGCTTTTATGGTTATCTCACCATTTTTAAAATCCAGTAAAATCTGATTTTTTCCTTCTTTATCACTGATGGAACAATTTTCCTGTTCATCATCTATAACAAAAACACTTTCCTTTTTTGTCATAATTTTGATATGACATTTTTCTTCTGTGTCGAGTATTTCAATCTCATTTCCGCCTTTTGTTTTTAAATGTTTTTTCAGATTTTTATCATCAAAATCATTTTTTACGAGTTCACAATTTTGTGGATAAAGACTTCCTAACAAAAACGGACGTTTCAGACTTCCGCCAATAAAACCAACCAATACTTCTTCATCAATTTCCGGAACCAGATAGCTTCCGTAATTACTTCCGACATATGGAGAAATCAGCCGAACCCATTCACAGATATTTTTCTTATCTTCCCATGCAGTAAACTCAACTTTTACCATTCCCTGGTGTTCTTTGTTGTTATTCTCCACAACCTTTCCCTGAACAAATCCGGGCACTTTCTGGCTGTCAAAATATTCATTTTGAAATGTTAATAAATCTGTTAATTCACTCATTGATCATCCCTGCCAAACTACATTCATATGATACCATGGCCAAAAGGTCATACTTTCATGTTTTGCAATCCGTCGTTATCATGAAATAAAACGGTATTCAACATACTTACAAGCTGCTTCTTCGTGCCCGGAAGGTAGTCAGAAATTCTCCATCACCCATGGTATGTCTTACGGATGTGATATAGTATTTTCCATTTATATTTTCAGCAATTCTTTCTAACTTAATAAATCGTCCCGGACCAATTTCCGGCATTCCGATACAGGTAATTTCAAGACTTCCAAATGTATCCAAAACAGCCTTTATTCTGGCTTCCGCCCTTTTTTTGGCCTCTGCCGCATCTTTTAAACCCGGTTCAAAAAAGACCTGTTTGGAACTTCCAACAACTTTGCTTCCACCGCTTCCCTTGGAAAAGGTTCCGTTTAAAGTTGCTTCCCCTTTAATCAGTTTTCCGTTTTCGGCATCAACACTTCGAACTTCAATCTTTTTTACTAACTGCTGTGCACTGTAATCAAGCCTGAGATCAAAAATACCGCAACCGGGATTCATAGTCATAATCGGAGAGGTCACTTTCTCTTTTTTTCGAAAAATTACTTTTCCCTGCGATACAAAAAACTCATAACCGATTTTGGAAGCCTGCTCCGTCATAATTTCATAATCCGTCTGCATATTACTTCGTAAAGCGATCTCATCTTCATCACAGGAATCAATATCTTTTCCATCAACATATGAGCTTACCGGTGATGCAGACAGAATTTCATTTAACACACCATCCGCTCTTTTCTGCGTAAAAAACTCCATGCGTCTGTTTTTCATCATAAGACCTTTGACATCCATACATTCTATACAGATTTCACCGATTCTTCCTGATTTATTAAATAAATACCGGACAGAATTAATATACCCTTTAAAAACCGATTCGGTTCGGATATATCCGATGGCAACTTCCACTTTATCTCCTACTCCGATTTTGTTTGCTTTATCGGAAAAGTTGGATTTGGACGGCTCATAGGTATTTACAATGGAAAACGAACACCCACTTGCCTCATACTCGGAGGTCAAATCAATACACAGATTTCGAATGCTCATCTTGGAAGATGACACAAGTTTATTGCCTGCTACTGTAATTTCCACAGTCGGTGCCTTAAAACTGTTATACTTTTTTTCCAATGAACTATATGATGTTGTAACACTTAATAGATCCATTTATTTTTTCTCCACTTGAAGTTTACATAATGTATCAGATAGAAGGCAACTTCATCATTTTGGTGCGATCCAGTTTTCTGGGATTTAAAATCTGATTCTCTACTGCGATATGACGCCAATCGGATGCATCGTCATATTCTTCATATGCCAGCATCCACAATTCATCTACGGGACCTAAATTTCTGTACTTTGTTCGATCCGGCGATGCAAATGGTTTTGATATTACATTTTTTTCACTCTTCTCTTCCTTGCCCCGTATATTCATCGAAACACGTGCCTGAACCACATTTCCATCCCGGTCAAACAACTGATAGGTAACGCTTATGGAAGTAACAACGCCTTTAAATACGAATTTTCCCCAACAAAAAGCCACTTTAAAGGGAATATGCGTATTATCCTTGTAATCGACCAGTTCAGACAGCTTATTCAGCATATCCAAAACTCCACTTGATGAATTAACGAATTTGTCGATATTCTGCGCAGTTGTCATGTTTTTGATGACAGATGCCGAATCAACATACAGTTCCAAAGATAAATCCGATCCTTCCGGTTTGCTTGGACGCTGATCATTGGAATCCGTATTCTGACCAATTCCCTGTGTATCTTTATATTCAACACCATATGAAATGGAAAGCTGTTCCGGATTAAACTGTACCGGGACCGTTTCCTGTTTCTTCTCACTGTCATCATTGGTCATGTAAATCAGATATGCCTTTGCTACCGGTCCATCACCGAATACCATATCCGCTTTTGTATTACTGTTTCCCATAGACATATTTAATAACCCCTTCTATTTCGTTCCGAACGCAACCGGTCTTCAATATTCCGATATACCTTATTTGCAATCTGTTCCACACTTTCATCCATTTTACGGTCAATGGTTTTTGCAATCTGTTCCATAACCTGCCTCGTTTCCCCGGCTAATACAGTATTCTGATTTCCGGTCTTTTTTTTCTGTAAAACAATTTGTTCTTCAACCTTTTTGTCTACAATCTGCTGTGTTTCCCTGACAAATTCGATATCTTTCACAACGTTATGTACAGTTTCTGTTTCTATTTCTTCGAGTTTATCATGAACCTCGGCAATCTGCTTCCTGTCTTTTTCACTGACAGGCGGTGTTTCATAAACGAACTCCACCGGTTCGCGGAACAGCTGTGACGGTCTGTTTAAGGTGTTTTCCGCATTTTGCGCAGGCATCAGGGAAGCTTTCGTTTTCTGTTCTTCATATTGATGATTCAAAGACGGATGCAGAAAAATACTTTGCAGAATCGTATTTCCACCCGTTGCTTTGACAGCTTGTTTCTGTAAAACCTGCATCATCCTTTTTTTAGCCGCCTGCGGACTATTTGCAGCAAACTCTTTATCATCCATTAAATAAATCAGATTAGAAACTGCTACACTTTCAAAATTTTGTATTAACGGACTGCTCTGCTGTAAATGAATATCCTGCAAAAAGCTCATATTGTTCTTATATTTATAAAGATTACTTTCAATCCATGAATGATAATTATACCGCTTTCTCGCCTGAGGTATTTGGATCTGATTGCTTATCGTTTCCGGATAACTGATTATTGCTTCTGAATAACTAATTGTTGCTTTCGGTAATTCGGAATCTTGTTTTACAATCATTGTGGGATTTGAATCCGTTGAGATTTTTGTGATTACATCTGTATGGTCATTTCCGAATTCCTTCTCTTTTATTGCATGACTTTGTACAACATTCTGTTCCAAAACATGATCTGTAATATGTTCTAAAACAACAGGAGCCACACCACCGGATGTATGTTCCTGCGATAATTCCAACTGTACCAGCTTTTCAATCGGAAGTTGTTTTTCCAACATTCTTTCGGGTTTGTTTTTTTCAAACAACCATGAAAAAACGGATCTGTGATTCTGTATATACCGGTTTTGCACCTTTTTTTCCAAATTTACATATTCTGTGGCAATATTTTCTATATTGTTAATAGTCTGTTCATAAGAAACGGATCCATTGATATATGCAATCAAAAATTCCTGCAGTTTTTGTTTCACAACACCTGATTGACTGGAAAAATAATGGTCAACCCGATATAAATGATGAATTTCCTTAAATATCGTTTCGGTATGTTTTTCCACCAATTTCATAAACTGGGATTGATTACTGTTCTGATTGCTATTTTGATTGCCGTCCTGATTGCTATTCTGATTGCGGTTCTGATTACGGTTCTGAGTGCTACCCTGACTGCTTATTCTACTGTCTGCCTGTTTATTTCGATAGCTGTTTTTTCGTTCATCCTCCGTCATCTTTGAAGAATGTCCTAACTTATAAACTTCCTTTTCAGAATAAGCAATCCCGACTCGTTCAACGGGAAGATTTTTGATTTCCTTTGAATCCGAATCAAATGGCTTTTGTACAATATTTGTATTTAAAAATTCCTGTTTTAAATCCTGAATAGAATGTTCAATGGTTTCATTATGAATCAGCGAAATTGTATCGTACGCATATCCGATTTTATTATTCAGATTTTGAATCGAAGTCGTATGTACCGGTTTTAAAACCGAAAGCTCCTGATTAAGCGTACTCGATTGAAGAAAATGATTCGAAACGTTATATTGATTTAAAACAGTGTTTTTTTCTTCCTCTAAAAATCGATTTTCTGTTTTATCTTCAACCGACTGATATGTCGCAAAACCCTCTTGGAAATTCTGTTGATAAACAGCATTCTGAATCTGCGTATGAATTGCATTCTGAATAACATTATCTATCTGAATAGAAGTATTTGTTGCATTCAGGACTCTTTCCTGAACCGTTAACGGATGGGCCTCCCCGTCATTGACCGGAAAGCCATCATGCTTCTGTACAGTCGGATTCGTAACAATATTCTGTGTGTTTTGTATATTCTGCGTATTCTGTATATTCTTTATACTCTGTGCCACAGTTGGCATGAATACTTTGCCTTCGCCTTGTACAACATGCTCAGTTTCTGCTGTCGAATGCATATCAAAAGTCTGATAATTTTGTTGAATTGTCGCATTCTGTACTACAGTCGGCACGGATGCCTCGACTTCGCTTTGTACAACATGCTCTGTACGTGCTGTCGGATGCATGTCAAAAGTCTGATGATTTTGTTGAAACATCATATTCTGTACTGCAGTCGACATTGATTTTTCTATATTGCCTTGTACAATTTGTGCATTATGCACGACATGATTCGCCTGATGATTCTGAATGATTTGTTTTTTTACAACATTCTGAACCGTTTGCTGAATCTGCCTCGTATAGGAATCCTGATAGTTTGAAACACTGCTTTCATAATTCTCAACATTTCGGATAACCTGTAGTATCTGCTTTTGCGAAACGGTACTATTGATTTGATTCTGTTGTAATATTTTTTGAAAAACATCTAAATTTTCTATTTCTGTTTTGGATTTGGATAATAAATACTGTTCTGTTACCCTCTTTATGATTTCTTTTTCTACACCGGGAAGAAGTTCTTCTATCTTTTTTACAATACGCAGTTCGAAAGAAGGGTAAAACTGATTTACCACTTTCTTTTCCATTACCTGTGTCAAAAAAGTCAGACTGTTCTGAAACAGATTGTTATATTCTTTTAAAATATGCAAATGCGTTACATTGGTAATATAATTATTCTTTTCCCAAGCCTTTTCATCACTTTCACTTTCGTATTCCGGATGAATCAAAGCAAGAGAATCATAGTAATATCCCATTCCACTATGCTTTGCTATAATTGCTTTTCCAAAATCCAGATAAGGATTTGTCATTTGTTGCATTTAATACACCCTCTGTTTCTTTGTCATTACATTTTTATAAATTTTCCTCATCCAAAATTTCATATATAATTTCGATTTTTTCAATCAACAGCTCACTTCTGGAAGCATCAAAATCACCTATACTGACTTTTCGAACCACGCCACCGTTAAGATAATATGCTTTCTCGGCTTTCGCATTCTCATTCATGACATAGATACAAACATCTTTCTCAAAGCGATATCCCGGTTCGAGTTCAAAACCACTTTTTGTATTCGAAATGGTATATCCCCGCTCAAAAGTCATGATATTCTCTGTCTGATTAGCTTTTCCAATGATATAGCTGCGATGATTCATTCCACCTTCCGAAAAGCTCTCGGTACTGATACTTTTTTCTATCCCGGAAACACGTGCAAAAGATACCTTCCGGTCATCAAAATAAACCTGAAAATTATAACCTCTTGCAATATCTGATTGTCTGTTATTTTGCTCTTGTCCGGCCATAAATTCACCCACCGCCATATTGTAACTTCAAAATTTTACTGCAGAAATAATCCGCATAATCTGTTTTATAATTCAAATATATTTTTCGGTTTATTGGATATCTGCTTATGGATATCCGAAATTTCACTGCAGAATCTTCGCCTTGTCCTATGATCCATATTCATAACACTTTGATAATCCCAATGAAAATAGTAGGACACGAAAGAAACTTCTTTATATAACTCCTCTTCCGGATAAACGACTATTCCGCCCTCGAAAAATTTATAGGTTTTTCAAACTTATTTCCACATTCCGGACACACACAGGTCTCGGTCTGTTCTTCCAATGCATTGATTCTCTGATACATATCCTGTAAAAATGCCAGGTCTGCCGAAAACAGTTTTTCAATTGTGTTCGGACGAATATGCTGAATACTTCCAAGTGATGTAACCACTCTTGATAATAAAATAATGGTCAGATAACCGGGATTACTCACAACCCTGGGATCTCTTAATGGTAAAATTTCATCTGCGGCTGTCGCCAGTCTCATCGTACCGTGTTTATGCACTTCTCCGCTCTCATCCACATAGCCTCTCGGCAGATCGAATTCAAATTCTGTAATTAATTCATCCATTTTATTTCCTCCGTTTTACATATAACATCACGGGGAAAATCCCCGTAATGTTATATTTATTCAAGCTATCGGATATTAGCTTTCACGTTCCATGCTCTCATATACGATTTCAACACTTTCAAATGCGATTTCACTTGAACTTGCATTGAAGTCAGGAGCTGTGTATTTGCTAGGCCATGCATTGTAAAGATTCCAAACAGCCAAAGAGGTTGTACCGTCATCATCAAACAATGTGATAGTAATATCTTTGTTACGGTCTTCATCAAGCACTTTACCCTGTGAAACATCCATAACCCATTCATAGAAGCTTACACTGCTTGTCATGCCCCATTTTAATGTAACATTTCCGAATTTTGTTAATCCGCTCATTTTTCTGGAGTAATTAACACCTTCATCACCTTCACGATATTCAATTACATCAATACTTGCGTCGAAACCACTTACTTCCGAAAAGCTAGCTTCGGTAATACCTTTAATTTCAACCTTATAGTTATACTTTTTAAATGGATATTTAGCCACTTTTTTGTCCTCCTTATCCTAGATATTTTATGATTCTTCCATATACTGTGTAATTCTAAAGATTACAAATTCAGCAGGTCTGCTCGGTGCTACACCGATTTCACAGATCAATCTGCCATTTAAGATATCATTCTGTGACATGGTATCTCTGCCAATGTTTACAAAGAATGCCTGATCTTCTGTAGAACCTACTAAAGCACCATTTCTCCACATATCACGTAAGAACGCACGAATGGTTCTTCCAACTCTTGACCATAACATCTCATCATTGGGTTCAAATACTGCCCAGTTTGTTTCAGCTTTAATGCTCTCTTCAAGATAGATAAAGAGACGACGAACGTTGACATATTTCCATAAGCTGTTTGAGGATGTTGTTCTTGCACCCCATACACGAATTCCCTGTCCGGGTAAAGCACGGATTAAGTTAACGCCTGCGGGATTTAAGATATCCTGTTCTGCTTTGTTATACAATACTTCCAATCCGATTGCATTGTAAACAACTTCATTTGCAGGAGCTTTGTGAACACCTCTTTCAATATCACTTCTTGCATAAATACCTGCAACCGCACCTGACGGAGGAATGTAAGCAGGTTTTTTGTTCAGGCTGTCATATACCTGAATCCAAGGATGATATAATGCAGCATAATCAGAATCGATTTTTTCTTTGTGTGTCAAAACATCATTGGGTTTTGTTAATTCTCTCGGTACATCCAATACAGCAAAGCTTGCACCGGTATTTGTACAATGTGTAACCAATGCTAACTGTACTGCTGCATCTGTCACACCGGGAATAGCCATAATGCTGACATTGTTGATTTCTTTAAATGCAGCAAGACCTGTTCTTTTTCCGGGACCGTTATCAACACCCATAAAGATGTCAGGCGTAATTCCTTTTGCAGTACCGTCTGAACCGCCTGCTAACAATACAACCGCTTTTTCAGCCTCAGCTTCTGATGTGAAGTATGAAATCGGTGCTGCAACTGCAGTGGTATCAGCAGCTACAACATTTACTAATTCAGATTTTGCCAATACTTTTGTAATATAGCTTGCGCTTGCAGCATTGAAAGATACACCTTCATATACTTCTACTGAATCTTTGTATGCGATTTCAACATTTAATTCTGCAGAAACAATTAATTTTTTCGGTACTGCAGTGTTGTCAACCAAATCTTCTTTGACAGCTGTTGCAAATGTAATCGTATTTCCGATTACCTGAGCAATCTTATTATAACCTGTTACTTTTCCGTTTACTTTGATTGCAACGGTATCACCCTCTGCAAATGCAGATGCATTTGCTACTGTGTAAACCTTACCGGTTTTGTCATCGCCAGATACTTCTGTAACATTTGTCTTTCCTTTTGAAGCGGTTACTACAGAAACTTTAATTTCATTTCCCCATCTTCCGGGATTCTTTGCAGAAATCGTCAAAGGTCCAACTTTTACGCTTGCTGCTGCAGCATCGCTTGCAACTGCACGCATGATGTATGCTCTTGCACCACCGTTTGCAAAGAACTGCTCAACGGAATAAGCAAGATAGCGGTAATCACCATACGGTTTTTCCGGTAAATATCCACCGAACTTTCTTGTGAAATCAGCAAAACTGCTTACAAATTCCGGTGTTCCTACTGTTTTTCCTTTCTCGGCAAGTCCGATAAAACCTGCGGTACTTGTACTTACACCTTCCATCGGTCTCATTCCGGACTCAAACTCTTCCACGTATACTCCTGGAGATAAATATTCTGCCATGTCTTGTTCGGGTAAAAGCTTCACTTTTTCTCTTACCCTTTCCTCCTTTCAAATTGTACTAACTTGTAGTAGTTGTTGTTTGCGCAGGTGACGTTACACTAATGACACCCGCATAAGAACACATAAGTGAACATGTGTTATTTACAGCTGGTTTTCCCCCTACCAGACAAGTCGGTGTACCGGGGGCCCATGGTCCCGCAATCACGGGAGTGCATGGTTGCGGAGTTAAAACTCCATATGCAGCCGCAGTGGCCGCACTGACTGCCGGATTTGCCAAAGATGTACACATTGCAAACGGCATAATATTTGTCATCGCAACATTATCCATGATATTGGCAACCGGTGTACCGCACATCACTTTACTAGCAGGTAAAACGTTGAGTACAGATGGCGCTGTCCCAAAACTGCACATCAATTGCGTTCCTGATGTCACTAAAACTGACATGTTTAAACCTCCTTACATAAATTGAGCGGCCTAGTTTCCTTGAAGTACGATAACTTCGGCAATAAAATCCTCATTCCTGCTTTCCACAGGTATCGCATATCCCCCCTTTACATCTGTTACGGAACGATAAGTCCGATGCAACTTTTCGCCAGCATCGTGCTTCTTGGTAAAATTCCCTTCAACACAATATTCGTTAATTCCGCATTTTTCTTTTATGATAAAGACCTCAGCTTTGCTTTTTTCGCCAAGCATGTAAGTCTTCTCAACTAAATTTTCCTGTGTAAAACCGGAAAAAGAAACAAATTGTTTTCCGTTTTCCGATCGAACACTTTTTAAAACCAGTCCCGTCGGCTTTGCCTTTTTTGCACAAACAACTGCCGGATGGGAAACCTTTTTATCATCAATCATTCCGGTATACAATTCACATCGATAGGGATGTGGTTTCCCGGGCTTTCCAAACAACCGCACATCCATAATCGGTTCTATCGGATTTAGCTTTGTTTTTTCAACGACTATGTCCTTTTCATAATAATTGGTACCAATAACCTTAAGCGTAAGTATTTCCGGTAAAGGTTCGAGAAAAACAAACATTCCTTCATCCTTTACGATGGGCTTTATCAGATTTTGATCATCCAAAAACTGAAATGCTTCTCTTTGTATCACATTTCCGGAATAGTCATCTATAAGTCTCAGTACAAATGCAACCTTTGCCTTCATCTTGTTTCCTCCTACTCCTCTTAGTTTTTGTCTTTCTGCAATACATCAAAGTTGGTTTCCAGAACACGTGTAAATGTCTTAACCTTTCTGGATGAAAGCATCGCCGGGGAAACACTGAAATAGATTCCCACCTGATACGGGAGATTTAAAACACTCCACAGCTTTGTCTTATCTTCAAAACTCAGCGTCAATAAGGTGACAGCCAAAGATTCATCCTCATTTTGTTCCTCGATTTCAGAAAGGATTGCATTATCCATTAAAACCTGGATAACCCTTCCTAAAATCCGTTGTTCATTTTCCGAATCGGAAACCATCTGGGATTTTGTATTGATGTAAACCACATAAAATAAATTGAGTGGCTTAGGCGGATATTGTGCCTTATTGTTGCCGGTACGTATCAAATCCACCTGTTTATACTCTCTTAATTCCTGAATATCGTATAAATACAACCCTAATTGGAAGTCTGCATTTTTGTCAGAAGGTGAAACCAGCTTAATTGCTTCCGGAGACTGAATCAGTTCCGGACACATATGCTCACGCAACAGATTCAATATTTGATTACTGACATCCGAAATAATAGAAAAATCTGCCATTGCTCTTCTCCTTTCCTTAATAAACTTCCAATGTAATAAATTTCAGTGCTTCGGGATTATCCATCTGATAACAGAGTTTATACCGCACACCTTCTAATTCATAAATTTCCGAATAAACCGCTTCTGCCATATTAATTCCAGATACGTAAATATAAGATTTATTCTTGGTTGTCATTTCAAACGAATTGTTACTGAATGCCGTAGGATCATTGCGCCTGATACGGTCAATTGCAACACAATCAATTAAGTTCGTGACACCATTGGCTGCTGTCATATCCGTATTTTCCAAAAATGTAACATCTAAATCATCACTAAATGCTGTAACCGATGAAATGGTAATCTGCGTTTTATCCAGTTCTTCTGCCTTCTGCCATTCATCCGAACTCAGGTAATAATAGGCACTATATGTATCGCCGGTAGCCAAAACAGGTAGTTCGATCCCGTCTAACATCGTTGTTGTATTCACGGCACTAGCTGTTGTATCCGTAGTCGTGGTTGTCGTCACTTCATTGCCATCTGCATCGGTTGTCGTAGTCACACTTGTTGTGGTTGTGTTTTCATCCTCACCGACACTCGTGCCTTCTCCCAATAAACTGCCTTCTCCGTTTTCATCAAACACAATCGTATCCGTAGGAACCGTATCGTCTGTTAAAGTATCTTCCTCTTCGCCCGGCAGATACCAGTCATCATCCGTAGAAAGTGCTGATGAATCTCTTAAAAGCTGAACCATACAGTCCCCTTTTAATGCAACGTGTGCACCTTCAAACAGAAAAACGGTATCGACTTCCGAATAATATACAATCGGTGTTTCACCAAACATGCTCATGGCATCTTCTAACGTGATGCCAAGCAGGGATTCATAGTGAATCTCATTTCTTGCAAACAATCCGGTAAATAACAGTTTTCCGGTATTGGAATAACTTGTTCCCTGACCCTGGGCTTTTCCCTGATAAAATTCACCTTCATATTTTTTAATTCCGTTTGCGTAATACAAAATACCATTGCCATGATAATTGCCCGATTGGAAATTTCCCTCATAGATCAGGTTTCCTTCCTCATTATAGGAAATACCTTCTCCATTAAAGGAGCCTTTTTCAAAAGATCCCTCATATAACAGATTTCCTTCGAGACTGTAATAATAACCGGTCCCCTGAAAAAGATTTTCCGCAAACTCGCCATTATACATCACATTTCCGTTGGGATAATACAGGGTTCCCACGCCGGAATACTGATTGTTAAGGAAATTACCCTCATAAATCAACAGACCATCCTGATTCCATAAGGTTCCCACGCCGGTAATCATACCGTCTGCAACATCACCCGTATATACGACCGAACCGTTTGCAGCCCGGATATTGGCTTTTCCCGAAAACTCTGCAAGTTTTAAATCATCATAATCAAAATATGTAGTTGTAACCACATTTGTTGTTGTCGTTGTTTCTTGTACGTCACTTGCAAACCATGTGAAGTAAATAAATACTCCCGCACAGATTGCAACAATCAGAAAGTAGATCACCTTTCTGGAAATCCAGAAATTACCAACTGTAATATAATCTTCCTTCGCTTTTGGCTTAAACGAAAAGATTTCTCGCAGTTTTTTATTGATTGGATTAATCAATTTGGCAGTGATCAGATTAGCATTCGATAACTGCTGTGTTCTTCTGATAACCCTTCTGAAAGGGTTCATTACGGCTGTCCGCAACCTTACAAATGCTTTTTGGAACAAACTAAGAAGTTCTGAAAACACGTTCTGCCTCCGTAAAGCTTTTTATTTTTATTGCTTTGATAATGCCTCACACTGGAATATATAATACTTTGCCACATAGTCTCTCGGATTTTCCCGAAGTACCATGGCGAAAAGATTTTTAGCCTCATAATAGGTTCCCTGCTCATACAACTGCATCGCCTTGTTAAAGATACGCGATGATTGTTTAATCAGACGTATTTCCTCTGCACTTCTGTCATCATAGATGTCATACATACCCATACTGCGTCCGGCAACTTTAACGGCACCGGCATAACGATTGGCAAACAGTTCTTTATTTTCCAAAAGGTCAAAAGCCTCCGATGTTACTAACAAACGGCTTCCCGACAAATCAAAGAAACGACCGTTTTTCATCAGTTTCGGAACTTCCGGTGCGAATAACGCCAAAACATATCGATCTGCATCACCGCAAATACCAAAATTGATTTCTGTTTCATGTAATACAAAATTAATATTAATCTGCTGATTGGCATCACCAATTGCCGCATTATCGGAATCGATTTTTGCCAATATGGACAAAGCAGCTGCAATTGCCGACTGAACACCTTTCTGGCAAATTAACATGATACTGTCAAGACTTGCCGAATCGACAATCGGAACAATCTCATTTTGTCCTGCAAAATTATTGATCGTATTGAAAAAGCGGTTGGTAATACTTTCAATATCTTCATCATCGGCTGTTTTGGGTAGCTTTAATTCTGCTTTCAAAACCGGATATTTACCAACGATTTTACTTCCTAAAGATAAATCTCCCAGATTATCCATTCCCAATAAGCTGATAACACTGACCGGAACAAACCGGTAATAGGTGTCACCCATTTTTTGCAAATTGTGGATCTGAAGCATCATATCATCTGCCATATTATTGAAAATGCGGGAAATGCCGGCAATTTCATCTTCGGAAGTAGTTTCAATCCGGGCATTGGTATTTCCATCCGTAAAGTCTTTCATGACTGATTTTACTTCATTGAGTGGTAAGAGAATTCGATAATATGAAATACTTAATACCACAATTGTCAAAATAATAAATACAATACAGATAATTGCAAACTGTCCTAGGTAAGCTTTCACGTACTCATTGATGTTGGAAGTATAAATACCGGTTTCCAACAAATAAACCGTATCACCGCTGACACCGCCCACCGGCGTGATACAAACCAGTCTTTCTCCAAGTTCATCGCGAATCGTACCGGTTACCGCATTACCGGTCAGGGCAGCCTTTTTATACAGACTTTCGGCATCCAAATTCATCCAGATACCAAACGGATAAAAACAGGGACTGTTTTCATCCACGCCAATATATAAGGTTCCACTCTCATAATAAATCACTCTGCTGTACAAATCCCTGGTCTTTAACTGGGACAACAGATAACTATAGGCTTCTGATGTATAATCATACGGATATTCGATTTCATTGAAGGATTCCTGCCCGAACAATGCCGTTAACATATTTCCTTCATCTTCCGTCTGTTTCTCAAAGTTTGTCTGAATGGACGATTTATAATAGCTAAAAGCAATCAATCCGAAAATAATCAAAGCAACCACTATCATGGGAAGTGTTGCAGCAAGTAATCTTCCGATTACGGTTCTGCCGCTCTGAATTCCCTGAATAAATACTTCAAAAATACCAAATGCAAAAAACAGAACAATGCCACATACTACCCAGTTTATCAATAACTTAAAAATAATCAGGGCCACGGAAAAATTCATTTTCTCAATGGTCTCTGTAATACCGTCAATCGTTTTGACGATATTAAAAGAGTTTGTGTGTGTATTATAAACAACAGCTGAATAATTATTGATATTGGTCATTGCAACATTTAACAAATCCTTGGATGTATAAAGAGAAGAACCGTTCAATGTCGAATTTCCGTTCAGAATAATCTCTTCCGTACCATCGGAAACATTCAGTTTGATGATATCGCCGCTTTCATGTTCTCCAAAATACACATAGCCACTTTCCGCATATGCTAAAAAGGTAGGATACATTAGGGTTTCTACTGTCCTTGCCGGATAGATTTCCTGAACAAATCCGTTTTCTTCTACTGCGTGGTAAATTTTTCCGGAATCGGAAATATAAACTAAATCCTGTCCGTTGCCGATTGCCTTATAAAGACCTTCTCCTTCAGCCAAATGGTAAGTTCTTGTATTTTTAATATTTAAGGTTCCGGATAAATTGGTTCCGTATTCATAATTCCTGCGAACTGCAATCGTTTCATAAGGATCTGTTGCAATCAGGGTAATGGTATCTTCAGATACATTAATCCAGCCATAAATATAATTTTCATCATCACTTCCTAAATTGATTACTTTCTCTGTCTTGGCAAATACAGATTTGAAATCCATAACCATTAATTCCTGACTTTTAAGGTCTCCGGTATAAGGATCAACCGTATTGCGCAATGCATAAACCTTATCATTACTTCCTGCACCCAATCCCGCAATTGTATACATTTCGTTTCCCTTAATGCTGTCAAAACGAACATATTTACTGATTGTTCCTGCAGTTGTCAGTTGGGCGATTACAATATCCTCATCATCATACCAAGCCACAATACTGGTACCGTTATCTGCATTGGCAACATCGATAAACTGTGTCATCGGAACCTGTCTGGTAACAACAGCCCGGAATACTGCAAATAGTCCTGATATAAATAATATGGCAAGTAATGTAAATTGTACGTATTTCTTCATCTGACTTTTTCCTTCTTATTTATTCTTCATCGCCCAGATATACATCTCCGATGGTTTCAATTCCATAATAATCAATATTATTGGCATTTGCCTTATTGGCCCTTATCCGGATACCAATTTGATAAGCCGCATAAATCAGCGTTGCAATTACTAAGATTGTCAAAAATGTATTGATTGAATTACGGAACAAAAAGTTTTTTGTAATTTTATACCGGCTCTTAATCCACCAGAAAAAACCTCTCATTTCAACCGGTTTATCCGACATTCCGCGAATTGTGGCAATAATCTGTCCAAACGTGGAAAATCCGGAAGATACCAGTTTCAAATAATACAATCTCAAGTCATCCGGATACAATTCCGGCATGTCATATTTTTCCCGGTAATTAATATCCAGAATTCGAAATGCGCCTTTTGCCACTTCCGTAATATATTCTTGTGAAGAACACTCTTTCCATTCGGAAAAATCAATAAAATAGTTAAGCTGAAAACCGCCATCCTTATAAATATTGATATTCCGGTCTTTTAAAAGCAGCAATCCGACACTTCCGTTGACATCAGCCTCCGCAAAGGCAGCAATATAAGCCAGTGCAGCCGCCTTACATTCAACAAAGGAATATAAATATACACTTCCCATGACAGAGAGCAAACTCTCATGATAATAACGAAAAACAAGATTCAGCTGATCTTCATGGGAAAATGAACCGACGAAATCTTTATTTCTGAAAAACAGTCCGGATGTATTCATCTGACCTGCAATCATCTTTCGAAACTTCGCATCTTTTATGGCTATCATGGTGTAATAAACACCTGTATTATCTTTTATATCAGTACAGACGAAAATGTCATTCACATCATTTTCCAAAACTGTACGAACTATTTCCAATTCCATGTTTAATGCAAGATACATTTAAATCACCAAATTATTCCTCATCGGATTTTTTCTGAGATACAATCATAAAGGCATGTGTGTATATTTCCGGATTACTGATGCAGGAAACCTTTACTTCATATACACCTTCCTGTGCCGGTGCCGTATACATTCCGTTGTTATCAACCTTACCGCCTTCTGAATCCAATAAACTGTAAGCCAAAGGCTCTTCTGCCATATTAACAAAAACAGGATTAATATGAACTGTTGCTTTCGGCGGCAGAACAATGGTATCCGGCTGGATCATAATGGTTCCCTGCTGCTCTTTGAGTTTCGTAACCTTCTTTTCCAAATCTTCCGGTTTAAATGCATACCAGCGGATTCGCAAACTGATTTTTCCGGTCTTTACTTTTGGTCTTACACCGACGATAAAGGTTCCTCTTTCGGGTAATACTTTTACTGCAGTATCAATCTGATAAACCTTACTATCTTCCACAGATGAAAAAATGGAATTATCACCTAAAATGATTTCCTCGTGACCGGCTTTATCTTTGGAACTCTTATAGAGATATTCCACGCCGATTTCCACATAAACCGGTCCGCTTCCGAGCCCATGCATAATTTCTTCTGAAAAAATTGCTCTTCCAACTTCTCCGCCATTGCCTAAAGACATATCAAAACTTCCGCTGGCAAGCGTCCGCTCTGTTTCTCTTCCTGTAGATTCGGAAATCCTCTGCTGGGTAATCACAGGCTTGTTGTCTGCTGTTATCTTAACCTTATCTACCAGATAATCATCCAGTTTGTTCATAATCATTAACTGGTCAGCATTGTAAACATACTGTTTAAATGGTGCATCCTCGATATGATCAATCAAAACATTATTGCCGGAACGGATTAAGCTGATTTTACAAATAAATAATTTCTCATCAAACGTAGAATCCAACTCTGCATCCATGGTACCTTTATAGCTGTTTTTCAAAACGCACTCCAAAACACTTTCCAAAACCGGTGCTATGGATGCTTTAAATTCATCTTTGCGCTTTTCCACATTGCCATTTTTAACAATTTCGATATTTCTGCTCTTTACAACAATTTCTGCATTGCCATATACATAATCTTCGGGAGTCAGGATATAATCATAAACAACGGTTTTTCCAAACTCCAGACTGATGTTTTCTGCAGCTACATGCATATCACGCTCCACAAATCCCTCAGTCTGTAAATCATATGTAACAGAGAATACATCTGAAGTATAACTGGTCTTTTCAATTTCCAGCCTTACCTTCACATTTTTTCCCTTGACTGCATAAGCAGGTACAATCTGAACCACCCGGATATCCTGATCCATATAAATTACACTTTTTGTAAAGAAAGCATCTTCTTTTTTATCTGTATAAATACAATCTGCTTCATCCATTAAATACAATTTATAATTTTCATGGATACTGTTGAATTTTTTATTCTCATCTTCTGAGCTGTCATCTGCAAGCGTAGAATATACCGGATCAACGCCTTCTTCCTGATAAGAAATACCAAGATAAGCACAATTACTTTTTAAAGAATCAAAACCATCAATTGTAGAAATTTTAACGACCTGTGTTGCAGGTACTACAATTTCTCTTCCCGAACCATCCAAAGCAAAACCGGATTGTAAAATAATGGATAAATCATCAACTGAGACAACGTCCAGACCGTAAACAATACCGCTTCCGTGCAGAACTTTATTAATCAGTCTTCTCTTGTCGTTTAGATATCCCTGTTCTTGTTGGAAATCTTTTGATGTTAACAGCTTTCCGTAATAATAATTATTTCTTTCAAATGAATAATACTTCCGATTTAGCATAATGTTTCTCCCTTTCCTTCATCACATCAATTTTGTTTTTCTTTTCTGTCAATTCTCATCAGCTTTTTGCTTTTTCTTTTTCCGATTGTTTCGGATAAATAATCCTCCGCCAGCTAAAATCAAAACAAAGGCTGAAACAATCGCAATATTTCGAAGCACAGTCAGATTTGATTCTTTGCTTTGATCAATCGGAGCAATAATTGCATATACTC
Source organism: Lachnospiraceae bacterium (assembly GCA_017626095.1). GTDB lineage: Bacteria > Bacillota > Clostridia > Lachnospirales > Lachnospiraceae > UBA2882. The sequence continues at coordinate 113,961 of JAGAJL010000026.1, forward strand.
CTGTTTTCTGAATATTGGCATATGCAACACCGTTTGATCTTCTTGTTTCATAAATCTGAATCGTTCCGTCATCCTGCAGCTGAACCACTTTGATAATTGCATTTTCATATTCCGAAGGGATTGTCAGTCCAAGCTCAACTTCCCCTTCCGGTTCAATTTCCATGCCATCAACTAAAAGTGATACATCATAGCTTTGAACAATGTTATAGGATTCATCAACCAGCTGTTTGACGAGATTAACCGAGGTCTGAGAACTTTGCACAATGGAAAGAACCAGTTGTGCATTATCTGCAACCACGCCACTGTCAGCCGATAAAACTGCTCCATAATTGATATTTCTGATCACAAAATCGGAGTGCGACGGTCCCGAATCAGCACCGGCAAATGTACGACGGCTTACCAGTCGCCCGGAAGTGTCCTGAACATAATTTGTAGTCTTTTCTTCTTCCACAACTACTTCCACCGGTTCCCGGACTGTAAATCTTGCAGTCACGATATCGGACGCCTGCATATTTTCTTTTGTCGCAATCAATTTAATTGTCATTGCTTTATTAACAACAATTGGACCTGTATATATTGTAAGATTATTTTTGTCTTTTAAATCCGGATCGGTTCCGTTTGTTGTATAGTACATGGTTACATTTTTAGTCTTACAACTGAAGATTACTTCCGAACCGATTTCCAATTCTCCGTTTTCTTCAGAAATAGTCGGTGTCTCTACCTTATCCGCAAATGTGTAACTAAAAGATGCCGTCTCACTGGTATCCTTTTCTTCGGACATGGCAACTGCGCGAATGGTAACATCTTTTGTCACTTCAATTGGCGATGTATATAGAACACTCGATTCCGTGGGATCTGATCCATCAGTTGTATAAAAAATCTTTCCATCCTCTGCGGTTAAAACAACCTGACTTTCCGTTGTAAATACGGCACCGTCCGGGACACTACTCTGTGGCGCTTTCAGTTTTTCCATGATGGTATAACTAAATGTTCCCGTCGCCGTTGTACGAGTAGAACCGCTTGCGACCGCAATGGCTTTTAATACTACTTTTTCTCCCGGCTCTCCGGAAATGGTTACCTTACTTCCCTGACTACTGGCAACCGTAGGGTTGGAACCATCCGTTGTATAGTAAATCGTTGCATCCGTAACATCGGTATTTAACGTAACCACATCACCGTTTTTTACAGTGCTTCCATCTTCAATATCCGCATAAATACCGCCGGAATAATTACTAATCGTATAAACAAACATGGCCAGCGGACTGTCACTGTAATCTTCCTTGGACGCATATGCTTTTACCGTAATCATTGTACCGATATCACCGTTTAACGGAACGATGTTACCAATCGCAACCATACTGTTTTCCGGATCCAATGGACTTGATCCATCCGTTGTATAATGAATCGTCGTTCCTTCAGCCGCTGACAATGTAAGTGTCGTTCCGGGCGGAACAACCGAACCACTGGCAATCGAAGCAGTCGGTGCAGCTAGCGTTGACATCAGACCATAACGGAAAGTGGCTATCGAACTGTACATATCCTGATAATATGCCACCGCTTTAATGATAGTATTGGATTTTATAACAATCGGATTTTCATCCGAATACAGCATATCGGAAGTTGTTGGATCCTTTGGTTCCTCACCATTTGTACTGATTGTATAATATATGCTTGCTCCTTCCGTAGAGCATTTCAAATTCACCACTGTATTGTTTGCAACATTTCCTTCTACCGGATTTGCATAAGGCGCATGAATGGCACTCGGATAGGTATAGGAAAAATTCGCTATCGGTCCATAAGACCATTTACCGTTTGTTGCAAAAGCACGGATAGTAAACATATTTCCGGTTGGTGCAGGAACCATAATTCCGGATGCAGAAGAATACTGCAAAGTTGTTCCCTGTGGTTCACCATCCGTATTGACGGAAGGCTCAGAACCGTCCGTCGTATAATAAATCGTATATTTCGTCTGGTCTTCAGCACAGGTAATTTCACCTGTACTTGCATCAATAGTATATTGTCCAACATAAAGTTTTATGACATCACCCTTTTTCACTTCTGCCATGGCAGAATCTGTGGATGTCGGATATGCTGAAATAGCAGGCAGAGTCTCTTCGGTATTTACCTTAAATAAATAAGTCTGGGAACGCTCTACTCGTACTACATTCTGATTTTCATCAACTGCCACACCGGTAACACGCATCGTAAAGCTTTCACCAAAATTAGCAATGTCCGGAGTTACCGTAATGGAATTTCCCGCTAAGGATAAAAGTTTTGTCGCATCATTTGCAGCTTCCATAACTTTTGTGGAAGAATTAAACCGATATTGTGGAATACTGCCGTCAAGGGTGTAAAAATATCTCACATCCTGAACTAATGTACTACTTGCAGGAACCACCCGGAAGCTGGCTGCCATATCCACGCTCTGCTCCACATTTTCTTTCACTGCCGCATCTGCATAGGAAACACTTACTTTTCCGACGTATTGGCGGGGCAGATAGCCAAAGGACAGAGTATCAATGCTACGTGCCACATAATTTGTATCTTCAAAAAGCACAGGCATAACATTTATCCTAAAAGAGCCTTGTTTGCGAATGCTTTCCGGTACAGTAATTGCATCATTTGTAGCGGTTGCACTACAATCCCAAATCTTAACCTTGGAATTATAGGAATACCAAATTTTTGAGTTATCGCTTTCTTTGTATCCGATATAATTGCGATCACTTCCTGTTACTACCGTAAACTTATTTGCATATACTTTACCGGTAGCAGCATTCAGGCTTGTAATCGTACCAGAATCCTGTACCAATGTGAATCCGGGAGAAACAGATGCCTCTGTAGTATAAAAAATCAACGCATTTGATTCTGAATTGGTTCCATTGTAAACACTCAACACAATGGTATCTCCCACATCCGCTTCTGTTGCATTTTCTGTATCACTTCCACGTCCGGGGATGATATCCTCCTCTGTTGCCGAAGTAAGACTGGTAACCTGTACCTTAGCCGAAACCTTTATATTCGTGTCTGCGGCCAGCAAAGGCAGAAAACCACTTCCCATACTTACTAACAATGTCATTCCAATTACACCAAATAAAACAGCAATTGAAATAATCCATTTACGTTTTGGGGATACTTTATGAACTTGTTTCTTTGTGTCCTTTGAAAATCTCATTTAAGACTCTCCATCTAAAAAGTTTTCATTTTGTTCTTTTTGTCTTCTTCGTTCTTTTCTGCGTTTTTCCACCCGATAAATAGAAACAACGGCATAGATGATTAAAAACAAAACACTATAGCCAACTAAAATAAACACTAAATAAATCCATTGGAACGAAAACGTATTATGATCCGATAAATCCGCTCCCACCAATGCATAACAACTGAAATGATCCGTTTTTGCATATGCCATCTGGCCGTCTCTTCTTGTTTCCAGTTTCTGAATCGTACCGTCTTCACCCACATAAATCATATAGACGACAGCACTTTTTAACTGTTTTGGAATCGGAAGTCCAATTTCCACGGTTCCATCCGGCTGAACTTCTGTTCCGTCCGCCTGAATGGATATATCATATACGGACAGTACAGCATATTCATCGCCAAAAATCATTTTAACATTATCATTCAACGTCGCATTGCTACTGATTCTACCGACATCCAACGTACTGTTCTTTGGAATAACACCGTTTTTCGTTGACACAACGGTATTATTATCGTAATCGGCTAACACGATTTCCGTAAATGCCGTTCCTGAGAAATCATACTCTTCTCTACGGTCCTCCAATTCTGAAGTATCCGTATCATGTAAAGCATTTTCCTCCGTTTCGGCAAGAAGTCTTGCCTTTTCTTCTACGGCGGGAATCTTATTTACCACATATTCCAACTCCAAAACATTGCTCAACTGCTGTCCTTCTTTGTATGCTACCGCTTTTATTGAAACATTACGGTTAATCGAAATTCCATCGGAAGTATAAACTAACAGTTGATCCAGATTTTTCAAAGTCGGTTTTGTCCCATCTGTGGAATAATATATGGTAACATCTTCATCTGCCGTCTCTTCATCTGTCACCTCTCCATCTTCGAGGGATAAATGAACTACAGTTGCCGGCTCTAATAAACCGGAAGGTATATCTGCTATCGGCATTTTTACTTTTTCCGCTGCCTCGAATACAAACTCGGAAATTTCCGACATCTCTCCATCATCGGTAATAACCACTGTTTTTAAAGTCATCCCCTTCGTAACCTTAATCGGTTCGGTATACAAATTGGAATTTGCCGTCGGATCATCACCGTTTGTTGTATAATAGATTTTTCCGTCTCCGGCAGTTAAGGTAACCGTTGTTGCACTGGTCAATACTCCGCCCGCCGGAGATGCATTCACTTTTGCGGGACGATTCTTTAACTTATAACTAAACAATGCATATGCCTTTGTCTCGCCTCCGGCTGATACGGCAATTGCTTTTATTGTAATCGTTGTTCCGGGTTCTCCGTCTAATTTTACACTGGTACCGCTTTTACTTTCGGCTGTAGGATTACTTCCGTCGGTCGTATAATAGATGGTTGCATCACTGACATCTGAAATCAGATTGACAATGGAACCTGCTCCCAGTTCTGTTCCTGTCGGAGGATCTGCAGTAATACCACCGGAGAACTGACTGATGGTATAGGTAAAGGTAGCTTCATCACTATCCGTTTTTCCATTTAAGGACGCATAGGCTTTAATCGTAACCAAATCTCCGCTGTTTCCATCCAAAATCACAGAATTACCTATCATAACCGATGTATTTTCCGGATCCTTCGGACTTGTATTATCCGTAGTATAGAATATGGTTGCTCCCTCAGCTGCGGATAATGTGACAATTGCACCGCGGGTTGATACAGAACCCGATGTTAAGGACGCAGTAGGCGCTGCCAGTTTTTCCGATACGGTATAGGCAAAGGAAACCACATTACTGGCAATCGTATTTTTCACGGCAATCGCTTTAATCTTTGTCTCTTTTGAAATTGTAATTCCCTGTTCCTTATCATATGTCATACTGGAGATGGTCGGATCTTCCGGCTCACTTCCATCGGTTGTCATATTATAATAAATGACGGCCCCTTCTGTTGATGAGGTCAGTTTGATAACCGTTTCTCTCGTCACTTCCCCTGAAGCAATATTTGCAACCGGTTCTCCGACTTCAGACGGATACTGGAATTTTAATACACTCTGAGCGCTCTTACTCATTCCCTTCTTTACGGCAACAGCATAAATCGTAAATGTTTGGTCAGAAGCATCCTTCTTTTGTGGCATCACAATGCCATCTGTAGAATTGTAAAGGAAGGTGGTATTTTGAGCTTCTTTTGGTATTTCATAGCTGCCGTCTGTATTTTCCGTTAATGAAACATCTCCGGTCAGACTATAATAAATATCTGCCCCTGATGTAGCGGATAATAACAGAATTTTTTCTCCCGGTATCACGGTAGGTACGGTAGTTGCCGTTCCGGCCGGAACACTGGTTACGGATGCAGTTCTTCCGGGCTCTGTGACATCATAGCTCTTGGATGCAATAGGGCTTACCAGAGTTGACTTACTGACTGCAACAGCACAGACACTTACCCTGCTATCTCCCGTTACCAGAATTCCCTGTGCAGAGTCATATTTATAAACACTCTTAGGAAGACCGGCTTCGTTCATGCCATAGGTTACGCTTTGCAAGTCTGCAAGCTGGCTCTTGGAAAAATCAGCACCATTCTGATCCACCATATAATATATTTCAGAATTTAACGTCAGATTTTTCAGATAAATCTTTGAAAATCTGGCAATCGAAGTATCGGAAGGCTCAAAGCTTACCGTTTCAGCCGCCTGAACGGGAGTTACGGAATAATAAAATGTAGTAGTCTTGCTGGGCATATATCCATTGTGGAAAGCAATCACACTAACCGTCCTCTGAACAGTATTTCCGGTATTATTTGTCATGGCAATCCCATCATCCGTATATATCGTTCCTCCGTTTATCCGAAACCACTTTCCATCACATCCGACATATGCCGAATTTCCTTCTGTTGCCGTAACCGGTGAAGTTTTTCCTGCTGATGGATAACTGCTTTCCAATCTGCTCTTTTCATCGCCTGTTACAACCGTATAAGACAAATTCGTATCATCAACCGCATATACATATGCCTGATTATCCTCTTTTACAACATATGCACTATCACCGGTACCGATATTTTTAGCTGTATGCTGTGATGTTCCGGCGGAAGGAATCAGCGAAGGCGCGTTCGTCTCCGTAGGCATTTGATAAGTATACTCATATACTTTGCCACCACACACATCATCCCCATAAAATTGCAGATAAACATAAAAGTTTGCATTGGAATTCACATACTGCAGGCAGTCTAAGGGAATGGTACATCCGTCTAACACACCGTCTGTACCGGTAATCGTCCCAAAAGCAACAATATCACTGCTTAAAGATAGGTTATCATCTACCTTCAATCCTTTTAATGTTGTCATGGAACTTGTCTTTACAGTACGGATCACATATCGGATACCATTTAACTTAAAAGACGGATCATATCCGTTTTGCGCGGATGCATACGAATATAATTCGTTGACATCATTCACATTTGTCGATGTATGTATGGTTAAAACATCATCCCGCCATAAAGTACTGCTACCTGCGGTAAGTTCTAAATCATCCCAATCCTTTATAATATTAATTTTATATGTAATCAGAGAAGGTTTTCTATACGCTCTTGTTCTTACCACCGAAAGATAAACCGTACTGCCTTCCGAATATGAATCTAATGAAATCTTTTGATCTGCTGAAGTAATCTCTGTGCCATGTTCAATAATTTCATTCTTTACCTCATCCGTATCGGATGGGCATGAGGTGTCAATACGATAGTAATACTTAAAGTTATGCGTTGCACCTGCCCCCTGTCCAGAATCATAGTCATAAGGCTTGATGGACAAAGTATATCCTTTTAGGAAATTATATGCTGTTGTAGTATCTAACTCATGAGAACTGGTATCCAATGGTGCCGAATTCCCTGTGGCATTGGTATCATACTGATACATATCAGCAGATAATTTCGCTTGATTGACCGGAGTACGATTTGCCTTGGTATATTTATAGGCTGTTGTTGTATCGTTAGGAGATATTTTAATTAGCGGATAGATATATCCTTTTACTACCCAAAATCCTTCATACTCTGCCGTATCCGTATCAAAAAGAATGTATGCAGTTCTCTTGGAGACCGGATACCAATCAGAAAAGTGATCTGTTGCCTTTGTATAATTATCACTGGAACCAACCTGCCGATAAAACAAATAGGTATTTCCTGTAAACTCTGTATCAATAATTCTGTTGTTGTATATATAAGGGCAGATATAGTCATTATCCGGATCAGATGTCTTACGGACAACTGTCTCTTCTGCACCATAAGAATATACTTCTGTTGTAAGCTGATAATCCTTACTAAAGCCTGTGGCTGTTACGTAATACTGGTGACCGTCAAAAAAGGTTGCCTGTGTAATTTTCATCCAGGAACTCGTATATGGTTTTCCATCCAGCTCAGAAACAGGCGAAATGGAAATATCAGACAATATCTTATCCTTACTGGCATTTTTATCGCTTCCGACAGCCGAAGCAGGTGATTCACCACCGGTAATAGTCATATAACGATAATCCATTGCGACATTAATACCGCTTAATCGTTTTAAAGATGACAGCGTTACATCAACAGTAGGATTGGTGCTGTCCGGATTCTTTAATTCACTGATGGTCAAATCTGTGTCGGAAATATCCGTACACACCCAATTCGGAATCAAACGATATGTTGTACCGCCATCACTTGATAAATAACGGACACCATAATTATTTTTATAATCCGTAGCAACGTTACTACTTCCGTTTTTCAAATCATCCGAAACAATTGTAGTTGGACTCACATTACCACTGCCGTTGTTATAGGATGCTCCCTTAACACTTTTAAACGTTAAGTCGCCATCTAAGTTGACATTTGATCCAATTATATATTTGTTATTATTGACAGCCTGATTGCCTCCAAGAACGCAATTGGAAATCGTTAGTTTTGCTGCACTCGTTACAGAAGAACCAATTAATGTTCCAACGGCATTTGAGACAGTTCCGGTAATCCCAATCTGATCGGAATCAATGATAGATTTTTCTACGGTTATGTTTCCATCATTCAGCAATCCTACAAGACCACCGACAGAAATCTTTCCCTGATAACCATTTGGAACTGTCGCATTCACTGTCTGTGCCAGTTCCAGTCCGGAATACGTTGAAGAACTAGCGGCTTCATAACCAATAAGACCTCCGACAGAGAAGTTGGGTTCCACTTTGATTTTAATTTCATCAGTATTGTAATCCAAAGAAGTTATTTTATAGTCTATTCCAGTAGTAATTGCGGGCATAGAAGCATTACCAGGTGGAATTTGATCTACCGCTTCACTGGTATCTTCCAATTTTACCTGATAACTATTTTGTGCATTATTATAACTTGCCGTTGCAGATTTTTTATTATATTTGATAATCTCATAAGGATCTTTTCTTGTCTCTATGAGACCGGATAGCACGTTTTCTTTTAAGACAAAATCTGTTGCAGTAGTATCACTAACTATACTGATGTTAGATAAATTAGCACCATTGTCTTTTTTACCGGCAATCACACCAACATTCACATTGGTCGGTAAAACTGTCGATGAATCTGTCGTCAACGAAGTAATAGATAATTCTCTATTATTAACCTCGTATGTAAAGGAAACCTGTTTTCCCTGTACTTTTCCCGCTTTTACTTTTGTTACGGTACCGGTCGTTTTTTTCTCAATATATCTATCATATTCATAGACCGTTGCATCCTGTGTATCCGTTCTTTTATAGTTCTGTACATAGGGTGTAATGGTAACTGTAAAACTTTTTCCGTTATCAATTGACAATGAATAAGTTTCCGCACTTCTACTCTGATATCCGGAATTCTCACTATCCAGCTCTGTTTCTCCCGTTTTTACAGTTCTATGCTCCAGATTATATGTATTTAAACTTTCAATAGAAGTGCAACCATTCTTTTCCGAAAATTTTTCCCACCATACCGGTACGAAGGATGATTCATCCGTAACATTAGCTTTCGTATCATCAACGTTGTCAAAAGAATTCTCAGTCCACGTTAAATCCGTAGTAGTTGTTTTTTCATTACCTTCTTTTGTGATTTCCGAAACAGATGTCGCAATGCCTGTTACAACATCACTCCATCCGGAAATGTGGATATCTTTATCTGACAATATGTTTCCTATTGTTTTAGAATTATCCGACGGTTTAGCATTCAAAATATAAGTCAAATCATTCTCAGAAATCGTTACACCAGTATCATCAGGAGTAATAGTAACTTTATACTTTGTTTCCTGACTGGCAGTCTGATCTACTGTTTTTGTGATAGTCTTCTTTGCGGTAATATAATCATAGGTTGCAAAATCGTTATCTATCGTCGCATCATGATTGTCTATCAACGAAACAGGTGCAGAAAGAGTATCTGTAACAATATTATGAAGTTCCAAATTGACATCATTTTCATCAGAAACTGTATTTGCCGGTAAGGACGCAACACTAGTCGCTACATTCATGGTGGGTGCCTGCACACATACAATTAAATCATGAATATTTGCACTTGCACCTAATTCACCAAACAGATAACCAATATTGGTATCTTCGTTTGTCGCCTGAATGTCTACGCTAACAGTTGGTATGGTAATCTGATACCCGTTACCATCCAATTCCCCTTTAAATGTCCCGGTTCCATAATTCTTATATTTATAAGTACCAGTCGATGTTTCATTACCGCTTCCATCTTTTACAGTGTATGCAACACTCAGATTACCGGATAAGGTAATGTCATTAGCCAGTTTAAATTTCATGCCAGAATCATTAAATCCATCCAATCCGCCAAAATTCATAATCTCGTACAACTGATATTTATTTTTAACAAGATAATAACTACCGTCTTGATCATAAATCTGGGCAAGTGGGTTATTTCCACCATTGTTATATACTTTTTCCCCTTCGCTTACATTTAAAGCTTTTGCATAAGCTCCATCAAAAGGACGATCAACCATAGTATAAGCAGCAGAAGAAGAATAAATAACAGCACCTACGGAAATCATGACAACAGCTGCAACGCCACAAGCAGCAATTGCAGTATTTTTCTTGTCTTTTTTCAACCAACTGATGCAATTTGTAAAAAATGATTTTAATGCTTTCATATTGTTTCTTCCTGACTGCTATAAATTATTTCTTTTTATCATTCAGTGTTCTAATTTCGTATTGAGAATCCTTTTTATATCCTATGCATGATATACCTGAAACAATTCCATCTGGGATTTTGATAGGCTTTTTCCGACTTTTGCATATTCATTGGAAATTGCACGCAAAATATGTTTCATTCCAATCGGACAATCTTCTGCCATGGCCATATAGGCACTATGTAATGCAGCATTTTTAATGGCAGCGCCTGACAGTTCAAAGGCCTGTGCTAAAGCCAGTGCATCAAAGTCATCACCTAGCTGTGACTTTTCCGGGAAAATATCCTGCCAAAGCTTTTGACGAAGACCTTCATCCGGTAACGGAAAATGGACCATATAGGAAATTCTGCGACGGAATGCTTCATCAAAATTCTGCAACAAATTCGTTGCCAGAATGGATACGCCGTTATATTGCTCAATCCTTTGCAAAAGATACGCCGTTTCCGCATTGGAATAACGATCCTGTGCATCGGACACATCACTTCTTTTGGAAAAAATGGCGTCTGCCTCATCAAAGAGCAGAATACATTCCATCTTTTCTGCTTCATCAAAAATCTTTCCGATGTTTTTTTGTGTTTCTCCGATATATTTACTGATTAGCTGTGACAAATCTACACGGTACAGCGGTAACTGCAATTCATTTGCAATTACCCCGGCAGCCATCGTTTTACCGGTACCCGGAGCTCCATAAAACAAAATGCTCATTCCGTTTCCGTAACTGAACTTTTTGCCAAATTCCCAGTCCGACAATACTTTTGGACGAACTGCAATCATATCACAAATATCCCTTAGCTGCTTATGCTGTAATTCGGGAAGTTTTAAGTCCTCGAAATTCATATTGGTCTGAAGCAAATTCATGCTGAACGCATCTATCTTTTTTTCTTTGGTTTCGAAAAGCGAAACCGTTAAAAGATGGTAAGCAGACTGGTCTATGCGGAAACGTTCTGAATCCGTTACGATAGCAATGGATGTAAAAAATCCGGACAGCCATTTAACAATGCTGTGATCCTGTTTTTCCATGCTGACACATACAAATGCTCCGTATAACAATGCGCATTCAACCAGCTCTTTCAGCTCCTGCACAGTATAGTAATGATCGGAAATAGTAATCCACAAAGCAGGCAGTTGCTGATCTGCCAGAATTTGTTCGATGAAAAAATGTCTGCCGCAACCTTTCGGACCATCAATCACCAGAGCCATTGGTGTCTGTTCCAGACTCTCGGGTGAAAAAGAAAAAATCGTTTCTGCCTGTTCTTTTAACGAACTGTTGATACTGCCATTCTCCCACTTGGGAAATTTAAATAACATTCCCTGTGGAAGCTGCGGTATTTCACCCTCTACGTAAGAAACAAAAACAGGTGATAAAGAAAGATATTTTCCATTCAAAATAAAGCAAAATGCCAAACTCTTTCGATAGCTCTGCAAAAGATTGACAGAAAGAATTTTAAATGCATCTTCCGTCTGCATCGGCATGCCGGTTTTCTTTTGCACATAAAACAAAGCCACCGCCAGAATTTTTTCTTCATCTGACAACTGAAGAACCTCAAATGCATCCTGAAAGAAGAACACTTCTAACTGCTTAGCAGCATCCTTCATAATGCGGTCAAGTTCTCCCACCCATAAAGAAAACTTTTCATCAACTGAATAGAGTTCCTCACAGATCTGCTTTCCCAACGCTATCAATTGTAAATGATACTTTTCAACCGTTTCCATCATAACTTCTCAAATGCTTCTTTTGCCTCGTCATACATAATTCCGCAGTTAATAATGGTCTCGCCGACAACTCCTTCATCAAAAGGAACATCGTCTGCGGAAGGTATAATAACCTTATACTGTATTTTGCATTCATCATCTAATGCTTCTTTGGAGTAGAAGAAAGAGCCCATTAATGCTGTCCTGTTCAAATCATTGACAAGCCGTAAAATGGCAAGTTCATCCTTATCTGCTAAATCAACAGCAACCTGGGTATAAAGCAGTAAATACTTGGTGTATACCTCGCCTTCGTCAGGCATCTGCATAATCCTGCCCACTAACACCCGTTCCAATTCTTCCAGTGTCTTGGCAGGGCCGTCCCCTCCGGGAAATTCAATCAAAATTAGTTTATCATCTTCCTGTTCGGGTGCATCCATCACTTGGGCTGCAATGTCGATATCCTCTAAGAAATCAACCAATGACTCTAATTCTTCCTGTTTTTGCTCTAATGTTAAATATGCCATGTTTTTCCCTCTTAATCTTATCAATCATTTTTCATAATATTTTTATGAATAATATTGTTGTTTTTTGCTCATCTTATTCTTCTTGTTCATCTTATTCTTCTTTTTGTTCAAAATTCATATTCTTAGATGATCAGATGATATTTTCTGTTTCTTTACAGCGCGTTTTAAATCTTTCGATTAATTGCCATCCTGTGAGAATATGCTGGATAACGACGAAATAATATCATCCCGGCTATTCGCTTTCATAATGCTGGAAACCCTCATATCCGAACCTCTTCTGACACCAACCAAATATTCAAAATCATTTTTAATTTTGGTAATCACAAAGTCTTTGGTCTCCGGAGCCGCTTTATCATCGGTTCCAGTCACCCATCCGGTGTTTTCTTTCATAATGGAAGCCAAAATATCCATTTTTTCATATAGAGCGGTTCCCATTTCATTCCGAACATATTCTTTATTCATTCCACGCTGTGAATTTTGTTCTAATTCTGAATTTAGAAAGCTACCGACATTTTTGCTAACCTCTGCCAAGCCCGTAACTGTTTTAATAATACTTCCCGTTAAAATCAGACCTCCGCCTGCCAAGGCACCTACACCCGTTGCCGTACAGATTTCTCCGGATAATTGTAATACATTACCAACCAGCTTTGCAGCATTGGTTGCCAAATCAAATCCATTTGTACGCAATTTCAAATTCTGACGATGAGCAAGTGCATTTTCCACTTCGTATTCATTTAATATATCCAAAGCTTCCATCGCATGTATCTTGGTCTTATACTCATCATTTTCAGTAACTGAATTTTTATTTCTATCTTTACCTGCCTTTTTTGTTTCCCACATAAGAGCCGCAAGTTTTTCATTTACTTCGCCATATCCGGTTGCAACATTCTCTTTATCCTTCCGATGTATAATATTCGTATCTAACCAGTTCATTCCTCTGGCATAACGACTTTTTCCCTGAAACTGATTCTGGTCAATTTCTTCCTGATTTTTACTGATATTGACTTGCGCTCCAACATTTGCCAAAAGGGCTTTCCGTTTCTCACGAATGCCTTTTTCAGAAAAATCGTTCACCTCAAAAAGCGTAGCATCTAACGAACGCTTTCCTTCCAGACATGCTTTTCTCTTTTGTGCCAGTCTTGCTTTTAATTTCTCCTTTGAATCATGTACCGTCTTACGATTTTTTCCTGCGAAGACAAGTTCCATAGATGCTTTTGCTATACCGCCGGCATTTTGCAAAATCGACAGACAACTGCCCAAAAAGGGAACCATATCTATCCATGGGCCTGCAAAATCAATTACATTGCCGATCAAATCAAGCACGTTCCCAAAAAATTCGCGAAAACGCAATGCATATTCCTGATTATCAATGATTTTTCTGTCTTTTATTGTATCGACTCCGGCTTTGACCGTTTCGATTAATGTCTTTATAAAGTTAAAAGCGGCTAAACCACAACCAAGTCCTTCTTTAGCACCAAATTCCATTTCCCCTATTTCAGGAGGTTCTGCATTGATCTTATGAGTTTCTCTTAATTCTTTTATTTTTTTATCCAATTCGCCTTTGTTTTCAATCACATCTGAAATATCAGAATAATTGCCAAAGAGATTGCCAATCCATTCCTCCACCTGCAATGCAAAAGAGCCCACTTTTTTCGCACCTTCTTTTGCCTCTTGACCTTGTGTGGGTTGCTCTAGTCCCTGCATTGTAATTAGCTGAACTTCTTTTTCTAAATCAGCATCCCGGTTTTCTTCCTGACGCTTTTTAATGTCTTCCTTTTTGCTTTCATCTGTTTCGGCATTCAATTCATTGGTGTATTTCCGATTCAAGGTTTTTTCTGCCTTAGCATATACTTCCCTTCTGGCATCTCCGACTTCTCCAACATGCATGACCATATCATAAACACCTTTATTCTTGGTAACCATGGTCCTTACCTGTTTTTTGTCGGCATACTTTTCCTGAATGATATTTGCCACACTTTCAAAATCCTTAACAACATTAGCTGATCCAGATGCGTTGACAATAATCTTACTCTCGGTTTCGGTAAATGAAGTCAATTCTTCATCTTTCGCTTTCATTTCCTGTTGCATGGAAACAACATCATCAACCATAGAATGTTTATTCTTTGCCGTTTTCCACGTATCTATCTTGGCTTTATATCCATCATAAGCCTCTTTTCGTTCTTGTATCTTTTGGTTGACTTTTTTTGCAGGATCCATCTTATCGGATGTAGAAGTTTTGGCTTTTTCTGCGTCACTTTTTTCAGACTTAGAATGAGAGGATTTCCTATGATGGTGATGATGCACTTTTTTCTTCAGTTCCGCTGTCTTTTCCTTTGTCTCTTTACTTTGAGGCGAAACCTTACCCTGCTTCTGCTCTTTGGCATCTTTTTTAACTTCTTTTGTTACCTCTTTTAATTTCTGTGCATCTTCTGAAGGTTTTTTTGCGTTCTCTTTCCCCGCCTGCTCACTTTTACTGCGTTTAAAAAGAGAAAATTTTGATTTTTCTTTTGAACCTTCCTTCTTTTTTTGTTCTTGTCCGGTGCTTCCCGTTTGAGTGTTTTTTCCCATTTTACTCATCCCCTTCTTCCATCAGATAATAATAACCACCAAAATCTGAAGAAATCATATTTTTTCCAACTTTGCTGTTTTCCCGTTTCATGGCTTTAAAAATATCGGCCATGCCAACTTTCCGTTTTTCTCCCGCCGCCATGAACGCAGCAGACAGTGCAATGTTTTTTATCTGGCTGCCGGATAATTTAAACTGTGCGGCAAGAAACTCATAATCGAGTTCCTCGCAAGGCATCTTCCCTGGAAATACATTTTCCCAAATCTGCAACCGCTGCATCTCGTCCGGAAACGGAAATTCAATAATAAACTGAAATCTTCTCATAAACGCAGCATCAAAGTTTTGCAGCAGATTGGTTGCTAATATAATAACGCCTTCATATTCCTCGATTTTCTGCAACAGATATGCTGTACTGGCATTTGCGTATTTATCCTGCGAATCCTTTACTTCGGAACGCTTTCCAAATAACACATCCGCCTCATCGAAAAACAGAATACTCTGGCTTTTCTTTCCATGTTCAAATATTTCGCCAAGCTTTTTCTCAGATTCCCCTACATATCTGGACATCACTTTTGCCATATCCACTTTGTAGAGTTCTAAACCCAGCTCTTTGGCAAGGACCTGGGCGCCCATGGTCTTACCGGTTCCCGGAGGTCCGTAGAAAATCATACTGGTACCTTTTCCATATGCGACTTTTTCATGAAATCCCCACTCGGAAAAAACCTTGTTCCGATAACGAATCCGATTCACCGCATCCGTCAACAGTTTCTTTTGCGAAGCAGGCAGTATCAGATCCTCAAAGTTATGAATTGTCCGTATTTTGGTCGCATCATTGCCAAGCATATGTGCAATTTGTTTCTGACATGCCTCGTTTAGAATTTCCCGGTTTACTTTCGCAAATCCCATTCCATTCATCTGTAAAACTGCATCAGAAACACTGTTTTTGATGGCTCCCGGTGTCAATATGTACTGTGCAGGTAAAACATCCAGCAACTCTTTGATATCACTTTTTGTAATACTCAGTTGTTCTTTCATGTTTTCCAGGTAATACTTCCACACAATACGTCGGTTTTCCACCGAAAGATTCTCTATGTTAATCCGAATTGTCTCATAATGAGACTTCGGCAGGCTTTCTCCATCACCATTAAGCGTAAATCCGAAAAAGTCGGAATACTGTTCCATGCGCCAGACAATTTCCTCTAACTCCTGAAAACTGTTCTTTTCCGTGTCAAAATCCGTAAATGCGACAAACGCATCTCCCCGCAACATCGATTCGAGCACAATTTCACGAATGAAATCTTCATAGCCTTTATCATTCCGGCACAAAAACAATTTGATACAATCCACCATAATAAGCGTTATCCGGTTATCGCTGCAGAACTGCTTTAATATACTTTTTCTGCCACATCCCGGCTCTCCGCAAAGATATAGGATTTTTTGCTTTTCTCCTACCCTGCAAATTCTTTTGATTCCATCCAAAATCTCTTCCTGAACCAAAAGTTTCTCTCCATTTTTATATGGTAAGCATACGGTAATGAATTTTTTTAATTCATCATTCTCGCTGGCAACATCCCATAAAAAGGAATAAACCCGTTGCGATATCATCATCGGTTCCTGCAGAAGATGCTGCTTTTGCTTTGTATCGACATCTTGGTACAAAATGGAAAAATCATCATATCGCTCCACAAAGTTTTTGCTAAGCATCATTCTCTCTACCGGATTCAGTGTAAAAATCCTGGTGCACAACTCAACCGTAGGATATTCCAAATCATAATCATCGGACAACAAAGCAAAAATCCGCTTAAAATGAACATTGTTTGCTGCGGCAAACGAAAACAGAAACAGAAGTTTTTCAAACGGTGTAAAGCGAAACAGACGAAAAATGTAATAAACAGGAACCATCTTTCCATTTTTTATTTCTTTTACTGCTGCTTCTTCTAACTGATCCAATTCCGTCAAAAAATCATTCATAGATTCCTGATAAGCGGAAATGGTTTCATCATTAAATTCGGTATCGCTTAGCCGGTTCAATTCCTCCCGATATAAAATGCGTTCCCGAATACCTGCTATCGTGCCATTTTCATGGATTGTAACCGCATAATCAGAATACATCTGCAAAATATCTTTTAAAATTTGAAACAGTCTGTCATATGTAATTTCCAAAAACAAATCAGATTCAGCTGTTATCATCGTTATTGTCATCTTCCTCATTGTCAGAAACCGCAGTTTCCTGATTTTCTTCTAACTGAGTGCGTTGATGTTTATAATATTCAAACATCTCATGTTTTTGTATATCAAATGCATAGTTGATTTTTCTTAGGAAAAATCTGCTTCCGCTTTCTTTCCGGTATAATAAAGCCTCGATCAGATTTTCTATTTGTAAATTATCCCGTTGCTTTTTGTATAATCCGACATTTTCCTCATGCTCACCGGCACGCGATTGTATTGCGATCTGCTGCTTTAATTCCTGTTGCTCTTCCCGAACCTTTTTTAACTGCTCCAATTCTTCGGATTTATCAAAAAAGGGCATTGTTTTTCGCAATGCATCCATATTGATACGGTTATAATACGGACTGACGGAGCGTTCCGTCCACGGCTTTGCTTCGGCCTTCTCAATGAGCACGGAGGAATTACGGTTATACTTGGAAATGTAACCTCTGTTCTCATTTTGTCCCTTCAACAGCGTCTTCATCTGGTATTCTGCCATCTCTTTCTGGTAGCGGCTGCTGATCGTGTCATAGCGGGAAGTTTTCAAATTGGCAAAAATGAAGCTTCTGCCACGATTTGGATTATATCCCATCTGCAGACGTCCAAACATGGTGTCGACTTTCATCAGACGGTCACAACCAAACAAATGTCCCACCGTACGGTCTTCATAATAACCTTCTATGCGGTTGTGCTCGGAAAAATGCTCAACCTTGATATGACTGACAGCCGTTAGGCGGTCATAGGTTTCGATCATTTTTTTATGTTCCGTTTTTTCAATCTGTTCCTGTGCTGATGTCATAAGCCACCTCACATATATCTTATGCGACCGTTTTTTATTTTCTGACACAAACTTTTACAGATAAATCTTCCGTTTTGTCACCTCATGTCATTTTTCATAGCAAATGTATGGCATAATTATACATTATTATATAAAATTTTATTATCTTCTCAAAATTACATCAATAGTTTTGGGACGAATCAACATATAAAAAGGACGAATCAACAAAATAAAAAAGCCACATTTTCATGTGGCTTTGCATAATCAATCTGATACAATTACTGTATCTAACAGACTATTTCGTTTCATTTTCATCTTCTTTTCCCAATATCTTATCCGGTATTTTTCCAAGATAAAACATGAATGCTTTTTGAATTTCACTATTATTCTCAGAAAATTCTATTTGCGAAACATCAAATAAAATACATCCGCAGTGACCTTTGAAAGTCGGAAAACAAATTACTTTTAAATTCGTGTCAATCTCCGGGCTGTAATCCACAATTTCACGTATCTCACCATAAATCGTGGCACGTTCATAAGTTCTAAGCCATTTGGAATCCATATTAGAAAACAGGCTGCCAAAAGAACTCCCAATTAACTTGTCTAACGGAACTTTTTCCAACCTTGCCAATGCGGGATTGCCGTAACGGAAAATCCAATCCACAGCATGACGTTTCTCATCAAATACCATCTCAATATCGGTAAAAGCAAAAGGCATTAAATCAAAGCTTCTATAATGGTTGTGATACTCTTCCTCCGTCTTTGGTGCATTCTCATGTGCAAAAATGCTAATGAATTTCTTCTGTATTTCCTCAAGCTGATTGACAATTTCTTTTTTCTTTCTCAAAACATAATCTAAGGATTCACCATTGCTTAAATATATTTTGTCACTGATATCATGAATCGCCATTGCAGATACAAGCACGCTGCGATGTACCAAGATAAAACCATCACCAAGTTTTTCTTTCAACTCAGTAAGTGTTTTTCGAACTGTATAAATCTTACCGTAGCTGACATGAATCTCTGCATTGTTCCTTCTCATAATAATATATAAAATGGATCTGACATTCAGCGTGATTTCTTTTTTATTTGATAAAATGGTTATGTATTTTACTTCCTGCAAATTGAGTCCCTCCGGCTCACTTTCCCTTGAACTTTTGGGTATATCGTTGCTATCCCTGTTGAAAAACCCACCCCTAAAATCAGGATGCCAGTATCCAATGTACCAGATCCCTATAAAACTGTACGGCTTCAGCCAGCTCATGTGCATCCGGATGACCTTTTTGAATACCACCCATTAAGGCAAATATCCCAAAAGTATCCCATCCTTTACATCCAAATTTATCAATGATGAGAGCATTTTTATTCTCTGCAATCTTTTCTATGGCAGAATAACCTTCCTTACTACCATATGTACTGATAAAAAACACTTTTTTGTCTTCCGGTAAATTCTCTCTGGCGAAATCCAATACACTTCGATGAAACTTCCCAAAATAGACTCCTGATGCAAAACCGATGACATCATACTCTGACAAATCCGCAAACTTTATTTTTGTCGCATCTATCAAATCAACCACATATTCTTTTGCAATTGCATCAACCAACTTTTTGGTATTCCCATGGTGAACAGATGCATACACAATCGCAGTTTTCACAAACATTTTGCTATATCTTCCTTCTCTTATATAGTTTCAGATGTCTGGATGCAACCAAACTTTCATGGATATTTTCACCATTTTCAATTAGTGTACCACATTTGTGTCCATAATACGATACCCAATATTCACCTAAATGACCAATTTTTTTTTATAAAAACTGTCCATTGTAACTAAACTACAATACATACGGCGTAATCTGATACACGTAATAATTCAGCCAATTGCTATATAAATTGTTGCTATGGCTTCTCCACTGCAGATGAGGTTTTTGTGTCGGATCATCATTCGGAAAATAATTCTTAGGCACCTGAATATCCAGCCCTTTCTTTTTATCACGGAAATATTCTTCCTGCAGTGTCAGGCGGTCATATTCGGAATGCCCCATGACAAAAAACTGCTTTCCTTCTCCCGCCATCACAAGATAAACACCGGCTTCCTCCGATTCTGCCAATACCGTCAAGGCTCCACAAGCATAGATATCTTCACTTTTGACCTCTGTATGACGGCTATGAGGCGCCATAAAATAATCATCAAAGCCTCTGACAATCGGAATTTTTCGGTTCATCACTTTATGTTCATATACACCAAATACCTTCTTGGGCAGAATATGCTTTTGTAATCCGTAATGATAATATAAGCCTGCCTGCGCTCCCCAGCAGATATGAAATGTGGATGTCACATTGGTCTTTGACCACTCCATAACTTCACATAGTTCTTCCCAATAATCCACTTCTTCATATTCCATATGCTCCACGGGAGCTCCCGTAATAATCAGACCATCAAATTTCTTCCATTTAATATCATGAAAGGATTCATAAAAGCGGTTTAAATGATTCGCTGACGTATTTAAAGAAATATGACTTTTCATATTTAAAAAAGTCACATCTATCTGCAATGGTGTATTGGACAATGCTCTTAATAGCTGTAATTCCGTATCCTGTTTGACCGGCATCAGATTGAGAATCACAATCTGAAGTGGTCTGATATCCTGATTAATGGCACGAAACTCGTCCATGACAAATATATTTTCATTTTCCAAAATCTCCTTTGCAGGAAGATCGCTTTGTGTTCTGATTGGCATGATAAAACCTTCTTTTCTATAAATAAATCTGTAATTAAGCTAAAAATGTTGGAGCAAAGTATATTCTACCCACGATACACAACTTTTCTTATCATATCATCTTTTACCAACTACGTAAAGTTACATAAAGATATGGAAAACTCATAAAGTTACGAAAAACTCATCAACAATTTACTCATCAAAAATTTACTCATCAACAGTTCCCAAATATATAGATAAAAATATACAGACATTCCTTATCAATAGTACTTCTACCAAATTACTTTTCCAGCATGGAAATAAACTCCTCTTCCGAAATAATCGGAATTCCAAGTTCTTTGGCTTTTTTGTTTTTACCGGAAGTCGATGTCACGTCATTATTGATCAGGTAATTGGTCTTGGATGAAACGCTACCTGCAACCTTACCACCCTTTTGTTCAATCACATCTTTTACCTCATTTCGGTTTGCGTAATGATAAACATTGCCGGTAATAACAAATGTCATGCCTGCAAAAATCTGCTCTTCCTCATTTTGTTCCGGTTTCTCAATCTGCAGTTCTTCCAATAGTTCCAATGCGTTTTGGGCTTTCTCCTCATCCGTAAAATAAGAAATAATACCTTCCGCAAGGACTTCTCCAATGCCGTCAACCTCAGATAACTCTTCCATTGTGGCAGACTTTATCTTTTCAAAGTCATATTGAAATGCTTTACACAGCACTTTGGCATTGGCAACTCCAATCCCGGTTATCCCGATTGCATAAAGATATCTGGGCAGCGTAGTATTTCTTGCCTGTTCTAGTGACGCCATCAGATTTTGGAAAGATTTTTCACCAAAGCCGTCCATTTCCGTAATTTCTTTTTCAAATCTGTTTAATCGGAAAATATCAGCAAAACTGTGAATAAATCCTTTTGCAATAAATTTTTCCAGTGTCGCCTCGCTCAGTCCGTCAATATTTAAAGCATCCCTGCTCACCATCAAGGTAAAGGACTTTATTTTTTTGGCTTCGCACTCAGGGTTTGTACAAACCAGTGTTTTTGTATCATTTTCCTGACAAATCCGTGTTGCCCTCCCACATACCGGACAAGTTTTTGGAATCTGTATTTTCCTGCTTCTTGTCAGATTTTCCGCAATCTGGGGAATAATCATGTTTGCTTTATAAACCGTAATCTGATCCCCAATTCCCAATTCCAGTTCTTCCATAATGCTCAGATTATGAACACTCGCCCTGCTGACGGTCGTTCCTTCTAACTGTATGGGTTCAAAAATGGCAACCGGATTGATTAATCCCGTCCTGCTTGGACTCCATTCGATTTCAAGTAAGGTTGTCTGGGCTGTTTCATCTGCCCATTTGAATGCTATGGAATCACGGGGGAATTTCGCCGTTCTTCCCAATGATTCCCCGTATGCAAGATCGCACAGTGTTAAAACCAGTCCATCCGACGGGACATCGTAATCCACAATCTTTGTTGCAAACTGCTCAATCGTGTCCATAATGGTATCGGGATTTACACGGTAATACTCTACTACATCAAACCCCTGCTCTTTTAAAAACAAAAACTGGTTTTCTCTGTCATTTTTAAAATCAACTGCCGCACCATCTGCTCCTATGGCATCAACCAGGTTAAAAGCAAACAGACGTACATTTCTTTTGGAAGTAATCTCATTGTTTAATTGTCTGACCGAACCACTGCATAGATTACGTGGATTTTTGTATTTGGCCTCCGCATCTGCAATTTCTGCATTCACTTTTTCAAAATCAGAATACGTAATAACTGCTTCTCCACGCAAAATCAATCTTCCTTCAAATGCAATTTTGTGCGGAATGTTTTTGAAAACTCTGGCATTGTTGGTGATAACTTCACCAATTTCCCCGTTTCCGCGTGTAACCGCTTTTTGCAGGGTGCCGTTTTCATATGTAAGCACAATGGTAAGACCATCCAATTTCCAGGAAAGCAAAGCCTCTTTTCCGTTTAACCATTCGCGCAGTTCTTCTCTGCTCTTGGTCTTTGCCAGAGAAAGCATCGGCTTTTCATGGCGTTCCTTGGGCAGTTCGTCCACCGCTTCGAATCCAACATGAATGGTCGGACTGTTAGACAAAACAACACCTGTCTCTTCCTCTAACAAAACCAGCTCATCATACAAAGCATCGTATTCATAATTACTCATGATCTCCATATCCTTTGCATAGTAAGCATAGGCTGCCTTATTTAAAACATCAATCAGTTCCTTCATTCGTTCTGTTTTACTCTGATTCACTTTACCCATCATTCTTTCCCTTTGTTTTCCTAATTATGAATAATATCTATTTTTTCTTGCAACTGTTCAGATATCAATTTACATATTTGTAGCTAAGCTTGAATCCCGGCTTCTGCATAAAGCATGCTCAGTTCCTCACCGCTTACCACACGATATTCTCCGGGCTTTAGTTTTCCTAATTCCACATTTGCCACACGAACTCTCTTTAACGAAAGCACTTCCTGCCCGGATGCCTCACACATACGTCGGATCTGTCGATTCAGTCCCTGGGTAAGAACAATCCGAAAGGTCCTCTTGCCCACAGCCTCTATTCTGCATGGTCTGGTGGTCTGTTCAAGTTCTTTTAGATAAATTCCATTCGCCATTTTACTTAGAAAATCATCCGAAATATCCTTTTTAACTTTTACGACATACTCCTTTTCGTGGCGGTTTGCTCCACGCATCAGTTTATCAATCAGATTACCGTCATTTGTCATTAATAAAAGTCCTTCCGAATCCTTATCCAGACGACCGGCATATGTGACCCGCACAGGAAATTGCAATTGATCAGACACCAGCTTATCCGCATGCCTGTCTTTTTGAGAACAGACAACACCAACGGGCTTATAATATGCTAAAACAACCGCATCCTGTTTTCCACTGATAACTTTGTGATTACAGATGACCTCATCCTTTGGAAAAACACGGTCTCCTGCTTTTGCCACAGCACCATTTACATAAACCACACCGCTTTCAATCAATTGGTCCGCTTCACGCCTGGAACAAATACCTGCCTGCGCAAGATATTTATTGAGACGGATACCCGAAAGCGAATCTTCTTTTTCTTCAAATTGCTTTTGATTTTTTATATTACTATTGGTTTTACTATTCATTTTATTATTTTTTCTACTCATATTTTTCTGTAAAACACACACACTTTTTTTATCATTTAAAGTTATAACAACGATGATAAAAAGCATAGATGTTATAAAGCATAGATGTTATAAAGTATGGATGTTATAAAGCATAGATGTTATAAAGTATGGATGTTATAAAGCATAAAATAATTAGGGAAATTTCTCAGCCTATTATCATCATTATAGTGGAATCGAACAATTATTTCCAGCATAAAACACGTACACATGGCAAATACTAAGTAATGTTTACAAAAGGAGTTTTCTTTTTTGTAACCTGATGTATACAACTGTCAAGGAAAGGAGGAGGTTTCATGAGAAACAGAGCAATTGATGCAATTATTCTGACGCTCGTTATCATTGGAGCAATCAACTGGGGACTAATCGGGTTTTTCGGTTTCAATCTGGTTTCCGCGGTTTTTGGCAGCATGACATGGGTTTCCCGAATTATTTACGCACTTGTGGGACTGGGCGGTTTATATTTAATCAGCTTTTATGGAAATCTGGGAGAAGAAGAGGCCTAAAAAAAACGGATGACAGAACCATAAAATCTGCCATCCGTTTTTTATGATATTTATTCTATACCCTTTTCGGATTTGTGTTCCTGAAAAGGGGTTTTTTCATTATTCCATATCCATAAGTTCCTGCATCAATCGGTTATAGTCCGTGCGTTTATCTTTGATGAACTTTATGGCAGTCGAAGGATGACTGTTTAAAATACCGGTCAAAAGAAAAGGAATATCATATCCCCATACAGCGCCTTCTTCTTTGATTTTTAAAATATGCCTTTCCACAACTTGAATAATCGGTCTTACATTGTACTTGGGATTTTTTAAGAAAGTCAACAAGGATTCCATATAGCAGTTGCCGGCACCGCGTCCCATACCGCTTACCGTAGCGTCTAACAGACAGACACCGTTTCTGATAGCCTCAATTGTGTTAGCGAATGCTAACTGTTGGTTATTGTGTGTATGGATACCGACGATTTTCCCATGCTCTTCTGCAACTTTTACATATTTCTGTGCAAATTTTGTAATTTGTTCGGGATAAAAATAACCAAAGCTATCTACCAGATAAATAACATCAACACTGCTGTTTGCAAGAAGCTCCAATCCGGCTTCCAAGTCATCACTGTTTACTTTGGAAACTGCCATGATATTGACCGTAACCTCATAACCCTTTTTCTTGAAATCCTCAATCATCTCAATCGCTGCAGGAATCTGATGAATATAGGTTGCCACGCGAATCATGTCAATCACGCTTTCACTCTTTGGCAGAATATCCTTTTTGTAATCACACCGTCCGACATCCGCCATAACGGATATTTTCAAAGGTGAATCATTTTCACCGACAATGGCACGTATATCTTCTTCATTACAGAATTTCCATTTTCCAAACTCTTTCGGATCAAAAATTTCTTTTGATGCCTTATAGCCAAATTCCATATAGTCAACGCCGGCTTTGATATTTGCTTCATACAAATCTTTTACAAATTCATCGGTAAATCCAAAATTATTAACAAGTCCGCCATCTCTTAAGGTGCAATCCAAAACCTTCAAATCCGGGCTGTAATTCATAAGAGTTCTTTCTTTTGCTTTGCTCATGATAAATCCTCCATAATTCGCTGCTTTAAACTACTAAACTTTAAATCGCTAAAGCGTTATTATCATACAACAAAGTAAATAAAATGTCAACAAATCATTTCTCCGCTCTTTTTACGGCTTCTTTCATGGATTTGACATACTCTGCCACAAAACGAGGTGCTTCTTTTCCATGTTTTGCTACTAACTTTACAATCGCAGAGCCTACAATGGCACCATCAGACAAAGACGCCATTTTTTCTGCCTGCTCGGGTGTAGCAATTCCAAAACCGATTGCCACCGGAGTGTCTGTTACTTCTTTTACAAGCTCCACAATACTGCCAATATCGGTTGTAATTTCCTGTCTGACACCGGTAACTCCCATCGAAGATACACAATAGACAAATCCTTTGGCATCTTTTGCAATCAGCTTTATCCGGTCATTGGAAGTGGGCGCAACCATGGTAATCAAATCAATCCCATAGGATTCACAAACTCCGGAAAACTCTGCTTTTTCCTCATATGGAACATCCGGCACAATAATGCCGTCAATACCACATTCCACACAACGTTGCATGAACTTTTCACTGCCATATTTGAAAATGGCATTGGCATAAGTCAGGTATACAAGCGGAACAGTCACGCGCTCTCTTGCTTTTTTTACGGTATCAAATAATCTATCGGTCGTACATCCCGCAGCGAGAGCTCTTTCATTTGCCTCCTGAATTACCGGTCCTTCCGCAATCGGATCGGAAAAGGGAATCCCAATTTCAATTAAATCTGCTCCGGCATCTTCCATGGCATACAATATTTTTTCCGTCGTATCAAGGGTTGGATCTCCACCGGTTACAAACGCAATAAATGCTTTTTTGTTTTCAAAGGCTTTTGCAATTCTACTCATATAATTCAACCCCCCTGTATCTGGCAATGGCTGCCACATCTTTATCTCCACGACCGGAAACCGTACATACGATAATCTGATCGCTTGTCATTTTCTTTGCAATTTTCATCACATGCGCAACTGCATGTGCACTTTCGATTGCGGGAATGATACCTTCGGTTCTGGATAAGTATTCAAATGCAGCAACGGCTTCTTCATCCGTAATCGGCACATACACAGCCCTCCCCGTCTCATGAAGCATAGCGTGCTCCGGTCCGATACCGGGATAGTCAAGTCCTGCTGAAATTGAATAAACCGGTGCTATCTGCCCGTATTCATTCTGACAGAACAAGGATTTCATTCCATGGAAAATTCCAAGACTTCCATTAGCTATGGTTGCAGCATTTTTCGGATTATCAACGCCTAACCCTGCTGCCTCACAACCAATTAACTGCACCTCTTTATCCGGTATAAATTCATAAAATGTACCCATAGCATTACTGCCGCCACCCACACAGGCGACAACCGCGTCAGGAAGCTTTCCTTCTTTTTCTAATATCTGTTGTTTGATTTCCTTACCGATAACACTCTGAAAATCGCGTACAATCGTCGGAAACGGATGAGGTCCCATAACTGAGCCCAGTACATAAAGGGTATCATCTACCCTGTTTGTCCACTCTCTCATTGCCTCATTTACGGCATCTTTTAATGTCTGTGTTCCGCTTTCCACAGCATGCACCTTTGCTCCCAAAAGCTCCATACGGAATACATTTAACGCCTGACGTATGGTATCTTCTTTTCCCATAAAGATTTCGCATTCCATACCCATAAGCGCTGCTGCCGTTGCGGTTGCAACACCGTGCTGACCTGCCCCTGTTTCTGCAATAACTCTGGTTTTCCCCATTTTCTTTGCAAGCAGTACCTGTCCCAAAACATTGTTGATTTTGTGAGAGCCGGTATGATTTAAATCTTCGCGCTTTAAATAAATCTTTGCGCCACCTAAATCCTTTGTCATCTTTTCCGCATAATACAGTAAAGACGGTCTTCCTGCATATTCTCTTTCCAACTGATCCAGTTCTTTGATAAACTCCGGATCGTTTTTGTAATGTTCATAAGCTTCTTCTAACTCGTGTACGGCGTTCATCAATGTTTCCGGAACATATTGTCCGCCAAATTCACCAAATCTTCCTGCGCTCATGTTTTCTCCTTTCCTGATTCAAAACTTTATGATTATGATTTTTAAATTTGTGTCTCTGCTATTTTATTCTCCATGATTTTAACATCACCATTTCAGCTACTATATCTGACCGCTTCAATCATGGCTTTGATTTTTTCTGCATCCTTGAAGCCATCTGTTTCTACGGCAGAACTTACATCAATACCAAAAGGGCTTTTTAATGCAATTAAATCCGCAACATTGGATAAATCAATTCCACCGGCCAAAAAGTAAGGCAATCCGATTTCTTCATCATCCGGAAGCGTCTCAACATTAAATGTCTGTCCACTGCCACCGGGAATTCCTTTTACTTTCGAATCAAAGAGCAGATATTCCGGTTCACATTTCTTTGCTTCTAAAATCAGTTTTCGATTAATCTCTGTCTGTTTTTCTTTCCATGCGGCATATACATTTTCATTTACTGTCTTTTCATCTGCCAATTTTTCATCTGCCAACTTTTCAGTTGCATGCTTTTCATCCATAGTCACATCAATACGAACAACTTTAATCAGGGGAACTCTGGATGTCTCACCCTTATCCTGCGAACCAACTTCTTTTGTCAGTGCT
This sequence comes from Lachnospiraceae bacterium, assembly GCA_017626095.1. Taxonomy (GTDB): domain Bacteria; phylum Bacillota; class Clostridia; order Lachnospirales; family Lachnospiraceae; genus UBA2882. The sequence continues at coordinate 142,137 of JAGAJL010000026.1, forward strand.
TCTCTTAGTTGGTTTACATAATTCAAATCTTCCTGTCCGTGTAATTGGATGATATCAATGCTTTTTTCATGCACCAACTTTACAATGTGCGCAATGGGTTCATTGACAAATACACCAACAGCCGGAATATCAGAATTGAGAGCTGCCTTCATTATGGCGGCTGACTCATCCGATACAAAACGCTTTGTGGTAGCAAAAACAAAGCCCACATAATCCGGTTTGAATTCGTTTACTGCATACACATCTTCGATGCGTTTTAATCCACATATTTTTATCCGGCTCATCCCTTCGCACATCCCTTGCGCAATTCTTCTAACATTGCTTTTTTATCCGGACTACGCATCAAAGTCTCTCCGATGAGCACACCGTTCACCCCGGCATCATATAACACCTTGATATCTTCCGCTGTCTGAATACCGCTTTCTGCAATAAACAAAACATCAACCGGGACAAGCTTACGAAGTCTTTCGCTATTATGCACATCCACTGTAAAATCCTTTAAGTTACGGTTATTAACACCGATGATTCTGGCTCCGGCACGAACGGCCATGGCGATTTCATCTTCATCATGTGTCTCGACTAAAGCCGATAATCCAAGTGTATCACAAATACCAATGTATTCTCTGATCGTATTCTCATCTAACAAAGAACAAATCAGTAAAATCATGGATGCACCCAAAACCTTTGCCTGATAAATCTGATAGGCATCCACGGTAAAATCCTTTCGTAAAACCGGCGTCGCAACATTTTCTACAATTTCCTGCAGATATCTGTCATCTCCTAAAAATCTGGTAGGTTCTGTTAAAACAGAAATGCAGGCAGCTCCGGCTGCCTCATACGCTTTTGCAATTTCCACATAGGGAAAATCTGGAGCAATCAGACCTTTGGAAGGGGATGCCTTTTTCACTTCACAGATAAAAGATATGCCATCTTTCTTTAACACCTGTTCAACAGGAAATCCTGTTTCATAATCCGTATTACATTCCATGGAAAATGCCTTTTTAACCATATCTTCCATAGAAATCTTTTTCTTATCTTCTGCCACACGCTCTCGCGCCGCATCAGCTAAAATCATTAAAATATTATCTGCCATTATTTTGACCTTTTCTTTATTTATTGCTATCGAATTTACATTTTTGTATTTTTTGTTATGAAATCTTTATTTTGATATTTTTCGTTTTTATATGTTTTTCCAAAACATTTATCAGCTTTTTCTACTATGATAATTGTTTATGTCATTAATAATCCTAATACATTTTCTCATTTCTACAACTGCAAAAAATTCCGCATCAAGGTTTCACCGTCCGGTGTCAGGACACTTTCCGGATGAAATTGCATTCCGTATACCTCATAATCTTTATGACGGACTGCCATAATTTCACCATCATCCGTTGTACCGATGACCTTTAAACAATCCGGCATTGTTTTCGGATCTGCCGCCAGAGAATGATATCTGGCAATCGGAATACGCTCATCTACTCCTGCAAAAAGAGCTTCTTTTTTGTCAATTGTCATCATACTCTGTTTTCCATGCATTAATTCTTTTGCATAAGTAATGGTAGCACCATATACTTCACAGATTCCCTGATGACCTAAACAGACGCCTAAAATCTTTGCCTCCCCTTGCATTCTTTTTACGACCTCTTCACAGATACCGGCATCAGACGGTCTTCCCGGTCCCGGCGAAAGAATAATGTAAGCCGGTGCCAATGCTTCCACTTCATCGACAGACAATTCGTCATTTCGGATCACTTTTATTTCATCCTTTGCAATGCTGCCGATTAACTGAACCAGATTATAAGAAAAACTGTCATAATTATCAATCAGTAAAATCATCAGCCATTCACCTCACTTGCTCTCTTCACAGCCTCGATGACTGCTCCTGCTTTATTTGCGCATTCCATATACTCATTTTCAGGCACACTATCCGCTACAATACCGGCACCTGCCTGAATATAAACCTTATCGCCTTTTTTCACCGCTGTACGAATGGCAATACAAACATCCAGATTGCCGGAAAAATCCAAGTATCCGATTGCGCCGCCATATACCCCTCGGCTGTCTTTTTCCAGTTCATCAATAATCTCACATGCCCGGAATTTCGGTGCTCCGGATAAAGTTCCTGCCGGCAGCATGGTCGCTATCGTATCACATCCATCCTTATCTTTTCTTATCTGACCACATACCACGGAAGCAATATGCATGACTTTGGAAAAGCGGTGGATCTGCATATACTCCTCAACCGTCACACTTCCGTATCTGGAAATCCTGCCAAGATCATTTCGTGCCAGATCAACCAGCATATTATGTTCCGCACGTTCTTTTTCATCTGCTAAAAGTTCAACTTCCAATGCCTCATCTTCTGCTTTGCTTGCACCTCTATGTCTGGTTCCCGCAACCGGAAATGTCGTAAGCTTCCCTTCTTCTAATTTTACCATAGTCTCCGGAGACGTACCTGCTATCTGCAAATCATCACACTGAATAAAATACATATAGGGTGAAGGATTGGTCGTCCGAAGTACGCGGTAGGTATTTAACAGACTACTGTGATATTCTGCTTCAAACCTTCTGGAAATAACTCCCTGAAAAATATCTCCCTCTCTAATATAGTGCTTGGTCTTTTCCACCATTGCACAGTATTCTTCTTTGGAAGTATTGCAAGTAAAATCCACTTTCTTTTGTGCAATTTCAGGTGTCAAAGGCGTATTATCATAAATCAAATTGATGATCTTATCAATTTCAAGAGTTGCAGCATTATATCCCTGTTCTCCTTTGTCGCTGTAATAATTGACAATCACAATGATTTTTTGTTTTAAATGGTCATAAGCTATTACTTTATCAAAAAGCATCAGATTATAATCATCGAATTCGCTGGTCTTCAATTTTAATTTTGGTTCTGCATATCCAAACATTTCATATGAAAAATGTCCGACAAAACCACCGGTAAAAGACGGCATTCCTTCAATCTTTGGTGTTTTATATTTCTTTAATTGTTCCCTTAAAGCCTCCATGGGATCGCGTTGCATTTTCTGCTCGATCGCTCCGCTTTTTAATGTAACAACACCGGATTTTGCGGAAATCTGCAATAACGGATTGACGCCTAAAAAAGAAAATCTGCCCCATTTGTTTCCGCCTTCCACACTTTCAAGCAGGAAAAACTTACTGTCAATTTGTGCAAGTTTTCGTAACAGCGTAATCGGCGTTACAACATCCGCATAAATTTCACGGCAGACCGGAATGATATTATAATCTTTTTCATATTGTTTGGTTGTTTCATAATCCGGAAAATACATCTGACTGTCTCCTTTCAAATAAAAAAAGCTTCTGCCCCCTAAACAGGGACAAAAGCTATAAAAACCTCTGCGGTACCACCCATATTGATAATACTATCCTCTCGTTCTGCATACACACTATATGCACCCTCCTGATAACGGGTAGGGAACCCGTTGACGTCTACTCTGAAAAGAAATTTACTTTCATTTCAAGTCACCCTCGCAAGTCCATTCAACCATTTCCTTCATGCTGCATTCCACCAGCCGCAGCTCTCTGTGATGCGTTCCGTGATTTACTTCTCTTGCTCATCGGTTTCTTACTTTATCGTGTTAAATTATTGAAATCATAATACAATTTTATAAGCTTGTCAAGAAGTGATTACACTATTTTCAAATCTTTCAACTTTTTTAAATCTTTTATATAGTTTTATGCAAAAATTCTTCTATCTGCGCCATCACACGTTTCATGTATTCTAAGTCAACATCTGTCTGTCCCGTCTCCAGAGAATGATTGGCACCGTCAAAAACCTCACAACGGATACTTCTTTTATAACACAAGTCCAATATCCTTTGATGTTCATCTCCTACCCACGGATCATTGGAACCGGTAAAAACAATAGCATCGTTAAAATCAAATTGAAATGTCTGTATCAACGGCGTATAAAGCACCAGTCGAATTCTATCTTTATACACACTCTGATCAGCCAAAGTAGCCGCTACAATCGTACCAACACTTTTTGCAACAAATAAAATTTCATCATACATATTCCAGTTTACCGTTGCTAACGCATCAATGGAATAAGCCAACGCAAGCTCATAGGATTGTACCATCTTATCCGGATTTCCTTTTACATTTTCCGGAAACCCCTGATACGGAAGAAGTATAATTTCATAACCATAAGCCACCGCTAACTTCCTACTATAATACATAAGCGGCTTATCCACCGTATATCCAATTCCCGGAAAAAAAACTGCTAATTTTGCCATCGTATCATGTCCTCTCTTCTTCTCTTGTAATTATGCTATTTTTTCAGTAAAAATCGCGCAATATCTTCATGCGGATTGACTCTGGCCAATCCGATTTCCGTAATCTCTGCAGTCATGGGTACAAATCCATCCTGCATAATACTGACAGCACCTAACATCTGTTCTTTCGTCAATGTTTTCCCCAATGTAATATGAGGTATCCATGACATCGGTTTATAATATTTGCTGATCTTTGTTTCATTGATCTGGTTGAATGTACGATAAACATCCATTGACAAATCCTGCAAATATTGATTGAAAACAGGCATGGCATATATCACATACGGCATCATCATTCCTATCGATGCAATTTCAACACTTCCCTTACACAATTCAGTTTGCAATTTTTGAAAGTGTGCTATCAGAATCTCTTCATTTCGGGTCTCTATTTGGGAAATGGTCATATGTGGCGGTACCTGATGGCTGATCATAAAACGGTTTCCGGTTTTTTCCGCAATCTGTTTAATGTATCGATTTAAGACTTTGTTTGACTGAGCGTCAAAATATGCTGATATTAAATACATAAGCACTTACCTTTTATTCTGTCTTTCATTTAATAACAAATAAACTATGCTATCTCTTCACATATTTTTCAACTATTATTTTTTGCACACTTTCCCTGGTTTCTCTTTAACTTACTCAGCATCAAGTTCCAGGCTTAATACCACATTATTAGAGTTTACATACTTTTCAATTTCGTCTAAGAACCTCTGTCCATATTTATCAAACTTATTTGCCCCAACACCATTCACATTCATCATTTCATCTCGATTTGAAGGTGTTTTAACACACATATCAATTAATGTTTTATCACTAAAAATAATATATGGCGGCATTGCTTCTTCTCTCGCAATCGTTAAGCGCAGTTGCCTAAGGCATTCGAAGAGTTCAAATCCTGCTTTTGTAAGTTTGTCTGTTTTTCTTTGTTTTCTTGCTTTTCTGTCAATCGGTTCTTTTTCTTGATATGTACGGAGCACAACCTTTTTCGAACCATCTTTTAATGCAGAAATATCACCTATTTTCAATACACTATACTTTTCTTGCGTTTGATACAAATAGCCATCTGCAATCATCTGATGAATCAAAGAATCTATTTCCGTTTCACTCATATCATGGAGTTTTCCATAAGATTTGTATTCCGTTGTATGTAATTCCTTCAATCTGGCTCTATTTGCGCCATGCAATGTACCCGTAACAATTTTAATTCCATATCTTCCTTTTGTCTCAACAACACAATTTATGATCCATTTTGCATGTTCGGTATGATCAATTTCCAGATATTCGCGGTGACAATTTCCGCAATTATCACAGGGTTTAGCGGTAGTCTCGCCGAAATAATTCAGTATATAATTCCGTAAACATTCTGTAGTTCTACAATAGTTTTCCATAATCTGCAGCCTTTTATGATCTCGCTGCTTAATTAGTTCCATATCGCTTGCTTCCATCTCAACCACGGTTTTACTTTCCAATAAATGCTTATTAATCATGACATCCTGCATTGAAAATAATAAAATGCACTGTGCAGTCTCTCCGTCACGACCGGCTCTTCCAGCCTCTTGGTAATAGCTTTCCATACTTTGTGGCATATTATAATGGATTACATATCTAACATTTGACTTATCAATTCCCATTCCGAATGCATTTGTAGCGATAATTACAGAAACACGATCATATATAAAATCCTCCTGATTCGTGTTTCTATCTTCTGTACTCATTCCTGCGTGGTATTTTGCCACCGCATATCCTTTCTGAGCAAGCAGACCATATAACTCATCGACATTTTTTCTTGTCGCACAATAAATGATTCCGCTTTCATTCTTGTGTTTTTCCATATAGTCAATTACAAATTCTGTTTTATGCCTTGTATTTTCCACTTGATAATATAGATTTTCTCGATCAAATCCTCTTACAAAAACATCCGGATGCTGCAATTTTAAGACACACTGTATATCATCTTTTACTTCAGATGTAGCGGTCGCTGTAAAAGCGCTGACAATAGGTCTGTATGGTAATTCTTCTATAAAATCCACAATCTTTAGATAACTGGGTCTAAAATCCTGTCCCCACTGTGAAATACAATGAGCCTCATCAACTGTAACCATAGAAATTTTTGTATTTTTCGCAAATTCCAGAAAATCCCAACTGCCAAGTCTTTCCGGTGCAACATATATAATCTTATATTGTCCCTTTACGGCCAAGGAAAGAGCTTTCTTTATTTGCCCCTCTGATAATGTTGAATTTATATAAGCAGCATGTATTCCGGCATCATTTAATGCTCTGACCTGATCTTGCATCAAAGAAATAAGAGGTGAAACAACAATCGTAATACCGGGAAGCATCAATGCCGGTATCTGATAACAAATTGACTTTCCTGCTCCGGTCGGCATAATTGCCAGTATATCTCTTTGGACCAAAATAGAATTTATGATTTCCTCTTGACCTTTCCGAAATGAATCATATCCAAAATATTGTTTCAAAATTTCATTTTGCGTCATAATCAGCATGTCCTTTCATTATTATAAAAATCATTAACTTCAAATGCGATTTTACTCTATATCAACTTTCCTAAGTGTGCCAAAATTGTTATTGACGACATAAACAATGATATTATTTGTCAAGTTTTATTGCATTATTATATTCTAGCCAAGTTTTATTATCAATGTTTCCGGCAGACAATTCACTACAATTTACCTTTCTCCTTACCCTTTCTTTCAATCTTATCTTGTCATTTTTTAGCTTTTACGATATGATAAGTGCAGTCAATCTACATAATAACTTCTATATTATGCAAATGATTTTAATAACTCGGACAAAGTCCATAATTAAAAGAAAAGAGGATAAAAAAATGGAGAAAGTTATCTTAGCCTATTCAGGCGGACTTGACACAACTGCGGTTATCCCGTGGTTAAAAGAAACTTATGGTTATGAAGTAGTATGCTGCTGTATCGACTGTGGTCAGGGCGAAGAACTTGACGGTCTTGAAGAACGTGCAAAAATTTCAGGCGCTTCTAAACTTTATATCGAAGATGTCGTTGATGATTTGTGCGAAAACTATATTATGCCCTGCGTTCAGGCCGGTGCGGTTTATGAACATAAATATCTGATGGGTACTGCTATGGCAAGACCCACGATTGCTGCAAAATTAGTTGAAATTGCCCGCAAAGAAAATGCAGTTGCAATCTGCCACGGTGCAACCGGTAAAGGAAATGACCAGATCCGTTTTGAATTAGGTATCAAAGCATTGGCTCCCGATATCAAAGTCATCGCTCCCTGGCGTGATGACAGATGGCAGATGGATTCCCGTGAAGCAGAAATCGAATACTGTAAAGCACACGGCATTGATCTTCCTTTCGGAACCGACCAGTCATACAGCCGTGACAGAAACATCTGGCACATCAGCCATGAAGGTCTGGAATTAGAGGATCCTTCTCTTGCTCCGAACTATGATCATATGTTAGTACTTGGTGTAACACCTGAAAAAGCACCCGATGAAGATGTTGAATTAACACTTTCCTTCGAAAAAGGTGTTCCGACTGCTTTAAATGGCAAAAAAATGAAAGTTGCCGATATCATCCGTGAACTTAACATCATCGGTGGCAAACATGGTATTGGTATTGTAGATATCGTAGAGAACCGTGTTGTTGGTATGAAGAGCCGTGGTGTATACGAAACTCCCGGTGGAACTATTTTAATGGAAGCTCATCAGCAGTTGGAAGAACTGGTACTCGACCGTGATACCATCGCTCTTAAATTAGAACTTGGCAGCAAACTTGCCAGCATTGTATATGAAGGAAAATGGTTTACACCTGTTCGTGAAGCAATCTCTGCATTTGTAGATGTAACACAGCAGTATGTGACCGGTGAAGTAAAGTTACGCCTTTACAAGGGTAATATCATTAAAAACGGTACTACTTCTCCTTATTCTCTTTACAGTGAATCCCTTGCATCCTTTACAACCGGTGACATGTATGATCACCACGATGCAGAAGGCTTCATCACATTATGGGGACTTCCATTAAAGGTTCGTGCCATGAAAATGAATGAATTGAAGAAAGAAAATACAAAATAAATCTAGATCATGACTATATAACAACAATATCCCATCCAATTTCAATTTAGAAAAGGATGGGGTATTTTGTTATGTAATCACATATGAATCATCAAGCCAATAGTATATAAAAATTACACTAACAACGCTTTAATCATATCTGCATCATACGTCACGCAGGGCATCTTTTCTGCTTCAATCCGATACAAAGCATTGGCCGCAATATGCTCTGCCGCCTGCTCAATATCACGGATACCGGAAGTATCTTTAAATACATCCATAATCGCATCCAGTGCCTCATCAGTAATGATAATCTCTTCATCACGCAATCCGATGCGCTTTAAAACCTTGGGCATTGCAAATTTTGTAAAAATAACCCGCTTCTCATCCAACGTATAATCCGGCAATTCAATCACTGCAAAACGTGACATAAGCGGTGCGCTGATGGCATTCCGGTCATTTGCCGTTGCAATCGGATACACACCGGTGGTCGGAATATTACATTCAATATAATTGTCCGTAAAGCCCAAATTATCTAAAAGTGTCAACAAGACATCTGCCGGATTTCCATTTCCTTTTCCTGCCGATGCTTTATCCAACTCGTTGATAATAAACAAAAGATTGGAGCTTTCGGCATTGGCAAAGGCCTCCATAATCAATCCGGGTTTTGCATTGGCATATATTCTGGAGCTTCCGGTAAGCTGTTCCGGATCATTGATGGAACTCATCTCCAGCGTAGTCCATGACATTTTTAATATTTTTGCGACTGCATAGGCAATCTGAGACTTTCCGGTTCCTGCCGGTCCAATTAACAAAATACCATATGCCGGCAAGGTATGGGTACGATTGATTTGGATAATCGTTTCAATAATACGCTGCTTTACCTGATCAAGTCCATAAAGCTCTTCATCTAATATTCTTCTGGCTTCCACAGGGTCGATGGGCTGAAAATCCGTGTTTTTCCACTGAATATTGAGCATAATGGAAAGTGCTCGCTGTGCGTGTCTTCTCTCTTCCTGGGTGACCTCTGTCGATTTGGCAACCGCCAGATTTCTCCTTGCCCACATACGAATATTGTCCGGCAGCGTACTTCCGGCACACATTAAATAATCTGTGATACTCTGAATACTGGTTAACTTCATATCATCGGAATCTTCCATCTCATCAATATCCACAACCGTATCAGAAGGAGCATCACTCTGGAAAAGTCGCTCGATCATAAACTGCAAAAAACCATTTTCACCGGACAGCTTGCTTCCACGCATCGCCACACCGGTTTCATGAATTTTATAAACTGCATATCCCGCCGGAGTATTTTTTCCTGATAAACGTACCATGATATGGTTTTCGCCCAGCCATTTCATCAAATTTTCAAAACGGGCATCGATCTTTAAAATATCATGGGATGATTTTTCCTCATCCTTTTCGTATAAAAATGCAGTTCCTTTCATCGGAGATGTAAACATACCGGACGAGTGATGTACAAGCTTTGTATCTTTATCTTCCAAAATCATAATCGGATGCTCTGCATCGGAAAACCTCTCATTCGTATAAACTAATTCATACGTTTTTTCCGCTTTAACCGCATCTTTTTTTTCCTGATTAAAATCAAAAACAGGCATATTGTAACCTCTCATTCGTATATTATTTATTTGATTTTTACACTCTCATTTGTATTTCAATTTGACTTGACATTTATGAAATTCTTCATCCAAAGTCAATGTCCTATTCATTATAATAGATGCATCTTGCATAATCAATGGGATTTTATTACTCTTAGCAAATCTCTTTATCCAGCAAATCGACATATTCTTTAAATACGTTCAATGCACTTTCTACCGGTTCGCTGCTTGTCATATCAACGTTACAAAGTTTCAAAAGAGAAATCGGATCCATACTTCCGCCACCGCTCAAAAACTTTTTATAATCCTCTACAGCCGGCGCTCCCTCTTTTAAAATCCGGTTGCTGATTGCAATGGCTGCGGAAAAACCGGTTGCATACTGATACACATAAAATGGGGTATAGAAATGAGGAATTTTTGCCCACTCATAAGCAATCTCCGGATCCGTAACCATATCCGGCCCAAAATATAATTCATTCAGTTTCTTATAAATATCACACAAATAATCTGCCGTTAGCGTCTGCTTATTTTGCACGGCCTCATGCGCTTTTAATTCAAACTCTGCAAACATGGTCTGTCGATACAATGTACCTTTAAACTGATCCAGAAAATAGTTGATCAGATACGCCCTCTCATTTTTATCTTCTGTTTTTTGCAATAAATAATGGATTAACAGTGCTTCATTACAGGTCGAAGCTACCTCTGCAACAAAAATACGGTATCCGGCATACAGATAAGGCTGATTTTTGTCTGAGTAATGTGAATGCAGGGCATGCCCCATTTCATGTGCGAGGGTAAAGACATGATTTAAGGTTCCCTGGTAATTCATCAAGACATACGGATGTGTTCCATATGCACCCCAGGAATAGGCACCGGTGCGCTTTCCCGTATTTTCATAGACATCAATCCAACGGTTGTCAAATCCCTCCTGCAATAAACCAAGATATTCTTCCCCTAACGGTGCAAGGCCTTCTAACACCATTTGCTTTGCTTCTTCAAAAGAATAGGTTTTATCCACGTCTTTTACCATCGGTACATAAACATCGTACATATGCAGTTCTTCTACGTCCAGTACCTTTTTCCGTAAAGACACATAGTCATACATCGGCTGTAAGTTCGCATGTACCGCCTCAATTAACTTATGATAAACACTTACCGGCACCTGTGTATCATCCAAAGAAGCGGCCAATGCACTTTCATAACCTCTCTGCTTTGCAAAAAAGGCACATCCTCTGACCTTATTATCATACATGGCCGCAATGGTATTGATATGCTGTTTATAAGTCTTATACATGGAAAGAAATGCAGCTTTTCTCAAATCCCGGTTTTGACTTTCCATAAGAGAAATATAGTTACCCTGTGTTAATGTTGTTTTTTCTCCAGTTTCTCCTGCAATGTCATCAAAACGGATGTCAGCATTGTTAAACATGGAAAAAATATTTGCGGCACCCTTTGCGACTTCGTTAGCTGCCGCTAACATTTCTTCTCCGCGTTCATCCAGTGTATGCTCCTTCTGTCTTTGGATATCTTCTATAAACTTACGATATCCTTCCAGACCACTTTCTTTTTGATAATAATCTGCCAGCATATCATCTGACAGTTCCAATATCTGGGGTGTCAGAAAAGAAGCTGCCTGTGACATAGCATTCATCTTTATTTCTGCCGCGCCAGCCATAGCCTGATAGGACGCATCCGCTGTATCCTGATGATAGGTCATATTAGCATATACATAATATTTTTCAAGTATCAGATTCGCTTTTTCATATAACGAAAGACAGGCGAATAAGACATCTGCTCCATTCTTCAAAGTTTTGTTATACTGTTTAAGTTCTTCCATCAGTTCATCAATCTTTGTTCCGCCATTTTCCCATTCTGCTTTACTTTCATATAAATCTTCCAGTTTCCAGGTATTTTCTATCTTTTGTTCGCATCGTTTTAATACAGCCATAATTCCGCTCCTTTTCTCATTATTCTTCAATAATACTTCTCACTTTTTCTTTTACATCCGCCACTTCAAGTTCAAATTCCCTTGCAGAAACGCGCATGGCGCCATGTCCTAATATGATCATCTGCTCTAATCCATCAGAGGTTGCAACTCGCACCCGGTGCTCCTGCCCAATTTGTTTGGTAACCTTTTCGATATACATATCTGCCGTTTCAGCCTCTTTTGTATATATCACATCAATATTGTGATATTTTGTTACCACCCCCGGATTTCCTTTTACCTTATACGCATCAAATACCAAAATCAGTCGGCATTTTGTAAATCCCTGATAATCACATAGAATATCCATCAATCTGCCTCTGGCCGCATCCAAGTTATCCTTTGCTAACTCTTTTAATTCACCCCATGCAAAAATAATGTTATATCCGTCTACAAGCAGATAGTTTTCTACCGCTTTCTGTGTTTTCTTTTTATATTTCTTCTGAAATACTTCACCGCTTACATTTTTTCCGTCCGAAATGTATCTAGTATTACCATTCCCATATTCGCGCCTTTTTATCGGTCCGAACTCCCGTAGCATGATTTCTTCCAGTTCTTTGCCAAAGCCTTCTGAAGCTGCTTTTTCCCTACGCCTTTTATCTGCATCTGCTTTTCTTAGCAGGCGCTCTTCTTCCGTTTCAAAATGCGTATCATTTTGCAAAGCTTTGCTTTGTACATGCATGTAATCCCGGACCTGATCCCATGGAATATAGGTTCCGGCACCATGCTCACAAAAAACGGAACCGGTCGGATTGAAGTGATCTTTTTCACTGTCATATCCTCTTTTTGCAATTACTTCCTCGGCATTATGACAAGGACCATAACCTCCATTTGAAAGCTTTAACTGCCCGCGGCCTTTGGTATATGCATGCACCTCACTCATATAATCAAGTGCGGTCGAAACCGGCACCATACCTTTTAGCAATGTCATACCATCTGATAATGTCTCGGGTGGCAGAAATGTTCCGCTCATCAATTGCATATCATTCATGGTACGCCCAATCTGTTCATTTGGCACCGTCAGTTCAAACGCATAATAAGGTTCCAACAGAATGCATTCCCCACTCTTTAATCCTTGACGCACCGCACGATATGTCGCCTGTCTGAAATCACCGCCCTCGGTATGTTTGATATGTGCTTTTCCGGCAACCAGAGTGATTCGCATGTCCGTAATGGCAGTGCCGGTCAACACACCACGATGTTCCCGTTCTGCCAGATGTGTCAATACCAGTCTCTGCCAGTTTAAGTCCAGTTCATCTTCGCTAACCTCTGTATCAAATACCAGTCCGCTCCCCTGTGGCAACGGCTCCAACAATAAATGTACTTCGGCATAATGCCGCAAAGGCTCAAAATGTCCGACACCTTCTACGGGTGCAACAATGGTTTCTTTATATACAATGCTTCCGGTTCCAAAGGTCACATCCACATCAAAACGCTCTTTCATCAGGGACTGTAATACCTCTAACTGAACCTTTCCCATAATCTGAATGTGGATTTCCTGATGTTCTTCATTCCACAAAACATGAAGCATCGGATCTTCTTCCTCAAGCTCTTTGACTTTCTTTAAAAGCACAAGCGAATCCATCCCTTGGGGCGGAAGCATTCGATAAGTCATAACCGGACTAAGAACCCCTTCTTTTGTCTGTGCTTCTATCCCGATTCCCTCACCCGGATAAGTCTTTAGCGGACCCGTCACGGCACATATCATGCCAGCTTCCACCTTCTTTGCAAGGTCGAACTTTGCACCGGAATATAAACGAATCTGATCTACTTTTTCATCCCCTAGCATTCCCTTGACTTTTAGTTCGCCTCCGGTAACTTTTAAATAAGTCAAACGGTTTCCCTGATCATCCCTGCCGATTTTATATACCTTTGCTCCAAATTCTTCCGGATAGGTAAGCTCACAAAACCATTGGTTTAAGCCTTCCATAAAGTCCTTCACACCACTGTTTTTCAGTGAAGAACCAAAATATACCGGAAAAAGTTTTCTTTCTGCAATCATACCTCTTATAGTATCTTCGTCTACTTTCGCTGTTTCCAGATACTGCTCCATTGCCTCTTCATCATTGGTCGCAATATCTTCCATCACAACATCCGGATTTGAAAAATCCATTATCCGACTATCTAATTTTGTTCTCAACTCAGAAAGAACCGTTTCGATACCATCGGATAACTTAGCTGTTTTTGCAGTTTGCATAAACGGATTGTCCTCAGACTTCAACAAATCCGATCCTTCTTCATTTAGCGTCTCCGTCATCCCAGCATCATAAAGCAAATCCATTTTATTCACAAACAAAAAAGCAGGTACTTCATACTGCATGAGTAACTTCCACAAAGTCTCTGTATGTGCCTGCACACCGTCTGTGGCACTGACAACCAAAATAGCATAATCAAGTACTTGCAATGTCCGTTCCGTTTCAGCCGAAAAATCCACATGTCCCGGCGTATCCAAAAGCGTCATATCCACATCCAGAAACTGCATTCTGGCAAGCTTTGAAAAAATAGTAATACCGCGTTTTTTCTCCAACTCAAAATGATCCAAAAACGCATCCTGATGGTCCACCCGTCCCATCTTTCGTATCATACCGCTATTATATAGTAAAGCTTCCGATAAAGTTGTCTTTCCGGCATCCACATGAGCCAGAATTCCTACGATTGGTTTCTTCATTATCATCTTCCTGTTTCTTCTTGATATAGCAATCACTTTATTGCAGTGTTAATATTGATCCTGCAAACAAAAGTAACTTCGAAATAATTCTTTCATTTGATATTGTAGCCGAATTTTCATAGCGGTGCAAATAAATCTGTCCGCTTTTCCAGCACCTTTTCAAACATTTTTCTATGTGCTATAATGTGGTAAAGTATTAAATCGTGTAGAAATGGGGAATACTATGTATCAATGCAGATTGTCAATCAACTTAATCGGCTCACTGGATACGCTAAAGGATGTAATTGCAAAGGCGGAACCTTTAGACGGTTTTTCACATGAAATTATTTGTTCAGATATGCCGAAAAACTTTGTACTGGCTGTTTCCGATATCATCTTTTTTCACATGAAAGAAGTTCCTACCACGGAAACTTTCGACCTTTTAAAGCAAATCGCAAAAAAGAATTCAAAAATCATTTTGTGCACCGATCATTCCATAAAAGAGCATATAGTTCAAACAGATCTATCTTTCATTCACGATATCTGGCTGATCCCTCAGTCCGATACAGAATTATTGTTCCGTTTTCAAAAGCTTCAAAATGAGATAAAAACAGAAAAAGACTACTGGCTGACCAAAAACTATTTAGATACCACCATTAACAGCGTTCCTCACTTAATCTGGTACAAAAATAAAGTTGGTGCCCACTTAAAGGTAAATGAAAGCTTTTGTCAAACAGTCAATAAAACCATGGAACAGATAGAAGGACGCGGTCACTACTATATTTGGGACATCGCACCGGATGAATATGCTAAAGGTGAATTTATCTGTATGGAATCGGAATTTGAAGTCATGCAGAAACAGGAAACCTGTATCTTTGATGAAACGGTAAAAGTCGGTAATGAATACCGAAAATTTAAGACCTATAAATCACCGCTCTTTGATATAGATGGAACGGTTATGGGTACGGTTGGTATTGCCAACGATGTTACTCAGGAACTGCGTTACAAAGAAGAAATCGCCCAATGTGCCAATACTGATTTCTTAACCGGCTTATACAACAGACGCTATGTCTATCAGTATGTAGATAATCAGCCAGAGCATACTCCCATTACCATATTTTATTTGGATCTGGATAATTTTAAATCCGTCAACGATACCTACGGGCATAAAGAAGGTGATCACGCACTGCTTTTAACCAAAGATATTTTGTATCAGCATGCAAGCGGTTCTGTCATTGCCCGTATCGGTGGAGATGAATTTCTGATTATTGAAACCGAGGAATATTCTGACGAAGAATTGGAGAAAAAACGCAAGTGGTTGGAAGAACAAATTACAAAAACCTATCGCGAATTTCCGAATTTCGACAAACTATCTGTCAGCATCGGATGTGCACAGGCACCTAAGGTTACCGGCGTATTAGATTCTCTGATTTTGCAGGCAGATGCCATGATGTATCAGGATAAAAAGAGCAAAAAAGCTGGCCAGGATAAATAGGAAAATCCATAATACAATAGATAACAAAAGAGTCGACAGTCACAAAACCGCCGGCTCTTTTTCATATTATAGCCACTTCATTCTTATACATACAAAGGAAATTTTTCACAAAGCTCTGTTACGCCCGCACGGATTGCATCTGCACTATTGTCAAAGTCTCTGACTGCCAGTGTAATCCAATCTGCAATCTGTTTCATTTCTGTGGTTCCAAAACCTCTTGATGTCACGGCCGGAGTACCAAGCCGAACACCGGATGTCACAAACGGGCTCAACGGTTCATTGGGTACCGTATTTTTATTTGCTGTGATATAGACCTCATCCAATCTGCGCTGTAGTTCTTTACCGGTAACTTCTGTTCCACGCAGATCAAGAAGCATCAGATGATTGTCTGTTCCACCGGATACGAGATTTAAACCATTGTCCATAAGTCCATTAGCCAGAGCCTGGGCATTATCAAGAATATTCTGTGCATATACCTTGAATTCCGGTTTCAAAGCCTCGCCAAAGCACACTGCTTTTGATGCAATCACATGCATGAGCGGTCCTCCCTGTGTTCCCGGGAATATTGCCTTATTCATCTTCTTTGCCAGTTCTTCATCATTTGTCAGGATAACACCACCTCTCGGTCCCCGCAATGTCTTATGTGTCGTTGTGGTAACCACATCCGCATAGAGCACCGGATTCTGATGCAGTCCTGCGGCAACAAGTCCTGCAATATGTGCCATATCAACAAACAGATAGGCCCCCACAGAATGCGCTATTTCTCCAAATTTTTCAAAATCAATAGCTCTCGGATAAGCACTGGCTCCCGCAATAATCATTTTAGGCTTTTCTTTTTCTGCCATTTCTTTTACCTGATCGTAATCAATATAGCCTTCATCATCCACACCGTAAGAAATCATATGATACAACAAACCGGACTGATTTACCGGTGAACCATGAGTCAAATGTCCACCATTGTCTAAGCTCATTCCCATAACCGTATCGCCCGGTTTACAAAGTGCCTGATAAACCGCCATATTTGCCTGTGCACCGGAATGCGGCTGAACATTGGCATATTTTGCGCCAAACAATTTGCATACACGTTCAATTGCGAGGTTTTCAATCTCATCCACGCATTCACATCCACCATAATAACGTTTTCCCGGATATCCTTCCGCATATTTATTCGTAAGAACAGAACCCATTGCTGTCATAACTGCTTCACTGACAATGTTCTCTGAAGCAATCAGTTCGATATTTCTTCTCTGACGTGCCAGTTCCTTTCCAACCATCTCTGCTACCTCTGGATCAAAGCTTCCCACAAAACGAATCATTTCTTCTGTCATAATTTCCTCCATTCCGAAGTTTTTCACTTCTGTTTCTTATTCTTCTTTTTATAATTCTGTTTAATTATTTTTATCCTTGTAATGTTTGAAGCAAAAAGTATTTTGTTGTGCTGCTTTCTCTGCATCTTTTTTTTGCCACTTAATTGTCATGACAATTTTGACTTTTGTCACTTCACCGTGACTATATCAACTCTACCGAACCTACACAGTTATGCATGAGCATTGCAATCGTCATTGGTCCTACTCCACCCGGGACCGGTGTAATGGCACTTGTCTTTTCGGCAACACTCTCAAAATCAACATCACCGCACAGTTTATTATCTTCATTTCTATGGATGCCCACATCAATGACAACAGCACCCTCTTTGACATAATCTCCGGTAATAAATTTCGGTTTTCCGATCGCTACAATCAGAATATCTGCTCTCTTTGTTACCTCTTTCAAATCCTTTGTCCGCGAATGGCAAACCGTTACCGTACCATTTTCCCGAAGCAGTAAAAGTGCCATTGGCTTTCCTACAATATTGCTTCTGCCGATCACCACACATTCCTTTCCGGCAATTTCAATATTACTTCTTTTCAGAAGTTCAATAATACCTGCTGGCGTACAGGAAACAAAGCCCGGCTGTCCGATGCATAATGCACCCACACTCTGGGGATGAAAACCGTCTACATCCTTTTTCGGATCAATTGCCTGTATGACAAGATCCTCATCGATATGCTTTGGTAACGGAAGTTGAACCAGAATGCCATTTACCTTATCATCCGCATTCAGTTTACGAATTAAGGTAAGCAGCTCCTCATGCGTGGTTTCTTCCGGAAGCTCATAAGATAACGAAGTCATTCCGCAAAACTCACACGCTCTTTTCTTATTTCTTACATATACACTGGAAGCCGGATCTGCTCCAACCTGAATCACTGCCAGTGTAATCTCAATTCCTTTTTCCTTATACGCTGCCACTTTTTTACGGCATTCCTCTTTGATTTGTTCAGAAATTGCTTTTCCGTCTATAATCTGATAACTCATTTCACATGCCTCCTTAAAATAATCCTGTAATCGCTCCATCATCACCTACATCAATCTGATAAGCAGCCGGCTTTTTCGGTAGTCCGGGCATTGTCATAACGGAACCCGTCAGGACTACAACAAAACCCGCTCCGGCAGATACATAAGCTTCTCTTACATGGATGGAAAAATGTTCCGGTCTGCCAAGTAATGTCTGATCATCAGAAAGAGAATACTGTGTCTTTGCCATACAAATTGGCAGATTGCCAAAACCAAGCTCTTCTAACTTTGCAAGTTGTTTGGATGCGGATGCTGCATATTCAACACCATCTGCACCATATATTTCCTTGGCTATCGTTTCAATCTTATCCTTTAACGGAAGTGTCTCATCATACAACACATGGAAATCGCTCTTTTTTTGTTCCAGTGTATCCAACACTTTTTTAGCCAGTTCAATTCCTCCCTCGCCGCCTTTTTCCCATACTTTCGATAAGGCAAATGCGCAATCTCTCTCTTCACAGAAGTTCTTTACAAAATCCAGCTCCACTTCTGTATCTGTTACAAAAGCATTCAGGGTAACTACCACCGGAACTCCGAATTTTTTCAGGTTCTCAATATGCTTTTCCAGGTTAGCAATTCCTTTTTTCAATGCATCCAGATTTTCCATGGTAAGTTCTGTCTTCGGCACACCGCCGTTGTATTTCAAAGCTCGGACTGTTGCAACAAGGACAACCGCATCCGGTTTAAGCCCTGCCATCCGGCATTTGATATCAAAAAACTTTTCTGCACCAAGGTCTGCACCAAAACCGGCTTCCGTGATACAGTAATCAGCCATTTTTAATGCTGTCTTTGTAGCACGGACAGAATTGCACCCATGTGCAATATTCGCAAACGGACCGCCATGCACAAGTGCCGGCGTGTGTTCCAGCGTCTGAATCATATTCGGCTTAATCGCATCTTTTAAAAGTGCTGCCATGGCGCCGACTGCTTGTAACTGCGCTGCCGTAACAGGTTCACCTGCGTAGTTATATGCAGCTACCATTCTTCCAAGGCGCTCCTTCAAATCATTCAAATCGGTTGCCAGACATAAAACTGCCATAATTTCAGAAGCCACGGTAATCACAAAATGATCTTCTCTGACGGTTCCGTCTCCTTTTGCACCAAGGCCGACTACAACATTGCGCAGTACCCGGTCATTCATATCGATGCAGCGTTTCCATACCACATTTCTTGTGTCAATCCCCAGCTCATTTCCCTGCTGGATATGATTATCAAGTATCGCGGCCAGCAGATTGTTTGCCGAAGTAATCGCATGAAAATCTCCCGTAAAATGAAGATTCAAATCTTCCATCGGAACAACCTGGGCATAACCGCCTCCTGCGGCTCCTCCCTTAATACCAAAACATGGTCCGAGCGAGGGCTCTCTTAGTGCAATCACTGCATTTTTTCCTAACTTGGCAAATGCCTCTCCAAGCCCTACCGTTGTAGTCGTTTTTCCTTCTCCTGCCGGTGTCGGATTGATTGCCGTCACAAGAATCAGTTTTCCATCCGGCTTGTCGTTGAGACTTTCTAAATATTCATCTGACAATTTTGCTTTATATTTTCCGTAAAGCTCCAAGTCATCCGGTTTCATGCCACAGCCTGCTGCCACTTCCGTAATCGGCTGCATAACTGCTTCCTGTGCAATTTCAATGTCTGTTTTCATCTTTCTCCTCCTTGAAATTTAGAATTGTTTTCTGCCCTCTGTTTTGATATGCCGCATTTGCTTTATTACCACAAAAAAACAGAGGTACACACAGATACTTTTGTATCTGTCCATGCCTCTGTCACTAACCTGAAAGATTCTCCTATAACCGGATTGCTTCTTCGGCGCCTTACGGCTCTCCAGAGTTCCGTCCAAAACCGGTCCTTTTGCCTGAGAGTTTCTGCATCCCCTTCGGCTCTGTCTCAAAACAGTCTCTCCCGATTTTATCATACGGAGCTTTTTAACAAAGAAAGGACGTTCTGCTATTTGCAAAACGTCCTCGTTTTTTGATATTATATCGGCAACCAAATCGATTGTCAAATATTTTTTTCAAAAATTCACATGTTTTACTGAATTTTACTACTTAGCACACACCCTGAGCTAACATAGCATCAACAACTTTTTCGAAACCGGCAATGTTTGCACCAGCCACATAGTCGTCGTTTCCGCCAACAGTCATGTTGTATCTCTTAGCTGCATCGGAAATATTAGCATAGATTGTTTCCATGATACCTTTCAGTTTTCCGTCAACTTCTTCGAATGACCATGAAAGTCTTTCAGAGTTCTGGCTCATTTCTAATGCGGATGTAGCAACACCACCTGCGTTAGCAGCTTTACCACCAACGAATAATACGCCATTCTCCTGTAAGTATTTTGTAGCATCCAGTGTAGTAGGCATGTTAGCACCTTCGGTTACGGAAATAACACCGTTTGCAACTAACATCTTAGCATCTTCAAGATCTAATTCATTCTGTGTAGCACAAGGAAGAGCTAAATCTACTTTGTACTGCCATACACCATGTTCGCCATTCTGTTTTGCATGATATTCTGCAGAAGGTCTTGCTGCTGCATATTCTGTTAAACGAGCACGTTTTACTTCTTTTACTTCTTTTAACAGTTCAACATCAATTCCTTCAGGATCATAAATCCAGCCTGTTGAATCAGAACATGTTACACACTTGGCGCCTAACTGATGAGCTTTTTCAATTGCATAGATTGCAACGTTACCGGAACCGGAAACAGCACATGTTTTACCTGCAATATCAATACCATGATCTTTTAATAATGCGTTGGTTAAGTATAATAAACCATAACCGGTTGCCTGTGTACGAGCTAAAGAACCACCCCAGGTAAGTCCTTTACCTGTCAGCACGCCTTCGAACATTCCCTGAATTCTCTTGTACTGTCCGAACATGAAACCGATTTCACGGGCACCTGTTCCGATATCACCTGCAGGGACATCGATATCTGCACCAATGTATTTGCCAAGCTCTGTCATAAAGCTCTGACAGAATGCCATAATTTCTCTATCTGATTTGCCCTTAGGATCGAAATCAGAACCACCTTTACCACCACCGATCGGAAGTGTTGTCAGAGAGTTTTTGAAAATCTGTTCAAATCCTAAGAATTTGATAATACCTAAATTTACGGAAGGATGAAGTCTTAATCCTCCTTTGTAAGGTCCGATTGCATTGTTAAACTGTACACGGAAACCACGGTTTACCTGTACCTGTCCATTGTCATCTACCCACGGAACTCTAAACATAATCTGGCGATCCGGCTCAGTAATTCTTTCCAGAATAGCATTTTTTCTGTAAAGCTCTTCATTTGCATCAATAACCGGACGTAAAGAATCCAAAACTTCTGTTACTGCCTGTAAAAATTCAGGCTGATCTGCATTTTTTTTCTGGACGATCTCCAGCACTTCATCAACGTATGACATGTTTCATGTCCTCCTTTAGTTAAAAATATAATATACAGAGCTGGTACGCCTTTGCACCTTTTTTCATTATAATGGAATGCCCCTGTTTAGGCAAGAAAAATTTTAGCACACTAACGTGAAAAAATTCAGCACACTAAAGCAAGAAAATATTCACACAATTTTTTTATTCAAAAGGATATTTTAAATCAATCTGTTTGCGGATTTCATCCATTTGTTTCATGATCAGCATAGTGGTTTCATGCGGCATTTCCGAACATTCTTTTTTATGCCATTTAATTGCTTTTTTGCATGCTTCGATTTCATATTCATAACCGGTAATCTGTTTCGGTGCTTTTTTAAACAGTTTCTTTTTGTAATCCTTATCAAAAACGGTAATCGATTCATAATTATTGATATTTTCAATAATCATAACACCCTCCGTTCCCTGAATAATTCCCTTCCTGTCTCCTACCGTCTGCATGGAAGTATTTAAAACTGCCATGGAGCCATCTTTATACCGGATGGTAATGCTGTCATGTGCATCCACACCTTCCTTGGTCATAACTGCTACTGCATGAATATCATCAACCTCAGAAGACTTAAACAAATCGGCAAACGTCAGGGCATAAACTCCGACATCCAACAACGCACCGCCTGCTAAATCTGCTTTAATCAGACGTTCTTTGGTAAGCATGGGATAAGATAAATTAGCCATAATCATCTTGGGTGTACCGATTACTCCGTCTTTTAACAGCTTTTTAATCGTATCGGCCATCGGCATATAACGAACCCACATGGCTTCTGTGATAAATACCCCTTTTTTCTTAGCATATGAGAGCAATTCTTCCGCTTCTTTGGCATTTACACAAAACGGCTTTTCCACCAGTACCGGTTTTCCGGCATCAATACACATTTTTGCATGTTCAAAATGAAACGGATGCGGGGTTGCTATATATACCAGTTCCACGGCCGGATCCGATAGCATGTCTTCATAACTGCCATAGGGTCTTGTCACGTGGTGGATGGATGCAAATTCCATAGCCTTATCCATACTTCTGGATGCTACCGCATACATTTCCGCTCCCCTCATACGTGAAACGGTGTCAGCCATAATAGTTGCAATTCTACCTGCACCAATGATACCAACTTTTATTTTTGCCATATGATTTACCTCTCTTTTCTTTTATTTGCATTATATTTCTTCTGTTTCTATTTTCTGTTTCGTCCATACGCTGTTAATAATTCTTTTTATTGTTTGTTATTTCTTTTTATGATTGCCATTTACTTTCCTTATCAATACCTAATTGTGTATTTTTCACTCATCAACTTCCTTAATTTTACCAAAGAAAAAAGCTATTGCAAAGTATTTTTGCAATAGCCGTTTTCACATAATTTTTAACTTATTTTACATCAACATAATCTGCTTTTACATAACCAACCTTGCCGTTGTAATCAATCTTACACCAACCGTTTGCATTTTCGTAGAGATTATAGGTTTCACCAAGATAAATGGTTCCGAGATACTCACCATCTTCACTGGCAGAAGCCCGAACCCTTACACTTTCTTTAGGCGTAATTTTTCCTGATGCCGTTCCAGTTGTCTCCTGTGTTGCAGGTGTCTCTGTTGTGGTTTCGGCAGGTGTTTCTGTTGTAGCCGTATTATCTACAGGTGTCTCTGTTGTAGTTTCAGCAGGTGTATTTGACTGCAGAAAATCAGACTTAATATAACCTTCCTGACCGTTATAATCCACCTTACTCCAACCATTTTCTCTTACTTCATATCTGGTTAATGTAGTACCGGCTTCTACCTGTCCGAGACGATCTGCATTCTCACTGTCAGACACACGGACATTTACTTTATCGGTTGTGGTTACCGTTTCATTTACTGTTGATACGGAAGAGGTCTGTGCCACCTCTTCTTCTGCCGCACTCGCTGCAGCTTCAGCCTGTCTTGCAGCAACAGCCGCATCCAATTTGGCATCAATACCTTCCATATAGCTGTTTAATGCAGCATCTGAAGCGATTGCATCCGAGAAAGCTGCCTGTACCAGGCTGTAATAATTTGCAATCTTTTCGCTGGATACAACTCCCTGTACATAAGAAAGAGTTGCTTCATCTACATTACTGTCAATGCATAAACTTCCGGATTCATCCGTTCTTACATAGGTTGCCTGTAAACCGGGGGCCTTTGTATCAATTCCGACAAACTTTGTTTCACTGTAAATCAATACAATATATTCACCGGGATTTGCACCTGCTTCATCATAAATCAGAATATTGTCATATGATTCAATATCCGCTGATTTTGTTTCCAATCTGATTTTTTCTTCTTCGGAAACATCCTTTTTTACAGAAGCCACGGTTGCAGAATCGCCATCTTTTAAAGCATTATAATACAATGTAATCAAATTGATAATTTCCTGATTAGTCGTCGTTTCCATTCCCTCCGGAGGAGTTACAATGGCAGCTTCCTCAGACATGGTTACGTCCCCATCTTCACTTGTTGTGCCGTCTGTTGTTTCTTCCTTATCTTTACCACAGCCTGTACACACGACTGCAAGGCCCATGAAAACAACTAACAGCATCATTTTTGAAAAAAGTTTAACATTTTTTATTTTCCCCATTCCCAACACAGAAGCATGAGATGTTTTTGTCATAATATACGTCCTTCCTTTGTTTTCTAAAATTATAATACTAGCGTACCCGAGAGGAATCGAACCCCCATCGGCTGAACCGGAATCAGCTGTTTTATCCGTTAAACTACGGGTACTCAAATATTACAAAATTGTTACAACTCGTTTATAATATCACAAATCCCATAGTTTGACAAGTTTTGAAGTTTATAAACTTAACGACGGAATCATCAATTTTTCGGTAGAATGGTTATAATAGTAAAGATGATCGGATAAAACTTCCTCGTCCGCCACCTGCTCTTTATTGATTTCTTCAATCATTTCATTCATTTCGTCAAATTGCTCTTCACCACTGACCGGCAATACAATGACTTCATGAATACTGCTTGGTAAAATAATCAGATCTGATTGAAACCGATTGCTGATTTCTCTTAATACTCCCGGATAATACAATACCGATGCCCCAAAATAATTCTGTTCATTACTCAATACATACATGGGGATTTCATCCTGCATCTTTGTCATTTCTTCCTGAATATCACCAGTTTCAATGCCTTTTTGATTTAGCATTTCAATTAAAATATCCTGTATACTCCGGAATTTTACCGGCATTTTTTCCATACTGTTTTTCAAGGCTAAATGATGCAGTTGCTCTTTTTCAACACCCCATAATTGCAAATGCTCGTTTTCAATCTGCACCGATCCGTTTCCATATCCAAAATCCTCCTGTTTCATATAAACAAAATAAGTAACTGCAAAGTCCAGAAACAGAATATGGGGGACATTCTCCATTCGCTTTTTATTTGCCTCATACGAAACCAATTTTATCATGATATGATCTTTGGCTTTTTCAAAGTCCAAAAAGCACTCAAGATTAATCTGCGGATGATCATATTTTTCAAATATTGTAACAATATTGTCTAAAACAGTCTCTAATTCAGTTCCCTCAAGATAATCCTCATAAAAATCTTCCAATCGTAAATTTGGCGATACATTACAATCTTGTCTGACGATGGAAATCGCTTTATAAGAAACATTATTATTTTTGACGGTATCATGTATGTCAATTCTGACATTTTCTCCCATTTTTTCTTCCATATCGGATTTAACTACATTTATAAACTCCAAAAAATTTAATTTTTCCATGATTTTTCCTTTCGATTTGACTTTAGATATCAGGTTTCCCTGAAAATTGATGTGATACATTTGAACTAAAAAAGGCAATAGAATCATTCATTCTATTGCCTAAAGCTTTTGATATGAAAATACAGTAAATCCTAAATTTTAAACACGTGATAAATATTCACCTGTACGTGTATCAATTTTGATTACTTCACCCTGATTTACAAAAAGAGGAACCTTAACCTGTGCACCTGTTTCTACTGTAGCAGGTTTGGTAGCTCCGGTTGCTGTATCGCCTTTGAAACCGGGCTCTGTTTCAGTAATCTCTAATTCCACAAACAACGGAGGCTCAACAGCGAATACATTACCATTATGAGAACATACTTTAACCATCTCATTTTCTTTTACAAATTTCATTGCATCGCCAACTTCTTCTTTGCTTAATGAAATCTGATCATAAGTCTCAGTATCCATGAAGTTATATAAATCTCCGTCTGCATATAAATACTGCATATCTTTTCTATCAATACGTGCCGCCGGGAATTTTTCAGTAGGACGGAAAGATGTTTCTACAACACCACCGTTTTTAATGTCTTTGAGCTTGGTACGTACAAAAGCTGCACCTTTACCGGGTTTTACGTGCTGGAACTCAATGACCTGGCATACCTTGTTATCATACTCAATGGTCATACCATTTCTGAAATCACCTGCTGTAATCATGATTATATCCTCCTAGATTTCCACATTATTTTTCACGTCATAATTCTCTATTAGTTTATACTAAAAAAAAACTATTTTCAACTGTTTTTTGCAATCACATAATCGATAGCTTCCAGATAGCCTTCCGGGTCTTCGACAGTTGTAAATCTAAAAAATGCTCACAAACCGCAGAAATTCGGTATTTTTTATGTCAAATTTTTCAATTATTTTTGTTGTATGTGTTGTACGTCGTTGTATTTTGTGGTATAATGTGTGTATGAAGCTAA
>JAGAJL010000028.1 GCA_017626095.1 Lachnospiraceae bacterium
ATGACAGCCAATTCTTCAAAGGTAGGGCGGTTTTTCCATGAACCGACACGCCCACAGGTCATGCAGATGGCAAGCCGTTTTTCCAACAAGGTTTGTTCCCGGTAGTTCAGCTTTTCAAATGCTTTCCGCACCTTTTCAGCCATCGGAATCTTTCTTACCAGTTCTTCAATTAGAACCATAACTTCCTGTAGACGTGTATTTCTGGATTCATAGTCCTCCAAAAGCATTCGGATTTCCATTCTTGCAGACACCGCACCTTCTTTGCTTCCAACGCTGTGCTCTGCAGCTTCTATCAGGGTCTTCGCCCTCGCCTTTCCAACTGCTCTTAACTTCGCATCACGCCAGATTTGGTTCACTCCATCGATACCTAACGTCAGGATATCTTCAGGAAGTGGTGCTGCTTTAAGGATTAGCATTCCGCTCTTGGCATCCGGCTTTCCGTATACCGTCTTATATTCAGGAAAATATATATTGAACCAACGACTGATCCTGTTTTGAATTCTTGTAAGTTCCGCCTGTAACTGGAATCTTATGTTTGTTGCTGTTCTAAGATCAGCATAAACACCCTCCGGCAGATATGGGATCATGTAACGTCCCTCTCTAACTAATCCTGCTATAACTTTCGGATCCTTACGGTCATTTTTAGTAGGATTATTGTCGTCGAGTTCTTTTGTTTTTTTCACATGGTGAGGATTTACAAGAACCGGTTTCATTTCATTATCCTGTAGAAACTTTCCAAGATTGAACCAGTAATGCCAGGTCGGTTCCATACCCGGAACCACCTTATCCTTCTCATGCCTTTCTTTGAGGTCCAGGATCCATTCCTTAAATGTCGCAAATCCAGCCTCTGTGTTACTAAACTTAAATGGCTTCTTCGAATACTCGATTCCTCTGTAATCAAAAGCTCTGGCATAGTGCGTTTCACTTCCGACATCAATTCCGAGTACCAAAGTTTTTTCTGTAATAGCTTCAATTTTTGCGTTCTGTGTGTTAGACTTCATTATAGATACCTCTCTGTATAATAAGATTTTTACTAACCTGCCAGTCAGTAGTCTTATTGTACTCTGAGGTATTTTCAATTTTCAACATCCACGCTTTTTATTATACAGGAAGCTCCTCTCTGATACTGATTCTATCAAGGATATTTTGCAATAGCCAGCAATGAACGTTTGCATTGCGCAAGATGTTACATTATCTTCTGAAACATATGCCGGATCTTGTCTAAACGGCTGTTCGGGCGGCGTGGCTGAAACACAGGCTCGCCGGAAGTTTCCTGATACCCTTTTAATTCTGTAATGCAGACACTTCTTCCATTTGTATAAAAATTCAAATCATTTCTATATTCACCAATACAACGGGCAGGGATTTCCCCCTTAAAAATAACTTCATCTTTTTCAAGTCTGGTTGATTCAATGATTGCGCAATACTTTGGTGCGTCATTATAAGCCCGTGAAAGATATTCCTGCGGTGCAAAAAGGGTAAAGGAAAGGTATGGTTCCAACAGTTGTGTCCCTGCTTTTTTCAATGCCTGCTCCAACACGACAGGCGCAAGAAAACGAAAATCAGCGGGGGTGCTGACCGGGCTGTAATAAACTCCATAATCAAAACAAATTTGGCAGTCTGTCACTCCCCAGCCATATAAGCCCTGCTCCATTCCATAACGCACACCCTCCATGACGGCATTTTGAAAACTTTGGTTTAAATAGCCGAGAGATACCTCGCTTTTATATTGTGTTCCGCTTCCAACAGGAAGCGGTGTTACAGTCAAACCAATAGATGCCCAAAACGGATTCGGCGGCACTTCAATATGAATCGTGTAGCTCGCTTTTTTTTGCGGTCTTTCCAGATAAATAACCGAAGGCTCTTTCATAGCCACGCCCACATGATATTTTTCTTCTAATAGCGAACAAATAACTTCTAACTGTACTTTTCCCAAAAAAGATAATATAATCTCATGTGTAACAGTATCAATGTCAAAATGCAAAAGAGGGTCTGTATCAGCAATCTCTGTGAGGGCATTTAACAGGGCTTCCCTTTGCTCCGGCTTTTGCGGCTCTACCGTTGTCCGAAGTAATGGCATGGGATTATCAATCCGTGTTTTGTGAGGCAGGAGTTTTTCATTTCCCAGAATGTCGTTCAGTTTCAAAGTATCATCAGCTAAAATAACAATTTCTCCCGGACAGGCATGGTCAACCGGGACGATTTCACCATTTGACGGAATACACATTTCTGTAATCTTTATTTTTTCCTTTTTTGACAGCAGCAGGGTATCCCGTAAATGGAGCGTCCCATGATACAGGCGTAAATAAGAAAGCCGTTTTTTCCGCTCTGTATACTCAACCTTAAAAACATATCCACATAATTCAGACTGAATATCGTCTGTTTCTGTAATGAAAGTTTCTGTAATCGCTTCAATCAGTTTTTCTGTTCCTAAATTGTCTTTTGCACTCCCATGATAAACAGGAAACAAAGAGCAGCATCTGGTTCTTTTGCACTTTTCATATTGTAATTCCTGTATATCCAAAGAATCCTCTGCAACATATCGTTCTAATAGTTCATCGCTTCCGGAAATAATCATATCCCATTTGTCCAAATCAGAAATATCGGTCATGGTTATCTTTGGCGACAGGGAAACCTCCTGCATGACAATCATATCACTGGTAAGTTTATCTTTAATGCTTTGGTAAACACGCCGCAGGTCGATCCCATTTTGGTCTATCTTATTTATAAAGATAATTGTCGGAATGTCCATTTTCTGAAGCGCATGGAATAATATACGGGTTTGTGCCTGTACGCCGTCTTTTGCTGAAATGACTAAAACAGCTCCGTCAAGGACAGATAAAGAGCGGTATGCTTCGGTTAAAAAATCCATATGACCGGGAGTGTCCACGATATTGATTTTATAATCATTCCAATAAAAAGAAGTAACCGCTGTCTGAATGGTAATTCCCCGTTGCCGTTCCAAAATCATAGTGTCTGTTCTTGTGGTCCCTTTATCCACGTTTCCCTGTTCCGCAATCGCTCCACTGGTGTATAGCAGACTTTCTGTCAATGTAGTTTTTCCTGCGTCTACATGGGCCAGAATGCCGATATTGATTATTTTCATGTGATTGTCCTCCCTTTACAGCCCCAAAGGGCATAAAAATCCCCAGCAGTAAAATACTTTTACCACTGGGGATTCTAATTTGCGGACATACACATATACAGCATACACCTATTTGTGATTGCTGTTTTTTGAATATGTCAAAATTGATAAGGCAAAAGTATTCTTAAATTGGGTACAAAAAACCAAGCCCCCACAAAAGGAGCTATCATAATTCTTTGTTCCCACTATTTGATTATAGTTTTATTTAAGAATACCTTGCCGCATATTTTTTACTCCTTTTCTGGAATGAAGCTATTATATCACATCAGTTTGAAATTGTCAAGATAAGTTGACACTTTTTTTACAAGGATTTTTTCTTAGTAACATTTTCAGCCCCGAAGGGGCCGATCTGAAACCACTGAGGAGCGTAGCGACGGGGAGTGTTGCGCAAACCGTTCCATCTATATCAGGCAACTCTCTTGGCCGAAAGTTCATACCTGCGTCGCTTTTCCATAGGCGGTAAGCCTCCGTTTGCAGTGCAGATCCTGCGATTATTCCAATAGCTCATAAAATATCGCCAGATAATCGTTTTCAGTTCTTCTATAGTTAGCTTCTCCGTGTTATACCTACCGTAAAGTAGCTCCTCCTTCATCCTTGCCCACATACTTTCGCAGCGGGCATTATCGTGACATCTGCCTCCGGCACTGTTCATACTCTGAATTTGTTATGTTCTGCCACAAGGTCAGGATAGTCCTTAAACAACAGCAATTTCAAATACAACTCAATTATTGCTCTGCATATAGGGTAACAGTTGTCCAAAAAATTATCTTCCAACAAAGAAAGTGTAGCCAATGCCTTATTTGATAAAGAATAATACAACAACAAATACGGATTTTCTTTCTTATTAAGGCGTAAAATCTCGTTCATACGAAGAGACATTACAAAAACATTATAAGGCACATTATGCGCCAAATACATATCACCTTGCATTATAGATTGACGTCTAAAATATGCACTTCCGTATCTTCTCAGCTTGATATTCTTCTCAACATTTAATGCTAACTTCCTTTTGTAATCGGAACTTTTTTCAAGTGCAACTCGTTCATCATCAGACAAGAAAATAATGTTAGATGAATGACAACCTACTATCATCCTACATATATCAAAGTCCATTAACTCATTTCCTGCCACAACCTTTTCCATAGACATTTGCATATCATAGTAGTTATATATTTCAGGAAAATTATCCATTATAAAATGTTTCATTTCAATAAGAAAATTGCCTTTTATGTATTTACCGAAAATACTTCTTAAAGCCTTATCATTTTCTCTTGAAATCTTTTCCATAGCGGAAAAGAAATCTATTGGATTTTGATTCATACCTTGTCCTTTCATAAACAGCTTACTTACCTTAATAATCTATTCTACTAAAAATCTCTCCGTCAATTCCAAATATCATATCTATCGGAATAAGGTCTCCCGTAGTCATTTGTATTTGACGTTCATAAGTCTTAATTTTCTTTACCACACCTGTAATTGTAATGTACGCTCCACCTTGTTTCTTTTCATCGGGTTTGAAGAACGTAATCGTTATTTCAGGCTGATTTTCCAACTGCTCCATAAGAAACAATATTTTCTCGTTCATTATGGCTTTCATTTCTTCCGACGGTTCACTATATTCGTCAGTCAAGCGTGCCGTTTCTTTAATTGAATCGGCGTGTCCCGTTAAAGCAGCAAACGGAGAGAACTGCGCAGCACGGTCATAATTCGACATTTTAGGACGTGTATCAGACTGATGATGCGGTAAATCAATTATATCTGCATACTTCTTTCTCGATTCTTCCATTCTACTTTACCTCTTAATCTCTCGATAAATTGGAATTTGTCAATACCTATTACCATAAAGATATTTATTTGAAATTCTCTTTTGTGTTTCCAAATATTTTGTAACGTTTTCATCATAATCAGGATAATTATAACCAAGTGAATCTGCCACTTTTTTAGATATTTTTTTGAACA
>JAGAJL010000029.1 GCA_017626095.1 Lachnospiraceae bacterium
CCGCTTCATACTTCGGTTTTCGGCATTTCTAAGCGGCATGCTCACAAAGTATTTATTAAATGCCCGGTTTCAAAACTCAGACTTCGTCTTCAGACAGTTGAAACCGGGCATTATTTTTGTTCGCTTATGCCGCTAAGAAATACCAGAAAACCTCGCTAAATTCCGCGGGCAAAGATATATAATTTTTGTTTGGGCGACTGGCTATGTCACCAAAGTTGCGAATAATAAAAAGTGAGAAACGATGGCAGAGATAAAAGTCTGCATCTAAGGTCAAACCCCCATATATCGCACTTTCGACACAAATATAGTGGGAACACAAATCCGAAAAGAGGGGTTTATTTAAAAAATCCTTTTTTCTTTTTACTGTCTTTGCTTTCTTTATTCTCCTTTTCAGTATGATTTTTTACCGCATTCAGAGAATTACCGGTTGCTTCATCGAATTTTTTCAATAAATCCTTTGCTTCGGCAGAAAGCTTTGTCGGAGTCTCAACGACCAAAGTCACATAATGATCACCCCGGACATTTTTATCCCGTAAAGTAGGTACACCTTTTCCCTTCAGCCGGACTTTGGTATCTGTCTGGGTTCCCGGTTTCACTTCATAGGCTACACGTCCGTCAATGGTATCAATCAAAATTTCACCACCAAGGGCTGCTACCGCATACGACATGGGAACCGTAGAGAAAATATTATAATCCTGTCGCTGGAAAATCGGATGTCTGGAAACCAGCACTTCAACCAACAGATCGCCTCTCGGCCCTCCGTTTGTGCCCGGCTCACCTTTATCACGGATACGGATACTCTGTCCGTCATCAATTCCTGCCGGAACAGATATCTGAATTTTCTTTTTGCTCGCAATATATCCGGTACCATGACAGTCGGTACATCTTTCTTTTATAATTTTACCGCTACCGCCGCAATCCGGACAGGTCTGTACGTTGCGGACCGTTCCAAAAAAGGATTGGCTGGTAAATACGATCTGGCCTTTTCCTCCACATTTCGGACATGTTTCTTTGGAAGTTCCCGGCTTTGCTCCGGTTCCGTGACAAGTCTTACATTCATCTTTCAGGGTCAATTCCAGATCTTTATCTACACCAAAGCAGGCTTCTTCAAAAGTCACCCTGACACTGGTACGGACATTGGCCCCCTTCATAGGGCCATTGCTTGCACGACGGCTTCCACCGCCAAACATTCCTCCGAACAGATCACCGAAAATATCACCGAAATCCATACTGTTGAAATCAAAACCTCCGGCACCGCCGGCACCGTCAAACGCAGCATGACCAAACTGATCATATTGTCTCCGTTTTTCCGGATCGCTTAATACAGCATAGGCTTCGGAAGCTTCTTTAAATTTCTTTTCGGCTTCTGCATCACCCGGATTCATATCCGGGTGATATTTTTTAGCCAGAACACGATATGCTTTTTTAATTGCTGCGTCATCAGCATTCTTGTCAACACCGAGGACTTCATAATAGTCTCTTTTTTGTTCAGCCATAATAGATTAAACCTCACGATAATCTCCGTCTACAACATCTCCGTCTGCAGCGGAAGTATCTGCAGCACCTGCTGCATTGTTAAATCCGGCACCCATATCAGGACCTGCGCCTGCAGCGCCGCCGGCAGCCTGCGCCTGCTCATAAACTTTTGTGAATACACCCTGAGCTGACTGCATCAGTTTTTCGTTGGCAGCTTTTAATTCATCCAACTGACTGTCTGTCATTTCCTGATCTTTTGTCTTTTCCAAAATATCCTTTACAGCCTGAATGTCTGCTTCTACAGTAGCTTTCTCGCTGTCAGATACTTTATCTCCTACATCATTTAATGCTTTTTCTGTCTGGAACACAAAGGAGTCAGCTTCATTTCTGGTATCAATTGCTTCTTTTCTCTTCTTATCCTGTGCTTCATATTCAGCAGCTTCTTTAACCGCTTTATCGATTTCTGCATCAGACATATTGGAACTTGCGGTAATGGTAATGTGCTGTTCCTTACCTGTGCCAAGATCCTTAGCTGATACATTTACAATACCGTTTGCATCGATATCGAAAGTAACTTCGATCTGAGGAATTCCTCTCGGAGCGGGTGCAATACCATCCAGACGGAACTGTCCCAAAGATTTGTTATCCTTTGCAAACTGTCTTTCACCCTGTAATACGTTGATATCAACAGCTGTCTGATTATCTGCTGCTGTAGAGAATACCTGACTTTTCTTAGTAGGAATTGTTGTATTTCTCTCGATTAATTTGGTAGCTACACCACCCATTGTTTCAATAGAAAGTGAAAGAGGAGTAACATCCAATAATAAGATATCGCCTGCGCCGGCATCGCCTGCTAATTTACCCCCCTGAACAGAAGCACCAAGTGCAACACATTCATCAGGATTCAAAGATTTATTGGGCTCTTTTCCGGTTAACTGTTTTACTTTCTCCTGTACGGCAGGGATACGTGTAGAACCACCAACCAATAATACTTTTGCAATATCAGCATTGGTCAGACCTGCGTCTTTCATGGCATTCTGAACAGGGATAGCTGTTCTTTCTACCAAATCAGCGGTTAATTCGTCAAATTTTGCTCTTGTTAAGTTCATATCAAAGTGCTTCGGTCCATCTGCTGTTGCTGTGATGAAAGGAAGGTTGATATTTGTTGTGGTAGCAGATGATAACTCTTTTTTCGCTTTCTCTGCAGCTTCTTTTAATCTCTGAAGTGCCATTTTATCAGTTGATAAATCAACGCCTTCTGCCTTTTTGAACTCTGCAAGCATCCAGTCAATAATCTTCTGATCGAAGTCATCACCACCTAAGAAAGTATCACCATTTGTTGCCAATACTTCGATGACACCGTCACCAATTTCGATAATGGAAACATCAAAGGTACCACCACCTAAGTCATAAACCATGATTTTCTGTTCTTTTTCATTATCAAGACCATAAGCCAAAGCTGCTGCTGTAGGCTCGTTGATAATACGTTTTACTTCCAGACCTGCAATCTTGCCGGCATCCTTGGTAGCCTGACGCTGAGCATCGTTAAAGTAAGCAGGAACGGTAATAACAGCTTCTGTTACTTTTTCGCCCAGATAGTTTTCTGCATCTGCTTTTAATTTCTGTAAAATCATAGCAGAAATCTGCTGAGGAGAATATTTCTTTCCATCAATGGTACGTCCGTTATCTGTACCCATATCTCTCTTAATGGAAGAAATCGTTTTATCTGCATTGGTAACCGCCTGACGTTTTGCAGGTTCACCGACCAGTCTTTCACCTGTTTTTGTAAATGCTACAACGGAAGGTGTTGTACGTGCTCCTTCCTGATTTGCGATAACAGTGGGTTTACCACCTTCCATTACAGCTACACAGCTGTTTGTGGTTCCTAAGTCAATACCAATAATTTTACTCATAATTTTTACCTCCTGGGTTTACCCGATTTATATAATTATTGTTTACTTTTTATTTTCAAAAGGATTGCTCCCTATGATTACTTTGTTTTATGTGATTATTTTATGTGATGGTTTTATGTGATATTTTTATCATTTCATAAATGTATTTTTCATTTATCTCATCATGCGTCTACTGTACTACAGCTACCATGCTGTGTCTTACCACCGTATCACGATAGGTATAACCTTTTTGCAGTTCCTGTGCAATGACACCCGATTCGTATTCTTCTGATTCAACCTGCATTACCGCATTATGAAGATTGGGGTCAAATTCAAGACCAACAGCTTCAATCGGTTTTACGCCAAGTGCTTCAAGCTCTGTCACAAGTTGCTTATAAATCTTATTCATGCCATCTGCAACCGGTGTATCTTTATCTTCTTCCGGGATCATGGCGAGACCTCTTTCAAAGTTGTCAATGACCGGAAGGATTTTTTCAATGACGCTTTTAGCACCGGTTTCAAACATTGCCGTTTTTTCTTTTTCACTCCGGTTACGGAAATTTTCGAATTCGGCAAGTTGTCTTTTTACCTTGTCTTCCAGTTCTTCGATTTTTTCCTGGGCTTTATCTTTTTTCTTATCCTTTTTGCCGAAGAATTTTTTTCCATCCTTATCTGTAGCACCTTCATCTGTCTGAGCATCTTTATTGTCTGCATCCGATGAAGCAGGCTCTTCTGTTTCTGCCCGGCAAGGATTTTCGGCTGTCACATCATCCGCTTTTGTCGCTTCTGCGCCAGCATTTTCTTCTGCGGTCGCTTCTGCATCCACATTTGCTGCACCTTCCGCCAGCTCTTCATCCACTTCTTTTTTCATATCTTCTGCCATATCTATACTACATATCCTTTCTGTTTTTTCCGTATAATTCTTCCATCTGGCTCATCAAAGTATGCATGGTATCCACAACTTTTTCGTAATCCATTCGCTTTGGTCCGATAATACCGATGGTACCTTTCATTCCTTCACCAAGCTCATAGGTGGCCGTCACCACACTACAGTCCTTCATGGCTTCTACCTGATTTTCATCGCCGATATAAATCTGGATTCCGCTTTTTTCTTCTTTTGATAAAGTATCCTGCACCAATGTTGAGAGCAGTTGTTTTTCTTCAAATGTATTGATAATTTCACTGGCTCTTTCCTGATCTGCCAATTCCGGATATTTAAAAATATTGTTTGTTCCGGATGTATATATCTGCAAATCGTCATCAGATTTAATGGAATCGGCTACAGCATCAATCACATCTCCCACAATATCACTGTGGATCCCCGCCTGCTGTTTTAATCTTGCAATCAGTCCCAGATTGATTTCTTCAATCGGAAGACCGTTTAAATGCGTATTCAACAGTATATTCAGCTTCAAGAGTGTCTCATCATCCATTTCCTCGGAAACGTTTAAAATATTGTTTTTGATGATGTTTCCATTTAATACCACCACCGCAACCAGTTGTCTGGCATCCACACGGGAGAGCTGAATAAATTTCAACTTATTGCCGCTGCAGCTCGGAGCCGAAATCATAGTCGCATAATTGGTGTTGACCGCAAGTGTTCTGGCAACCTGCTTTAACATGTGGTCCATCTTTTCTTCTTTTTCAACTAACAGCTCCTTTAGCTCTTCCACTTCTTTGTCGCGAGCCGAAATCCGGGCTTCCATATCGCTCATCATAGTATCTACATATAAACGATATCCTTTATCGGAAGGAATACGTCCTGCGGAAGTATGTGGCTGTATGATGTAGCCCATCTCTTCCAAATCTGCCATCTCATTGCGGATGGTTGCAGAACTGAGATTTAAATCGGTGTATTTGGAAATGGTACGACTACCAACCGGTTCTCCGGTTTCTAAATACGTTTTGATGATCGCCTGCAGGATCTTCATCTTTCTTTCATCAAGTTCCACTCCATCACTTCCTTCCATGGTCGCCTTTCATTTGTTGTTAGCACTCATCGAGTTAGAGTGCTAATATCTTTTCTGTATTCTAACTTAGCACCACACACTTTTATTGTCAACAGATATTTTGCGTATTTTTTATTAAGAAATTATAAAATCCTCTTTCGGATTTGTGTTCCTGATATAGATTATTATAAAATGCGAATATATGGTTCTTGCAGACCGATTTTGCAGACGCCCTGCCGCGTTTCTCACAAAGTTCGCAATCTTTGCGGGATGGCAGTCGCCCTTACAGAAATATATATCTTTGCCGCTGCATACTTCGGTTTCCGGCATTTCTAAGCGGCATGCTCACAAAGTATATATTAAATGCCCGGTTTCAAAACTCAGACTTCGTCTTCAAACAGTTGAAACCGGGCATTATTTTTTGTTCGCTTATGCCGCTAAGAAATGCCAGGAAACCTCGCCAAATTTCGCGGGCAAAGATATATAATTTCTGTTAGGATGAGTGGCTATGTCCCCAAAGTTGCGAATAATAAAAAGTGAGAAACGTAGGCAGAGAATAAAGTCTGCAACTGAGGTCCAAAGAACCATATATTCGCATTTTTATTAATAAACCCAGAAACACAAATCCGGAAAAGAAAAAACCGCAGGATAATTTCTTATCCTGCGGTAGCTTCTGTCGTATTTTTGATTAGATAGCAAAACTTCCGGTAATTTCTCCGTTTACTACATAATATGCGCGGCTGTCTTCCGGCTTAACATATAACTCAACACTCTTGAAATCTGCCGGTTTATTTCCCAAATCATATTTCCATACGTCTTTTGCGATTTTAATCAAATCATCATTGGTATATGATTTTCCGTCAAACTGTAAATGTACAACAGCTTTTGCTTCTGCTTTTTTCGCAGGTGCCTTTTTTGCAGGTGCAGCCTTCTTAACGGTTTCTTTTTTAACTTCCTCTTTTGCCACTACACTTTCTGCGGTTTCCGCTTTTACGGTTGCTTTTGCTTTCGTCTCTGCCATATGCCTCTCCTCCTTCATTACACAAAAGATTCTTTTATGAAAAAGTTTATGTACTTTTCTATAACAACAAGTTTAACCTAAAACAATAAGCATGTCAAATTATCCGAACATGGTTTTGTCTGATAATCCGCCAAAATTCTAATGATAAACAACACTCGGACAAAAAGGTTCTTCATCAGCCAGCCATGATGTTGCTAACTGCAAAATATGCAATGACTAAAACACCGAGAACAATCCGATACCAGCCAAATACTTTGAAATCATGCTTTTTGATATAATCCATTAAGAAGCGGATAACAAAAACGGATACCACAAATGCAACTATCATGCCGGTCAATAAAATAGCGATTTCCATTCCCGTAAAATGAAATCCGAATTTGACAATCTTTAACAGACTGGCACCAAACATAACCGGAATTGCTAAAAAGAATGTGAATTCGGCAGCTACTGTTCTGGATACTCCGATTAACAAAGCGCCTACGATTGTGGCACCGGATCTGGATGTTCCCGGAAAGATTGCTGCAATCAACTGAAACATTCCAATAATAAATGCAGTTTTATAAGTCAGATTTTTCAACTTGGTGATACTCGTTTTTTTATTACGGTTCACGTTTTCAATGATAATAAACAAAACACCGAATAAAATCAGCATAATCGCAACAACCCACGGATTATACAAATACTGATCGATCAGATCATCAAATAGCAAGCCGACAATTGCAGCCGGAATGCATGCCGTTAATATTTTAAACCATAAAATAAAAACATTTTTTCTGACATAACCATGATGTTCTTCTGCCTTTTTTCCAAGATAAAACGGAAAAATCTTGTTCCAGTATAAAACAACAACCGCCATGATGGCACCCAACTGGATGACAACTTCAAACATCGACCAAAACTCCGGTGTGACATCCAACGTCACAAATTCATTTAACAAAATCATATGTCCGGTACTGCTGATAGGAAGCCACTCCGTAATTCCTTCAACAATACCAAATAAAATCGCTTTCAAAATCTCAATCATTTTTCATCCTTGTCCTTTTCTTTTTTGTGTTTTGCGGGTCCCAATCTCATACTGCTTCATGCAAGCATGAGCAGTATGACCTTTGGACCCTGGTATCAGCATATGCTAACTTGTCTAGTTTGATGACAGATAGTCATTTAAATCATCAATTAACATCTTTGTGCGTATCTCTCTTCCTTCATTATTCAAGTGAAGATACGTATTATAAAACAGGTTCATATCCATTCTATAATCTTCATAGCGTCCAATCAACGGAAAATCCAGACGCCTTTCAATCTCATCGGAAAACGCAATATATTTTTCCACATCAGGCGTATAGCCGGTGATCGGCGTGGGATATGGTGCAACCAGTAATGTGGCGCCTTTATCCTGCAATGTTTGATTTAACGCATTTAAACGGTCTATGGTTGCATCCCCGATAGCCGGAATGTGAACTTCTGACAATTCTTCTTCTGTTACAGCCAATGCCGGTCTGTCGTATATATTGTCTCCATATTCATTAAATTGCAGGCGGCTATATTCCGTCTGGCTGTCCATGTTTCCGATCCCCTGGCTCCACAAATCCAAACAATCTTTTAAATAAGTAGGATATGCTTTTATCATGGCAGGCCAGTCTTTTTTCCGGATGTACTTCCACAAATCCGGATGATTCTCAATAGTAATCCATGCTAACTCCGGATTTTTTATGATATCGCCATCATCAAAGTTGCTGTAACTGATGATCACAATATCTCCTTCATGAATATTCTGAACCGCAGCCTGCTCATTAAACGGATTCCCAATTCCACCATGCATCCCCATGTTGACAACCGGCATATGCATAGCTTCCTGCAGCATTTCGGAATCCACGCCAAAGGCCCAATTGGAGTTGCCGACCAGAACAATTTTTGCTTCATCTATGGAACATAACCGTTCATTTTTATCAATCAAAGCAGCCTGATAATTTAACAAATACTGCGGCATCACAATTTTAAAACAGAATATCAGGATTAGCGCAAGCATTATCAGACATTTCACAAAGAAAACCAGTTTCTTTTTCATAAAATAATCATTTCCTCATTTCCGGCTTTTGCCAAGCACTTACTAGAACTGGAAATAAATGAATTCCGTCTGCGTATATTCAAGTCCGTAAGCACCATATACCAGTATCACAAACAACAATCCCAGATAGACAAGCCAACGAAACCACATTCCCTGGGATAGTACAATCTGAAATACGTTTGCGGGCCGTCCGGCCTGTCTGGCGCGACTTCCGCTCCGGTTTTGTACATCTTCTTTTGACATAAGATATATATGGTTCTTTAGGATATCAAAAGCAAATAATAGCAACATGGCAAAAATCAGAGCAACCAGTTGCTGCATGCTATATCCCATTCGGTTCACTGCCAGTCCGAATATTTTGGCCGGCTGCAGTGAAAGAACAATCTGTTTTAACATATCAACTGCAATACCAAGGCTTTTAGCACGGAAAAACAACCAGGAAAAATCCACCAGGAAAAAAGTCACAACTCCGCAACCAAACCGATAACTGAAGCGATCTTCCCTGACATGCAAATATTGCTTTACTTTTTGTCTGACCGCAACAGTCACATCCTGAATAATCAGATAGATACCATTAATAACTCCCCATACAACATAGGACCAGGACGCTCCATGCCACAAACCACTAACAAAAAATACAATAAATGTATTGACGTATTTCCGCATCTTTCCTTTACGGTTACCACCCAACGGAATATAGAGATAATCTGTAAACCATCCGGTCAGGGAAATGTGCCAGCGTCTCCAGAAATCCTTTATGCTTGTTGCCTGATAGGGCGCATTGAAGTTTTCCATCAGGGTAAATCCCAAAACTTTTGCACTACCAATTGCCAGATAGGTATATCCACCGAAATCACAATAAATCTGGAATGCAAACATCATGGTCGCCAGAATGATTTCGATACCGGCAAAAGCGGGATAATTTTCATAAACCGAATCAATGTATACAGCCAGATTATCTGCAATCATGATTTTCATAAACAGTCCCCAGAGCATCGTCAAAAGTCCCTCTCTGACACGATCTGTATCAAAACGATGTTCTTCATCGAACTGTTTTAACAGATTGGTACTTCTCTCAATAGGACCTGCAACAAGCTGCGGAAAAAACGATACAAAAAGCATATATCGAAACAGATTTTTTGTCGCTTTCGTCTTTTGGCGATACACATCCATGGTATATCCGAGTGCCTGGAAAATATAAAAAGAAATACCGACAGGCAAAAGAATATCTAATAATCCGATTTCATTGGAACCTCTTAATCCCAATATTCTATTGATATTAAGAATAAAGAAATTGATATATTTATAGAAAAAAAGAATTCCGATATTGATCGCAAAACTAATCCCAAGTATCCATTTTGCAAAAGAAATATTCTCCTTCTCTATTGCTTTTTCAATCAGAATTCCGGCAAGATATGTAACAAAAGTAGAACCAAAAAGCAGCAATGCGTATGCGGCATTCCAGTTCATATAAAAAAAGTAGCTGGCAACTAAAAGCCAGAAATTTCGTATTTCTTTATACTTTGCGGGAATTGCAAAATAGAACAATATAACAATTGGAAAAAATATCAGATAATTTAAGGAATTAAATAGCATAATTGTGTTCTTTCATCATGAATCATCATTGTTCATCGTTGATTATCGTTGATCATTGTTAATTATCGTTAATCGTCATTTTCATCATTTTCGTTTTTATCATTTTCATTATATTCATTTTCATCTGTTGAAGCAATCTCTTCTGTGATTTCACTTTCTGCAAGTTCCTGCCCCATTTTGATGGTCGCAAAAAGAGCTACTGCCAAAGAACCGACAACCAAAACACCTGCACCCAAGATCACACCCGTCCATGTCATAATCGTTTCATTCATAAGTTTGGAATTCACAATCCCATACGCCTGATAGAGAATGTATAAAACCACCAGATAAATCATTGTGCACTTGCGCTTTGCAAGATTGCGCGCACCTTCGTCATATTGTTTTCCGGCTTCTTTTTTAAAAGATATTTTTTTCATATTTTCTCTCCAACCACGACTATCTCTTTTTATTGAAATATACTCAAAACCAAATTAAGTATCGGCGTTTGTTTTGGCACTATCATTATTATCATACCGCGACCATACTCTGTTAGCAAGTCAAAGAATACATAACTCAAATCCGAAAAAGGATAAAAAAAGAGAAAGATAACAGTTTAACCGTACCTTTCTCTTTTCATCCTATGAGATAATTCAAAAAAATAAATTCAGCTTATATAATTATGCATTATGCTTTGGTTTTGTCTTTGTTATTTAAAATTTCAAAAACAACTGCTGCCAAAAGTACGATACCCTTTACAACCTTCTGCCAGTTTGCATCAATACCCATCAAAGACATACCAAGGTTGATAACACCGATTAATGTTGCTCCGACAACCATGCCAAATACAGAACCGGAACCACCGTATGCAGATACACCACCGACTACGCAGGCTGAAATCGCATCCATTTCGTAGTTGGTTCCTGCGGTAGAGTTAGCAGCCTGAAATCTTGCGATTACAATATAAGAGCTGATAACCGTCAGAACTGCCATATTCAAATATGCCGTAAACATGATCTTCCTGGTATCAATACCTGACAATCTGGTTGCCTCCGCATTACCACCAATGGTATAGAAATAACGTCCCAATGTTGTCTTGGAAGTAATAAAGCTATATACCAGAACGATAGCTGCCACCCAAACCAAAACAGTAGGAATACCACCTGCTTTTGCGAGTTTGTAAGCAAAAAGCATAATAACCGCAACCGAAAGAACGGATTTTACAATCACAGCAGTCATCGAATCTGCCTCATAACCCTTTTTCAATTTGTTTGCTCTTGTCATGATATTGAGAACAACTACGATAATGCTTGCTATAATACCAACTGTAATACAAACAACATTAATCTGACCAATCGGCGAACTGAAAATCTTTCCGGAAAAGGCATCCAAAA
Organism: Lachnospiraceae bacterium; assembly: GCA_017626095.1. GTDB lineage: Bacteria > Bacillota > Clostridia > Lachnospirales > Lachnospiraceae > UBA2882. The sequence continues at coordinate 11,370 of JAGAJL010000029.1, forward strand.
ATCCGCTCGGGAAGGGAGCAATACTACCGGTAGAACTATTTGCACTCAACAGTGCGGTACCAAGACCACGGAAAGCAAGAAAACCTGCCAATGTTGCAATCCACGGCGGAACATTTAAATAGGCAATCAAAAAACCAAGAACACAACCGTATATGATACCAATTCCCATCATAAGTACGACTGCCAAAAATGGATTCATTCCTTTAACTACCATAAAGATACCGCCCATTGCTCCGATAAAGCAAACGAAGGAACCACAAGCCAAATCAATATTACCACCAGTTAACATACACATCAGCATACCTGTTGCCAATATATAAACATAAGCATTTTGTGTAATCAAAGCGTTGAAGTTTAATGCTTCAAACATCTGTCCATTTGTCATGATTGTGAAGAAAAGGAACACAAGAACAAGGACAATTAACATCGTATTTTTTCTTAATACTGCTACTGCATTTTTCATGATTCATCCTCCTCCTTATTTCTTCTTCTTGGACATTACGTCAAAGATGATTGCGATCAACAATACAAGACCTTTTACTACCTTTTGATAGTTAGCTTCAACACCCATGATACTCATGCCCATGTTGATAACACCCATCAAAGTTGCACCGATTACAACACCGAAGATATTTCCTTCGCCGCCGTATGCAGATGCGCCACCTACGAAGCAGGCTGCAATGGCATCCATTTCATAGCCCTGACCGAATGTCGGCTGTGCGCCGCAAGCTCTTGCAACGGTCAGGATACCTGCCAGACCTGACATCAGTCCCATATTGATATAAGCAAAGAAGTATACTTTTCTGGGATCAATACCGGAAAGCTTTGTTGCCTTTTCATTACCACCAACTGCGTAAAGGTAACGTCCCATTCTTGTTTTAGAAGTAACATATCCGTAAGTTACTAAAACTAAAACAATCCAGATTAAAGATGTCGGAATTCCTTTGTACTGTGCCAGTTCATAGAAAATCCAGATAACAACCGCACAGATAATAAACATTTTAATAATTTCTGTTGCCAACGGCGGAACTTCATAGTCTTTGGTTTTTGCACTGATTCTGTTTTTTAACACAAATGCCACATAAATAACAGCAATAATAATACCAACCAAAAGACAGGTAAGATTAAGAGAACCATTTCCGAATAAGTCAGGTACATAACAATCGGCTCCACCTCCAAATACATTCAAAAATGTGGTATTACTGATACCAACTGTCAAGCCCTGTAATACAACATTTGACAAGCCTCTGAACGCATACATACCGGCCAATGTCGCAATGAATGGCGGCACCTTGATATAGGCAATCCAAAAGCCCTGCCAAACACCAACTAAAAGTCCTCCGACCAACATCACAATGACTGCAACCCAGACATTGACATTGTTTGCCATAATAACAGCACCGATACCACCGATAAAGCAGACAACGGATCCACACGCCAAATCGATATTACCACCGGTCAAAATACATAACAGCATACCTGCAGCTAATACGAATACATATGCATTCTGGGAAATCAAGTTATTAATATTCTGCGGATACAAAATTTTGCCGCCCGTTTTCCAATAGAAGAAAGCTACTACTAAAACAAGGGCAATTACCATTGTGTATTTTTTTAGAATATCTGTAATTTTTATTCCACTCATTTCTATTCGCTCCTTCCTGATTGTAAAATGCTTGCCATGATATTAACCTGAGTTGCCTCACTGGCATCCATTTCACCAACAATTTTTGCTTCATTCATGATATAGATACGATCACTCATACCGATAACTTCCGGCAATTCGGAGGAAATCATGATTACTGATTTTCCTGCCGCTACCAAATCATTAATGATACAGTAGATTTCATATTTGGCACCTACGTCAATACCTCTTGTGGGTTCATCCAAAATCAAGACATCCGGATCTGTAAACATCCATTTTGCTAGCAATACCTTCTGCTGGTTACCACCGGATAAGTTTCCGACATTCTGTTCAACGGAAGGAGTTTTGGTCTTTAATTTATCTTTATATTCCACAGCCACCTGATATTCTTTATCAATATCAATGACATTGCGGTTGCTGACTCCTGCCATATTGGCAAGAGAAGTATTGACACGAATTGGATTGGATAAAACCAGACCGTTGCCTTTTCTATCCTCTGTAACATAGGCAAGTTTTGCGTTAATTGCCTGTCGAGGATTTTTCAATACAACTTCCTTACCATTAATTGTCAGAGTGCCTGAGATATTGGTTCCATAGGAACGTCCAAAAATACTCATTGCAAGCTCGGTACGACCTGCTCCCATCAATCCGTAGATACCGACAACTTCACCTTTTCTGACATTCATATGTACGTTATCCACAACAATTCGTTCGGGATATAACGGATGATGCACCGTCCAATTCTTTACTTCCATATTGATGTCACCGATTTTTACATCGTGACGTTTCGGGAAACGATCGGTAATCTCACGGCCAACCATTCCTTTGATAATACGGTCTTCATTGATTTCCATTTCATGACAGTTCATGGTTTCAATCGTAGAACCGTCCCGGACAACCGTAATCTTATCTGCTACATATACAACCTCATTTAATTTATGAGTGATAATAATCATCGTCATGCCCTGTTTTTTAAACTCTAACATCAAATCCAACAGAGCTTTGGAATCTGTTTCATTTAAAGATGATGTAGGCTCATCCAAAATCAACAGCTTGGCATTTTTGGCAAGCGCTTTGGCAATTTCCACAAGCTGTTGCTTACCGGTACCAATCTCCTTTATGAGTGTACGTGAAGATTCGGACAAACCAACCATTTTCAGATATTTGTCAGCTTCACCATAGGTTTCGTTCCAGTTAATCGCATTTTTTCTTCCTCTTTCGTTACCGAGGAACATATTTTCACCGATGGACATCTGTGGAACAAGAGCTAATTCCTGATGAATAATGACAATTCCTTTTCCTTCCGAATCTTTAATGTTATGGAACTGGCAGACTTCTCCGTTGTAGATAATATCGCCATCATAACTTCCATAAGGATAAATACCACTCAGTACATTCATGAGCGTAGATTTACCCGCACCATTTTCTCCAACCAGTGCGTGGATTTCTCCCTCTTCAACCTGCAAATTTACATTGTCTAAAGCTTTAACACCGGGGAAGGTTTTGGTAATGTTTTTCATTTCAAGTAATATATTTGCCAAACTTATCCCTCCAATTCAAAGAATCTTCTCATAGTCTCTTTTTATATATTTACTAGAATAAACAGGCGGGTTATTACCCGCCTGCTATAAACATTTTGAATATCAAACTTTGATATTACTTTAACTGATCTTCTGTGTAGTATCCGGAGTCAATTAATAATTCTTTGTAGTTGTTTACATCTGCGAATACAGGCTGGCAAAGGTATGAAGGAATAACTCCTGTACCATTGTCATATGTTGTTGTATCGTTAACATCAACTTCTTCGCCTTTTAAGATCTGACCTACCATCTTAACTACCTGGCTTGCAAGTGTACGAGTATCTTTAAATACTGACATAGACTGTTTTCCGGCAATCATGTTCTTTGTATTTTCAATATCGCAGTCCTGACCGGTAATAATCGGGTAATTTCCGTTGTAGTTTGCTGCTAAAGCATTTTCTACACCAAGCGCAGTAGAGTCATTTGAGCACAACCAAACATCTACGTTTGTACCATCTGAATAATATGAAGATAAGATATCCTCTGCTCTTTTCTGAGATACTTCTGTTGCCCATGTAGGAGTTGCGCACTCATCAAATGTCTGCTGACCTGAAACAACGTTTAATTTGCCTGATTCGATGTAAGGTTTTAATACATCATAAGCACCATTGAAGAAGTAACCTGCATTGTTATCACCGGGGTCACCAGCTGTGATTTCAAGATTGAAAGGACCTGCTGCATTGTCAAGATCCAATGTATCTACTACGTACTGGCCCTGAACGGTACCTACCATGTAGTTATCGAATGTTGCGTAATAAGAAACTGCATCTGAGTTCATTAATAAACGGTCATATGCAATTACAGGGATATTGGCATCTTTAGCCATATCAAGAGCTTCACCAAGAGATGAGCCTTCGATTGCTGCGATAACTAATACATCTGCACCGCTTGAAATCATATTTTCAATCTGTGAAACCTGTGTCTGAACATCGTTAGAAGCATACTGAAGGTCAACTTCGTAACCTGCTGCTTTTAACTCAGCTTCCATGTTAGAACCATCCTGATTCCATCTCTGTAAATCTTTTGTAGGCATTGATACACCGACTTTTGTGCCGCCTGCTGATGCTCCCTCACTTGAAGTTGTTCCAGCGTCTGAACCACATCCAACTAATAAAGATGCAACTACAGCAACGCTCAATACTGCGCTAAGTAATTTCTTTTTCATTTCTGAAATTCCTCCCTTTTTAAATATATACTTTTCAACCAAAGGAAACGATCTGCTTCCTTGTTACATTTATCAATATAGCACAAGGCAAATAGTAAATGTTTGCGAATTTCTGTAAATTTTTATGAGCGTGCACGAGCAAAAAGAGCGTGTCTAGCATTTTCTTGTCTGTTTCCTGTTTAAAAAGACAATTTTTTGCTAGCATATGCCCTTCCTTGTAATCCTGCATCCCGTATCTCTATATTGTGCTGCGGAAATATAACCTACTATATTTTGTCCATATATACTTCCGTCTTTATTGAGTATTTCCTACATTTAAATAAACATCCTCCCGCAAATGGAAGCCACTGTCAATGATGATCCTGTCCATGTTGGATGCATTTACAGCAACCGGCTCAAAGACAATTCCGGGAACAACATATTTTCCATCGGCCATGTAGACATTGATTTTCTTCGGTGTTTTCCCTGCAATCAATTCCATGGTGCATTCCGCAGCGGTCTTTGCCTGTATTTCGACAGGCTTATATACGGTCATGAGCTGCGTTCCTTCTACTATGCGCTGGCAGGCTTCTAATTCCGCATCCTGTCCGGTAACGAGAATTTCTCCGGCTTTTCTCTTTTCTGCCAGTACACGGACCGTATGTGCAGCCAGACTGTCATTGCCACACATAATGGCATCAATTTCATCCAAAATATCGGCATGCTCATATATATAATCGGATGCATATTCCGGCTTCCAGTTATCTGCATGCATCACATCTACAATCTCATTATTGTTTTCCTGCATGACTTTTGTAAATCCGGCATTTACCATGGAAACGTTATTGTCAGTCGTGGGACCGCCAAGGATCAAAACCTTTCCGTCCTTTACACCGGCTTTTACCAGTTCTTCTCCCATCATGCGGCCAACCGCTTCGTTGTCAAAAGAAATATATAAATCCACATTTGCATTGTAAATCATACGGTCATAAGCAATGACGACAATGCCTTCATCTTTTGCCTTTTTCACAACCTCTGATAAACCATCCGAATCAACTCCCACAATCAGAATGGCATCCATTTTTTTATCAATCAGGTACTCAATCTGGGCAATTTGCTGATTCACATCGCCGTTGGCATTTTGTACATTGACCTCCGCACCCAGTTCCTTTGCTGTTGTCACAAAAATATCCCGGTCTCTTTCCCAACGCTCAATCAGAAAAGAATCAAAACTAAAACCGATCTGAATTTTATCTTCCTGTTCTTCTTCTACCTCTTCCGTTTCCGGTTGCTTTTCACAGCCGGAAAGCAGACATATCATGATAACTGTTATGATAATACAAAAAATCCTTTTAATAAGATTTCTACTTATTTTGGTTTTAACCATTCTGGCTCTCCTTATACTCTGTCGGTGTCAATCCGACATTCTTTTTAAATGTCCGGCTGAAATAGTTAGGATCGGCATATCCTACCTGCGCACAGATTTCTTTCATGGATAAACCCGACCCGGACAATAATTCTTTGGCTTTTTCCATACGGATGGAAGTCAGAAATTCGATAAAGTTTTCCCCAGTTTCTTCTTTAAATATTTTGCTGAAATAATAGGGACTGATATCAACAGCTCTGGATACATCGTCAAGAGAAATTTCTTTTTGGAAATTTGCCTGAATATATGCTTTTGCCTGATTGATAATGCCTCCGGACTGCATTTCCATATTGTTTGCCACTTCCCGTACTGCCTGCCCCATTTTATCAATAAACCACCCCCGTAGCATTTCCGAATCTGTCATTTCCATAATCGTAGGAAGATAATCCTGTCTCGACCGGAAGCGATAGGTTCTGCCGGTGGCATTGTAGCTGATGGTCTCCGCTCTCAACACAAATTCCAACACTTTCAGTTTGATATCATAATCACAATCACCGTAATTTTCAATCATCCAGTCAAAATAACGGTTAACCGCAGTATGTTGTCTGTCCACATTACCTTTTCTGGTTTCCTCAAAGATTTCATGCTCCGTTTCAACCGGATAGTTTTCCTCATAATCACAAGTAATTGGGATATCATCCACATGTGCCACGCTGCCATCTGTCTGAATCAGGGCACGCAGTGCTTCATTATAAGACTTCATGGAATCCCGAAGCTTTCCGATGGAGCCAAAACCCATGCGGAACGAAACATCGGTTCGTTTCCGCAGTTTCCGCACCAGTTCTCTGGCTTTATCGATCAGTTTAATACGCTCATTATAATCCAAGGTCGCTTTTTCGGATGGTATCAGGACAGCAATTTTATTTGCCATAACAGAGCCGATAATACATGGAAAATATCCTTTTACAATTTCACGCACCTCATGATAATGATTCTGAACACGTACGGATGTGCCTATGACGTTGGTCATATGATTGCCTTCCTGATTTTCACCAAAAACCAAAGCTCCCATATAACAATAATCCGCTTTTAATTCCAACAAGGCTTTAAAATTTTCAACATCTTCTTCAAAGTATTCCTGAAACAGAAGATTATAAATCAGACCATTTTCGATAATGGGAACGACGGTCTCCATCTTTTCCCGGATCATCAGTTCCTCACTTCTTTTTTCACGGTCCTTATCAATCATGGACATGGCCCGCTTTAAAACATCGATGATTTTACTCTTTTCCACCGGTTTATTGAGATATTCCAAAACCCCGAGATTAATCGCTTCTTTTGCATAATCAAATTTATCATATGCACTCATAACAACAAAAATGGTATTGGAATTATTGCGCCTGATTTCCTTCATAGCTTCAATTCCGTTAATCCCGGGCATCTGAATATCCATAAATGCAATATCCGGTCTGAAATGTTCAGCAAGCTCAATCACATTTCTTCCGGTTTTTGCCGATTCAATCTGGCATGTATCCCCAAATTCTTTTTCTATGATAAAACGAAGTGAATCTATAACAATTCCTTCATCATCCGCCAACATAATCTTATACATGGCTCTCCTCCTTTTCTTTCGGAATGGGAATGGAAATAATCACACGCGTTCCCTGATTTTTTCCCAGCGAAACGATCTCAAATATATCATCTCTGTCATAAAAAAGCCGTAATCTGCTGATTACATTCTGTAATCCGATTCCGTTGGAATTTTCATCCAGATGGTTTTCAAAAGACTGATCCGACATAATCTTTTCAATCGTTTCTTTTGAAATGCCGATCCCATTATCTTCCATCACCAGACGGGCAACACCTGCTTCCGTATCTTCGTATAATTCCACACGAATGACACCTTGCCACGAAATCCCTCTGATCCCGTAATTGACACTGTTTTCAATTACAGGCTGCAAAATCATACTTGGAATCATCAGGCCGGTCAGTTTTTCATCAATATCTTTTTCATACTGAATCTCACCGGAAAACCGTACGTTTAAAATATAAATATAGGTATCTATCAATTCCAGTTCTTCCTTTAAAGAAACCGTATCATGATCTTTTTTAATATTATATCGGAAAAACTGAGCCACATTCTGGACATATTCATAGGTTTTGTCCGCAGCTTCCATCATAGCAAGCTGGGCACCGGCATTTAATGTATTAAATAAGAAATGGGGATTAATCTGGGCCTGTAAGTATTTCAACTGCGCATCTTTTAAATGCGTTTCCATTTTTAATTCTTTTTCTTTTAATGCACGCTCATTGTCCATACTGGTACGAAGCCTACTGATGTAATTCCGGATACTGACAATCATCTGGTTAAAAGCATTACTTACGACTCCGATTTCATCTTTGGAAGAAACCTCCAGCATATCGACATCCAGATTGCCGGCAGCAACTTCATCGGCCACTTGTGACAGTGCCGTCAACGGTCTGGTAATATCACGAATTACCATTAAAACCAAAAAAACATTTGCGAAAGCGACGAAGATAAAAACAATCATGTTGACAACTTCCACATAGCGAAGCGCCTTCGACAAAGCCGTATAATTCGTCGTATTATATTTAAACTGAGACATATTGAGGCTTCCGATATAGGACTTTAAGTATGCATAAATCGTAGCCGCTTCTTCATTATAGTATCTGTATTTTTCAACATTTCTTCCGCGCTTCGCCTCAATGGCCAGCTCCGTGTAACTAAGATATTCTTCCGACATATTACGGATGTTTCTCTCCATACGCTGCACTTCACTACCTGTAACCTGATCCGATAAATTTTCCAGATGTGCGCTATATTCCTGATAAGATTTATAATAAGCATCCATCGAATCGGTCGTTTTGGTATTCAGATAACTGTTCATGTCACTTTGAACCTGATCCAGTAAATCGGAAAGTTGATTCAGATTAATATTACTGGTATAAATCTGATCCAGACGGTGCATCATGACATTGATATTGATATACATAAACAAATTGACTGCAAGCACCAGCAAGGTCGTTAAAAAATAGACTCCGACCAGTTTTTTCTGAATGGAAAGATTGTTGACTTTATCCCGAATTTTCATCACTCTTCTCCTTCCAGATATTCATCGATGTTATCCTGGCCCACCACATACGTATCTACTGTATAATAATCGCTGACATAGCCTTCATCCAGATAGTCATTCAGAGCATTCACGCAATATTTTCCCATTTGTGCCGTATCCATTGAAATCGTAGAAAAGATAATCTCTTTCTGCACGGCATTTAAGATGGTATCCGAATCGTAATATCCGATAATATTGGTTTTTCCTACCCGGTTATAATCAATGACTGCCTGATAGGCACAATTGGTATGAATTTCATTCAGGCAGATTAAAATATCCGGAACCTCTTTCTGTCCGATAAAAATATCCCGAATCGATTCCTCTGCCGTAAAATCACCGGAATCATCCACAACATAGGTACTTACTGTCACGCGATTAACCATGGAACTGTTTTTTGCTATTTCTTCCTTAATTCCTGTCAGCAAAAGATTTTGTCCGGTGTTATCCGATTCCTTTCCAATCAATACCAGTACCGAAACGGGCGTATTTCCATTATACAAAGCTTCATTTTCCGCAAGCATATGACCAACCAGTTTTACCGTTTCTCTTCCATAGGTCTGACCCAGACTATAGCGGCTGATTCCGACATAACTGATCCTGTCACTGTCGGAAATATCCTGTGAAACCGTTACAACCGGAATTCCGTTTTCGATTGCTTTTTCCATGCTTCTTTTTAATACAATATCATCTTCTCCCTCCAGAATAATTCCATCCACATCCGATGCAATGGCAATCTCCAAACGTTGATCCATACTGTATCCTGTTCCGATATTTCCTGCAAAAAGTTCCACAAAGGCATCTGAGTTTTCCCCTTCTGCTTTTGCTCCATTGTAAATGGATTGCCAGAAATCCGCACGGTCATTGCTTGTAATCATGGCATAATATTTATCATATTTTCTGTATTCCTCTATTTCTTCCTGCAGATTGTTTTTATCATATTGCACACGGAAAATATAGACTCCCAGAAAGCTGATGGCAATCATCAATGCCAATAACAAGACAGGCGTAACGGTATAAAATTTCTTTTTGGAATTGTTCGAATCGGTTTTCACAATCGTATCCTTTCCATAGGTACAGTCAATCATTTTTCAATATTATATTTTTAAGCCAGCGCTTCAATCAGCATTTCAGTCAATGCATAATACTGTATTTTAATCGATATTGTTATCGGAATAAAGTTCTTTCATATTTTCGGTATTTAAACAATTTCTAACACTGCATCAATCATCCGCTTTCCATCTGCTTCAAATTCTCTTTTTACTTCAAAACCCAGTTTTTCGCAAAGCCTATCCGATGCAATATTTTCTTTTTGATATAAAACGCGAATCGACCTTAAGTCCATCTCTTTGCAATAATGAAGAATAGAAGCGCAGACCTCAAATGCATATCCCTGCCTCTGGTAATCCTTGGCAATCACAAATCCGATCTCCGGCGTATCATAACCATCCCGCCATGCCAGACCGGCCCTTCCGATGATGGTATTGGTCTCTTTTAATACAATAACCCAAATTCCCAATCCGCAAAAACGGTATACCTGTTCAATATAATCACGGATATAAGTCCTCTCTTTTTCCCGGTCTTCATACAGATTTTCGGTATATTTGCTTACTTCCGGGTCCCGATACACCTCATATAAAGCATCCAAATCATCCTCCGTCATTTCGCGCAAAACACAGCGTCTTGTCTCCAGTATGGTCCATGGAATATGATAAAAGCGCTTATAGACATTGCAAAGGTACGCATAATCTATGCCTTCAAAATCTGTGATTGCATATGGAATTTGAGACATGGACTCCTCTTTATTTCCATCATGTAAATATAATAAAGAAGGAATTCCTTTTTCCTGAGCCAATCTGCATACATCCGGAATGTCGGTAATGCAAAAAAGCGTTTTCATTGTGGCATCGTCATCATTACACAAAGGATCCGGTTGTTTTTCATGAAGTTGAAAATCAATCTCCATCAAATCAATATTTGTTCGCTGCAAAAAAGCTTCAGGCAATTCATGTATTTTAACTGTCTCTATTCCCGAAAGATTTTCCTTCAGCCTATTCTTTTGTTCAGTAGAAACCATTGTTGAAAAAACGATCATGATACACGAAATACAAACCTCATAACTTTTTCCTGTCTCATCATTGGATTGTACTACTAAATGATCATCAAATTGTAATGCAGATTGCTCTTTTGATTGTTTGTCTGATTGCACTTCCGATGGTTTTCTTGATTTCGTTTCCGATTGTTTGTCTGACTGCGCTTCAAAACGCTCTTGTAATCGTATTTCTGCTTTACTTTCTGACATTTACGATTTATCTCCGGGCTGTTTCTTTACATCCGGTCATTTTTTCGCTAGAATAAGATAGACTTCCGGACATAGTAACATTATATATGATTCCGGCAAAAGAAACAAACAGGAGGTATAAAAATGGCACAAAATCCGATTGTTACCATTACCATGGAAAACGGCGATGTTATGAAGGCAGAATTATATCCTGAAATTGCACCGATTTCCGTAAACAACTTTATCAGTTTAATTAAAAAAGGTTATTATGACGGTCTCATTTTCCACAGAGTTATCCGTGGTTTTATGATTCAGGGCGGATGCCCCGAAGGAACCGGAATGGGTGGCCCCGGCTATTCCATCAAAGGTGAATTTTCACAAAACGGTTTCAAAAATGACTTAAAACATACAGAAGGTGTTTTATCCATGGCAAGATCCATGATGCCTAATTCTGCCGGCAGCCAGTTCTTCATTATGCACAAAACATCTCCACACTTAGACGGAGCATATGCTGCATTTGGCAAAATTACAGAAGGCATGGATGTTGTAAATAAAATTGCCGAAACACCCACCGATTATTCTGACCGCCCTCTCGAGGACCAGAAAATCAAAGCCATGACAGTCGACACCTTTGGCATCGACTATCCCGAACCCGAGAAAATGTAATCCCTTTTTACACCCGTCGGGCGCTTTGCCCTTGTCGGGATGCGAAACGGAGTGGGACGGGCTTGGACGATATCTGCCGAGTTCGGACTGCACAAATTTTTCTAGCACTTCTAAGAGGCAAAAAATACAAAGTACCGATTAAATGCCGGATTTCAAACGCAGACCTAAAGGTCTTTGAACGGTGAAATCCGGCATTAGTTTTTGTATTTTTTGCCTCTAAGAATTGCACGAAAAACTTGCCAAGTAGTCCATACTTCGGCAGATATCGTCCAAGCCCGTCCCACTCCGTTTCGCATCCCGACAAGGGCAAAGCGCCCGACAACAATAAAAAACAGAACAAGCCCCGGATGGTGGAAGCATCCGAAGCCCGCCCTGTATATGTTAAACTAAGGGATTAGATAAACGCATGTTTATTCAACGTCCTGTAATGCTGCAAAGTTTTCTTCTCCTGTACGGATTTTAACTACTTTATCAACATTGTATACGAAGATTTTGCCATCTCCGATATGTCCTGTATAGAGTGCTTTTTTCGCAGCTGCGATGACATCATCAACAGGAATAGCACTGACAACTACTTCGATTTTTACCTTGGGAAGTAAGGTTGCATCCACTTCAACACCACGGTATTTCTCGCCGGCACCTTTCTGGATACCACAACCCATAACCTGTGTTACCGTCATGCCGGTTACACCAAGATCGTTCATTGCTTTCTTAACAGCTTCATATCTTGACAGTTTGGCAACAATAACGACTTTATAAATTCCGGAAGCAGGTACCAAATCAGGAGCTTTTGCAACAGAAACTGCTGCATTCTTAGCTGCTTCAGAAGCTTCGTCGTAATCATCTGTACCAAGATTGGTATTGGCATTTACTTCCATTGTCATGGTATTTGAAATATCCATGATAGAGAAGCCTGCATATGCACTCGGTAAACCATGTTCTTTTGCATCCAAACCAATGATTTCTTCTTCTTCGGAAACTCTTAATCCAAAAATTGCTTTGATAACCAGGAATACGATTATCATGGTAATAACTGCCCATGCTGCAACGGAAATAAATCCGATGAACTGTAATCCCAATAATTCAAATCCGCCGCCGTAGAACAGACCAACTAATTCTTTTCCGTCTGCATTGGCAATGCTGTAGCCGGGAGCAGAATTGGTTGCAAATAAACCAACTGCTAAAGTACCCCAGATACCATTCATGCAGTGAACAGCAACAGCACCAACAGGATCATCAATATGTAATTTGTAATCTAACAGCCATACACCGAAGCAAACCAGTAATCCGGCAACAAAACCGATTGCAATTGCACCAATACCATCTGTAACATCACAAGGAGCGGTAATTGCTACCAAACCTGCCAAAGATGCATTTAAGCACATGGAAACATCGGGTTTGCCATATTTAATCCATGTGAAAACCATACATGTTACAGTTGCAATTGCAGGTGCAATTGTTGTTGTAACAAAGATAGATCCAAGCTGTTCCAGACTTGTTGCTGCGGCACCATTAAATCCATACCAACCTAACCAAAGGATGAATACACCAAGTGCACCAATCGGTAAGTTGTGACCGGGGAAAGCATTTACTTTAATAACTTTACCATCTTTATCTTTCTGGAATTTACCAATACGGGGTCCAAGAATTGCTGCACCAACTAAAGCAGCAAGACCACCAACCATATGGATGGCACAAGAACCGGCAAAATCATGGAAGCCTAACTGAGCTAACCAGCCGCCGCCCCAGATCCAGTGTGCTTCAATCGGATAAATCAAAGCGGAAATAACACCGGAGTATACACAATAAGATAAGAATTTGGTTCTTTCAGCCATTGCTCCGGAAACGATGGTTGCTGTGGTTGCACAGAACACTAAGTTAAATACGAAGTTAGACCAATCGAAATTTGCATAGTTTGTGAAGATATCAAATCCGGGTTTACCGATAAAGCCCATCAAATCTTCTCCCAACAACAAGCTAAAACCGATTAAGATGAATGTTACTGTACCGATACAGAAATCCATCAGGTTTTTCATAATAATGTTACCTGCGTTTTTGGCTCTGGTAAATCCGGCTTCCACCATGGCAAAACCTGCCTGCATCCAGAATACCAGTGCGGCACCGATTAAAAACCAGACACCGAACACCTGACCGTTAACGGCCTCGAAAATCTCTTCTGTCATAATTCATTCCTCCTCATTGAACAAAAAAATAAAGCCTATTACACACAACAGCCACGCCTTTGTGGTAACAAACTTTAACCCTTTGTTTACTATACTGAACATTTCTGTCCTTTTGTCTTTCTTTCTGAGTATCGGTATCTCAAAAAGAAAATGGGCACTGAATTTACTTCAGCGCCCTTGCTTAATGTCGAGTATAGAACATAACTTTTAAAAAGTCAACCAAAAAAATTGTATTTATATTGATACAATTTATATACGTTTCTTTCTTATTATCTTTCTTATTATCTTTCTTATTATCTTTCTTATTATCTTTCTTATTTTTTCATATTTTTCCCTTTTCGGATTTATGTTACATGAAAATACATGATTTTAGCATAACTTTGAATTTCACAAAACATGAGAAAGTAGTTAAAAACCTTATAAAAGGGAGGATGCCGGGTCAACACTTGGTTGCCCGGCATTTATTATGAAAAAGTTTGTATAACATAATTAACACACTGATTAATCATTTATCTTATAGTCTTATTATATGTTAGGAAAATGACAAAACCATGTTATGTAAATTAAGTTTTTGAAACGAAATTGTAAATAAAATATGAACATCTACCTTTTCGTGCGTTTATCTTTACACATTTTCTAAGTTTATTGTCTGACACCAAAGGCAAAGTACGAACTTGAAACCCGCTCGGATTTGTGTTCCCAATATATATCTTTTCTGCCGACTTTTACGAGGTTTTGTGTCTTTCTTAGCGGCATAAGCGAACAAAAATAATGACCGGTTTCAACTGTCTGAAGACGAAGTCTGAGTTTTGAAACCGGTCATTTAATAATAATTTGTGAGCATGCTGCTTAGAAAGACTAAAAACCGAAGTACGAGGCAGAAAAGATATATATTGGGAACACAAATCCGAAAAGAGAAATTAAAAAGGCACCCCTGGAAATATTTTCATTTCGGGGCGCCCCATCTTTTTTTAAGCGCTATGCACTCTTTTTGAAATTATCATCCGTACAAGCGTCTAGATTAAGCCTGTCCAACAGATCCGAATAATTCCATTTTTTCTTTTACTTTAGCTTTGATTGCATCAAAACCGGGTGCTAATAACTTACGAGGATCAAATCCTTTTCCTTCTAAGTCTTTGCCTGCTTCGATGTATTTACGTGTAGCGTCTGCAAATACTAACTGGCATTCTGTATTAACGTTGATTTTAGCAACACCAAGGTCGATTGCTTTTTTGATCATGTCATCCGGAATACCTGTACCACCGTGAAGAACTAAAGGAAGATCTCCGGTTTTCTGCTGAATAGCATCTAAAACGTCAAACTGTAATCCAGCCCAGTTTGCAGGATATTTTCCATGGATGTTACCGATACCTGCTGCTAAGAAGTCTACTCCTAAATCAGCGATCTGTTTGCATTCTGCAGGATCTGCACATTCGCCCATACCTACAACACCATCTTCTTCACCACCGATAGAACCAACTTCAGCTTCGATAGAGATTCCTTTGTCATGAGCGGCTTTTACTAATTCTGTTGTCTTTGCAATGTTTTCATCGATTGCGAAATGAGATCCGTCAAACATGATTGATGAAAATCCTGCTTCAATACATTTATAGCAGTGATCATATGAACCATGGTCAAGATGTACTGCTACGGGAACTGTGATGTTCTGGTCTTTGATTAAGCCATTAACCATACCCATAACAACATCGTAACCGCCCATATATTTGCCTGCGCCTTCAGATACACCGAGGATTACAGGTGAATTGCATTCCTGAGCTGTTAATAAGATAGCTTTTGTCCACTCTAAGTTGTTGATGTTGAACTGACCTACTGCATAGTGGCCTGCTTTTGCTTTTTTGAGCATTTCTGTTGCTGAAACTAATGCCATTTTAAATTACCTCCGTTTATACTTTAAATACGCGCAATAAATACGCGCTCTTGCGCTTATTATAGCGCAAATTTTTTTAAAATGGAATATCTAATAAGAAAAACATATTAATTGTTTACACTTTTATACTGTTTTCTATTTACTATAAATTTCCGGCAGCTCTTCTTTCACATATCCTGCCCGTGCAACCGCCTCGACGGAAGGAATGATTAAATCCAAAGCCTGGAATTCATTTTTGATATTGACAATCGCATGTTTTCCACCGTTTTCGCCGTCCAAAGTCCATGGAACATCTACCTGACACCGGAATTCAATCTGCTGAGCCTTAAAGCATTGCATATACTCCGAATCGACCTTATCATCCAAAATAGCGATAATAATCTGATTCAGTTCATTGATTTTTCGAGGACGTTTGATTAAACATACTTCAAAGTATCCGTCATTTAAATCTACGGTCTTTCCTGTCAGCTTGGAGAAGCCTCCGACTGAACGGGAATTGGTTACCATTCCGTAAATATATTCTCCTTCGTACACCTGGTCATCGCAAAGAATCTTCATTTCATAACTGGTAACCGAGCTCAGTCGTTTTGCGCCTTCCAACAGATAAGCCGCATGTCCCAAAACATTTTTAATATGTTGGTCGGTTTCATAAGAAACATCTGTAAACAGCCCGAATGCCGCAACATAAATAAAATAGTTATCATTAAATCTGCCGGCATCGCATGGATAAAATCTGCCGTCCACGATTTCTTTTGCCGCTTTTACCATATCATTGGAAATGCGGAGAGATCTTGCAAAATCATTGGTAGAGCCGGCCGGAATATATCCGATCGGAATTTTTTTATCCGATTGAAGCATTCCTGTAACAACTTCATCCATGGTCCCATCTCCACCACTGCAGACAATCAAATCATATTCGTTCGCCTTTTGAAGCACTACATTAGTGGCGTCCATACAAGCCTGTGTGGGATGAACCGTGACTTCATATCCGCCCTTTGTAAACACGTCAATAATATCAAGCAAATGATTTTTTATCATCGCTTTTCCCGCACGCGGATTGTAAATAAACAGCATTTTTTTATCCAATCATCATCATCCTTTCTTTTACTATAATAAGAAAGGCTGTCGCAAATTTCTCTGCGATAGCCTAATCCTCATATTGTCGTAAGCTTACATTAATTCTCTTTTCCGCTGATATAGTCTTCTAAACTGTCAACGGCTGCATTTTCATCTGTACCTTCGGCAATAACAGTAACCTCTTCCCCTGCATTGAGTCCCAAACTCATCATTCCCATAATACTCTTTGCATTTACCTTTTTACCTTCTGCCTCAATGTAAATTTGGCTGTCAAACATGCTAGCTTTCTGAACAAGAACTGCGACTGGTCTTGCCTCTAGTCCGTTTGCCAATTGAATTTGCATAGATTTCTGAATCATTCCTTGACCTCCTAATTAACCCTTAATCTCTCTGCAAGCTCACTTAACTTTCGTAATCTGTGATTAACGCCTGATTTTCCGACCGGCGGATCCATTAACTGAGACAATTCCACCAGTGATGCTTCCGGGTAAGCCAGTCTTACCTCTGCCACTTGTCTCAGATTATCCGGAAGCTTGTGCAAGCCATAATTTTTCCGGATAAACATGATATCTTCCACCTGCTTGGTCGCAGCATTTACCGTTTTTGCGATATTTGCTGTTTCGCAGTTTACTCTGCGATTTATAGAATTCCGCATATCCTTCATAATGCGGGTATTCTCAAGGTTCATAAGAGAAATATGTGCGCCCGTGATATTGAGCATATCCACAATTTCTTCTCCGTCTTTGATATATACTACATAATTCTTTTTCCGAAGTACCATCTTGGCACCGATGGAAAAGGTCTTAAGAATTTGAATGAATTCTTCTGCCATGTCTTCATGGTCAAACACAAACTCCATATGATAACCCTTTTCAGGATTACTCATGGAGCCGATTGCCAGATAGGTTCCCCTAATAAACGCGCGTCTGCAACAATCCTTTTTTAACAAAAGCTTATCCACGCAAGAACAAAGAAGCGGTTCTTCAGATTCTTTGTATTTCTTGATTGCCATCAGGACTTCTTTGATTTCATCCGGCTTTTCTATCTGAATCTCATAAGACAGTATTTTGGACGAAAAACTGTGTTTTCGTATCAGAATACCAGAATATATATTAAATGTTTTTTTAATCAATGTAAAGCACTTTGTTGCAATCGCTTTATTTTCCGCGGTAATTCCAATCACCATATGACCGGAATTGCTTTTTTTAACAAAACCGCAATAGGAAAAATAAGCTGCCAGTTCTGCTATCTGGCAATGCCTTCCATTGCCATTAACCGATAACAGTTCTTCTTTCACATCTCCGGAAAAAGACATGTTCTCACATCCGCCTCTGTACTAAAATTCACCGATCCGGATTACTTCCGGTTCTAACGTGACAAAAAAACGTTCTTTTACTCTTTCGGTTACTTCATCCATCAGTTCCGAAATATCTGCTGCCGTCGCATTTCCTTTATTAATAATGAATCCACAATGCTTTTCGGATACCTGAGCTCCACCTATGCGAAACCCTCTCAAACCCGCATCCATAATCAGCTTTCCGGCAAAATAGCCTTCAGGCCGTTTAAAGGTACTTCCCGCACTTGGAAATTCCAAAGGTTGTTTACTGCGGCGCTTTTCATTGAAATCTGCCATCTTAGCTTCAATTTCCGAAACGTTTCCTTCCTGTAACACAAGCTCCGTTTCTAAAACAATAAAAGGTCTGTTTTTAATAACACTGGTCCGATATCCAAAGTTCATAGTCTCGTTGGACAATACCATCACTTCACCGCTATCACTCAATACCGTAACCGACGCCACCACCTGTTTCATTTCCCCATCGTAGGCACCCGCATTCATAACGATGGCTCCACCTATTGTGCCGGGAATACCTGCGGCAAACTCCAGTCCGGTCAGCGAATGCTTTGCTGCTGTTTTTGATACAACTGTCAGCATGGCACCTGCCTGTGCCTTTATCCTTGTACCATCCACAACTATATCGGAGAAACGCTTTCCCATGTGTAAGACTACGCCTCGAAATCCTTTATCTCCGACTAAAACATTACTGCCGTTTCCCAAAACAATATAATTTCTTTCGGTTTGTTTCAGATAACGTATGATGGATGATAACTCCTCCACGGTTCCGATTTCCACAAAACAATCAGCGCTTCCACCCACCCGGAAGGTTGTATGTTTATCCATCGGTTCATCTGAAAAAATATATTCACTTGGCACTTTTGTCTGCAAGAATTCAATTAATGCCGTATCCAACTGTCTACTGCTGCCCCTTTATTATGATTGTGTCCGGCCATGATATGCCAAGCCAGACAGATTATATAATATAGTATGATATAATAACGAAAATATGATACCATGGTCAAAAAGTCATATTTTAATCCAATACTAATTTGGCTGCGCCGTAAATTCCTGCATCATTTCCCAATGTAGCCAGCGTAAACTGCACATCGCGGCTTGCATGGAATACATAAGGTGTATAGTTTTTATGAATATAATCCAGCAACACGTCTCCTGCCTTGGAAACACCGCCTCCGATTACAAACGCTTCCGGATTTACAACACATGCTATGGATGCAAGACCTTTTCCAAGATATTCGCCAAACTGCTCTGCGACTTCTATCGCTACTTCATCACCGGTTTTTACGGCATCCCAGACATCCTTTGCTGAAATTTCACCGGCTTTTAAACAGGTTGCTTTGGTTGTTTTTGCCAGAGTACGGTTTGCCAGTCTGACAACACCGGTAGCAGATGCATACTGCTCCAGGCAACCCTGATTTCCACATCCACAGGTTTCTGTCTCTTCATCATCGACATGAATATGACCGATTTCACCGGCAGCTCCCTTTGCACCGGTAAGTATTTTACCATCTATAATAATTCCGCCGCCGACACCGGTTCCAAGGGTAACAACCACAATACTTTCAAATCCCTGTCCACCGCCTTTCCACATTTCACCAAGTGCGGCAACATTGGCATCATTTCCACCTTTTACAGGTAAATCCAAAAGTTTGCCCAATTCTTCATTGATATTTAAAACACCCCAGCCTAAATTCACGCATTTGTGTACAACACCTTTTGCATCAACCGGTCCGGGCACTCCAATTCCGACACCCACAACATCTTCTTTGGAAATTGACTTTTCACTCATTTTTCCTTTTACTGCCTCTGCAATATCCGGTAAAACATTTACACCGCCATTTTCCGTACGGGTAATGATTTCCCATTTATCCAAAACATTTCCTTCTAAATCAAAAAGTCCCATCTTAATTGTTGTGCCGCCTACGTCAACACCAAAACTGTATTTTGCCATTGCTATTCTCCTTGATAATCTTATTATTTATAACATTTACTATTTTCTTACCTAATTGAAATTGCATTTATGCATGAAACAGATATTCTGTATCTCACATCGCTCCATCCATATCCATCTGGATAAAGAATGATTAGTCATCCCGTCTTTTAGCCAGATTATTCTGAACTCTGGTATATAATTCCTGTGCAGCATTATATCCCATCTTTTTCTGACGATGGTTAACTGCTGCTGACTCGCAGATAACCGCAAGGTTACGTCCGGGTCTGATGGGCAGTGTATGACATACCACCTTTTTGCCTAGATATTCTGTATATTCTTCCTCCAGACCAAGTCTGTCATATTCTTTGTCACGATCCCAGTCTTCCAGTTTGATAACCAGATCAATGGATGTCGTTTCTTTTACGGAAGAAACACCAAACAATGTTTTTACATCCACAATTCCGATACCGCGAAGTTCGATGAAGTATTTGGTAATCTCCGGTGCGCGACCAACCAGAGTATCATCACTGACTTTGCTGATTTCCACCACGTCATCACTAACCAGACGGTGACCTCTTTTGATTAACTCAAGCGCTGCTTCTGATTTACCGATACCACTTTCTCCGGTAATCAGAACACCTTCACCATATACATCAACCAAAACACCATGAATGGAAATACGGGGTGCTAACTCTACATTCAGCCAGCGGATAATTTCAGCTGTAAAAGCACTCGTTGCCTGTTTACTCATAAGAAGCGGAATCTTTTTTTCAAGTGCTATCTTTAAAAATAATGGATCCGGTTGTAAATTACGACAAAATACAATCACAGGAATGGGACAGGACAATAACTGGTTGTAAATTTCCAGTTTTCTGTCATCGTCCATACTATCCATATATGTATATTCCACGAAACCGATAATCTGAAGACGGGTTGCTTCATAATGTTCAAAGTAACCTGCTAACTGCAACGCCGGTCTGTTGATATCCGGCTGAATAATTTTGATATCTGAAATATCCAGCTCAGGAGTCAAATTTTCCAATTTAAATCTCTCAATAATCTTTGCTAACGATACACTTGCCATGTTTCCTTCTCCTTGTTTTCCTTTAATGTGATGTACATATAAAAAATAAGTTCCGCTATATACGGATGGACTTATCACAACTGATACCGGGATATCATTCATACTTTGTACATAACCCCATAATATCCGCGGATTGTTTTGCACTTTTTGCGCAAGCAAACCGAAATACACTTGAAATCTATCCTAATCGGTTTTTCCCCTGATATCATTATGTTAAATATAGCATAGATTTTTTTCTACCGCAACGGACTAGTCGTGAAAGAAACGGTAAATTTCTTCGGCCTGATTTTTGGTAATTTCCTTAACTGCAAGCAATGCATCAACATCCGCATTTTTAATTTCCTCTATTGTTTTAAAATGCCGCATAAGAGCCTTTCGCCTCGCCGGCCCAATTCCTTTGATGTCATCTAAAACCGAATGAATTCCCTCATTTCTGTGAAGGGATCTGTGATACTCAATAGCAAAGCGATGCGCTTCATCCTGCACCCTGGTAATCAGTTTAAATCCTTCCGAGTCTTTGGCAAGCGGTATTTCCTTTTGATTGAAATACAACCCCCGCGTTCTGTGGTGATCATCCTTTACCATACCACAAACGGGAATATCAATATGAAGAGAATCCAATACTTCTTTCGCAATATTGACCTGACCGCGTCCGCCATCCATCAAAAGCAAATCGGGAAATTTGGTAAAACTGCCAAAGGCCTCGTCCAATTGTTTCTCTCTCATCTGTTGTTTTTCTTCCAGTCCGTGTACAAATCGTCTTGTCAGCACTTCCTTCATACAGGCGTAATCATTGGGACCGTCGACCGATTTTATCCTGAATTTCCGATAATCACTTCTCTGCGATTTTCCTTTTTCAAAAACAACCATGGAACCAACATTTTGAAAACCACTGATATTACTGATATCAAAAGCCTCTATCCGGTCTGCCTTTTCAATTCCGATTGCATTGGCAAGCTCTTTGGCGGCACCGATGGTTCTGCCTTCTTCCCGTCGTATTCTTTCTTTATCATTGGAAAGGATAATTTTAGCATTTTTCGCGGCAAGCAAAATCAGCTTTTCTTTCTTTCCGATCTTCGGAACCTCTAAATAGACACGGGAGCCTTTACGCGAAGATAACCACTGCTCAATTAGCGATGCATCCTCAATTTCGGTCTGAAGCATAATTGTTTTGGGCAAATAAGGAGTCCCTGCATAAAACTGCTTGATAAAATTTCCCATAATCTCATCGGGCGCAATCTCTGCAACATTAGTCATATAAAAATGCTCGCGTCCGATCAATTTTCCGCTTCTGACAAAAAAGACCTGAACAACAGCATCTGTTTCATCTGCTGCCATGGCAATTACATCTTTATCTTCTTCGGAGCTTTCCGTAATCTTTTGTTTTTGTGCAACCGATTTTACACTATTATATAAGTCTCGGTAGCGGATGGCTTCTTCAAAATCCATCTCTTCACTGGCACGATTCATTTTTTCTTTTAAGTCATTTAAAATCGGAGCATAATGTCCGTTCAAAAATTCCAAAGCTCCTTCAATCTGCTGCCGGTATTCTTCCTGTGTGACATTGCCCGCGCAGGGTGCCGTACACTGTTTCATATGGTAATTTAAGCAAGGTCTTTCTTTGCCGATATCGCGTGGCAATACCTTACGACACGTTCGCAATCCAAATAGCTTATTCAATAATTCTATCGTATCTTTGACTCCGGTAGCGCTTGTGTATGGTCCAAAGTATCTGGATTTGTCCTTTTTCATGTTTCTTGAAAAAACAAGCCTCGGAAAAGGTTC
The DNA here is from genome assembly GCA_017626095.1 of Lachnospiraceae bacterium. Classification (GTDB taxonomy): domain Bacteria; phylum Bacillota; class Clostridia; order Lachnospirales; family Lachnospiraceae; genus UBA2882. The sequence continues at coordinate 34,487 of JAGAJL010000029.1, forward strand.
GCCCATGGTAACTTTAATGTAGGGATACGTCTTGTCATCTTTTAGTAACGTATTATATTTGGGACGATGTTCTTTGATCAGATTGTTTTCCAAAACCAGAGCTTCCAGCTCTGAATCCGTCAAAATATACTCGAAATAATCAATCTGTGAAATCATCCGCTCAATCTTTGGTGTTCTGTTAGCCATCGTACGAAAATACGAATGTACTCTTTTATTTAAATCAATTGCTTTTCCGACATAAATGATTGTATCATGCTTATCATGCATCAGATAAACACCCGGATTATGCGGAAGCTTCTTTAATTCTTCTTGAATATCAAACATGGCTTTTTCCTTATGAAAAATATTGAATGATTATGATGTTTGGGATTACTGTATTGCCAAACAATGCAAAACATCGAACTATTACAAAGTATCATATTATAAAAGGAGCTCTTTAAAAGCTCCTTTCGTATTTTTTTCTATAATTCTTCAAATATCATTCCAACAACTGATTATATATTATTTCTGCACAGTTTCCGAATCTGGCGCGGAAACATCTGAACTGTCATTATCCTGAGTCAGTGAATTTTTACTCTGGTTCGAATCAACTTGTGCCGGCCGGATTTCTTCCTGAGTGTCATCTGTCTGAACAGTCTGCATCTCTTTTTGATTGTCATCTTTCTGCACAGATTGACTTTCTTCCTGCTTGTTATTCTCCGAAACAGATTTTTCTTTCTTGATATTGTCCTTTCGAATATCAGTAAGAACTTCCCTAAAATCCATCATTTCCGGCTGTTTTTTCTTTTCTTTGTTCTCTTTTTCTATGACATCTGTCTCGCTCTCAGATACTTTCTCCAATGTTTTCTCTGCAGCTTTTTCTGCTATTTTCTCATCAGCCTTTTCCGGCTCATTCTTTTTTTTCAGCTTTTTATCATCATCTTTAACCGGAACCGGAATTCCCTTTTCTTTGCAATAGATTTCCATGAATTCTTTTCCGGTAATGGTTTCTTTTTCGATCAGATGAGCAGCAATCTTATCCATAATAGCTCTGTTTTCTTTAATCATGGTCTTTGCTTCTTTATAGCAGGACTTTAACAGTTTCATGACTTCTTCATCCACAGCTGCCGCAGTTACGTCGGAACAGTTCATGGAAGTACGTCCGTCTAAATACTGGCTTTCCACAGTTTCTAATCCCATCAGACCGAAATGCTTGCTCATACCATAACGGGTAATCATGCTTCGTGCAAGGCTTGTTGCCTTTTCAATATCATTGGAAGCTCCGGTTGTAACCGTATCAAACACAACATCTTCTGCCGCACGACCTCCAAGCAGGCCGACAATCATATCATGCAGCTCTGCTTCCGTATTGAGGTATTTTTCCTCTTCCGGAACCTGCATAACATATCCCAATGCTCCCATGGTCCTGGGTACAATGGTGATTTTCTGTACCGGCTCGGAATTTTTCTGAAGTGCCGCAATTAACGCATGACCAACTTCGTGATAAGAAACAATCTTTCTTTCCTGCTGGCTCATGATACGGTCTTTCTTTTCTTTACCAACCAAAACAACTTCAACCGCACCGAATAAATCTTTTTGGGAAACAGCTTTACGTCCTTCTTTAACCGCATTTATCGCGGCTTCATTTACCATATTGGCAAGATCGGCACCGACAGCGCCGCTTGTTGCCAGTGCGATTTCATCCAAATCAACGCTTTCATCCAAAAGCACATCCTTGGAATGAACCTTTAAAATATCTACACGGCCCTTTAAATCCGGTTTTTCAACAATAACCCGACGGTCAAAACGGCCGGGACGAAGCAATGCCTTATCCAGGATTTCCGGTCTGTTCGTCGCTGCCAAAATCAGAATCCCCTTAGAAGAATCGAAACCGTCCATTTCAGACAATAACTGATTTAAGGTCTGTTCTCTTTCTTCATTACCGCCACCGTACTTAGAATCACGGCTTCGTCCGATAGCATCAATTTCATCGATAAAAATGATACAAGGTGCATTTTTATTGGCTTCCTTAAATAAATCTCTGACACGGGAAGCTCCCACACCTACGTATAATTCCACAAAATCAGATCCGGTTAATGAGAAGAACGGCACATGGGCCTCACCTGCAACAGCTTTTGCCAAAAGTGTCTTACCGGTACCGGGAGGACCTACAAGCAAAGCACCCTTGGGAAGTTTGGCACCAATCTGTGTATATTTGGCAGGATTATGAAGAAAATCCACAACTTCCTGCAGGGATTCCTTGGCTTCTTCTTCACCTGCAACATCCTTAAACGTAACACCGGTTTCTTTTTGCACATAAACCTTTGCCTTGCTTTTTCCGACTCCCATCGGACCATCTCCTCCGCCCATCTTTTTCATGAGGAAGGTCAACAGCAGATATAAAATCAATGCCGGTACAATCCAGGTTAAAATAAAGTTTAAAACCAAACCGGAATTATCCGGGATTTCTTTCTTGTATTCAACATCATTCTCGTCCAAAATCTGATACAGATTGTCATCTTCTAAATTACCGGTATAGTAAGTGACCGGATTCGCAGTCCTTGTCGAAATAACGGGCTTATTGTTTGCGTCAACCTTTTTCTCCTTTGGCGTAATCTCAATTTCCGTGTCCGTAATAAGCACGCTTTCCACTTCACCGGCTTTTACCATTTTTAAAAATTCGCTATAAGATATTTCCGAATCGGAGCCTGACATCAAACTCATAAAAAAGCTCATTCCCATAATTGTGATTAAGACTGCAATCAGCAACATAAAAAGGCTTTGCTTTTTCTGAGGCCCGTTCTGATTATTATTTTGATTATTTGGGTTATTATTCTGATTATTTTGATTATCCATTGAAATTCTCCTTAGAAAGTCTGTCCTTATTATAAATTTTGCATTGTTATAAATCAATACAAACATTTTGAAATTTCTGTGCTCAGTTTCTGAATTTTCTATAAACTCTCAGAACTGAACAGGCAGTTGAAACCGGTCATTGTTTTGTTCGCTCATGCCGCTAAGAAAAACACGAAACCTCGTAAAAGCCGGCAGACAAAGATATATTTTGGGAACACAAATCCGAAACGTGAGTTTTTAAAAAAATTCTGCAAAAAATCCATACTCATTCTAGATTTTAGAATTGACTCATTGTATAATACTGTGTATGTTAGGAGGACTAGTTTATGGCAGTTAAGTACGTATTCGTAACTGGTGGTGTCGTATCCGGATTAGGAAAAGGCATTACCGCAGCATCTTTGGGCAGACTCTTAAAAGCACGTGGTTACACTGTGACAATGCAGAAGTTTGATCCTTACATCAATATTGACCCCGGTACCATGAATCCAATTCAGCATGGCGAAGTATATGTTACCGACGATGGAATTGAGACAGACCTTGACTTAGGTCATTACGAAAGATTTATTGATGAAAATCTTGACAAAAATTCCAACGTTACCACCGGTAAAGTATACTGGTCTGTATTACAGAAAGAACGTCACGGAGATTATGGCGGTGGTACTGTTCAGGTTATCCCTCATATTACCAATGAGATTAAAAGCCGTTTTTACCGGAATGACAAAGACGATGAGATGCATATCGCAATCATCGAAGTCGGTGGAACGGTCGGCGACATTGAAAGTCAGCCGTTTTTGGAATCCATTCGTCAGTTTCAGCATGAGGTTGGACATGAAAATGCCATTCTCATCCATGTTACCCTGATTCCTTATCTGAGAGCATCAGAAGAGATGAAAACAAAACCTACACAGGCTTCTGTCAAAGAGCTTCAGGGCATGGGGATTTGGCCGGACATCATTGTCTGTCGGAGTGAGCATCCGCTTGATGCGCAGATCAAAGACAAGATTGCTCTGTTTTGTAATGTTCCAACCCATTGTGTCTTGCAGAATCTGGATGTTCCTTATTTATATGAAGCTCCGCTTGCAATGGAAAAGGAAAAGCTTGCAGATGTTGTCTGCAAAGCCCTGCATTTAGACTGTAAAGAACCGGATTTATCTGACTGGATTCAGATGGTAGATTTATTGCACAATCCCAACCATGAAGTAACGGTTGCTCTGGTAGGAAAATATATTCAGTTGCATGATGCCTATTTAAGTGTCGTAGAGGCATTAAAACACGGCGGCATTTATGCGCGTACAACCGTCAATATCAAGTGGATTGATTCCGAGACCGTTACGGATGATACCGTTTCGGAGCTGTTAGGCGATGTTGATGGCATCTTAGTTCCCGGAGGTTTTGGTTTCCGCGGTATAGAAGGAAAAATTACAGCGATAAAATATGCGCGTGAACACAAGGTTCCGTTTTTAGGACTGTGTCTTGGCATGCAGCTTTCTATCGTTGAGTATGCCCGAAATGTCATCGGCTATTCTGATGCACATACCGTAGAATTTGATCCCGATACCAAACATCCCGTTATCTCTCTCATGCCGGATCAAAACGGCGTAGTAGATATCGGAGGTACTTTAAGACTTGGCTCTTATCCTTGTATTCTGGATAAAGATTCACTGGCTTATCGGCTATACGGAAGCGAAACCATTCATGAAAGACACAGACATCGCTATGAAGTCAACAATGATTTCCGCGAAGATTTAACGAAAAACGGACTTAAGCTTTCCGGCATTTCTCCGGACGGTCGTATTGTCGAAATGTGTGAGCTTCCTACGCATCCGTTTTTTATTGCAACACAGGCTCATCCCGAGTTTAAATCGAGACCAAACAGACCGCATCCCTTATTCAGGGGCTTTGTTGAGGCGGCATTAAAACATAGTCAACTATAAGGAATATATACATGAAAAAAGGATTTGATAACAACAAATATCTTTCCATGCAATCTGAGCATATCCGTGAAAGAATCAAAAAATTTGATAATAAACTTTATTTGGAATTCGGCGGTAAATTATTTGACGATTACCATGCATCCAGAGTATTACCCGGATTTGAGCCCGATTCCAAATTGCAGATGCTCTTACAATTAAAAGATCAGGCAGAAATCGTGATTGTCATCAGTGCCGAAGATATTGAAAGCAACAAAATTCGCGGCGACTACGGAATCACCTATGATCTTGACGTGTTACGACTCATCGATGCCTTTTCAAGCAGAGGTCTTTTTGTCGGCAGTGTCTGTCTGACAAAATATGCTGCACAGCCCCAGGCTGAATTATTCGAAAAAAAATTGCATGATCTTGGTATCAAATCCTATCGTCATTATAAAATTTCAGGCTATCCCAATGATGTCGCAAAAATCGTAAGTGACGAAGGCTACGGAAAAAATGATTATATTGAGACTGAACGACCTTTAGTCGTCATCACGGCACCCGGACCCGGAAGCGGAAAAATGGCAACCTGCCTTTCCCAGCTTTATCATGAATACAAGCGTGGAATCAAAGCCGGATATGCCAAATTCGAAACTTTCCCAATCTGGAACATTCCGTTAAAGCATCCGGTTAACTTAGCTTATGAAGCAGCAACCGCAGACTTAAATGATGTCAATATGATTGATCCTTTTCACTTGGAAGCCTACGGCCAGACTACCGTAAACTACAATCGTGACATTGAAATTTTTCCGGTTGTGGAATCCATGCTTGAAATGATTTCCGGCGAAAGTATCTATAAATCTCCTACAGATATGGGAGTTAATATGGCCGGCAATTGTATTGTAGACGATGAAGCCTGTCGTGAAGCCTCCAAATGTGAAATCGTCCGCAGATATTATAAATGTTTGTGCGAGCAACGCATCAGCGGTGTAGCTAAAGATGATTTATATAAACTGGAGTTATTGATGAATCAAGCCGGTATTTCCACATCCTATCGTCAGGTTGTAACAGCGGCTGCACAAAGGTCAGAGCAGACCGGAGGTCATCCGGCTGTCGCCATAGAATTGCCCGACGGAAAAGTCGTTACAGGAAAAACCGGAAATCTTCTCGGCGCCTCCGCATCAGCTTTATTAAATGCTTTAAAAGAACTGGCCGGAATTGATCATGAAGTGGATTTAGTATCCGCAACATCCATTGCACCTATTCAGAAGCTGAAAACAGATTATTTAGGAAGCCGCAATCCCCGTCTTCATACCGACGAAATACTGATTGCTCTTTCCACTTCCGCCGCAGATAATGCGCTTGCTGCCAAAGCTTTGGAGCAGCTTCCGAAATTGAACGGATGTGATGCGCATTCCACTGTCATCCTGTCTTCTGTCGATGATAAAATGTTCAAAAGACTTGGTATTCAGTTAACCTGTGAGCCACGCTACGAAGAGGAAGAAAGATTGTACCATAAATCTTAGCAAAGTAACTATTAAATGCCGGATTTCAAACGCAGACCTAAAGGTCTTTGAGCAAAGAAATCCGGCATTATTTTTTTATATTTCTGAAACAAAAAATTGCACGAAAAGATGCCAATTTATTGACCTCTAATCCTTATATTACAGGATGAAAAACCATACAATATCCGGCTTCAAATTTCTCCTGCGCTTTTAAACACTGTATGTATTCTCTTTTTGAGATATCCCCTGAGAAACCGGTGTCATCACTTCTTCCAAACCATGGTTCAATACAAACAAACGGTGCATTTTTACCTTCCGGAGACCAGATTGCAAACAATGGTGTATCAAATATAACATCTACAATCTGCTTTCCCTCGGAATCTGCAATTCCAACTTTCCCGGTCTGATTTCCTTCTATCATATAGGTACATCTGTCAAAGAATCCATCTGTTATAGTCGCATATCCGTCAGTCAGAGGTAAAATCAAATCTTCTTTTACAGCCAGGCCGGTATCCAATGTATTTCCATGATGATGAATTTCAGATACACCATCAAAGGTCAGGCGGTAACCTGTCTTTTTGTTTTCACCATGCACCGGACACAAAAATGCCGGATGAGCACCAATGGAAAAATATAAATCAGATTCTGCTGGATTTTCTACCTTCCACAATACTTCCACCTGATCCCTTGTCAAACGATATCCGATAGAAAGGATAAAAGCAAATGGAAACTTTTTCAATGTCTCATCATTGGATTTTAAACAAAACCAGATTTCTTCCTCTGTCTGCGAAACCAAACTATGCTCCATATCCCTTGCAAATCCATGCTGACCCATGGGATAATCCTTTCCCTGCCAGCTAAATTTTTTATCCTTCATACTTCCGACAAAAGGAAACAAAACCGGAGAGGTCCTTCCCCAAAATTTTTTATTACCATACCACATATATTCCCGATTGTTGTCTTTACGGATCACTGATTTTAATTCTGCTCCAAAAGAATCAATCTCAACTTTCAAAATATCATTTTCTAAAAAATATCTCATAGTTACCTCCCGCTAACTCATATTGTTTTGTCTTACACATTTCTGTGTTGCACAAATCCATTTCATACATGCTTTTTGCTTGTTTTATATTTCTATTTTTTGATACCATGGTCAAAAGGTCATACTTTTCATGCTCGCATGAAAAAGTATGACTTTGGGACCCACAAAACATGAGAAAGTAGCCCGATTAGGGCGGATTTCGAATGTTTTAGGATTGCGAGAGCACAAAGTGCGTAGCAATCCGTTGGTATCATGGGGTCAAAATACCTTTTGACCCCAACATCATTTTTTATTTCTATAATTAACAAGATACCTGTCTCAGCAACCCTCATTCACATCATCGATAATTTGTCCCTGTTCTACATGCGGATTGATAAAATTGTTATATGCATATTCCCATAATTTTCCAGAGCCTTCTTTGGTTCGCTCATTACGACCCAAAATCTGGCTGATTTTTACCTTTTTTTCTGCCCAGGATTTTCCGTCGGATGCATGATTTAACATCGTTGGTTGTACATTATCCATGGTATGCGCAAATTTTGCTTCAGCACTTTCCCATGCCTCAAATTCTTCCCATAATCCTCTCAGGTATTGCCCCTGATCCTCAGGAAGTATTCCAAAAAGTTTATTAGCCGCCGCTAATTCTCTTTCCTTTTGCGTCTTTTTTGCTTCTTCATCATATGCATAGGTATCACCTGCATATATTTCTACTAAATCATGTATCAAAAGCATACTGACTGTCTTTAATACATCGATTTTTTCATTGGAGTATTCGCTCAAAAGCAATGTCATAATCGCCATATGCCAGGCATGCTCCGCATCGTTTTCCTTACGACTCGCATCAGCAAGATAGGTTTGACGGCCGATTTTCTTCTCTGCATCAATCAATCTGCAGAATTCCATTTGTTTTTGCAGTCGATTGTCATCCATGCATTAATCCTCCATTTCCATATATGCCTTCGCGATTCTTTCATAATCCAGTGCATTTGATATTTTCTCAGCCTTGAATCCATCTTCCGTAATGTGGCAACGGTAAATATACTGCCCTTCATCATCAATCGCATCATCTTTCACCAAAGCTGCAACAATATAGTTTTTCTTCTCAAACTCAAATTCATCCACAACCGCCATCTCCACTTCACTGCCATCCTTTGCGGTTATGGTAAAAGTAACATATTCTCCAAAATCTGAAGTATTATTTAATTCATCCATTTGTAAAATACTCCCTTCTTTTATTTATATTTTAATCATTACCAATTCTGTCATATTTCCTGATGCGTTTTGGCTATTCCCGGATAATTCGAAGCATTCCCGGCCATTTCTAATTATTATAAGAAATATCATTTTTCCATTATTATTCTTTTGATGATTAAGTATGAAAGATATCATTGTCTCCCAGAGATAATATTTCCATTATTATGAAGAATGCTCAAAATCGAATGCTCTACCATATCAGAAATCGCATTCTCTGTATAAAACGCCATGTGCGGCAGCATCAGAACATTGGGTAAGTCTTTTAGAATAGACATCTCTCTGTGAGCAATATTCTGATATTTATAATCACCGTAAAAAATACCCAGTTCATTTTCAATGACATCCAGCGCGGCAGCTCCGACTTTACCACTTTCAAGGGAATCCAGAAATGCCGGGGTATCAATGATACTTCCTCTCGCCGTGTTGATTATAACCACACCGTCCTTCATCATTTTCAGGCTCTCTGCATTTACCATATGAAAACTACTTTCCGTTGCCGGTGTATGAAATGTTATCACGTCACTTTCACAAAATAACTGTTCCAAAGAAACATAAGAAGAATATTTCTTTGCTTCCTCATTTTGATAAGGGTCATAAGAAATCAGACGACATCCAAAACCGGAGAGATTTCGAAGCACATGGGTCCCAATTTTGCCGGTCCCCACAACGCCGACGGTTAAATCCTTGATTTCCCTACCGATATTGCCCGGTAACGAATAATCCATTCCCTCTGCTCTTTTTATAATCGATTTCATCTTGCGTAAAGCCATCAAAATCAGCATGACGGTATAATCCGCTACGCTTCCTGTCGAATATGTCACATTACTGACCGCCATTTTGTGTTTTTTTGCAGCTTCTAAATCAATATGGTCAAATCCGATGGTTCTGGTCGAAATATGTTTTACTCCTTCTTTTTCCCAGATAGCAATGATTTCTTCCGTAATTGGCTGGGTAATGACACTGACCCCCTCGCAACCGGCTGCCAGATGTGCATTTTCCACACAAGGTACAGCCCGGATTGGAACAATTTCCACACCGTATTGTTTACTGAATTTTTCAAAATATGGTGCCTCATCAAAATCCCTGTAATTATATGCTGCTATTTTCACTGCATTTTCCTCCTAAATCACATAAATAAATATAATGATGTTGGGTCCAAAAGGTATTTTGCCCCCATGATACCAACGGATTGCTACGCACTTTGTGCTCTCGCAATCCTAAAGCATTCGAAATCCGCCCTAATCGGGCTACTTTCTCATGTTTTGCGTGTCCTAAAGTCATGCTTTTTCATGCAAGCATAAAAAGTATGACCTTTTGACCTGGTATCATATTATTACTCCCTATCACGAATATGAATTATTTTAGCACTATTTCCATATGAAAAAAATATCTTTACAAGATAATACTCCCAAAGCGAATCGGATAAACCAAATTACCGTGGGAGTCATTATAATAAGCCTTATTATCTTTTTCTATTTTTCTTTCCGCAAATAAATTGCCCAATACATCAATCCTACAAATGAACCGCCAACTATATTTCCAAGCGTTACCGGTATTTCATTGTTTACAAAAAAAGTTAACCAGTTTAATCCGTCTGCTCCAATACCATATTCATTCATAGACATAATTCCTGCAGGAATATAATACATATTCGCAACACTGTGTTCATATCCGCAAATGACAAAAATCATTATAGGTAAAAAAATTGCTATTACTTTTCCTCCTACATCTTTTGCAGCAAATCCCATCCATACAGCGATACAGACCAGAATATTACACATAATACCACGAATAAATGCATCAGAAAATGTCAATGAAGTCTTTGCAGCCGCTGTACTGACAGCGAATTCAGCCATTCCATTGTTAAAGAGTGAAAATGTATGTCCATATACAAGCATTGCGCATACTAAAAGTCCACCAACCAGATTACCCAAATAAACAATTAGCATATTACGAATCATCTCACGTATTTTAATCGTTTTCGCCATACATGGAATAATCAACAAACAGTTTCCTGTAAACAATTCACTTCCTGCCAAAATAACCATAGCAAGACCTCCGGGGAAAATACATCCGGAAATTAATTTTGCAATAGAAGGAGTTTCAACAGATACAACTGCAATAGAAGCACCGGCTCCTGCAATTGCAATAAACATTCCTGCCATAATTGCCAAGAGAAATGTCTTTAGAAAAGACATTTTTACTTTTCCCTCTCCAATTTCCAAATAATTCTTTGCGATTTCTGCTGGTGAATTCATTAGTTTTCCTCCATAGTATAAAAAACTCATTTTTTATTATAACATTCCTTTTATTATCTTACCACTCACATTAAACAAGATTTTGATTGTGAAAATTTGTCAGCTTACTGCTTATCAGGGTAAAAACATAGCAATAATAGGAATCGTAATAATACTGAATAATGTACTTACTACAC
>JAGAJL010000035.1 GCA_017626095.1 Lachnospiraceae bacterium
ATCTTGGCATTCGCCAACATTTTTCACAGAGAAATAATTTTATATGTTGGCGGAGTTTGGATTTGTTTTGAAAATCTATTTTTACTCATGGCTCCGCCGGTAAGGAGGATTATATGAGTAAAAAGAAATTTGAAGAACTGGATTTGATGGACAATTTTTTGGTGCTGGCACTGGCATCCGATTTGGAAGGTGGACCGGCGTACGGAAGACTGTTAGCTGAGGGGCTTTTGCATGAAAAAGTGGCTCATGTCCGGGTGCATGCTGAAAAAATCATTCCGGGGAGTGACGAGATTAGGCGAGGGATCCGCATGGATGTAGAAATGCAGTCCTTTTCCCACAAACCGGAGGAAAACGAACTGCCTGATAAGGTTTATGATTTCGAACCACATCACAAAAATGCAGACAATCTTTTTAAGAGGAGTCGGTTCAATCAGGCAAAGATCGATGCCCACAACCTGTATTCGGGTGAAAAGGATTTTGATAATCTGCCGGATTTATGTGTGATTAACATTCTGGACTATGATCCTTTTGGCAAGGGGAAGGCAAAATATCATTTCCGCAATATGTGCGCAGAGGATGTTACCATTCCCTATCCGGACGGATTAGATTATTACTATTTCAATACCAGTTCGCCTAATGATGAGGATGACGAACTGAATGCGCTGCTCAGATACATCCAGAACAGTACCGAAGAAAATGCAACAACAGAATTGACCAGACAGTTACATGAGTATGTGACGAAGGTAAAATCGTCACCGGAAGAGAGGTATCGGTATATGACATGGGGAGAATACATTGATTATGAGACAAAGGAAGCAAAAGAAGAGGCACGTATCGTCGGCCACGCAGAAGGTCGTGCTGAGGGGCGTGCTGAGGGTCGGGCTGAAGGTCTCGCAGAAGGTAAATGCGAAGCAATGCGAGAAGTTATCATTGAGGTCTTAAGTGAATTAGGTACTATACCCGATGCCATAGCCCAAAAAATTAATTCTTCCACAGATATGGAAGAATTAAAAAAATGGCACAAAGCAGCCATAAGCGTTGATAGCATTCCTGCCTTTGAATCTATGATGTAATTGCAAGCAGAGCCACCCAAATTGGGTGGCTCTGTGTTTCTGTAATATCTGTCTTAAAACAATCCCTTTAATGCATCCAGTCCGCTTACTTCTGTTGCGGCTTTGTTTGCATCCTGAATCTGAACATATACTTCTTTACGGTAAATCGGCACTTCCTTTGGAGCACTGATTCCAAGTTTTACCTGATCACCTTTGATTTCCAAAACGGTGACCTCGATGTTGTTATTGATGACCAAGGCTTCGCCTTTTTTTCTGGATAATGCTAACATCTTATTCACCTCCCTTTCTGCTCTTAAGGATGTCATAGATTGGAAATTTCACTTCACAGTTTTCCCCCTCTGCAATTACCTGACATGCCTTGCAGTTATTTACGTTAATAATAATCGGTCCTTTTAAGTTTACGGTCATCTTTGTCACATCACTAGGAACTGTGACGGTAACAAAAACCAGCATATCATCATCCTGCATTTCACCAAGGGGAGTGAGCAGTTCATCTTCCACAGTGGGATTATATGCATCCAGAACCTGTAATGGATTTAATACCGGCATGGCGAAATTGCCTTCCTGCATGGATTGTAACCACTGCACACCTTTTCCGCTTTCTCCATCTGCATCATGAATTAAGGCAAAATCGGTCATATGGGGAAATCCTACCAGACCATTTACAAAATGAATGACTTTACTTTCTTCAATATCAATCAGTCCAAAAAGTCTTGATTCTACCTGCATGTTTATAACCTCCTCTATTTCCTTCGTATTTGTTTGTCTGTTTTAATTTATTCGTTATATTTTTTAAATATAATTTAATAATGTTGTCTGTGTGATTTTGCCGGTAGCCATCAGCGCCGCTTCATAGGTCATTTCTACACTGCTGAGCTTTACTGCCGTTTCTGTGATATCCACATCATCATTATCGGATGTCAATTCTTCAAAACTGCTCTGCTGAGATGAAAGTCTGTTACCAACCAGTTCTACACGAGCAGACCTGTTACCGATGGTTGTCATCGCGGTATTGGCTCTATCCAGATATCCCTGTGTCTTGGATATGCCGGCTTCAAAGCTTTTCTGCATTTTGTCTTCTAAATAAGTCTTTGCTTTATTGGCAGCATCTAATACACTCTGAAGTTGTTCTTTTACTGTTTCATCAGATGTGGCTGCTATCTGGTTTTCCAATGTTTTTACCGTATCTTCCATTTTGATGACATCTTCGACACAGGCAATCATTTCTTCTAAATCCCGCTTAATGTCGTGAGTATAAACTTCAGATGCGTTGGTATTTACCTGAATTTCCTGTCCGAATCCGACATCATAGGTAATCGCCTGTTTTGTTAAATCATCGGTTTTACCGGAAAGAAATCCTTCATTATATACAATTTTTCCGGCAGCATTGGCAGCCGGTACCTCGCAATAGAAATAATGTTCCGGTCTTAAATCATTTTTGTCAAAATTAGTCTTATTATAGGTAACCCGGATTTCTTCTTCATTCGCCGCTGTCGCTTCATTATCTTTTACGCCCTGGAGTGCAGCATATACATCATCGCTTAAAATTAGTTCTCCGGTCTCCGGAATAAATGTCACACCACTTCCCGATGCCGGTGTCTGTGATAAATACGGATCCTGGGTGGTATCGCTTACAGAAATCACAGTTGCGGTAAGTGATACCTGAGTACCTGATGCATTATAATATTGAATGGTTGGTGCCGTATTATCACATCCGCTGTAAGAAATGCGCATCCGATGCACGGTATTGCTTGTAATATCCGGCTCACTGATACCTATCGTAGAAGCATTGCTTGCCGTAACATCTCCCAATTTATCTGTGTCGATATAAGTAATGTCCTGTAGGCTATTTTTATCTAACTGCTCCGTAATGGTATATTTTTCACTGGTCACTCCATCAAATGTCAGCGGCACACCCGTACGATATCCGGTAAAGACATATCTTCCGGCATATTCCGAATTGCCGGCTGAAAAGATTTCATCCCGCAAACCTTTTAAGTTTCCTAAAACTGCGCTACGATCATCAGCTGTCTTAAATCCTTCAGAACCGGAAGTACAGTCACTATACATATTCGTAATCAGATCAATAGTCGTACTGACTGCATTTTCTGTGATTTTCAACCAATTGTCCGCATCCGGCACATTCTTTTTATAATACTGGTTAATCTCCGTCAAACTGGTTCTAAGACGAAGGGAACGAATGGCAATAACCGGGTCGTCACTGGGTCTGGTAATCTTTTTTCCTGTTGCTAACTGCGTATTTAATGTATCTTCCAATACCTTGTTGTTGTTGATATTGGTCACGGAATTATTCTGAATGATTTTATTTGTTACTCTCATGCTAATACCTCCGATGTTATTCTCATCGTCTAAAGCTCTTTTGAAATGCACAAAAAATCAGTTACTACATATATCGGCACGCTCTTTCAAAATCTGAATAGATAAACAGAAATTAAGTTTATATTTTCATATTGTGCTATTCCGTATTTCGTTTTTAATATATCATTTTTTTGTTTTTGTGTTTGAATCAGGCTTTGTATTTTGATATAATTTCCCTATCAAATGATAGGAGGAGCACATCTATGGAGGAATATCTTATGACAGCCGAACAATTCGAAGTATACAATTCTCTTGTCAATTTCACAAATGAATTAATTAACAAACAACCCAAAAAAGAACAACAGGCATTAAAAGAACAATTAAAAAATATTTTAGCAAATAGAAAACCACCCTTATCTCAATGAACGTAAATTCGTTTATAAATATCCAAAATATATCTTGACACATTTAGTTGTAGAAAATATAATACAAACTATCTTAAGTGAAAACATCTGCTGTAAATCACATCTTCAGCAATATCTTGGCATTCGCCAACATTTTTCACAGAGAAATAATTTTATATGTTGGCGGAGTTTGGATTTGTTTTGAAAATCTATTTTTAC
>JAGAJL010000036.1 GCA_017626095.1 Lachnospiraceae bacterium
GAAAACAGCTTGCATTGGGATGACGAGCCGGGCAGTAAGGTAGGCCCAAGAAGAGAAAACAGCTTGCATTGGGATGACGAGCCGGGCAGTAAGGTAGGCCCAAGAAGAGAAAACAGCTTGTATTGGGATGACGAGCCGGGCAGTAAAGTAGGCCCAAGAAGAGAAAACAGCTTGTATTGGAATGACGAGCCGGGCAGTAAAGTAGGCCCAAATAATAAAGAAAAGGTAAGTAGAATTATGAGCCAAAATGTTAATGCAACAACAAATGCAGCAGACAACGCAACAATAATTGCAACAGAAAATGCAACAGACAACGTAACAACAAACACAACGGCACGCGAAAAAGTAAGTGATAAAAGACCAATTCTAAAGAACAGAATTTATCTGTATCTGACAGAGTTTTTTGCAGGTATGTCAGTTATGGCAGTGGAACTGGGTGCAAGCAGACTGATGGCACCTTACTTTAGTTCCTCGCAGATTGTATGGACGATCATCATCGGTACAATTATGATTGCAATGGCATTGGGCAATATTTATGGCGGAAGAAGTGCCGACAAAAATCCCAATCCCGATAAGCTGTATGTCCGTATCATGATTGCGGCTATCTGGATTGCATTGATTCCGGTAGTCGGAAAGTATATTATTCTTGGCATTTCAGCACTGTTAATTTTTACGGTTAGCAGTAACTTCCTAATTATTGCCGGATTTGTAGCCTGCGTGGTCATATTTGTGTTTCCTCTTTTTTTACTGGGCACGGTTACGCCGTCGTTGGTAAAATTTACGGTTGATAATCTTGATGATAACGGAAAACTGGTTGGAAATCTGAATGCTGCCAACACCATAGGAAGTATCATCGGTACTTTTGTTCCAACCTTTATCAGCATCCCGGCAGTCGGAACTTCGATTACGTTTCTGATATTTGCAGGTATTTTACTTCTGTTAGCAATCGTATATTTTATGAGTGGCTGCGTAAATTTTTTCAAAGCCCGGAAGCTTCCGATTAGCATTGCAATTTTCCTTGTCTGTGTGCTTCTGGGCCATGATAATAGTTTTGCTTTCTGGCAGGATGATCTCACATATGAAGGCGAATCAATTTATAATTACCTTCAGGTTTATGAAGATGAAAAACAGGTTGTGTTGTCTACCAATGTTCTTTTTGGTGTTCAGTCTGTGTATCGGAAGGAAAAGGGACTGACAGGCATGTATTACGATTATGCGATGGCTGCTCCTCTGATGGCGGGAATTCATGAAAAAGATGAGCTGAACATCTTGATTTTAGGGAACGGTACCGGCACATATGCAACACAATGTGAAAGATATTTTGATAACGTTTTGATATCCGGTGTGGAAATTGATGAAAAGATAACAGAACTTGCAGTGCAGTATTTTGAACTACCCTCCAATGTGGATGTGACGACCTATGACGGACGCGCCTATCTGAATGCCATTGAGGATAAATATGACGTGATTATGGTAGATGCTTATCAGGACATTACCATACCGTTTCAGATGTCTTCCGTGGAATTTTTTGAACTGGTGAAAGAGCATCTGACGGATGATGGTGTTATGGTGGTCAACATGAATATGCGTGGCAGTAAAGAAGGAAGTATTAATCAATATCTGGCAGATACGATATCCAATGTGTTTTCGCAGGTCTATACCGTAGATGTTGAAAGAAGCACCAACCGCGAACTGTTTGCTTCCAATAATGAAGCTGTTCTTTCTGTTTTTGAAGCAAACAAAAAAGCAGAAGGGGATGCAGAAATTCTCACAATGATGGACCGGGTTTCTACAAATCTTGCAAAATATGAAAAGGGTGACTATCTGATGACGGATGATAAAGCACCGGTTGAACTTCTCGGGATGAAAGTCATTGATGAACTGATTAAAGACGAGGTGGCTTATTATAAACAGATTTATAAAGAAGAAGGATTGGCTGCATTGCTGAAAATGCTATAGTTGGTAAAGGGTGAAGTGACATTGAATAAAGTCATTGAATAAAATAATAAGAAATGGAGCAGCATATGAAAAAAATATTGATTACAAACGATGACGGGATTGATTCAGATGGATTGATACGTCTTGCAAAAGTTGCCATGGAGTTTGGCGAGGTATGGGTAGTTGCTCCACATAGTCAGAGGAGTGCCATGTCTCACAGCATTACTCTAAGACACAGTATAGAGGCATGGGAAGCGGATTTCCCCATATCGGAAGTTCATGCATATGCCTGTGACGGAACACCGGCTGATTGTGTGAGAATCGGTGTTTTAAATATTGTGCCGGGAAAGCCGGACCATGTTTTTTCCGGCATCAATTATGGATATAATGTTGGTTCGGATTTGCAGTATTCTGCAACGGCAGGTGCCGCTTTTGAAGCTTCTTTTCAGAAAATCCACACGATTGCTTTTTCAGAAGATGCGGACGAAATGCATGAGGTGACGGATGAATACATAAAGGATATTATGGGTGACTTATTGGATAAACCATTAGAAATCAATCAGATATGGAATGTGAATTTCCCAAGCTGCAGATTAAAAGACTGCAAAGGAATTCTAAAAGGAAGAACTGTTTCAACGGATGAATTTTATAAAGACCGGTATTTAGAAAAAAAAGTTTCATCGGGAAAGATTTCATACATGGTAGAGGGAATTCGAAATTATGAGGCTTCACAGGGAACTGATTTAAGAGCCATTCTTGATAATTATGTTTCCATAGGGATTGCTACCAATATTTCTTGATTTTATGATATACTGAGTAAAAAAAGGGGGTTGTGACTGTGTTTAAAGATTTAGTGGAGATAAACTATGCAACTGTTGTTTCTATGTTTTGTCTTCTTATTTTTATCATTACCAATAATTATTTCAATAAGAGAGTTCGTGTGCTATATCTGATAGCATGCGCTATGGTGTTGTGCCTGGCAATGGCAGATTCCATAGAGTATTGGACGGCCACATTTGATACCCTGTCATCCCTGAGAATTTGGATGTCGGCAATCAGTTATAGTATCAGACCGGCCATTCTTTATGTTGTTATATTGTTGCTGATGGGAAAACAAAGCGATAAAAAGTTTTTCTGGTTTGCGCTACCACTAATCATCAATACAATGATTGCTTTTTCAGCACTCTTTACGGATATTGCATATTCTTATACAGCGGATAATCAGTTTGTCCGGGGGCCCATTGGATATTTTGCTTTTGTAACAACCGGCTTTTATGAGATCATGCTAATTGTCTGTACCGTCAAAATGAATAAATTCGTCCGGATTTCGGAGACGATTATCTCAGTTGCCGTAGTGATAATATTTGTGTTAGCTACAATTATGGAATCCGTATGGAAATATGAAGGGGTTATCAATACTTCCGGTGCGATAGCAATGACATTTTATTATCTTTATCTAAATACGCAGCAGTTTAAACGTGATCCCATGACAAATGTATTGAATCGAAGATGTTTTTATCTGGATATGGAAAAACATGCGGCAAATATCAGTGCTGTTTTGTCGATTGATTTAAATGATTTGAAAAAATGGAATGATAAATATGGTCATGTCAAGGGAGATGAGGCTATTTCAACTATCGTTGATTGTATTGAAGAGGTAATTCCGAAAAACTGCTTTTTATACCGTGTTGGTGGAGATGAATTTGTAATATTATGTTTTAATCAGAAAAAAGCAAATATCGAGCAGTTTGTGAAACAAATGAAAGAAAATATTTTGAAAACGCCTTTTTCATGTGCAATCGGTGTTATGTATCAGGATGGTGATATGGACTGTAATGAAATGTATTTACAAGCTGATAAAGCAATGTATGAAGATAAAGCACGAATGAAAGAAAGCAGAGAAATAAAATAATCAAAATGAACTTAAATATATTGACAATGCGAATAAGATGCAGGTAATGAAGCAAGAAGAGATAAAATACCTTGCTATTTCTGCTATTTTTTAGTATGATAAAATCAACCACAAGATATTGCGATTGGCGCAATTGATAAAACTATATGTTGTGAATGCGTTATTGTAAACCAATATGTTTTCAGCTATGATCAAGGAGGATGATAGTATGCGTAGAGTTTTAGGTGGAGAAATGGAGTGTTTTCGGATTCGCTAAGCACGTTTTGGATATGATCGCGATTCGACAAAAGGCAGGGAACAGTTGAAAAAATCGGCAGAAAAGCCGGGACAGTCCTTAAGCTTTGATGATATGTTAAGGAGTGAGATGAAATTTGTTTCCGCAATTTAGTTACAAGATGTTATGTGTTGGTTAAAATGCACAGGATTTGTCCTGTGCATTTTGTTGTGCTTTTATGTAAACTAAAAGATGTTTTCTGTTTTAGCAAAATATACGGCCTTATTTTTTGCTTTTTGCGGTTTAAATCTCTTTAATGCCATTTTATAATGAACTTAGTCATGAAAAACTTGTGACGAAAGAAAATGATTTTTCATATTTTTAAATGATTATTTAAATTTAAAAATGATTTTTCATTTAAATTAGAAACATTGTTTTAAGAACAAAAATGCATTTATTAGGAGGGAAAAGTATGTTGACATTTATTTTTACAATATTAATGCTTGTTGTTTTTGGAAAATTACTGATTTTTGCGATTAAAGCAGCCTGGGGGATTACGAAAATCTTACTTTATATTGTTTTTCTTCCCCTGATATTGATCGGACTTGCCGTGGCGGGATTGATTTATATTGCAATTCCTGTTTTGATTGTTGTCGGAATCATTTCACTTGTAAAAGCTGCTTGATTTTTGTTCAATTTTTATCGTGTACAGAGCCCTGTTTTTTTGTTATAATATAGCATAAGTATCGAAAGCATATTAAAAGACGTGAATTTGCTAACAAGATGTCAATGTGTGAAAAAAAGGGGAAACGGAAAGAAGGGCAATGTATGAAGTGGAAAAAGGACAAGACACAATCATCTGAGAATCAGTCGCGGTATTTGTGCAACCGTGTGGAAGAGACTTTTGTTCGTTCACTGAGCTGGGTGCTACTTATTGTAACGGTTTTTACAGTGATGATGGTACTGACAATGCTCAATATCATGATGGCCAGACAAAATCGTGATCATGCGGATAGTTATGCGTCACAGGTCGATATTGCCATGCAGGAAAAGGTCAGTATGGTTGATTCTATTGCAGGTGGTATCAGCAGTGGTACGGTAACAGATCCAAAAGATGTTCTGGCATATGTTGATTCGATGGTTGCACTGGATGATCAGGTTTCAGCAGTATATAGCTGTTATGATGAAAATATCACGATTATGAGCGGTGGCTGGGTGCCTCCGGATGATTTTGTGGTTACGGAGCGTGAGTGGTATAAACAGGCACAGGCCAATCCGGATCAGGTTTATATTTCCGATCCCTATGTGGATTTGCAGTCAGGTGGTATTTGTATTACTCTTGCCAAGGCTACATATAAAAACGGAGATATGATTGGTGTCGTCGGCATGGATATGTATATGGATGACCTTGTATCTTTGATGGAAGGCAGTTATACCGGCAGCGGATATGTTTTTTTGACAACTGCAGACGGCATTATTCTTGTACATCCCAACGAAGAGTATTCGTTGAAGGATGAAACGGGTGTTTCGGTTTCAGAAGCAAACCATGGCAGATATCAAAAAGTACTGGAGCAGGAACTGAAGACCAAGACCATATTGGATTATCGCGGAGGCTTTAAAATAGCTGCCTCTGCTAATTCAGAGGTGACAAGCTGGAAGGTTGTTTCGATGCAGTCAACATGGCATATGATTTTAATCATGCTTTTGTTTATCGCAATTTACATAGGAATTTTCTTTGCAGCCAGACAGCTTGCCAAGAAATATACAATTCAAAATGTGCAGAAACTGTTCGTGCCGCTTGAGTCTATTAGTTCCAAGGTGACGAGAATAGCAGATGGTGATTTAAATCTGTTCTTTGATGAGGAAAAGAATTCCTACGAGATTGAAAACCTGACGGATTCCTTAAATTCGACGATTGCAAGTCTGGGCGGATATATCAATCAGATATCCAATACGGTTACGGCTATTTCCAACAAGGATTTAACCGCAACCATAGATACAGAGTTTAAAGGCAGTTTTATCCAGATAAAAGAAGCATTAGAGTCCATTCTTCAGAACTTGATAGAAGCGTTTACCGGTATCAGAGAAGAATCGAATATGGTAAATCAATATTCTGAACAATTGGAGCAGACTTCCGAAAATGTTGCAGAAAGTGCAACCAGACAAAATGTCGCAATCAATTCCCTTTCGGAAGATGTGGATAATTTAACAGAGCAGACCCGGTTTATTACCGATCGCGCGATGCATGTTCGCAATAATGCAGATATTACCAACGAACATTTGCAGCATAGTGAAGAGGAAATGGAAGCTTTGGTTCTTGCAATGGAATTAATCGAGAAATCATCGGCAGAAATAGTTGCTTTTGCGGATGAAATCGCCAATATTTCCGATCAGACCAATCTCTTGGCATTAAATGCTTCCATAGAGGCTGCAAGAGCCGGTGAGGCAGGACGTGGATTTGCGGTTGTTGCCGGAGAAATCGGAACGCTTGCTACTTCCAGTGCAGAGGCCAGTGAAAATATCAGTAAGCTGATTAAGGAATCGCAGGATGCGGTTGCACGTGGCAAACAAATGGTTAGTGTCACTTCGGCTGCCATGAAACAGGGCATTGATGATTCGCTTGAATCGAAGGTGCAGATTGAGCAGATTGTCGAATATGTCAAGAAACAACAAAGTTTTATTGAGAATATCAATGATGAGTTGAAAAAGATTGCCGAGATGGTAGAAAGCAATGCAGCGAGTGCACAGGAAAATACGGCAATCAGTCAGCAGTTAAGCGGTTGCTCACAAAATCTATTGGATATGGCTAATTCATTCCGGCTAAATTGAGAAACATAGATTTTGAAAAGAAAAAGAAGAAAAAGAAAGAAGAGCAGAATAAGAATAAAATCGAAATATAAGGCGGAAAAGTAAAAAGAAAAACGAAAAGGCGATTTCGGCAGAAATCGTCTTTTTTTTATGGAATGATTGTGCTATACTTGTCTCGTACTTTTGATTTTGCATCACAGGAGGAAAAGAAATGGGTGGATTTTTTGGCGTAGCTTCCAAAGAAAGCTGCACGTTTGATTTGTTTTTTGGAACAGATTATCACTCACATTTAGGCACACGAAGAGCCGGAATGGCAGTATATGGTGACAACGGTTTTTCAAAAGAAATTCATAATATCGAAAACACACCGTTTAGGACAAAATTTGATAAAGAACTTGCTGGTCTGGAAGGAAGATACGGTATCGGATGTATTTCCGATTATGAGGCACAGCCGATATTGGTACGTTCTCATCACGGCAGTTTTGCCATTACAACCGTAAGCAAGATCAACAACGCGGACGAAATTGTATCCGAAATATTGAAAGGATCGACGCACTTTTTTGAAATGAGCAACGGTGAAATCAATTCCACGGAGTTGGTTGCGGCGCTAATTGATCAAAAAGACAATCTGATTGAAGGAATCCAGTATGCTCTGGACGTTGTTGACGGCTCCTTGTCCATGCTGATTTTAACGCCAATCGGTATCTATGCGGCAAGAGATAAGATGGGCAGGACTCCTGTGGTTTTAGGAAAAAAAGAGGATGCGAGATGTGCATGCTTTGAAAGCTTTTCTTATCTGAATCTGGGATATGAAGATGACCGTGAATTAGGACCGGGTGAAATCGTCGTATTCGATGAAAAAAGCTGCAAGACTTTGGTAGCACCCGGAAAAAATATGAAGATTTGTACCTTTTTATGGGTTTATTATGGATATCCTTCTGCCAGTTATGAAGGTGTCAGCGTAGAACAGATGCGCTACAATTGTGGAAAGCTGTTGGCGCGACGGGACAATGTTGAAGTGGATGTCGTTGCCGGTGTTCCCGATTCGGGTACGGCGCATGCTGTTGGTTATGCCAATGAATCAGGGATTCCGTTTTCACGTCCGTTTGTGAAGTATACACCGACCTGGCCCCGTTCATTTATGCCGACCATTCAGCAAAAGCGTGATTTGATTGCACATATGAAACTGATTCCCGTGCATGACTTAATCAAGGATAAGAGACTGCTGCTGATTGATGATTCGATTGTGCGTGGTACGCAGCTAAGAGAAACAACAGAGTTTTTATATGAAAGCGGTGCAAAAGAGGTTCATATCAGACCGGCATGTCCTCCTTTGTTATTTGGCTGCAAGTATCTGAACTTTTCACGTTCCAAGTCTGAAATGGAACTGATTGCGCGTCGAGTTATCCAGGAGCTTGAAGGTGACGATGTATCCAAAGAGGTATTGCAGGAGTATGCAGACCCGGATAATCCCAAATACCAGAAGATGGTTGATATGATTTGTGAAAAATTGAATTTTACCTCTCTTCGTTATCATCGTCTGGATGATATGCTTGAAGCAGTTGGAATTGACCCGGATAAGCTCTGTACGTATTGCTGGAATGGCAAGGAGTAAGAGAGGGAATTTACAATTAAATGTTATAACGGCAATTGTGCATGAACTGTGCAATTGCTGTTTTTGACTTTAAAAACCGGAAACGCCGGTTGATATGATGTAATAAATGTAATTTATATGTGTTAAGAAGGGATGAAAAAATGGAACAAAGTATAATCAAACAAAACAAAAAATATTTTTCCAAAATTGGGATTTGCTTTTTTATTGGAACGATTCTGATTACTCTATTACAGCTTGGCTTAGGAAATGTATGTGCTCAGGTATTTCCCAAGCTATATGAGAAATATGCCTTTTTAGTGATGATGTTACCTATGTATATCATTGCAATTCCTATTATAGTTTTTATGTTAACCAGAATTCGTCCGGTTGCAACAATTGAAAAAGCGAAACTTGGTGTCAAAGAGATATTGGGCTTCTTTTTAGTCAGCTATGCCGGTATGTATATTTCAAATATCATCGGAAACTATCTGGCCTCTGTCATTGCTATGGTAAAACAGGGAGAGGTAAATAATGTAATAACGCAAGTGGCAACTGGTAATGATTGGTGGATGAATGTGCTTATTATGGTTATTTGCGCTCCGATAGCGGAGGAACTGTTGTTTCGAAAATTGCTTATCGACAGAACCGTTCAATTTGGCGAAAAACTGGCTATCATATTGTCAGCGCTGATGTTCGCATTTTATCACGGCAATATCTATCAGTTTTGTTATGCGTTTGTGTTAGGCTGCGTGTTTGGTTATGTGTATGTCAAATCCGGAAAAATGATTTATACCATTGTTTTACATATGATGATTAACTTCATGGGCTCTATTGCCAGTGTGCTGATTGTAAAAGCCAGTGGTCTTACAAAGATTATGGATGGCAGTATTACCGATCCGAATGAGATGGTTTCCTACCTGATGGGAAATCTGAGAGGACTTGCCATATTTGGCATCTACTTTCTTGTAATTATTGCTATCGTCATAGGCGGTATTATTGTACTGGCTGTCAACTTTAAGAAGATATCCTTGCAGCCTGCAAGTGAGCCGATTGAAAAGGGACAGGTGTTTAAGACGGTTGCACTGAATCTTGGTATGGGACTGTTTTTTGTATTCTGGATTGTGTTTATGATATATGCAACATTGATTTAAATAAAAATGGAGGGTTGGCAATGGAAAAGGCAGAATTAAAAAAATTAATTGAAGTAGCCGGCGGAAGAAGAAAGGCAGATCTGGTAGTTAAAAACTGTAAGGTCGTCAATGTATTTTCCGGAAAGATTGTAGAGGGCGATATTGCAATCAGTGATAATTGGATTGCAGGCGTTGGGCAATATGAAGGCGAGCAGGAAATTGATGCAACCGGAATGTATGCAGCTCCCTGTTATATCGACAGTCATATTCATATTGAATCTTCGTATGTTTCACCGGAGGAACTGGGAAAGCTATCAGTACCCCACGGCACATCGACCATTATTGCCGATCCGCATGAAATTGTGAATGTATGCGGCATAAAAGGGCTGGATTATATGATGGAGGCAGCAAAAAATACGGCTCTTGATATTCAGTATATGCTTCCGTCCTGTGTACCGAGCACACCGTTTGAAAATGCCGGTGCCGTTATCAATGCACCGGAAATGGAAGAGCCTATTTTACGAAAACGGATATTGGGCTTAGGTGAGTTTATGAATTCTGTCGGCGTGATCAATTGTGATGATGGCGTTTTAGATAAACTGATGGTAGCCAAAAAAGCCGGAAAGCTGATTGACGGACATGCGCCGGCAACATTCGGCAAGGATCTCAACGCCTATTCTTCAGCGCGCATTCTGGCAGATCACGAATGTTCCACAGTAGAAGAGATGCAGGATCGCATTGATAACGGTATGTATGTATTGTTAAGACAGGGTTCGGCCTGTCACAATCTGCGTACGCTGTTAAAAGGCGTAACAACAGAAAACAGTCGTCGTTGTCTGCTTTGCTCCGATGACCGTCAACCCAAAACAATATTGGAAGAAGGCCATCTGGATAACCATTTAAAAATCTGTGTGGAAGAAGGCATTGATGCTGTTACTGCCATTCGTATGGCAACCTTAAATGCGGCAGAATGCTTTGGATTAAAGGATAAAGGTGCGCTTGCACCCGGATATTGTGCAGATATCGTATTGCTGCAGGATCTGGTTGATTTTAAGGCGGGACAAGTAATCCTTGGAGGCAAAGTCGTTGCCAAAGACGGTGTTTATTTAAGAGAAGAAGAAAAATACAGCATTGATTCAGTAAAGGGAAGTATTGTTTTAAAAGACTTTTCTGCTGATAAATTCAAGATGCATTTAAAAAGCAATCATGTCAATGTGATTCAGATTTTACCGGGAGGAGTTGTGACGGGCAAAGCGACAGCTACCGTGCAACTGGATGAAGAGGGAGAATTCATCTATCATCCCGATGAAGATATTGTCAAAGTAGCGGTCGTAGAGCGTCATCACGCAACCGGAAATGTTGCCTGTGCTTTTTTGAAGGGCTATGGTATCAAAACGGGTGCAGTTGCGATTTCCATTGCACATGATTCTCATAATATCATTGTTGCAGGTACATCGGATGAAGAGATGGAAGCTGCTGTTTTACATTTAAAAGAGCAGGAAGGCGGAATTGTACTGATAAAGGATCAAAAAGTGATAGAAAGTATGCCGATGCCGATTGCCGGACTGATGAGTGAAAAGAGTGGTGAATGGGTAAAAGACAAGTTAACCGCTATCCATGACGTAGCAAGAAAAGAACTTGGCATTTATGGTGAAGTAGATCCGGTTATGACACTTTGCTTTATGTCGTTACCGGTAATTCCAGATTTAAAACTGACGGATGAGGGATTATTTGATGTAACCAAATTCTGTTTTATTCCGGTAGAGGCAGAAGGATGAAACGCATACTGATTTTAATGACCGGAGGTACAATTGCATCCATTCCGACAGAGGATGGACTGATGCCGGCTTCTGACTCTGTGTTTCGTGGATTTGATTACGAGAAAACAATAAAAACTCTATACCCTATGGGAGAGTTTGATGAAGATGGGATTGTGCTTGAATGGAAAGAGGTATTCTGTTTAGACAGTACGAATATTTCTCCAAAAGAATGGGCAAGACTTGCATTAGAAATACAGACTGCTTTGTCTGACATTTCTTATGACGGTATTGTGGTCACGCATGGAACCGATACGATGGCTTATACGTTGGCAGGTATCTTTTATATGCTTTCTAACATTACAAAGCCGGTTGTCTTTACCGGGTCGCAATTGCCGTTTGATGCCCCCGATACAGATGCTATAAAAAATCTGACAGATGCGATTGATGTGGCAAGCTCCAATCAGAAGGGAATTGTACTTGTTTTTGCCGGGAAAATCATAGACGCCTTATGTGCAAAGAAAGTTTACTCCAGACAAATGGCGGCATTTGAGAGTATCAATGCAGAGGATGTCGGAGAAATTGACGCGTGTGGAAATGTGGTTTGGAAACATAGTCCATCGGTTTCAGTGAATATAGGAATGCCGGATAATACTTACTTAAATATCTGTGGAGATGATGTTGCAAAACGGATTTCACCATGTATCAGACTAATGCCGGGGATGAGCGGTGATTTCATTGATAATCTGGTTGCATCCGGATACCGCGCTATTATTTTGGAGGCATTTGGCTGTGGCGGAGTTCCGCACAATCTTTTACCATTCATGATTCGTGCAACAAATAATCGGGTGGTTGTCTGTATCATCAGTCAGTGCCTATATGACGGCACGGATTTATCGGTTTATCAGGTTGGCATTGAGGCAAAAAAAGCAGGGGTAATAACTGCCGGTATGATGACAGTCGAAGCACTCAGTGCTAAAATCATGTGGGCATTGTCACAGAGTGATGATTATGATACAGTTGTGAGTTTGCTCAAGAAAGATACGAGGAGATTATGAAAATGAAATTTGTCAAATCAAAAGGAATGGGTATTTTATTATGTGCTATTATTGCAGGAGTGGCCACTTTTTTAGCACCCCTGTCGGTAGGAGATTTTTCCTTTGAAGTCATTGGAGCACCGGTGTTTTCCATTTTAATTGGTATGATTATTACCTTAATCAACGAAGGACTGGTAAACAAAGAACAACTAAAGGATGGTGTTAAATTCACATCCAAAAAGATTTTACAGTGGGCAGTCATTATCCTGGGTTTTTCCTTAAACCTTGGTACAATTGCAAAAGTGGGAGGACAGAGCCTTCCTGTTATAATACTGACCATTGCGACATCATTAATCGTTTCTTTTGTAATGATGAAGGTCTTAAAAGCAGATCCCAAGGTTTCCTGTCTGGTTGGTGTCGGTTCATCTATCTGTGGCGGTTCTGCGATTGCTGCTACGGCACCGGTCATCGATGCAGATGACGAAGAAGTGGCTCAGGCAATTTCCGTTATTTTCTTATTTAATGTATTGGCTGCGTTGATTTTTCCGGCTTTTGGACATGCAATCGGACTTGGTTCAGAGGGATTTGCCATTTTTGCGGGTACAGCGGTTAATGATACTTCATCCGTAACGGCAGCAGCTTCCACGGCAGAGAGTATTTATCATACCGACGGTATTTTATCTGCAGCGGTAACAGTAAAACTGACCAGAACCCTTGCCATTATCCCGATTACTTTGGTATTGGCATTATACCGGACCGCTCAGTCCAAGAAAAAGGGCGGCGAAGGTACTTCGTTTTCATTTAAATGTGTATTTCCGTTCTTTATCTTATATTTTATTTCAGCTGCAGTGCTTACTACCATTATGGGTATTATTCAGGAAAGCGGATTGACAACTCTGTATATCGGAAGCTTTATTCCGGCAATGAAATGGCTGGCAAAATTCTTTATCGCTATGGCTATGTGTGCGATTGGATTAAATACGAATTTGATGAATTTAATTAAAAAGGGTGGAAAACCGATTATCATGGGCTTTTGCTGCTGGGCCTGTATTACAGCCATGTCTTTGTTTGTACAATATGTGACCGGCATTTTCTATACAAATCTTTAAAACTTTTGTTTTTCTCCATAAATTGTTTTGGTGTTTTACGTATATTAAATATGTAACATGCGGGATAGTTTGTTTATGAAGAAATCGATTTGTAAAGCTATGTGTTGGCTAGAATAGCAAATTCTCGTAGAAAGACACTAAAAAAGGGATCATTGATTAAAAAGTAGAAAAGGAGATTGGGATTATGAGAAAACGATTATTATGTGC
This sequence comes from Lachnospiraceae bacterium, assembly GCA_017626095.1. Lineage (GTDB taxonomy): Bacteria > Bacillota > Clostridia > Lachnospirales > Lachnospiraceae > UBA2882. The sequence continues at coordinate 13,707 of JAGAJL010000036.1, forward strand.
AGGACTACTAACTGCAGTTATGTCAACCGTAATTATGGGTTGCGGTGCTTCCAATAAGACAGATTCAGCATATGCGATGGATTCATCATATGAAACTACAGATGAAGGCGGATATTATATGGGCGATGATTTGTATGTGAATTCATCTGCGTCCAAGGGTTCCTATGATGATTATGAATATGAAACTGAATATATAGATGAAGAATATACAGAAGAGGCAGTCGAAGAATATGATAGTGGCTCAAATGCCGAAATGTTAGACGAATCAGCCAGCAACCGGAAATTGATCCGCAATGTTTCCATGGATGTGGAAACCGAGCAGTTTGATGAACTGATTGGACAGATTGAGGAAAAAACCAAAGCTTTGGGTGGCTATATCGAGGATAGTTATACATATAACGGCAGAAGCTATCGTTCAAATGATACCAAAAATGCAAATCTGACCATCCGTATTCCTTCTGTCAAACTGGATGAGTTTTTGTCAGCGGTTTCTGATCAGTCCAATGTGACCAGCAAAAATGAAACCGTAACGGATGTAACCTTACAGTATGTGGATTTAGAGAGCCACAAAAAGGCATTAGAGGCTGAACAGGAGCGCCTTTTAGAGATGATTGAACAGGCTGAGACGGTAGAAGACATGATTACTATTGAGAGCCGTTTGTCCGAAGTACGTTACCAGTTAGAAAGCCAGGAATCACAGCTTCGGACCTTTGATAATCAGATTCAGTATAGTACCGTCTATTTGAACATTGCCGAGGTGGAAAAATATACTCCCGTTGCTGAAAGAACCTTTTTTGAAAAAATCAGTGATGGATTTACGGATAATTTAGCAGGTGTAGCAGAAGATCTGGTTAATTTTGTTATCTGGTTTATTTCCAGTCTTCCTTATCTGGTTGTATGGGGAATCATTATTGTGATTGCTGTTAAATTGATTGGCAAAGGAATTCGTGATAAAAAAGAACGTAAAGAGCGTGGTATTGACAGAAAGACACAGAAGGCAGAAAGAAAAGCAAAAAAAGCTGAGAAAAAAGCTGGCAAGAAAGCTGCAAAAATACAAAAGGCAGAAAATGAAGCTGTAAATGCTCAAAAAACGGAAGAGAGTAATATTTTCAAGGATCGGAAACCGAAAGAAGATACTGTCGAAAATGAACAAAAATAGGAAGAAATAATACTTTCAAAGAGCCAGAAATTTAGAGAAGATAATGTTGTAAATGAAAAAAATAGATAAAAGAAAATGATTCCATGGATCAGAAAGAAGAATCGTTGATTTTGGATGGTGGAAATATGGTAGTAAACAGTCAGGATTTATATTTGTTAAGCCATTATGAATACGGAGAAGCCTTTTTTGGCAGTGTCAGTGGAATGAATTATCGGGTAAACCGCAATCCCATGGAGTTTGTAAAATTCAGTACGCCTGAGGAGAAGGCGGATGCGACACTGATTGCCTATATCTGGCCGGGACCGAAAAATTTTGCCAAAACCGATCCGGAAAAAATATATTCCAAAGAATTTCCCTATTCGGATGAGGGAAAGGATGCGTTAGCAGCCTGGATTAGTGAACAATACGAGAGCAGAAAAAGTGAATGGGACCGAATTGCCGAAAAAGGATTGCTGGGATGAATATTTTAACAGTAGATGAAATTACAAAAGCATATGGAGAGCGCAAGATTTTTGACAAAGCCTCCTTCTTTTTGCAGGAAGGGGAAAAGGCGGGGATTCTTGGTATTAACGGAACCGGAAAAACAACGCTTTTGCGTATGATTGTGGGGGAAGATGAACCGGATGAAGGTCAGATTATTCGTGCAAAAGGAAAAGTCATTTCCTTTTTGCCGCAAAATCCGTTTTTTGATCCTGACGAGAATATGCTTTCTGCAGTTTTGCATTTTGAAAACTATGATTCATCTCTGGAAAAAACAGATCAGCTTCGTGTCAGTGAAAGTGATGCTAAAGCGATGTTAAGTAAGCTTGGGGTAACAGATTTTGATAAAACCTGCGGGCAGCTTTCCGGCGGGGAAAGAAAACGTCTTGCACTCGTCAAAACCTTGATGGCACCTGCGGATATTCTGATTTTAGATGAGCCTACCAACCATCTGGACCAGGAAATGGCAGACTGGTTAGAAGATACTCTGAAACGATTTAAAAAAACGATTTTGATGATTACGCATGACCGCTATTTTCTGGACAGTATCTGCAATCGCATTTTGGAAGTGGATAAGGGAAAAATATACTCTTATGACTCCAACTATGAAGGATTTTTAAAGTTAAAAGCAGAGCGGGAAGAGATGGCGGCGGCTTCGGATAGGAAGCGGCATTCCATTTTAAGAACGGAACTTTTGTGGGTACAAAGAGGTGCAAGAGCACGTTCTACCAAACAAAAAGCAAGACTACAACGCTTTGAACAGATGAGTCGCGTGGTCGATGTACAAAGTGACAAGAGTGTGGAAATCGGAAGTGTGAAAAGCCGGTTAGGAAAGACGACCATAGAACTGCATAATATATCGAAAGCCTATCAGGAACAGGTTTTATTGCGTGATTTTTCATATTCATTTCTTCGAAATGACCGAATTGGTTTCATGGGACACAATGGTTGTGGTAAGACAACACTTATGAAAATTATCATGGGAGAAGTACAGCCGGATTCCGGATTTGTGGAAATCGGACAGACGGTTCGTATCGGCTACTTTGCACAGGAAATTGGCGAAGAAGAAATGAAGCCACAGCAAAGGGTAATTGATTATATCAAAGATGTAGCCGAATATGTGGAAACCAATGATGGAAAAATAACGGCAACAAGATTGCTGGAAAAATTCTTGTTTGAAGGGGAGGATCAATACGGACCAATCGGAAAACTGTCGGGAGGACAGCGCAGAAGACTATATTTGTGTAAAGTGTTAATGAGTGCCCCGAATGTTCTGATTTTAGATGAGCCAACCAACGATCTGGATGTCACGACGTTGACGATATTAGAGGATTATCTGGACAGCTTTGCGGGAATTGTCATTGTGGTATCTCACGACCGCTATTTTCTGGATCGTGTCGTCGGACGGATGTTTATATTTGAAGGAAACGGAATTCTGCGTCAGTCAGAGGGTGGTTACACGGATTATGTAAACCGAAAAAAGCTGAGTGAAGATGTAGAAAATACATATAATAAAGCAAATATAGATAGTAAAACCAATAAAGTACGTTCTGATAACAATAAGAATAAAGATAGCACAGATACGGAAGGTTTACATAATGCAAAAGAAAAGCCCAAGTGGAATACCGGTAGGGAAAAGAAACTGAAATTTTCTTATCAGGAACAAAAGGATTATGATACCATTGAAGCCGATATGGCTAAGTTGGAGGATGAGATAGCAAAATTGGATCAACAGATGCTTTCTTTTTCTCATGATTTTGTGAAATTGCGCGAGATTGCCGAAAAAAAAGAAAAAGCGGAAGCTCTGCTGGAAGAAAAAATGGATCGTTGGATGTATTTGGAAGATTTGGCAGAGCAAATAAAAAAGCAGTCTTAAGGATGGTTGATATGTCAGAAATGAATCAAAATGAACAAAGTATAAAAGAAAAAATAGTAACAGAAGAAACTGTCAAAGAATTCATCGAAAAATATGCCATCAAAGGCTATCTGACCGAAGCAAAAATCAGAAGCCGGTTATCAGAGGTTGAAGATTCAGACGATGCAGAAAGCCTGATTTACGGTTTATATGAAGAGGCCTGCGGCAAGCGGGAGCAGGCATATCAAAACAGGGTAGCCAATTATAAAAATGCTTTGACGATACAGGATTTTGAAAATGTAAAAGAAACGTTGGAAGCATTGGACGGATATAAGGATTCGGAGCAGTTGGCAATGGAATGCAGAAAAAAGGCGGACGAATTAAAACAACAGAAGATACAGGAGCGAAAGACTACCGAAGCTGAACTTGAGAAAGAACTTAAAGCAGTCTATGCCAAGGATAAAAAGCAGGTGAAATGGCTGATTTTAGGTGTGATTGCTCTGATTATAATCAGTTCTGTATTATTATTGTGGCTTGGTGAAAGTATTTTATTGATGTAGAATTATTTCTTAATTATTGTTTATATTGAAACATCAGACTGTTGAAAGAAACAGATATGGCTTTTATATCATATGATTGGCATATAATAGGATCTGGTTTTGGAATATCATCGAATATCATTGGATATAACTTTCGGCAGTTGACAAATTCGTTTTTTTTGCATATTCTTATAATGAAAAAAAGAAAAAGGCGTTGAGCGGATAGAGTAGTAATTGTGAGCGCATCAGAGAGGGAATGTCATCGGCTGAAAGCAATCCCGGCAGGAGCAGTTAGGAAGTGCATCCGTAAGCTTGTTTTCGGAACAATACTTCTATTTGGTCATTTAGTATGAAAACACGTTTCCCGCGTTAAGGGGTTTGAGGTGTCGGCAGTATCTGTCTTTTAGCAGAGATGTCGAAAACAGAGTGGAACCGCGATTTTATCGTCTCTGACAGATGTATTTCTGTCGGAGATTTTTTTATGAAAAAATATGGAAATGCCGGCATAGTATAGCGGAAAGGCAAAAGCAAATATGGACGGCATAATATCAGAGTAAGTAAAGATAAGTATGAAAATATCGGCAGAGATTATAAGAAATGCCGAAAAATGATATGTAAGTTAGACAGGGAAGAATAGAAATGGGCTTTATCAATACAATAAAAGAAGAAATAGCATTAATCAGGGAACGAGATCCTGCCATCCATTCGGATATGGAAGTTTTCCTATATCCAAGCTTTAAAGTGATGCTTCATTACCGGTTAGCACATAAGTTGTATCAGAAAGGTCATTATTTCTGGGCCCGATACGTTTCCCAGAGAGGGGTTAGAAAAACAGGGATTGAAATTCACCCCGGTGCACAAATTGGAAAAGGTTTTTTTATCGACCATGGGAATGGAGTTATTATCGGTGAGACGACCGTAATCGGTGATAATGTGACGCTTTATCAGGGCGTGACCTTAGGAGGAACCGGAAAGGAACAGGGGAAACGACATCCTACCATCGGAAACAATGTGATGATCAGTGCGGGAGCCAAAGTGCTGGGGTCATTTAAAATCGGCGACAATAGTAAAATCGGTGCCGGCAGTGTCGTGTTAGAAGAGGTGCCGCCCAATTCCACGGTTGTAGGCGTTCCCGGTCGTGTGGTAAAACGCGACAATATACACTTACCGCAGGAAGAACTCGATCAGGTCCATATGCCTGACCCGATAAGGGAAGAGTTGAATAATCTCTGGCAGATGAACCAGATGCTGTCGGAGCGTGTGGTAAGTCTGGAAGATGAATTAAAAATGCAGAAAGATAGAAACAGCAAAGGAGATAACTATGAAAATCTATAACACACTGAGTAAGAGAAAAGAAGAGTTTGTACCGATTGAGGAAGGAAAAGTCAGAATGTATGTCTGCGGTCCGACCGTTTACAATCTGATTCATATCGGAAACGCCAGACCTATGATCGTTTTTGATACCGTCAGACGCTATATGGAGCATAAGGGCTATGAGGTAAACTATGTATCCAACTTTACGGATGTGGATGATAAAATTATCAAAGCATCGATTGAAGAAGGCGTGGATGCTTCTGTTATTTCAGAGCGCTATATCGCAGAATGCAAAAAAGATATGCAGAATATGAATGTAAAACCGGCTACCACCCATCCAAAGGCAACCGAAGAAATTGATGGTATGATTGCTATGATTCAGACTTTGGTTGATAAAGGATATGCTTATGTGGCAGAAGACGGAACCGTTTATTTCCGCACCAGAAATTTCAAGGATTACGGAAAACTGTCCCACAAAAATATTGATGATTTGCAGGGCGGTATGCGTTCTTTACTTGTCAGCGGAGAAGATCAAAAAGAAGATCCGTTGGATTTTGTTTTGTGGAAACCCAAAAAAGAAGGAGAACCTTATTGGGAATCACCTTGGTGCGACGGTCGTCCCGGCTGGCATATTGAGTGCTCTGTTATGAGCAAAAAGTATCTGGGAGAACAGATTGATATTCACGCAGGCGGAGAAGATTTGGTTTTTCCGCATCATGAAAATGAAATTGCACAGTCAGAGGCAGCTAACGGCAAAGAATTCTCCAAATACTGGATGCACAATGCCTTTTTAAATATTGACAATAAAAAGATGAGTAAATCCCTCGGAAACTTCTTTACCGTAAGGGACATCAGTGAAAAATATGATTTGCAGGTACTGCGTTTCTTTATGCTTTCTGCACATTACAGAAGTCCGCTTAACTTCAGCGCCGATTTGATGATGGCTGCAAAAAATGGTCTCGAAAGAATTATTACCGGTACCGAAAATGTAAAATATGCGCTCTCCAATGCGAAAAAAGAGCAGATGGACGATGCAGAAAAAGCTTTGTTAACAGAAGCCAAAGGCTTTGAAACAAAATTTGACGAAGCGATGGATGATGATTTTAATACTGCGGATGCCATCTCAGCGATTTTTGAGTTGATTAAATTTGCAAACATCAATGCCACTGCAGACAAATCCAAAGAATTTTTACAGGCTATTTTGGATGAAATTTTAACACTTACGGATATCTGTGGATTGATTGTAGATAAGGAAGAGGAAATGCTTGATTCGGATATTGAGGCTTTGATTGCAGAAAGAACAGCCGCAAAGAAAGCCAAAGATTTTGCAAAAGCAGATGCAATCCGAAATGAACTTTTGGAAAAGGGAATTATTCTGGAAGATACGCGTGAGGGTGTTAAATGGAAGAGAGCTTAAGCTTACTGGATAAGATAAAAAAAACTTTTGATTGTGACAATGTGGATGTAAGGATGTATTCCCCCTTGACGTTGGCGTTTATGGGGGACTGCGTTTTTGAGATTGTCATACGAAGTATTGTCGTGGAAAGAGGAAATCGACAGGCTGGAAGTTTACATAAAATAAAATCATCTGTCGTGAATGCCAAGGTTCAGGCCAGAATGATCGAAGCCTTGATGGAAGAATTGACAGAGGAGGAACGCGCCGTATATAAACGCGGAAGAAATGCAAAACCGCATACGGTTGCCAAAAATGCTTCCGTAAACGATTACCGTAAGGCAACAGGACTGGAAGCCTTGTTTGGATATCTGTATCTGAGCGGACAGGAAGACCGTATTTTGGAATTGACCAAGCGGGGGTTAGAATTAATTGACATAACTATATAATCCGTTTGATATGATGATATGAAAACGACATGTTTTATTTGATACGATGATGATATGTAAATGAAACATAATCATATATGTAATGCATCATAATACAAAATGATTGTATCATGATTTAGACAGAAAGGTAGCATTATGGCATACGAAGAAACTTATATTGAAGGAAGAAATGCAGTCATTGAGGCATTCCGTTCCGGAAAGACGATTGATAAACTATATATCTTAGACGGTTGTCAGGATGGGCCGATGGCTACCATCAGACGGGAGGCTAAAAAACACGGTTCCATGATAAAATTCGTGGGAAAGGAACGCTTAGACCAGCTTTCCCAGACTGGAAAGCATCAGGGCGTGATCGCTGTCTGTGCAGCTTATACCTATGCAGAATTAGAAGATATTTTAGCGGCTGCGAAAGCAAAGCAAGAGGAACCGTTTTTATTTCTCTTAGATGGAATAGAAGATCCTCATAATCTGGGAGCTATCATCAGGACTGCAAATCTGGCCGGTGCCCATGGTGTTGTGATTCCCAAAAACAGGGCGGTTGGACTTACCGCAACGGTTGCCCGTACTTCAGCCGGTGCATTAAACTATACGCCGGTTGCCAAGGTTACCAATTTGGGACAGACCATCGAAGAGCTGAAAAAAGAGGGACTTTGGTTTGTCTGTGCAGATATGAACGGAACCAAGATGTATGATCTGAATTTAAAAGGCCCCATTGGACTGGTAATCGGCAATGAAGGGGAAGGGGTAAGTCGTCTGGTAAAAGAGAAATGTGATATGACGGCATCCATTCCTATGAAGGGAGATATTGATTCTCTGAATGCCTCTGTTGCTGCCGGTGTGCTTGCTTATGAAATTGTAAGACAAAGAATGAGTTAGTAAGGTACTAAGAATGTGTAGTAAAGCAAAGAGTAAGCTTAAGAGAAAAAGAATGAGTTAGTCAGATGAAGTGAAAGTTTGTGAAGCAAGGATTGGCTGATAAAACAAAGAATAAATAAAAAGATAAAGAAACATTTGGTTGACATAACATGGGAAGATATTCTGAATATTCCGACGAGGAGCTGATCATCCGCTATCGGGAAGGCGAGCAGCAGATTGTCGATTATTTAATGGAAAAATATAAAAATGTGGTACGTAGCAAGGCCGGAAGAATGTTTATTTTAGGAGCAGATAAGGATGATCTGATTCAGGAAGGCATGATTGGTCTGTTTAAGGCGGTCAGGGATTATGACAGTGGCAGAGATGCAAGCTTTTATACTTTTGCCGATCTTTGTATATCCAGACAGATGTATACCGCCATTCAGGCAGCAAATCGCAAGAAGCACTCACCCTTGAATTCCTACATTTCGCTGTATAAAAATCAGGAAGAAACTGATATGGAAAGTGAATTGATCGGCGCTATCCAGAATTCTTCCGAGCGCAATCCGGAAGAGATTTTAATTGACAGGGAAAATGTGGAGGCGATCGAAAAAATCATTGAAAATGATTTAAGCCCATTTGAACGGCAGGTTTTAGAACTGTCCATGACAGGAATGAACTATCAGGATATTGCCAGACTTTTGGGTAAAGATCCCAAATCCACAGATAATGCGCTAAATCGTGTCAAGACGAAAATTAAAAAGCAGTTGAAAAATCCTGAGTAGAAAATGTAGTGAAATATTCGTACGTCTCCGGAGTATTCATTTTGCCCTATTCTAAACTAATTTTTGACAAAGTGTTCAATGAACTTTTTTGTTCAGCGTTGAAAAAGAAAAAGCCTACAATCGACTGGAAAGCTCTCATACTATCAGCAACTGTAGACTTAATTGTAGGAATTATCTTACTGATAATTCCAAAATCCTGTTTTAGTCAGGAGCGCAAGAGCGAAATCTCTTCCGTAAACAAAGTATAGCACAATCACTTGTTAAAAAACAATATAAAAGAATCATCATCTGTTCAAAATGGTGTGCCTCTAAATTTTATTTGTAAATTAGTTAGGACACGTAAAATAAAAAGTGTTATGGATAAATATGTGAGGGTTATCGCAAGAAGGTATGCGAAATCAAATCAATAAAAATAACAGATTGTGCCAAATTAACTTGTGGCAGTTTGTGACAATAAAAAACACCCAAAAACCTTGATTTTTGGGTGCTTTTAAAAGCTGATAACGGGACTCGAACCCGTGACCTCCGCATTACCAATGCGACGCTCTACCACCTGAGCTATATCAGCCGGTTTACTCACCGACGTTCATTGTAGCATGGTGGATATATTTTGTCAATGACCAAAAAAGAACATAATCCAAAACCAAAAAAAGAACATAATCCAAAATCAAAAAAGAACATAATCCAAAACAAAAGAAAGGACATAGTTCCAAACTGGAATTTGTCCTTTTTTGTACGGTATAACTATAATATACGCCGTCAATCAGCTGATCAAAAGAATTATTCTTCCTCTTCTTCTTCCGTTTCCTTTTTCACAGGCATCATTTTTTCTCTGTATTTATCCTCAAATACTTCTAATTCGATGCGGTATGCGTCTTTTTCCACAATCAGTTCTTCGATGTGGTCATCGATTAATTTCATTTCTGCCTTTACTTCATCCAGATGCTGTCTGATTAATTTGCTTCCCTTTTCAAGCAGATGATCATCCAAACACTGATTGTAAAGATCCGCTCTGAATTTTAATAATTTTTTTTCTTCTTTTTGTGCTTTAATCCGTTGTTCAACAGACGTGAAAGATACTTTTAATTCTTTGTAAATTTCGTCCTGAAGTTTGGTATCCTTTTCCATTTGTAACTCTCCTTTACCCCATTTTAATACTATATGCCGTACCTTTAAAAGTTAAAATAATTATAGCAAATGTTTTACAATCTGCATAGTGGTGTGTTAAAATTATTTTGATATAAAGTACCGGGGGAAACATAAATGTCGGGGATTAATCAAAAAGATATTTTAATAAAAGCAAATAAAAAATTATCCTTAGGAATATTGGGATTTTTACTTCTCATTCCTTTGGTGGTGGTTCTTTATATTATGGAAATACTGCCATATACACTCGAGGAAATAGTAATTGTTTGTGGTTGTGTTCTGATTTTTTCCGTTCTGCCGTTTTTCATCAATAAATTTTTGTATAATGAAACTTTTATTTCAAACTGTTGTCTATATTGTCTGGAAATTTTGCTATTAATGCTTGCATATAATCCGGTAGCAGATTTGTCATTGCTTTATTTCATACTACCGATTGTTAGTCTGATCTATTTAAACAGAGGTATTCTGCATAAAATGTCGATGATAGCTTTTGCGGGAATGATTCTTGTCAAGGGCTCAAAACTGGGATATTTAATTGTCAATGGGATGGGGGAAAAAATGGATTTAAATCCCCTGTATACAGATTTGCTGGTTTCAACCGTTGAATTTATTGTTTTAGCTATTATTTTAATTAAATCCTTTGAGATAATGGAGGATATTTACGCGAAAGCCAGTCATGCTGCCATGATGGAAATGTATGCATCATCGGAAATGGCATCTGTGGATAATTCTTTTCATTTGGGTACGCAGACCCAAAGAAAGGTGGAACACAGTGATACCTATGATGTACAGCAGTTCTTTTCAGCGATTGCATCCGATATGGAGAAACTGATTAAGGGAAAAAATAAGCATTTTACCTTAGATTTGGATAATCAAATGCCGGTGGAATTATATGGGCGCAAGACACAGTTGAAAAAAGCACTTTCCAATATATGTGCTGATCTTTTGATGTATAACACCGAATCGGAGGTCAATGTATATGTTACTTACGAAAATGGTATCAACCTGAGAAAAAAAGAAAATATTACGATGATTATCCGTATTGACAGTAATACGGTCTTAAATAAGTCTTCTGCTGATAAAAAAGCCTTGGGTTACTTCTTAAGTAAAAAAATCATTGATGAGTTAGAAGGTGACCTGATTGAAATCAATGAAAATGGAAAAACGAATTTTAAAATTCGTTTGTTACAGCGTATAGAAGATGAGCAGACAATAGGAGCACGTCAGCAAAAGCAAAAATCCGAAATTCTGGAATTGAAACAATTAGCCATTGCAAACAAGGCAGAAGAAAACACCGGAAATCTGTTTCATTCGGATGTTCATGTTATGGTTGTGGATGATAACAGAGAAGCACGCAAACTCGTTGATTCGGTGCTGTCTGCCGTGGGCGTAAAGGTTACCGGTGTCAAAAACGGAGTTGAGTGCATTGAAATGTTAAAAACGCAAGACTATGATATGGTATTGATTGACCAGATGATGCCTGACAAAAGTGGTGTTGAAACGGTTAAGGAAATCCGCTTTCAGGACAGTGAATACTTTCAAAAGCTTCCGATTGTCATGATGTCGATTCATGGTGGAAAAGAGGAAGCAAAAAAATATCAGGCGCAGGGATTTACGGACTGCATTACCAAGCCTATAAAGGTCGATGAAATAAAATCCTGCTTGAAAAAATGGATTAAAGATGATTATCGGATGAGTTATGAAGAATATATGAGGATCCAAAATGAAAGTTAATAATCGGCGGCATATCATTCAGAAATTCAAAAATGAGGTTTTCATTCAAAGTGGGGCAGAAGCGTTGGCTGCTGCCCTTTTTAGTGTATTGTTATCTGCTCTGACTGCAGGGGGAATAAGTCTTCAGTATTATGGTATATGGCCCGATTATACACAGTTTGTAGCAGGAGGAACCGTGTATAACGGTTATAATAAAACAGGAGATATGAGCATGTTTTATCTGTTGCTTTTCTGTATGCCTGTCTACTTTGTGCTGTTTTTATGGCTGAAACGCTATTGTGTAAATCGATTAGCAAAAGAGAAGCGTGATAAATGCAGTTATGTAAACCAAAAGACGAATTGTGTTAATTGTGATAATTACGATGATTGTGATGGTTGCAACAAAAATTATGTGAATCGACATGTTTTAGATTTTGTTTCTGCTCTTTTGCTGGGTTCATTTGCAATTACAGCTATCGAAACAGCGGTAGCGGGAAGATTCGTAACGCATCGGACTGAGTTAGCCTATCTAAGAGTTTTCCTTATTGTTATCTATTGGATGTGGATGCTGGCTCTTTTGATATGGGCATGGGCAAAGCAACAGAATATCCATAAATTAATTGAAAAAATTTCTGTCTGTGCACAGGTCTTACTTCCGTTTTGTTTTCTGGGCTATTTTGGATTTTACTATCAGTATGAAAATGAAAACGGCTTGATTGAGCTGTTTTATTCTTATAAATGGAAATGTTTTTGTGTGGCTGTATTTGTTATATTTCTTTTTGCTCAGATTTACCGGCTGATGAAAAAGAAAAACGATATTTCCGTATATGCGCTTGTTTCTGTTGCTACGATGTCGGTTATGCGCACGCCTGAGGGATTGATGAGTGTGGATTTTTTTCATAATGGAGAGATGGCCCTCCCTATGCAGCAATTCGTTTCTTACGGAAAAATTCCCTATTTTGATATCGATCCCATTCATGGTTTATGTGATTATGTCTATAGCTTTTTTAATTATCTCTTTTTTGACGGCAGTTATTTTTCACAAAATGCCGGCATTGTAGTGGCAAATCTTTTTATAGCAGCATTTCTTGCAGTTGTATTGGCAAATTGTCTGAAAAAACGGAGTGGTGTTGTTGTTATCATCTGGTTGTTTATGCCATACCTTTTGGAAAAGGCCGGTATTCGTTACGTGTTTTTTATAGCGGCGTTTTTTATATTGCTTTGTGACAGGGTACGCAAAAATAACTTATGGTTTTTCTGGTGGTGGATATTACTATGCATTACAGGTATCTTTTATAATGTTTCGATTGGAGCATCCGTGGCTGTGGCTTTTTTACCGGAAGCAATATATCGTCTGATAAAAGAGATAAAAAAGCGGTGGAAGCAATATGCAATAACACATAAATGGAAAGATGTCTTTATAGACATTCCGGAAAAAGAGAAAAAAATCCTGCAAAGCGCATGGGTTGTGTTAGTCTTAGTTGGCATTTGTTTTATTCCCTGGTTTATGCAAATTCTCAGGTTTTTACATGAAAATGCAGCAACAACGCTTTGGGTAAACGGCACCGCAATCTTTGGTCAAGAATTTCGCCCGGTTGAAACATTTGCGCTTTTTCTTCCATATCTGGCAGTTTTTGTAGTTGCTTTATCCGGAAATAAAAAGGCAAAATCAGCTTTTGTTGCTATTGCGGTGGGGCTTTTCGTTATTGCCAATTATGCCTGTGTACGCTATGATGAAGGACTTCGACTTGCTGTTTTGGGAGTCGTATTTTGTATGATTTGTTTTTCTTATTTTTGTATGGATTATCTGTCGTCCAAATCTAAGGCAGTCTGGCTGGTTCTGCTTTGTCTGGCTTGCGTTTTTTTAATTCGGGATTATTTGCCGCTTAGGATGGATGCATTGGTTTATGTTGAACAAATTCCTGCCCAAAAAAAGATTGAAATAAATGAAGCAATGATCGAGGATCCTGTCGTCTATGTTTCGGGAGACAGTGTCGACATGAAGCATATGGGAAGTGGATTTATTCAGGGACTTACGCTCAACAGCTTAAAAAACATTCAGTTTATCCTGAAGCAGGAGAATGCGCAGGATTCTTTTCTGGATTTAACGAATAAGATTTCCCATACGGTCATTTTTGATTTGGAAACAGACTATCCATATACATCGGCTTATAATATTAGCAATGATCGGATGCAGGAAAAAGCGATTGCTTGCATTCGTAAAAACAGACCGAGATTGATTTTGCTTGCACCTTATATTCGCTTTGATGAAGCTACTGTCAGTCTGCGTTCACCTGAATTATATCAGGCTATTTTGCAAATGGGATATCAACCGTATATTTATGAAGATGTCATATATTTGTTGGATGGAGAGTCAAATTGTGACATGGCAGAGGATGGAAAACGGAAAATGGGACTGCTCAATCACCGTACAGATATGGGAATGCTGCCATATTTATGGGGGACGGCCTTAGAGGATGAAAAAGAGAACTTGCATGAAGTTATCTGTGAAAATGGTGCTATTCCGGGTTGTGAAGTATCTTATATTGATTTGGAAATTGCATCTTCGGATATTGTGGGTGATTCATTTTCTCTATCCTTTCAAAGTGATGTTGATGGGGAAAAATATCAGTTCCTGATGAAAACAGGAAAAGAAAAATTAAAGAAAAACCAGACCGTGCATTATTTGATTCCTGTTTTTTCATCCCCGTTCTTTTATTATTCGAATGATATGGCAGTGAAAATAGATGGGATCAATCCTACAAAGATAAGCTATTATGTTTCGGACATTAAATGATAATGAAACATGTCTTTCAATATAGTATAAATTTTCGGATAGCAATAAAACTTGTTTTTCAGATTAATTTTGAAATGCAGGAAAGAAATATAATAATGGGATGAGGCATCAAATAGAAATGTTGATATAATCATCTATATGACAAAATAAACCGGATGATCGATGAAAGGATCACCCGGTTTGTTAATCTCTATAGAACTATCTTGCATGATACTAAGTACTTTTGACTGGTATCATATTCTGTGTTGAAACTATTGTGCCGGTGGTGTTTCTGCGGGAGCCTGCGCCGCAGCATCTGCGGCAGCGGCAGCTGCGGCATCCTGAGCAGCCTGTGCAGCGGCAGCGGCTTGAGCGGCGGCAGCAGCCTGTTGCGAGGCAAGTGCAGCCTGGCTGTCCGCAACAAATGCGTCCGGATTGGTTGCATAATAGGTTGCATTATGAGGACATACCTGCTGTGAAGTGGCACTTCCGTCTACACTTGGTGGTATGGTTACAATACCCGGAACTTTGAACGGACAGGATGGATCTGCAGGAAGTCCGGTTGCTGCACATACGGTTCCCGCATAATGCGCATCGCATGCTTCGGTCGGAACCGTACCTTCGGCAAAATATTCCGTATGAGCCGTACAGATGCCGGCAACCGGCAACTTTCCGGAATATTTACATACGGATGCGGTTACAATGCCATCCGGTTTTTCAAATTCTTTATTTGGCAGATTTTCGTGTATTCTGCTCATGACAGCACGCCACATGGTTTTCGATAAATTCTTTTCAGCACTGTCATGCATGATTTCGTTGTTGTCATATCCCGTCCAGGTAGTAGCTGTGTAATATGGTGTATATCCTGCAAACCAGACATCACGATAGCTGGATGTGGTTCCGGTTTTACCTGCAATCGACATACCACCGAAGTTGACACTTCCACCGGTACCTTTGGTTACAACATCGACCATGGCATCCGTCAACAGAAATGCAGTGGTTTCCTGAAGAACACGTCTTGTCTGTGGATTGGTCCGATCTAAAATAACATTTCCGTCATGATCTAAGATTGTGGTATATAATGCCGGTTCAATATATACACCGCCATTTGCGATAGTGGCATAGGATGCATTTAATTCCATATTGGTAACACCGTCGGTAATGCCGCCTAAAGCCAGAGCCTGCTGGATATCCGAATAGATTTCGGTTTTTCCGGTTACGGAATTGGTTACGGCACGTCTTTCAACGAGTGTCGTGAAACCGAATTTTTGTAAATAGTCAAATCCCAGCTGGGGAGTGATTTGCGTCAGTGTCTTAACGGCAACAATATTTAATGACTGTTCGATACCATAACGCAGTGTACAGATTCCTTTGTAAGCGCCGCCGTACCAGTTGGATACCGGGCGACCATTATCATAGTTGAAAGGAGCATCATCCTGTACGGAAGCTAAGGTCAGTCCTGCACTGTCGAGAGCAGGAGCATAGGTAGATACAACCTTAAAGGTTGATCCGGGCTGACGGGTTGTGGATGTTGCACGGTTTAATGAACGGCTGGATGCTTTGGTGCCGCGCCCGCCGATCATGGCAACAATATATCCGGTATGCTGGTCCTCAATGGTTAAGGATACCTGAGGCTGTGGAGTCAGAACGATGTTTTCAGCTTCTACCTTATCGCCATATCCCATAACAGAGGCTTTATATTCTTCAATGGCTTCATAAGCCTGATCCTGAGAAGAGTAAAGCAAATCAAAATTAGCATTGGTTTGCTTAAAATAGCTTTTAAACATTTCCGTGCTGTGGTTTTCCTGATCGCCGTTTGATTTCGTAATAGTCAGTTCATAATGAAGTAGCCATTTTACATTGGAAGGATAGTTGGATTCGTCGTTGTAGACTTCATCACATATTTTCTGAATTTCCGGATCCTGTGTAGTATTAATCTGCAAACCACCACTGTATACAAGGTTATAGGCCTGTGTTTCGTTATAATCCAATTGTTCCATCAAATCGTTGATGACCTGATCGATAACGGCATCAACAAAATATGTGTTGATGGATTCAACATCTTTGGTTTCGTTGACAGACTTGATGCGGGAGTATACGTCATCCGCTACGGCAACATTGTATTCTGTCTGCGTGATGTAGCCCTGCTCAAGCATATTGTTTAAGACCTTTTCCCGTCTCGTTGTATTATTGTCCGGATGGGAGATCGGATTATACTTGGAAGGATTCTGGGTAATTGCAGCAATTACCGCACATTCGGAAAGGGTCAGATCAGAAACATTCTTATCAAAATAGCGGCGTGAAGCTGCCTGAACACCCAATGTATTCTGACCTAAGTTGATGGAATTCATATACAATTCCAAAATATCGCTTTTGGACATTCTTTTTTCCAGTTCCAAAGCCAGATACTGCTCCTGAAATTTACGCTTAAATTTGTTTACCAGATTTGTTTCGGTAACCCAGGTATCATCAAAAACGTTATTCTTTAAGAGCTGCTGGGTAATGGTTGATGCACCCTGGCTGAACTTGAATTTGTTTTTGACGGCTTCCATACCGGCACGGGCAATTCCCTTGATATCAATACCGTTATGTTCATAAAAACGCTCGTCTTCAATCGCTACAAATGCATTTGCAAGGTTTTTCGGAATGGAATTCATGTTTACATAACTTCTATTTGAATTCGTGGCAACGAGTTTTGTCATCTGGTTTCCTTTGGAATCGTAAACAAAAGTTGCATACCCGGAAGGTGTTACATCCAACGTGGATATATCCGGAGAAGATGCTAAGATACCGTTAAACATTCCGATGCCCATGCATGTACCGACGATTCCGATACCGATGAAACATATAAGTATGGCTTTTAAAAAATAAAGAAGAAACATTTTCTCGATTTTCGTACTGGTAGAATTCAGTTGTTTCTGCTTTTTCTTAATGCCTTTTTTACTGTAATTCATAAAAAAGCCTCCTAAACTATATGGCACCCGCTTTGGTGTTGTTATTTACAAAGACAAAAGTAAACATATATCATTAAGTATACCAAAATATGGAACTAAAATAAAGTGTTGACTGCTATTTCTTCTATATATTGATCGTTTGATACTGTGGTATTAAAGTATCAAACGATGTTTTTACTTGTAAAATTATGATATCAGTGGCAAAAGGTCTGAATAATTATTTTCCATATAATGGATTATTCACAAATTCGTACACATTTATTCCGCAATGTGGTAAAATATTCATGTTGCGTGCAAAATGCTATCGTTTTGTCAAAAAATTGTTAATTTACAGAAGAGTAGAGATGAGCAAAATACTCAAATAGAAATGTGAGATTTGGCGGTTAGCAGGATTTGTTTATAAACATAGATGTTTTAGGGCATAGCAAAGCTAACGTAAGTCCAAAACTTACGAAGATTATACGGTATGGGGTGGGTGTA
>JAGAJL010000002.1 GCA_017626095.1 Lachnospiraceae bacterium
CCCTAACAGAAATTATATATCTTTGCCCGCGGAATTTAGCGAGGTTTTCTGGCATTTCTTAGCGGCATAAGCGAACAAAAATAATGCCCGGTTTCAACTGTTTGAAGACGAAGTCTGAGTTTTGAAACCGGGCATTTAATATATACTTTGTGAGAAACGTGGCAGAGCGTCTGCATAATCGGTCTGCAAACTCCATATATCACGCTTTCCGCTTATAGATGATGAGAACACAAATCCGAAAAGGGAATTATTTTAAATTTTTATTACCTGTCTGCGGTATTCATCACGCATTCCGGCATGATATTTGGTGCCTGCGATACATTCGTAGATATGGGATGCCTGAATGTCATGTTCAAATTGCTTTTGACCAATCGGATATAGCAATGATGAAGCAGAAGTTGTTTTGGTAATTAAAGGAATGGAAGTATTCGCTTTTAATGTTTTTGTCAACTCATCCGCTTTGGAATTAAAACCTAACACTCTTGCATAGAACGTGATATCATTTTCTTTAAATAATTGGACATCTTCGGCTTTGATGTCTAATAGGATATGAGATAAGCAACGGCTAATCCGCGCATAAGTAATATCTTTGCTCTTTAAAATATCACAGAACTCATCAAAACCCTGCATGGAGAACATTTCTTTTTCCAACTTATCCGAAATCGCCTGTGTCACATCAAAATACTGTGTAAAGCCCTGTCCGCGTTCTTTTAACAATTTGAATTTTATCATGGAAGAAAAATCACTGGCATAAACGGGAAATGTCTTGTGAAAATCTTCTTTCATAATATCAAAAGCTGAAGCCGGTATCTGGGATTGAATCATGTCCAAATTATCCTGTAAAGAAAGCGATTGGCGAATGGAAATCGCTGAGCTGAAGTTTTCGGCAAGCTTATACGAATGATAGTCAGAACCAATACGGGTGTTGGTATACGGTTTTATGTTGCTGTTTTGACGGATAATTGCCTTGATATATTCGATACCCAAAATATTGTTGGGGAATCCGAGAATTGTATCAAATGTAGTGAAACCATTTATGGTTTCGGCAAGTGCAGCATTTCTGGCTACCGGATAGGTATCGCCGTTTTTTAATTTTGTCTTAAGACTTTGCACAAAATCCTCGGATTCATCCACCAGGGCATGTGCTATTTTGGAAAGCATAGTAATGTCCCCGCTTTCACTTCCAAAGCAAACAGAATCCACACAGCCTAACTGGTTTAAGATGGAGATTGCGCCCATGGCAAAATATTCTGCGCTGGCTGTCGCATAGCAGGTCGGTAATTCAATGACCATGTCGGCACCGCCGGATAATGCCATCTTAGCGCGGCTGTATTTGTCAATCAATGCAGGCGTACCTCTCTGCATGTGATTGCCGCTCATAACAACAATGATGTAGTCGGCTCCGGTGATCTCCCTTGCTTTTCTGATCTGATATAAATGTCCGTTGTGGAACGGATTATATTCCGCAATAATTCCGGTTATTTTCATAATTAGTACCCCTTTATGTCAGAAATTATGGAATTAATTCTTTTCAGTAATAAGTAATCTAAATTCTTTAGTAACTAATTTCATAAGTAAAATCTATGTAATATATTGCATTAACCTAGAGTAACATTTTTTAGGAAAACAGACAATCTTTTTATTTGATTATTTCGGATTAATCTTAGGATAATTTGTGTATGCGAAATAATACACATTTCTGATTTTGAAAACTTGTTTTGAGAAAATGAATGCTTTATAATAATGGCAAGGTGTAGCGAAAGGAGACTGTGTCATGTCGTACATAGATACAATAAAAGAGAAAGCAAAGTCCGATAAAAAGACGATTGTTCTGCCGGAAACCAATGACAAACGCACGCTGATTGCGGCAGCACATATTTTGGAAGAAGGAATCGCCAATCTGATAATGATCGGTAATGAAGAAAAGATTATGGATGGTGCGAGATGGTTAGAGGTTGAACTAAAAGGTGTCACGATTATCGATCCGGAAAACTGTCCGAAGTTTAAAGAATACGCAGACTTGCTTTATGAATTACGGAAAGCAAAAGGGATGACACCTGAAAAAGCAGTAGAGATTCTGAAAAAAGATTATCTGACATTTGGTGTTATCATGGTAAAAGCCAATGATGCAGACGGAATGGTTGCAGGTGCCTGTCATGCAACTGCTGATACTTTAAGACCGGCATTGCAGATTTTAAAAACAGCCCCCGGTGTGAAGCTGGTATCCGGATTTTTCATTCTGGATGTACCGGATTGTCAATATGGTGAAAATGGTACCTTCTTATTTGCAGATTGTGGATTAAATCAGGATCCGACAGCAGAAGACTTAGCTGCTATTGCAGAGAGCTCAGCACGCAGCTTTATGAGCCTTGTGGGTGCCAAACCGATTATTGCCATGCTTTCCCATTCTACAAAGGGAAGTGCCAAACATGTTTTGGTTGATAAAGTGGTGGAAGCAACACGGATTGCAAAAGAACAATACCCCAATCTTTGTGTGGATGGTGAACTTCAGGCAGATGCTGCTTTGGTTCCCCATGTTGCAAAATCAAAAGCACCGGGCAGTGAAGTAGCCGGTAAAGCCAATGTATTGGTATTTCCGAATCTGGACTGTGGTAATATCTCTTATAAACTGGTTCAGCGTCTTGGAAAAGCAGAAGCTTACGGTCCCATGCTTCAGGGAATATCCAAACCCGTAAATGATTTATCCCGTGGTTGTTCATGGGAAGATATTGTCGGTGTTGTTGCCCTGACAGCAGTACAGGCACAGTTGGTTTAATTTTATGAATTATAAAATGAAATTCGTTTTAGTGATTCAATGATTGAAATATATAAAGAAATTAAAAATAGAAAATGTATTGAAAACGAATTGGAAAAAATAAAGCAACCTCAAATGGGTTGCTTTTTCTATAAAAATATTTCTATAAATGTATCAAGAATACAATAATAACCTGAAAAAAGAATTACGTAAAAATGATAGGATTCTAATTGGATATTTTATTTAACCGTATTTCATAAATACTTAACGCTGACAAAAAATATCCGGTCAGATAAAAACAGAAATAGTACATAAAAAACATGGCCGGTGCTGTCAGGAAAATAAAGACAAGCTGGAAGCCGGAAAAGAATAAAAGTGCCGCCATCGCATATTTTTTTGCAAGGATACAGATAATCATGCAAAACAGTGCAATAATAAATGTCGGCAGACAATTATACAGGATAGGATACAGCATGTTTGTTTTAATGTGATCGGTTTCATAATGCCTGCATGCCAGAATATCAATGGTCTTGTTTCTGATCGTTTCACCCAACGGAGCGTTTGAAAAATAATAACGATCCGGAAAATCCTCACCATAATAATTTAATGTATAGATCGTTTCAACAGTCGGAGCGGTTGGATGATTGATATCATCGGAAACCATCCCGTTCGTATATTTGAAAGTCTGCCAGCGATAATACAGAAAATGATCAAAGTTATTTAAAATCAGATCGAAGGAAGCTTTCATAAAAGCGTTCAACTGTTCTTTTGGAAGAATATCCGGAATATTCCAGTATTGACTGATGTTGCGAACAGAAGGATGATTGCGTAATGCCTGCACATCAATCAGTTCATTGATGGTCATAATATCATCATAAGCGTGTTCGCCGCGTATTTCTTCCTGGGCAAAAATATTACCAAGCGGATTGATGACGAGAGAAATAGGGTATTTGTTACTGCCATTTAATGCAATCTTATTTGGAAGATCAAAGCATAAAAACGCGCACAAAATGATAAGAAAACAGGAGACTGAATGTTTTATACATGGTCGAAATCCGTTTTCCTTATAAAAGAGGAAGAAAAAATAGCAAGGAAGGAATAACAGCATATAAATAAATTCGGTTCGCCATGCGATGACTAAACCGGTCAAAACAGATAAAATTATGATTTGCTTAAGGGAAAGAGCTTTTCGCTTCCGGATAAACAAACAGGATGCTAAAATAAGTAAAAAGAGGAAACCAACTAGAGTGGCTCTTAATGTAAACAGACAACCGTCTAAAACAGGTAGAAGAAAAAAAACGGCACGTGCAATGAAAAATTGATGGCCGGGATATATCTCTTTTAATTTTTTGAAAATATATGCATAAATGCAACTGATGATAATAATCTGAAAAAAGGTAATACTGCCCATGGAAGGAAAGAAACGGATACAACAGATATAAAACAAACTGGTAAGTCCGGTCTGAGCAGGAGATAAGGAATAATCCCGGATGGCATTTAAAACATAAAAGTCATCACCCTTGAATATGCCGGGCCAGGTCAGGATTAATAATATAAATAATGGTGTAAAATATAGAAGAAACTGTTTAAAATAAGAAAGAAAACATTTATTTTTTTGGATAAATAAACGCAAAGCTGTAAAAATAAGAAAAAAAACACAATATCCAAAAATACAGGAGACAAAAACGGACAGAATTCGGATATTTTGGTTAGAAGTATCCGGAGAAAAAACGTTTGAAACCTGATGGCGTAATAAAAATAAATATGCGATATAGAATACTGCCGATAAAGCAGATGTCAATAAATTTTGTTTGGATAATTTCATAGTAGGGTTCCGCCTGTTTATGATTATAGTTTATCGATTATAGTATATTGGTTTTGGTTTGGTGATGTTAGTTTGTTGTATTAGTCTTTCATTTTCATGCAAAAGTATAACATAAAATCGTTTCCTGGTAAATCTGAACAGACGGACAAATAAAAAATGCGTGCAGATGGACAAAAAATTTGAATTCAGATGTAAAAAGAGTTGAAATTTTTAGAATGTATAAAAATTAAAATTTCAATGCACAAAAAAATATGAATGCTTGTTGACAAACAGAATGAAGTTATGTATAATCGTTTGAGTGTGGATAGGAGTATGATATGTTACTTAATCTGACAGATATCTTATCAAATGAAGGAAAAGTGGAAGATTTTTCTATTACGTATTCACCGGCTTTTTATAAAAAGGCAGGTGGTCAGTTTAAGGTCTTAGAAGATGGGCCGATTTCCTTAAAACTGTCCAATACAGGAAAAGAAAAGCTTCAGCTGAGCGGTGAAGGAAGGTTACTTTTACAGGCACGATGTGATCGTTGCCTTACGAGAGTGGATATTCCGATTGAGATTTCATTTAATGAGCAGATCAGTGAAGAATGTATTCAAAATTCCACAGAGGATGCCGATGCGTTTTCATATCTGGACGGTTATTCGTTAGATACTGATATACTAATCGGAAATGAAATATTGATAAACTGGCCGGTAAAAATCTTGTGCAAAGAGGATTGCAAAGGTATATGTCCAAAATGCGGTAGAGATTTAAACCAAGGGGATTGCGGTTGCGATACTTTTGAACCGGATCCACGTATGGCAGTGCTAAAAGATATCTTTATCGCGAACAAGGAGGTGTAAAGATGGGTGCTATTTGTCCTAAAAACAAATCTTCAAAAGGTAGAAGAGATCAGAGAAGAGCAAACTGGAAAATGTCTGCTCCTACTTTAGTAAAGTGCAGCAAATGCGGTGAATTGATGAAACCTCACAGAGTATGCAAAGCATGCGGCGCTTACAATAAACGCGAAATCATCGCAGTTGACTAATTATTTAGTTGAATTCTAAAGCCTTCGACGCTTGTTCGAAGGCTTTTTTTCTTGCATTTTCTTCTTTATTCTAGTATATTTATAAGAAGTATGGAGGAGTATAGGCATGAGTGAAATGGTAAAAGTTGCCGTTGATGCCATGGGCGGTGATTATGCACCGGTTGAAATCGTAAAAGGTGCGGTTATGGCAGTTAATGAGAAAGAAAATGTTCAGGTTGTATTATTGGGAAAGGAAGCCGATATCGAGCGTGAGCTGTCTCAATATACATATGATAAAAATCGCGTTGAAGTTGTAAACTGTGAAGATGTGATTGAAATGGCTGAGGCACCTGTTAATGCCATTCGTACCAAAAAGGATTCTTCGATTGTAAAGGGCATGCAGATGACCAAGACGGGTGAAACGGATGCCTTTGTTTCTGCCGGAAGCACCGGAGCTGTTTTAGTTGGTGCAACACTTTTGGTAGGACGTATCAAAGGTATTGAAAGAGCACCTTTGGCACCGCTTATTCCGACTGCTAATGGAGTGGCATTGTTGATTGATTGCGGTGCGAATGTCGATTCGCGTCCTTTCCATTTAGTTCAGTTTGCAAAGATGGGTTCCATTTATATGGAAAGTGTTATGGGGATTAAAAATCCAAGAGTGGCACTTGCAAGCAACGGAACAGAAGAAGAAAAAGGTAATGCTTTGGTCAAAGAGACCCATCCTTTATTAAAAGAATGCAAGGATATTAATTTTATTGGCAATATCGAAGCAAGAGATATTCCTATGGGTGCTGCTGACGTTGTAGTATGTGAGGCTTTTACCGGCAATGCTATTTTAAAAACTTATGAAGGTGTAGGTGCGGTATTGATCGACAAGATTAAAGCATCTTTGATGACAAATCTTAAGACGAAAATTGGTGCTTTATTGATTAAAGACGCATTAAAAGAAACATTAAAGGATTTTGATGTGGATAAATACGGTGGAGCTCCCATGCTTGGATTAAAAGGGCTGGTTGTAAAAAGCCACGGTAATTCAAAAGCGGGCGTAATTCGCAACAGTATTTTCCAATGTGTCACTTTTAAAGAGCAACAGATCAATGAAAAAATCAAAACCGGTATTGTGGAAAAAACAAAAGAAACTCTTTCTGACAAGGAAGAATAAGGAAGGAAGTCTTAGTTGTGGAATTTGAAGTGTTACGGGATTCTCTCGTGAAAATTCTGGGTGTTGCACCGGATGAGGTGACGATGCAGTCCACATTTGCCAAAGATTTAGGGGCGGATTCGTTGGACCTTTATCAGGTATTGTTAAATGCCAAAGAAGTGTTTGATTTAGAAATCGATACAGAAAAATTACAATCTCTTCAGACGGTTTCTGAAGCAGTGGATTATATGAAAGAAATGAAAAGGAAATAATCAAAAAGCCCGACAGGGCTTTTTGAATGTAGACAAGAGATTTTGTCGGATTATGGTGACAGAATGATGGAATTAGAAACGCTGGAAAAAGAAATAGCTTATTCGTTTAAAGATAAAAGCTTGTTGAAGCAGGCATTAACGCACAGCTCCTTTAGTAATGAGCAGCGTATTCGCAAATGGAAAAATTATGAGCGGATTGAGTTTTTGGGTGATGCCGTGTTGGAGTTGGTTAGCAGTGATTACTTTTATCATACCTTTCCTGAAGAAACGGAAGGAAACCTCACGAAAATGCGTGCGGCCGCTGTATGTGAACAGGCTCTTGCCATTACGGCAAGACAACTAAAGCTCGGCTCCTATATGATATTTGGAAAAGGAGAAGAAGCAAGCGGCGGACGAGAAAGAGAATCCATTATTGCAGATGCGGTTGAAGCAGTAATCGGTGCGATTTATCTGGATTCCGGTATCGAAAAAGCAAGAGAATTTATTCATCGTTTTGTTTTGAATGATTTGGAGCACAAGCGTCTTTTCTATGATGCAAAATCCATTTTACAGGAATATGTGCAGGAAACAAAAGCCGGAGAGCTTATCTATGAACTGATAAAAGAAGAAGGTCCTGAACATGATAAGCTTTTTGCCATGGAGGCAAGATTAAATGGAAAAACAATCGGCTATGGTGAAGGAAAGAGCAAAAAAACAGCACAACAGCATGCGGCATATGATGCATTGCTGAAAAAAGACGGAAATAAAAAAGATTTGCGCATCTGATCTGATGTGTGAAAGGGAAACAATATGTATTTAAAAAGTATCGAAGTCCATGGCTTTAAAGCCTTTGCAAATAAAATAGTGTTTCAGTTTCATCCGGGAATTACGGGAATTGTTGGTCCGAACGGAAGTGGAAAGAGTAATGTTGCCGATGCGGTTCGCTGGGTTTTGGGTGAACAGCGTATCAAGCAATTGCGTGGTGCAAGTATGCAGGACGTTATTTTTGCAGGTACGGAAAACAGAAAACCTCTGGGATATGCATATGTTGCCATTACGTTGGATAACAGTGATCATTCACTCCCGATTGATTTTGAGGAGGTGAAAGTGGCACGTCGCATTTATCGTTCGGGTGAGAGTGAATATATGATAAATGATGCGCCCTGCAGACTGAAAGATGTGAATGAACTCTTTTACGATACCGGTATCGGTAAAGAAGGATATTCCATTATCGGACAAGGTCAGATTGATAAGATTTTAAGCGGAAAGCCGGAAGAGCGACGGGAACTGTTTGACGAAGCGGCCGGCATTGTAAAGTTTAAAAGAAGAAAACTGGCAGCACAGAAGAAATTGGACGATGAAAAGGGCAATATGCTCCGTATCAGTGATATTCTTTCTGAAAAAGAGCGTCAGATTGGCCCTTTAGAAAAGCAGTCTGAAAAGGCTAAGATATATTTAAAGCATAAAGAAGAATTAAAGACTCTCGATGTCAATGTTTTTCTGGTTGAAAATGCACAGTTAAAAGAGAAACTGGTTGCATTGGATGAAAAATTAAAAATTGCATCAGATGATTTTAAGCAAACTTCCAAGCAATATGAGAACATCAAATCCGAATATGACCAGATTGCAACAAAATTAGAGGAACTGGAAAAATCCATCGAGGAAGAACGTTCCTATTTATCCAATACCGGTCTGATGAGGGAAAAATTAGAAAGTCAGATTAAGGTATTGCAGGAACAGATTCTGTCCGGTGAAAGCAATAAAGAACACTTTTTAACCAGACAGGCATCCATCAATGAACAGATTTTGGCAAAAGATCAGGAAAAAGCTGATATTCAGTCCGGCAAAAAAACATATGACGATGCACTGGCCGAAATGGAAGAGGCAAAAGCTTTGGCGAATGCAAAGCTTGAGGCTTTACAGGCACGGATGGATGAACTGAATGAGAAAATCGAGAATGGCAAAAATACCATTATTCAGGCATTAAATGACAGAGCCGGAATTAAATCCAAACTCGGAAGTCTGGATACCAGACAGGAACAGCTTCAGATCCGGAAAGCTGAGCTGAATTCCAAATTGTTGCGCGCAAAATCCGATGAGGCCAAGCATGATGAACTCATTGAAAAGATGGAAAAAGAATTTGAAGCTGTCAGTGCGCAGATTCAGGAAATCCAGGCTCAAAAAGCCACGTTGGAAAAGCGCAATACGGATATTTCCGGTGAACTTTCGCAGTTGGACCAAAAACAGAGAGATGTGCAGGTTCAGTATCATCAGGCAAAATCCAAGCTCGATGCAATCAGTAATTTATCTGAGCGTTATGAGGGATATGGCGCCAGCATCCAAAAAGTAATGGAACAAAAAGAACGCAATAAAGGAATCATTGGTGTTGTTGCGGATATAATCAAAGTGGATAAAAAATATGAAACTGCTATTGAGACAGCTTTAGGCGGTAATATTCAGAATATCGTAACAGATGATGAAGAAACTGCAAAAAAAATGATTGGTTTCTTAAAAGCCAACCGCTACGGTAGAGCAACCTTTTTACCGCTGACTTCTATTACTAATCCACAAAAGTTTAAAATGCCGGATGTACTGGAGGAAAATGGTGTTATTGGTCTGGCCAATGAAGTGGTTCATACAAAAAAAGAGTATGAAAATGTGGCAAAAGCCATGTTGGGAAGAATTGTTGTTGTTGACAATGTAGATAATGCCGTAAAGATCGCCCGCAAGTTTGATTATGGCGTGCGAATGGTAACATTAGAAGGCGAATTGCTGGTTCCGGGTGGTGCCATCAGCGGTGGTGCATTTAAAAATGCAAGTAATCTGCTGGGACGAGCCCGTGAAATGGATGAATTAGAGAAAAAAGTAAAAGAATATCAGGACATTATCAAGGAATGTCTTGCAACCATTGAAGAGCTGAAAGCAGAGCGAATGAAGGTCCGTAAAGACCTCGAAGATATCCGGGCTAAGAGCCAGGAATGCTTAATCCGCCAGAATACGGCGCGAATCAATGTAGCAGCGGCAAAAGAAAAGAAAAACGAAAATGGTCTTGGCTATACCGAATTAAAAGAAGAACAGCAGGATATTGAACAGCAGTTTCAGGAGCTTTTGCAGGAAAGAGGAACGGCATCCGAAGAACTGGTTAAATCAGAAAATGTACAAAAAGAACTCGAAAAAGAGATAGAAGAATTCCAAAAAGAATTGGAAACAGTTCGGGTTGAAGAGAGTGCGCAGGCGGCTCATAATGCAGAGATGGATGTCGAGATGGAAAAAGTCATTCAGAGACAATCTTTCGAGCAACAGAATTTGGAGCGTATTCTTTCTGAGAGACATCGGTTTGAAATGGAACTTGCTGAAATTGAGGTAGAAATAAAACAGTCAAGTAGTGAAATCGAAGAAAAGAAACAGGATATTGAAGAAATTAAAAAGACTATTTCCGCTTCGTTTGATAAAGAAAATGAAAACGAAATTAAGCTTTCGGAGGATATTCGTCAAAGAGAAGAACTTTCGGCAAAACAAAAAGGATTTTTCGGCGAAAGTGAGGCTCTTGCACAGAAACGAAATAATCTGGATAAAGAAGTGTATCGTCTGACTACGCAGAAAGAGCGTATGGAAGAAAGCATGGAATCCCAGATCAATTATATGTGGAATGAATATGAGATTACGCTTTCGGATGCAGCAGCTTTACGCAATGAAGAAATGACAGATTTAACCGTTATGAAGCGGGATGCAGCGGCAGTTAAAGACGCCATCCGCCGTCTTGGTGATGTCAATGTTAATGCGATTGAAGATTATAAAACGGTCATGGAAGAATATACCTTCTTAAAGGATCAGTATGATGATCTGAAAAAAGCAGAAGAACAGCTCTTAGGCTTTATTGATGAGTTGGATGTTGCCATGAGAAAGCAGTTCGAAGAGAAATTTGCTGAGATCAAGGTGGAATTTGATAAAGTATTTAAGGAATTATTCGGTGGCGGAAAAGGCACGATAGAGCTGATGGAAGATGAAGATGTCTTAGAGGCGGGCATTCGCATCATTGCACAGCCGCCAGGAAAGAAACTGCAGAATATGATGCAGTTATCCGGTGGAGAAAAGGCGTTGACAGCCATTGCGTTGTTGTTTGCCATTCAGAATTTAAAACCTTCCCCGTTCTGTCTGTTGGATGAGATTGAAGCTGCTCTTGATGAATCAAACGTGGGTCGTTTTGCAGGATACTTACATAAGCTTACAAAACATACGCAGTTTATCGTGATTACACACAGACGGGGAACTATGGAAAAAGCCGATCGGTTGTATGGTATTACCATGCAGGAAAAAGGCGTATCTACTTTGGTCAGCGTGGATCTGATTGATAAGGATTTAAATTAATATGGTCTGACTAGGATTTGGATGATTAGAATGATTGAATTCATTTATGAATTATGAATTAAGATATGAACCGGCTGATTGTACTAATTGAATTCCTTTTTAAAAACAGGAATGTATGAAGGTGGATAAATAAAGTATAAACAATCTTGTAATTGATGAATGTGGAGGTTTTTGTATGGGATTATATGAAAACGACAATTTGACAGATGATGTCATGAATGATGTTACTTCCAACGAAGATTTGACAGAAGAAGGAAAAGAGAAAAAAATAGGTTTCTTTGGACGTCTAAAAGCAGGACTTGCGAAAACAAGAAACAATATTGTTCATGGAATTGATAATGTATTCAATGGTTTTTCCAATATTGATGAGGATTTTTATGAAGAACTCGAAGAAATCTTAATCATGGGCGACATCGGAATTAATGCCACGAGTGATATTATTGAAAGACTGAAGGTTCAGGTTAAAGAGCAACACATTAAGCAACCGTCTGAGTGCAAACAACTGTTGATTAACAGTATAAAAGAACAGATGCGTGTGGAGAATACAGCATATGATTTTGAAACAGAGCAGTCGGTTATTTTTGTAATTGGTGTAAACGGAGTTGGTAAGACGACTTCTGTTGGAAAGCTTGCCGGAAAATTAAAGGATCAGAATCGTAAAGTTTTACTTGCAGCGGCAGATACTTTCCGGGCTGCGGCAATTGAACAGTTAGAGGAATGGGCACACAGAGCAGGTGTTGATATCATCAGTGGCAGTGAGGGTGCTGATCCTTCCAGTGTGGTTTTTGATGCGGTTCATGCTGCCAAGGCTCGTCATGCAGATGTATTGTTGTGCGATACGGCAGGACGTCTTCATAATAAAAAGAATTTGATGGAAGAATTAAAAAAGATGAACCGGATTATCGATAAAGAATTTCCGAATGCTCACCGGGAGAATCTGATTGTAGTAGATGGCACAACGGGACAGAATGCACTGAATCAGGCAAGGGAATTTGCTCAGGTTACGGATTTGACCGGTATCATTATTACCAAGCTTGACGGAACTGCGAAAGGCGGAATTGCCGTTGCCATTCAGTCGGAATTAAATGTTCCGGTAAAATATATTGGTGTCGGTGAGAGTATTGATGATTTGCAGAAGTTTGATGCGGATCAGTTTGTTGATGCTTTATTTGATGTAAAACTTCCCGCAGAGGATTGAAAAGGTGATAAAAATGAGTGATAAAATGTTGACTTTGGAAAAATTTGAAGAAGCATCCGAAAAGGTTAAGGAGGCAACTCTGCCTACCGATCTGGTTTACAGTGAATATTTCAGTAACCAGACCG
This sequence comes from Lachnospiraceae bacterium, assembly GCA_017626095.1. Classification (GTDB taxonomy): domain Bacteria; phylum Bacillota; class Clostridia; order Lachnospirales; family Lachnospiraceae; genus UBA2882. The sequence continues at coordinate 12,673 of JAGAJL010000002.1, forward strand.
ATAATAAGGTATATTTAAAACCGGAAAATATGCAGTTTACAGGTGCCTATAAGGTAAGAGGTGCTTATTATAAAATGAGTACCCTGACAGAAGAAGAACGTCAAAAAGGTATTATTACTGCATCTGCCGGAAATCATGCACAGGGAGTCGCTTATGCAGCCCAAAAATATGGCGCAAAGGCAATCATTGTAATGCCTACGACAACTCCTTTGATTAAAGTAAACCGGACAAAAAGCTATGGAGCGGAGGTTGTTCTTTTTGGAAATGTTTACGATGAGGCCTGTGAAAAAGCTCTACAGTTAGCAAAGGATAACGGATATACTTTTATCCATCCTTTTGATGATCCGGCGGTTGCAACCGGACAGGGAAGTATTGCTATGGAAATCGTAAAAGAACTTCCTTTAGTTGACTATATACTGGTTCCTGTTGGTGGAGGCGGACTTGCGACCGGTGTTTCCACGTTGGCGAAGTTATTAAATCCCAAAATCCGTGTAATCGGTGTGGAACCGGCAGGCGCGAATTGTTTACAGGAGTCAATCAAGGCCGGAAAAGTTACAACACTTCCGACAGTTAGTACCATTGCAGACGGTACGGCGGTAAAAACGCCCGGTACCAATATTTTTCCGTATCTTCAAAAGAATCTGGATGATATCATAACTGTGGAAGATGAAGAATTGGTTGTAACATTTTTAGATATGGTTGAAAACCATAAAATGATTGTTGAGAATTCCGGTCTTTTAACGGTTGCTGCATTAAAGCATCTGGATGCGAAAGGCAAAAAAATCGTCTGCATTTTAAGCGGAGGAAATATGGATGTCATTACTATGTCTTCCGTTGTACAACAGGGACTGATTATGCGCAATCGAATTTTTACGGTTTCTGTACTTCTTCCCGACAGACCGGGCGAATTAACACGTGTATCCGGTATTATTGCACAGGAAAACGGTAACGTTATTAAGTTGGAGCACAACCAGTTTGTTTCCATTAACCGGAATGCTGCCGTTGAGCTGCGGATTACTCTGGAGGCATTTGGAACCGAACATAAAGAACAAATCATGAAAGCTTTGGAGAAAAACGGTTTTTCACCCAAAGTTGTCAGAACCAATATTTAGAACAAAGGCGTGGAACTTTCTGCGCCTTGTTTTCATTAGAAAAAGCAGGTGGAACATTTGAAAAAGATTGAAGAAATTTTAAAAGAACTGGATCAGTTTTTTGCTGACAACAAGGCAAAAGAGGCAGAAAAATTTTTGCTGGAATGTCTTACTGAGGCAGAAGAAGTTTCAGATTTATCCATGCAGTTACAATTATATAATGAGTTGATCGGATATTACCGTGTGACATCGGAGAAAGAAAAGCTGCTTCATGTGATTGCTCAGGCAATGGAGATTGCAGGGGAACTGCAGCTTAAAGGGACTCTGCCTTATGCAACGACTGCATTGAATGCAGCAAACGGTTACCGCTCAATTGGAGATTATGAATTATCAAAGAAATATTATAGTATTGTGGAAGAGATTTATTTGAAGACGCTTTCTTGGGACGATATGCTGCTTGCCGGTCTGTATAATAATATCAGTCTTTTGTATCAGGAATTTACGGATTATCGGAAAGCCATGGATTATCTGTTAAAAGCACTGGAAATTGTTATTGCACAAAAAGCGGATTTTGAAATCGCCGTCACATATGCAAATTTGGCAAACACAGCCGTTTTGGAAAAAGATTATGAAAAGGCAAAAGATTATGCTATGAGGGCCATTGCATGTTTTGACAAAATGAAGCTTTATGATGCTCATTATTGTGCCGCACTTTCTGCGTTGGGAATGTGTTTTTATGCGGGACATGCATATGAGGAAGCATCGTCTTATTTTGAAAAAGCCATGAAGATTGTGCATGATATGTTTGGCGAAAATTCTCAGTACCAGCGATTGAAGAATAATTATGATTTGTGCAAAGAGATTATTGCAGAAAACAAGAACAAAGCAGAAGCAGATCCCGGGAAAGATATTGAAATGAAAATGTATTCAAAAAAGCATTCCGATAATGATTGCGCAAAAAAAGTAAAAGGTATGGAGTTGTGCAAGGCTTATTATGATACCTATGGCGCGCCTATGATTCATGAAAAGTTTTCTGATTATGAAACAAAGATTGCGGTGGGATTGGCAGGAGAAGGTTCTGATTGTTTCGGTTATGATGATGGGATTTCAAGAGACCATGACTGGGGACCGGATTTTTGTCTCTGGCTCGATGATGAAACATATGATGAAATTGGAATGAAACTGCAGGAAGAATATGAGAAACTGCCGGATGAGTTTCAGGGATATCACAGGACTATCAGCAAAAATGGAATGGGACGTAGAGGCGTATGCAGGATTTCTGATTTTTATAAGCGAATATTGGGAGAAGAGAACTATCCCCAGATTCGGTGGGAAAAGGTAGAAGATTATGCTTTGGCAACAGCTTCTAATGGTATGGTTTTTCGAGATGATGAAGGAAAATTCCTCGCATTTCGAAATGAAATAAAAAAAGGTTATCCACAGAATATCCGCTTTTTAAAACTCGCAGACGGTGTAGCAAAAGTGTGCCAGACCGGACAGTATAATTATTTCAGAATGATGGAGAGAGAAGATCCTTTTTCGGCAGACAGAATGCTTTCAGACTGTATTGGACATGCCATGAAATTGCAGCATTATATCTGTAATGTTTATCCTGTCCATGACAAGTGGTTAAAAGTTAGCACACAGAAACTGGAAAACGGACAGCAACTTCTGGATATTTTAAAAGATCTCCATACATGCTTAAACAGAAATGATACGAAGGTCGTACAGACAGTCAGAGAACTGACAAACCGGTTGGGTGATTTTTTTGCAAGAGAGCTTTATGAACATGATGATATTTCGGATATTGAGAATTATCTGGATGTGCATACAGATGAATTGGTTGTAAAAGCAGGTTACTCTGTTCTTCCGCAGGAAAAGCTTGTAACGGAAATCGCAAAAAACGAGTTTCAGGCATTCGATAAAGTAAAAAATAAAGGCGGCAGAGCTTCGTGTCAGAATGACTGGCCGACATTTTCCGTGATGAGAAGAAGTCAGTATATGACATGGAATCAGACAATGCTGTTACAATATATTTATGATTTTAAGAGAGAATTATCGTTGGGACATAACCTGATTACGGAAAAATATGGCAGAATGATGGAAAGTACGGCTCCGGATGAATATGAAAATATTAAAAATGAATTTCCGCCTTTATCCGATGAAAAGAAAGCTGTGATTGAACAGATTGTCGCAATCCAGATGACGATGGCAGAAGAGTTTGCCAAGGCTCACCCCAAGGTGTTTATGAATGCCAGAAGTCTTCATACGTATGAGGATAATCTAATCAACACCTCTTATGAAACATATCTAAGAGGAGAAATCAGTACGTATTCGGATAAGATGCTTCAGTTATATGCCCGTTATGTTGTGGAGTGTTTTCAAATGCATAAAAATATCGCACGTATGACAATGGAAAACACAGCTATGTTGTATGGCTATAAAAATATTGATGAATTTGAAGCTTCTATTAAATAGTTACTTATTGCTAATTATAATGATAAATATGTATAATTTGCATTGATTTATCAATGAAATACCGCTATTTTTAGTCAAATGATACATTGTCGATTTTAGTTGACAAAGATATAATTATGTATGTAGAGATAAAAGGAGGAACATACCATGACCTATGAAGAAATTGTAGCATATACAAAAAAGAAAGTAGCAGCAGCTAACTTTAAATCATATAAAGGACATCTGGCTGCACAGGTAAATATTACCGGTGAAGGCGAAGGCGCTTTTTATATTGAATTAAATGATGCTGCAGTAGCAGTTGAACCTTATGAATACTATGACAGAGATGTAATCTTAGTATCTAATGCAGATGTTTTTATTGCTATTCTTGATGGTAAGAAAGCAGCTCAGGATGCAGTAGCTGCCGGAGAATTAAAGCTTGTTGGAAATGTTGAAAAGGCATTTGAACTTGCAGAAGCGCTTAAGAAAAAAGCACCTGCAAAGAAAGCAACACCTGCTGCAAAAAAGGCAACACCCGCTAAAAAGGCAGAAGCAAAACCTGTAGCAAAACCTGTAGCAAAAAAAGCCGCACCTGCAAAGAAAGCAACACCTGCTAAAAAGGCAGAGGCAAAACCTGCAGTAAAGAAAGAAGCTCCTGTAAAGAAAGCTGAAGAAAAACCGGTTGTTGCTAAAACAGTTGAAAAAGCTACAGCAGATACAAAGAAAAGTGCAGTTGCAACAGCAAAGAAAAATGTTACTAAAAAAGTAACAAAATAGTATTGAAATAGATTTTATCTGATGGAAAGTCGGTCGAAACAATTCGACCGATTTTTTTATTTTTAGAATCTTTATGACGGCATTTGAAGTACATTTTTGCGAAGGATGTTTAAGAATAGCGAAAGGGAAAATAAAATGCGATAAGTGTGTCTTGAATCGTAAAATGGCAGTTTGTTATAATTCATGTCATAAGAATGGAGGGATTGAAAATGGAACAACGAAATGTTGTTACAACGAAAGATGATGCGGGTGTTTATCAGATGCTCCAGAATTTACTTAAACAGGATAAAGAATTCCAAATCATGATTACGGTTCCGGCCACAGGAAAAGAGGAAGATGTTCAGGTTGTCTCAACAAATAATGTCGTATCCGTAAAAAGGGATCTTGAAAAAGATGTGACAGAGATGATCCACGAACTCGGAGTACCTGCACATATTAAAGGTTATCAATATTTGCGGGAGGCAATTATGATGTCTGTAGAAGATATGGATATGCTGAATTCCATCACAAAAATATTATATCCTTCGATAGCAAAGAAATTCGATACAACACCAAGCCGTGTGGAAAGAGCGATCAGACATGCCATCGAAGTTGCGTGGAGCAGAGGAAAAATGGAAACTTTGGATGCACTTTTTGGTTATACGATTAATACTGGAAAAGGCAAACCGACCAATTCCGAATTTATTGCACTGATTGCGGATAAAATCAGATTGTTGTACCGCGATTAAGAGGAGAATATGAAGATGAAATTTACTTCTATTTTCTAATGATATCTTTGATGATATCTTTGATGATATCTTAAAATTGCTACTTTAAAATTAGCCGTTTGCGTGTTATACTTACATTGTGTGTTTTGACATATTTTGAGGTATTTTAGCAGACTAACGGAGGTATACAATGAAAAATATACTGTTTGTAGCATCAGAAGGTGTTCCCTTTATTAAAACCGGTGGCTTGGCCGATGTTGTTGGTTCACTGCCCAAATGTATTGATAAGCGATACTTTGATATCAGGGTCATACTTCCCAAATATTCTTGTATCAGACAGGATTTGAAGGATAAAATGAAATATAGAACACATTTCTATATGGATTACAATTGGAAAAGTGAATATGTCGGTGTTTTAGAAGCTAAGGTAGATGGTATTACATATTATTTTATTGACAACGAGTCCATGTTTACCGGCTACAAAATTTACAGCGACAATGTTTTGGATGAGATTACAAAATTTGCGTTCTTTGATAAGGCGGCATTATCTGCTTTGCCACTGATTGGATTCAGACCGGATATCATTCACTGTCATGACTGGCAGACAGGTCTGGTACCTGTATATCTGAAAGAACGTTTTCAGGGAAATGAATTTTTCCGTGGAATTAAGACCATTATGACAATTCACAATTTGAAATTCCAAGGAAAATGGAATATAAAAGATGTAAAAAATATTACCGGTCTTCCGGATTATTTCTTTACTCCGGATAAATTGGAAGCATATAAAGATGCGAATCTGTTAAAAGGTGGTCTTGTATATGCGGATGCAATCACAACGGTTTCACCGACATATGCGGAGGAAATTAAAACACCGTTTTATGGAGAAGGGCTTGACGGACTGTTAAATGTCAGAGCTAATTCTCTTCGTGGAATTCTGAATGGTATTGACTATGAGGACTTTAATCCGACAACGGATAAAAATATCGTAGTTCCTTATGACATTAAGAATTTCCGCAAAGAAAAAGTGAAAAATAAGAGAGCACTTCAGGAAGAGCTTGGTCTTGATGTGGATGACAAGAAGTTTATGATTGGTATTGTTTCCCGTTTGACAGATCAAAAGGGCTTTGACCTGATTGCATATATTATGGATGAGCTTTGCCAGGAGGATGTGCAGATTGTCGTTCTGGGTACGGGTGAAGAGCGCTATGAAAATATGTTCCGTCATTTTGACTGGAAGTATAACAAAAAAGTATCGGCAAATATTTATTATTCAGATGCTTTGTCACACAAGATATATGCTGCATCCGATGCATTTTTAATGCCGTCTTTATTTGAGCCCTGTGGATTAAGTCAGTTAATGTCATTGCGTTATGGTACGGTACCGATTGTTAGAGAAACCGGTGGTTTAAAAGATACCGTTCAGGCTTACAATGAATATGAAAGCACCGGAACAGGCTTTAGTTTTAAAAATTATAATGCACATGAGATGCTTGCAACCATTCGTTATGCGAAGTATATTTTCTATCAGAAAAAGCGTGAGTGGAATAAGATGGTTGACAGAGCCATGGCTGCTGATTTTTCATGGAATGTATCGGCAAGAAGTTATCAGGAAATGTATGACTGGTTGATTGGCTGAGCAAATAAATAAAACAACAAAAGCTCGTCTTTGCGATTGCACAGTAAGACGGGCTTTTTATATGTTTTGTGTTATTTTTCTGACGAGGAGAGGAATTAGGGGTATATGTATCAATGAAACATATATCTCAGATATAGTAATGTGAGGATTATTTATGGCTTTTGATGGAATTACAATATCGGCACTGGTGTCGGAACTTCGGGAAAAACTGACAGGTGGACGTATCTATAAAATCGCCCAGCCGGAAAAAGATGAGTTGTTGCTAACGATTAAGAATCAGGCGAATCAGTATCGTCTTATTATTTCTTCGGATGCATCCCTGCCGCTCTTATATCTTATCAATGAAAACAAAAAAAGTCCCATGACGGCACCGAATTTTTGTATGCTGCTAAGAAAGCATATTCAGAATGGCAGAATTCTTTCCATCAATCAGCCAGGACTGGAAAGGGTTGTTGATATTCGAATTGAGCATCTCAATGAGATGGGAGATTTGTGTCAAAAAATTCTGACGGTCGAACTGATGGGAAAATACAGTAATATCATTTTTCGTGATGATGAAAAAATTATAGACAGTATGAAACATGTTTCTCAGGCTGTCAGCAGTGTCAGGGAAGTATTACCGGGACGAAGCTATTTTATTCCGGGTTCTGATAAAGCAGATTTACTTCAATTTGATAAAACAGAAGAACAGGATGTTTTTCTTGCGACTATGGCGAAACGAAGCGAACCGGTTATAAAAATGATTTATCAGTATTTTACGGGAGTGGCACCGGTTGTGGCATCGGATATTTGTTTTAGAGCAGGTGTGGATCAGGATAAACCGGCATCTTCTTTGGAACTTCATGAAAGACAGAGTATACAGGAGGAGTTATTAAAGCTTAGCAATCATATTAATAAAAAAGATTTTTTTCCGAATGTTGTTTATGAAAATGATACTCCGGTTGAATATGGTGTTTTCCCTTTTTCCTGTTATCCCGGCTTTTTCGTAAAAGAATATTCTTCCGTATCGGATTTGCTCTTTTCTTTTTATCAGGAGAAAAGTACTGTTACGAGAATTCGGCAAAAATCCGTTGATTTACGCCGGATTATCCAGACGGCAATCGAACGAAATTCTAAAAAACTGGATCTTCAGCTTTCTCAGTTAAAAGATACGGAAAAAAGGGATAAATATCGTATTTACGGGGAACTTCTCCATACCTATGGATACGAGGCGAAGGACGGAGAAAAATCTATTACGGTTGTCAATTATTATGATAATAAAGAATTGACCATTCCGTTAAATCCGGAGCTTTCGGTAATGGAAAATGCAAAAAAATATTTTGACCGGTATGGTAAATTGAAACGGACATTTGAAGCGCTTTCTAAATTAAGTCAGGAAACGAAGGCAGAACTGGATTATTTGGAAAGTGTTATGGTTGCGCTCAAACTGGCAAAGACGGAAGATGATTTAAACCAGATACGGGAAGAACTGTCAGAAAGCGGATATATCCGCAAAAAGAGCAGTGGAAAAAAAGTAAGACTGACAAGTAAGCCTTTACATTACATCAGCAGTGACGGATATCATATGTATGTCGGTAAAAATAATTTTCAAAATGATGAGTTGACCTTTCAAATGGCAGAAGGCGGAGACTGGTGGTTTCACGCGAAAGGTATGCCGGGCTCGCATGTGATTGTCAAATGCAAGGGAGCAGAACTGCCGGATCGGACGTTTGAAGAAGCGGCAAGACTGGCTGCATTTTATTCCAAAGGATCTGAGCAAAATAAGGTTGAGATTGATTATATCCAGAAAAAACATGTGAAGAAACCAAATGGCGCAAAGCCGGGATTTGTTGTATATTACACCAATTATTCCATGGCGATAGCTCCTGATATTTCCGGCATTATTGAAGTGACAGAGAAATGATGAGAATATGAATCGGATTTGAAGAAGTTTTAGGATTAGAGATACGAAGCTGAAGTGAAATGAGCCGGAGTTGGCATAAAACTTGACTAGTTTTTTTTCGTGCTTTATAATAAATTGGAGTGCGCGACATGGTAGAAAAATAGTCGCGACTCCAGAAAGCGAAAACAATATGATAAAAAGTATGACAGGGTTCGGAAGAGGTGAAGTTTCAAAAGGTCAGCGCAAGATTACCGTTGAAATGAAAGCTGTAAACCACCGGTATCTGGACGTCAATATCAAGATGCCGAAAAAACTGAATTTTTTCGATGCATCCATTCGTAATTTACTAAAAGAGTATATTCAGAGGGGCAAGGTTGATATTTATATCACATATGAAGATTTGTCTGAGCAGACGTTCAGTGTAAAATATCATCCCGATGTTGCGGCATCTTATCTTGCCTATTTAAATGAAATGGCAGAGAGCTTTTCTTTAGAAAACGATATCCGGGTTTCTACATTATCCAGATATCCTGAAGTATTCACGATGGAAGAACAGGAAATTGATGAAGAAGGCATTTGGAAAGTGTTAGAAGCTGCCATTCGCGAGGCTTGTGTGTCTTTTGTAGAATCGCGCTTAAAAGAGGGCGAAAACTTAAAAAATGATCTTGTAGGAAAGCTTGACGGTATGCTTGGCTTGGTTGATTATATCGAAGAAAACTCGCCTAAGATTATTGAAGAGTATAAGCAGAAATTGCAGGCAAAAATCCATGATCTACTTGAGGATAACCGGGTAGATGAGAATCGCCTGTTAATGGAAGTGACAATTTTTGCGGATAAAATCTGTGTGGATGAAGAAATTGTGCGGTTAAAAAGTCATATCATGATGGTAAAGAACACCTTGATTGAAGGTGGAAGTATTGGTAGAAAGTTAGATTTCATTGTTCAGGAAATGAACAGAGAAGCTAATACCATTCTTTCCAAATCGACCGATTTAGAAATCTCAAACCGCGGTATTGAGTTAAAGACTGAAATTGAAAAAGTCAGAGAACAGATTCAGAATATTGAGTAGGTGACAGTAGTGAAAAAAGGTTCATTGATTGTTATTTCCGGCTTTTCGGGAGCAGGAAAAGGGACATTGGTTAAACGTCTTTTAGAACTGCATGATGAGTATGCGTTGAGCATCTCCATGACAACCAGAACGCCCCGTCCCGGAGAAGAAAACGGAAAATCATATTTTTTTGTTTCAGAGGATGAATTTGAACAGACCATTGCAGATGAGGGATTATTAGAATATGCCCGCTACTGTAATCATTATTACGGAACGCCGCTTGCGTATGTCAATCAATGTCTGGAAGAAGGGAAAAATGTGATTTTAGAAATCGAAATCCAGGGGGCATTAAAAGTCAAGGAAAAGTTACCTGAGATTATTTTGATTTTTGTTACCCCTCCTTCGGCAGAAATATTAAAGGAGCGTCTTGTGGGCAGGGGTACTGAGACTGCTGATGTCATCAGGCAACGGCTTTTTCGAGCGGTTGAAGAATCAAAGGGTGTGGAACAATATGATTATGTCGTAGTGAACGATGATCTGGATGAATGTGTAGATGATATTCATTCCATTGTAAAAGCATCCCACTGTAAATCACAGGACTATTTGCAACTGATTGATGAAATTGGAAATGCATTAAGTAAAAATTCATAATATGAGGAGTATTTGAAAGGAGAATTATTATGTTACATCCGTCTTATTCAGACTTAATGAAAGTAGTAAACAGTGAGGTTGAACCCGGCGAGGCAAAAGTGGTAAACAGCCGCTATTCTATCGTCATGGCGACCAGTAAAAGAGCCAGACAGATCATTGACGGGGAAGAACCTTTAGTTGATTCCACAGAAGGTACAAAGCCTTTATCCATTGCTGTTGATGAATTAAATCAGGGCAAGATTAAAATTCTGGGAGATGACGAAGAGGAAGAATAAAGCATATAAGGGGTTGGTGGTCGATAAAAACTTTTTTGATTCATCAATCCTTTTCTTTTTTGGTGGATAATGATATGAAAATAATGTTTGTTTCACTTGGCTGTGACAAAAATCTGGTGGATACTGAGATGATGCTTGGTATGTTATCAGAAAAAGGTTACAGCTTTACCGATGATGAAAATGAAGCGGATATTGCAGTTGTCAATACCTGTTGTTTTATTGGAGATGCCAAAGAAGAGAGCATCAATCAACTGCTTGCTCTCGGACAAAAAAAGACAACGGGAAACTTAAAGGGATTAATTGCGACCGGTTGTCTGGCACAAAGATATTCAAAGGAAATAAGAGAGGATATTCCGGAAGTGGATGTCATTGTCGGTACCAATGCCATTGATCAGATTGTACAGGCAATTGAAGATGTCAATCTGCATAAAAAAACAGATTTGCTGCGGGATATCAATGAGGTTCCGATTTTTGGGAAAAAACGAATCGTGACAGCAGGCGGATATTACGCATATTTAAAAATAGCCGAAGGCTGTGATAAGCATTGTACGTACTGTATTATTCCCAAAGTACGAGGAAATTACAGGAGCGTTCCCATGGACATGTTGATAGAAGAGGCAAAGGCTCTGGCCAAACAGGGAATTAAGGAATTGATTCTGGTTGCCCAGGAAACGACGTTGTATGGTGTTGATTTATATGGAGAAAAGAAACTACCGGAATTATTAACAAAATTATGTGAAATTCCGGGGTTATATTGGATTCGAATTTTGTACTGTTATCCGGAAGAAATTACGGATCAACTGATTCAAGTCATAAAAAATGAAAAGAAAATATGTCATTATTTAGACATCCCCATTCAGCATGCTTCGGATACAATTCTTCGCAAAATGGGAAGAAAGACGTCAAATTCGGATTTGCGCAATATTATTGGTACCTTACGGAAGGAAATCCCGGATATTTGTCTGCGCACCACTTTGATTGCCGGTTTCCCGGGTGAAACACAAGAAGATCATGAGCAGGTTATGGAGTTCATTGATGAAATGCAGTTTGACCGTCTCGGTGTTTTTACCTATTCACCGGAAGAAAATACGCCTGCGGCGGAATTCCCCAATCAGATAGAGGAAGACCAAAAAGAGGAATGGCAGGGAGAACTGATGGAGCTTCAGCAGGAGATTGCTTTTGATAAAGCTACAGATATGATTGGTTGGGAAGGCTATGTTATGATTGAAGGAAAGGTTGCCGATGAAAATGTTTTTGTCGGACGTACCTATAAGGATGCTCCCAATGTAGACGGTCTGGTCTTTGTTTCTTCGGATGAAGAATTTATGAGCGGTGATTTTGTGAAGATTAAAGTTACCGGTTCTTATGAGTATGATTTGATAGGAGAGGTTTTAACATGAATTTACCAAACAAACTGACATTATCACGTGTGATTATGGTGCCGTTTTTCGTCGTTTTTATTTTGCTGGTACCCAAATTTTTGTATTTTAAATGGATTGCACTGGCTATCTTTATTATTGCCAGTCTGACCGATCTGTTAGATGGAAAGATCGCCAGAAAGTACAATTTAGTGACCAATTTTGGGAAATTTACGGATCCACTGGCAGATAAGCTTTTGGTATGCTCTGCATTGATTGCCATGAGCTCACTGGGCGTTATTCCGGCATGGATTACCATTGTCATTATTGCGCGTGAATTTATCATCAGTGGTTTTCGCCTGATTGCTGCGGAAAAAGGTGTTGTCATTGCAGCCAGCATGTGGGGCAAATGGAAAACGACCTTTCAGATGGTAATGCTTTGCGTACAGATGGTTGTGATGAATCAGTACGTAAGTGTGAACGGCAATAATGCGGCTGATGGATTGTATGTAGTAACTCCGTTTTATCAGGTGCTTATGATGATTGGAAGCATTACCATGTATATCGCTTTAATTCTTACCGTTGTTTCTTTGATTGATTATTTGTTAAAAAATAAAGATGTACTTAAGGATGTGGACTAAATGGTTGTAGAGATTATCAGTGTTGGCAATGAACTTTTGACAGGAACGGTTGTAAATACCAATGCCGCATTTTTGGCTGAACAATGTGTTTCTTTGGGGTTTGAGTGCTTTTACCAGACGGTTGTCGGAGATGACAAATCCAGATTGCAGGAGGTAATAAAAACAGCGGAAAAACGTGCTGATATTATTCTGATAAATGGCGGTCTTGGACAGGCGGATGATGACATCACAAAAGATTCTGTCAAAGAAGTTTATGATAAAGCAACCGTTTTGGAGCTGGAAAACCAAAACGGATCGACGAATGGATTTATTCTGGAAGAGAAAAAGAAACAGATTATATTGCTTCCGGGTTCACCGAAAGAATTGGAACCTATGTTTGCAGAGCAGGTTTTTCCTTATCTTCAGGAAAAAACAGATTTGGTTATTCGTACCAGGACAATTAAGCTCTGCGGAATTAGCGAAACTGAGGTCAATGATGCAATTGCCGATCTGATGAATGAAGAGCAAAACCCGATGATAGCAACTTATGCCAAGTGTGGCGAGGTTCATGTTCGTGTTACAGCAAAAGCTGCTAAGGAAAAAGATGTTGTCAAGATGATCAAACCGGTTGTCAAGGAGTTAAAGCATCGTTTTAATATGAATATTTATACAACAAATGAAGAAACCAGCTTGGAACAGTCCTGTGTTGACCTATTGTTAGCCAATAATCTTCGGATATCGACAATGGAATCCTGTACCGGTGGAATGCTTGCTGCAAGGTTAATCAATGTCCCCGGTGTATCTGAAGTATTTAAGGTCGGATATGTGACATATTCCAATAAGGCCAAGAGAAAAGTACTGGGTGTGAAACAATCAACATTAAAAAAATACACCGCAGTCAGTGCAGAAGTGGCAAAAGAAATGGTTCAGGGTATTTCTTTGTTGACAAAAGCCGATGTTACGGTTTCGGTCACCGGTCTGGCAGGCCCGGATGGCGGCACCAAGGAAAAACCGGTTGGTTTGGTTTATATCGGTTGCAATGTAAAAGGTAAGGCAGTTGTAGAAGAATATCATTTTGCCGGAGACCGGACGCATATTCGTGAAGAAGCAGTTGTTGCCGCACTGGCACTTCTTAGAAAATGTGTGTTAGAATATTTTAGTGAAGTTACTTTTGGTAATAAATAAAACTCATGAATAGTAATAATACTTTAGGTAATATATACAATTTCATGAATAGTCAAAAGATGAAAGGAAGAAGCAATGAGTACGCAATACAATAATGGTTTTTGCCCGCAGTGTGGTGCATTATTAAGAGACGGTGTATGTCCCTGTTGTCACTTTGGCGAAAATAATACGCAGAATGCCTATGACAGCTTTTCACAAAGTGGTTTCGATAGTCAGCAGGGTGGCTATAATGATGGCAATACAAATACGGCGCAAAATATCTATGGTAATCAGGGATATGGTAGTCAGCCTCAGAGCGGCTATGGAAATGCAGGACAGAGTGGATATGGATATCAGGGAACGGATTCTTACGCAAATCCCTATCATGATTCCTTTTATCAGACACAGATTACACAGACAAAAAGTAAAAATAGCAACATGCAGGCAGTGATTGCCGGAGTAATCATGGCAGTTGTTACGATTGTGGCTGTTTCTGCAACTGCAGTTTATTGTTCCAATCTGCCTAAGTCTTATGATCATGCAGATGGAGACTCCGCTTCCTATTCAGATGACTGGGATTATGACTGGGATGATGATTTTTATGATGATGACCAGAGTGATTCGGACAGCTTCGATCCGCGTCCGTATGAAGATGAAATCAATTGGGAAGATAAGTCGTGGAAAGAGGAACCACAGAATTATTCAAAGGATGATGTCTGGGATGCAAAACAGCGGTATTATGAGGAGCTGCGTTCCTGTATTGATGAAAATGTTTCTTATCAGTTGAGTTATAAAGCAGAAGAACAACTTGATAAGGATCAGGATGTTTGTATGAGGGTTGCCTACTATCAATTAGATGGTGATATTCCGAATTTGGATGAGATTAACGAACAGTTAAAAGCGACAGCTCTTACAGATATGGAAGCATATAATCTGGAAAAAGATTTCTATGATGAAGCATTTGAAGCATATGGTGCAGGTTATATCGTTGATGCAACCACCTATGTTACCTACAATGATGATTCTATCATCAGTTTTGTTACATACAGCGAGAAAAAAAATACTTATATGAGTGGAATGCACCTGTACTGCATAACCGTGGATTTAGAGACCGGAATGGTTCTTGATAATCTGAATATGCTGGATGTCGACCGAGATTTTGTAGAACATGTGGTGGAAAGCTCAAATAAACAGAATGGTTCGATTTCCTATCTTGATAATATGGATATTGATGAATTAGTGTATGAATTTGAAAATCCGGAAAATCTGATTGTGTTTTATACACCTTGCGGATTGGAAGTCGGATTAAGTTATTATTCATATTATGAATACGGATGGTTTACTACAACTTTGAAAGATTATGAAAAATATCTGAAATCTTATTGATGCATTTTGCTGTAAATGTTTATTATCGTAATACCGCACGAAAGTGCGGTATTGCTTTATTGAAAAAAATGTGATAAAGTTATGGCATCCAAAAAGCATTTCTGCTTTGGGGCAGTTTCGCCCATATTTCCCAATTATTATACAAAAATTCAAAAAGAAGTGATGCCATTGAGGGTGATTTAACGGACTTTTGTTTTGGTATAATCAAAACATAGTTTGAAACCAATAAAAATCAAAACAAGTATTGACAAAATCGAACATTTGTTTTATTCTTAAACAAGAGACGAACAAATGTTCCCAAAGGAGAGGAAAAATGGAAAGAGAAGAAAAATTAAAAGCATTAGACGCAGCAATTTCACAGATTGAAAGATCCTATGGTAAAGGCTCTATCATGAAGCTTGGTGATCCCACCAGACAAATGAATGTGGAAACGATTCCTACCGGTTCGCTGAGCCTGGATATTGCATTGGGGCTTGGTGGCATTCCTAAGGGACGTATTATTGAGATATATGGGCCTGAATCATCAGGTAAAACGACCGTTACATTACACATGATTGCAGAAGTACAAAAAAGAGGAGGAATTGCAGGATTTATTGATGCTGAGCATGCATTAGATCCCGCATATGCAAAAAACATCGGTGTTGATATTGATAATCTTTATATATCTCAGCCGGATTGTGGTGAACAGGCTTTGGAAATATGCGAAACAATGGTGCGCTCAGGTGCCATTGATATCGTAGTTGTTGACTCAGTAGCAGCTTTGGTACCCAAAGCAGAGATTGATGGAGATATGGGAGATTCTCATGTTGGTCTTCAGGCAAGGCTGATGTCTCAGGCATTGAGAAAACTAACCGCTGTTATCAGTAAATCCAATTGTACGGTTATTTTTATTAATCAGTTGCGTGAAAAAGTAGGTATTATGTTTGGTAATCCGGAAACGACAACCGGCGGAAATGCCTTAAAGTTCTATTCCTCCGTTCGTCTTGATGTGCGCAGAAAAGAGCAGTTGTTAGTCAACGGCGAAGCTGTCGGCAACCGCACTAAAGTTAAAGTTGTGAAGAATAAAATTGCTCCTCCGTTTAAGATTGCAGAATTTGATATTATGTTTGGAAAAGGTATTTCTGCAGTCGGAGATATTCTTGATCTTGCAGCAGAATGCGGAGTTGTGAACAAAAGTGGTGCATGGTATGCATATGAAGGAGAAAAGCTGGGACAGGGACGTGAAAATTCCAAAATCTTTTTACAACAGCATCCGGATATGCTTGCTGAGATTGAGCACAAGGTTCGTGTACAGTATGGATTGTTAAAAGAAAATGAAGAAGTTTCTGTTGAAAAACAGAAGACTTCCGAAAAATAAAAAACCTAAAAAGAGGTTTTACAGACATGATTGTTACTGATTTGATAGATATTTCAAAAAAACAATGTAAAGTCATGATTGATGATGAGTTTGCCTTTGTCTTGTACAAAGGCGAACTTCATTTATACGGGATTTCCGTTGGAAAAGAAATGACAGAAGCATGTTATCATAAAATTGTGGATGAGGTTCTTTGCAGACGATGCAAATTACGGGCCATGAATCTGCTCAAGGCGCGAAATTATTCTGAAAAAAGACTGAAGGAAAAGCTGATGAATGGAAATTATCCGTCCAAATGTGTAGAAGCCGCCATGGAATATGTGAAATCCTTTGGATATGTCGATGATGACCATTATGCGCAGGATTTTCTGTTTTACCATGGGAAAAAACTCAACAGACAGCAAATTTTTCTGAAATTAAGGCAGAGAGGAATTCCGGATGACATTATAAGGGATGCATATCAAAGCTTTTGCGAACGTGGAGAAAAGACGCCGGATGAAGCTCTTATTCACAGACAACTGGAAAAAAAGCATTTTTCCGGTTGGGAATCCTGCACATCGGAGGAAAAAAATAAATTTCTTCGCTCACTTATACAAAAGGGATTTTCTATGGACGCCGTTTTGTGTACAATGCAGTCATTTTCAGGTACAGGCGGTAATTAGAGCGGTTGGTAGTATGTGCGTTGCATGTGCGCTTGATATGTGCGCTTGATATGGACATATGTACTTGACATAACAACAGATATGGTTTAGAATTGAAGTGTTGTAAAATCGCGACTTAGAACGAAGCATTTCGTTCTATTATGAGATATTTGTACAATGAAAATTAAATAAGGAGGTGCTCCTGTACAATGGCTGTTTATATAATTATTGCCGTTGTAGTGACACTTGTGATTGCTGTTCCGGTTACTTCCGCAGTGGTTACTTCTACATTAAAGAAGCAAGCTGCATCAAAAATCGGAAATGCGGACGAAAAGGCGCGTGAAATTATTGACGAAGCTTTGAAGACTGCAGAAGCAAAGAAACGTGAGGGTTTGCTTGAGGTCAAAGAGGAATCAATTCGTACCAAAAACGAATTAGATAAAGAAATCAAAGAGCGTAGAGCAGAAGCCCAGCGTTACGAGAGACGTGTTCAGCAAAAAGAAGAGAATATCGACAAAAAAGCTGAAGCAATCGAGAAAAAAGAAGCAAGTCTTACTGCAAGGGAAGAAGAGTTGTCAAAGCAGAAAGCTGAGATAGCCAAATTAAACGAACAAAGAGTACAGGAACTAGAACGAATCTCTGGATTAACCTCCGAACAGGCAAAAGAATATTTGTTGAAAATTGTTGAAGAAGATGTTAAACATGAAACTGCTGTCATGATTAAAGAAATGGAGAGCAGGGCCAAGGAAGAAGCAGACAAGAAGGCGAAGGAATACGTTGTTACAGCAATTCAACGATGTGCTGCAGATCACGTTTCCGAGACAACGCTTTCGGTTGTGCAGCTTCCTAACGACGAAATGAAAGGTCGTATCATTGGTAGAGAGGGAAGAAATATTCGTACTCTTGAAACAATGACCGGTGTTGATTTAATTATTGATGATACACCCGAAGCAGTTATCTTATCAGGATTTGATCCAATCCGTAGAGAAGTTGCTCGTATTGCCTTGGAAAAATTGATTGTGGACGGACGTATTCATCCGGCCAGAATTGAAGAAATGGTAGAAAAGGCACAAAAAGAGGTTGAAACCATTATCCGTGAAGAAGGTGAAGCAGCTATCCTTGAGGTGGGAGTGCATGGTATTCATTCCGAACTTGTTCGTTTATTAGGAAAGATGAAATATCGTACAAGCTATGGACAAAATGCTTTGAAGCATTCCATTGAAGTTGCTCATCTGACCGGACTTTTGGCGTCTGAGATGGGCTTGGATGTCAGAATGGCTAAGCGTGCCGGTTTATTACATGATATCGGTAAAGCTGTTGACCATGAAATGGAAGGATCACATATTCAGCTCGGTGCTGAGTTGTGTAGAAAATATAAGGAATCACCCATTGTTATTAATGCCGTTGAATCACATCACGGAGATGTTGAGGCAACCAGCTTAATTGCATGTTTGGTACAGGCTGCAGATACAATTTCTGCTGCAAGACCCGGTGCAAGACGTGAGACTTTACAGACATATACAACCAGACTGACACAATTAGAAAATATCGCAAACAATTTCAAAGGTGTAGAAAAATCTTTTGCTATTCAGGCAGGTAGAGAGATTCGTGTAATGGTAGTTCCAGACCAGATTACAGATACAGATATGGTCTTATTGGCTCGAGATATTGCAAAACAGATTGAATCTGAACTTGAATATCCGGGCAACATTAAGGTTAGTCTAATCAGAGAATCAAGAGTCATTGATTATGCAAAATAAATCGTATAATTAATAAAATTACCCCCCCGGATTATTTAATCTGGGGGGTTTTTGTATGATAGAATAAAATTACTTATATAGTTAAAATTATAAATACAAAATTATTAAAATAATTCTAAAATATTAAAGTGGTTTACCGGTTAATAATTCATATGCCTGCAAGTATTTGTCAATTGTTTTCTGAACAATATCATCCGGGAGTTCCCAGTCATGTTCATTTGCTTTTAACCAGTCACGGGCAAATTGTTTATCAAAAGATGGTTGTCCGTGTCCGGGTTCATATCCATCTGCAGGCCAGAAACGAGAGCTGTCGGGAGTAAGCATCTCATCGCCTATTACAATATTGCCTTCTTCATCTAAACCGAATTCAAATTTGGTATCTGCAATGATGATGCCTTTTGATAAAGCATAATCAGCACATTTTTTATACAATTCGATGGTATAATCGCGAAGTTTTGTAGCATATTCCAGACCTTTGCCGGGAAATCTTTCTTCCAGATATGAAACACTCTGTTCAAAAGAGATGTTTTCATCATGATCTCCGATTTCTGCTTTGGTAGAAGGGGTGTAAATGGGCTCAGGCAGTTTGTCGGATTCTTTTAATCCTTCAGGGAGTTTTATGCCACATACAGTTCCGTTTTCTTTATAGCTGGCCCAACCGCTTCCGGTAATATAGCCACGAACAATACATTCAATGGGAAGCATATTAAGTTTACGACACATCATACTGTTGCCATCAAATTTTTCTTGTTGGAAAAATTCGGGCATATCTTTAACATCTACGGAAATCATATGATTTGGAAGAATGTCCTTTGTCATGTCAAACCAGAATTTAGACATCTGAGTTAAAACGGTGCCTTTCTTTGTGACGATATTTTTTAAAATGACATCAAAACAACTGATACGGTCTGTTGCTACCATGATTAAGCTGTCACCGTTATCATAGATTTCACGAACTTTGCCTTCTTTAATGGGTTTGATTTCTGTTACGCTCATTTGAATTTACCTCTTTATTTTGTAATCTGGTATATAAACCTTTTTTATTATATAACGATTACGCAAAATATGAAAGAGAAAGTAGCCCAATAATGGCGAATTTTATAGAATTCCCTTTTCGGATTTGTGTTCCTAACATATATCTTTGTCGCCTCGTACTTCGGTTTCTGGTTTTCTAAGCGGCATGCTCACAAAATATTATGAAATGACCGGTTTCAAAACTCAGACTTCGTCTTCAGATAGTTGAAACCGGTCATTTATTTTTGCTCACTAATGTCGCTAAGAAAGACACGAAAACTCGTAAAAGTTGGTGGCAAAGATATATATTAGGAACACAAATCCGAAAGAATTATAAAAAAGAAGGAAAATGTCTCTATTTGCTTGTTTTTCTGCGCCTCATAGTGTAAAATAAACAAGGTGTATGATTGTATACAATGAAACAATTTCAAGGCGGTGTTAATATGAAAGCGTACAGTGAATTAACAAAAGAAGAATTATTGCAATTGAAAAAGAAGTTGGATACTGCGTATGAAGAGGCAAAGGGCAAGGGTTTGCAGTTGGATATGTCCAGAGGTAAGCCGTCTGCAAGTCAGCTAAATTTAAGTATGGAATTACTGGATGCAGTTAACAGTCAATCGGATTGCAAGTCTGAAAATGGAACAGATTGTCGTAATTATGGAGTTTTGGATGGCCTGTGGGAAGCAAGAGTTCTAATGGCTGAAATGATGGATACAAAGCCTGAAAATGTGATTGTATTTGGCAATGCCAGTTTAAATATTATGTTTGATACAATTTCAAGATCAATGATAAAAGGAGTATGTGGTTCAACACCCTGGTGCAAATTGGATGAGGTAAAATTTCTTTGTCCGGTTCCGGGGTATGACAGACATTTTGCTATTACGGAATACTTTGGCATTGAAATGATTAATATTCCTATGACGGAAGATGGACCGGATATGGATTTGGTTGAACAATATGTGAATCATGATCCGACCGTTAAGGGAATTTGGTGTGTGCCGAAATATTCTAATCCCCAGGGATACAGCTATTCAGATGAAACCGTCAGACGGATGGCTGCTTTGAAACCTGCTGCAGAGGATTTCCGTATTTTCTGGGATAATGCCTATGTCATTCATCATTTATATGAAGATAAGCAGACCAAAATTTTGGATATCATTTCGGAATGTGAAAAGGCCGGTAATCCGGATATGGTATATGAATTTGCTTCCACATCGAAAGTTTCTTTTCCGGGAAGCGGTATATCTGCCATGGCTTCTTCTGCCAAGAATCTTGACTTTGTCAAAAAGGCAATGACTATTCAGACGATTGGTCATGATAAAATCAATCAGTTAAGACATGTGAAATATTTTAAAGATATCAATGGATTACAAGCGCATATGATGAGACACGCAGAGTCTATTCGCCCCAAGTTTGAGGCTGTGTTAAATACATTGGAAAACGAACTTGGTGGTTTGGACATTGCTTCATGGACCAAACCGTTAGGAGGCTATTTTATTTCTTTTGATGCGCTAGAAGGCTGTGCAAACGCAATCGTAGCAAAGTGCAAAGAAGCCGGTGTGGTAATGACCGGAGCAGGAGCAACTTTCCCTTATAAAAAGGATCCAAAAGACAGCAATATTCGAATTGCACCGACACTGCCTACTCCCGAAGAACTGGCTTTGGCGACTGAAATTTTTGTACTTTGTGTAAAACTCGTTTCTATTGAAAAACTGTTGGAGAATAAATAATGGCTGAACAATTTAAACGTCTGGATCGTAAACTTGTTTATCATGGACATATCGTTGATTTTTATGAAGATACAATGCAGGTTCCCAATGGGAATGTTGTAAAGTGGGATTTTATTAAGCATAATGGGGCGGCAGCTGTAGTTCCTGTGCTTGATGATGGCAGAATCCTGATGGTAAAACAATACCGGAATGCTTTGGATAAAGAGACTTGGGAAATACCGGCGGGTGGATTAAACGGGCAGGAACCATTTATTGAATGCAGTCATAGAGAACTGGAAGAAGAGACAGGATATCACTGCGAATTGGAAGATATGGAGTTTTTGATTTCCATTGCTTCAACGGTTGCTTTTTGTAATGAACGTATCGATGTTTATGTTGCTAAAAATTTGATTAAAACCTCTCAACATCTGGATGAAGATGAGTTTATCAATGTAAAGCCGTATACAACCGATGAATTAAAGAAAATGATATTTGCAGGTGAAATACAGGATGCAAAAACGATTGCCTCCATCATGTCCTATATTAATAAGTATGAATGCGATAAACATAATTAATTTTATTCACTCGGCTGTCCAATAAGGTCTTGTTTTTGATTGTTTTGGATTGTTTTGGATTATGAGGGAGACAAAAGGGCAATTGGTGATTGTACTTACAAAAATTGCCGATTAAAAAGAATAAGAACGACAAAGAAAAGATGCAGGAATGTGCCTTCCTGCATCTTTTTTTCATAGAATAGAAGAACAGACCATATATTATAAAAATCTCTTTGTATTGGTACAACGGGCTGGTTTGAATCGTTGTAAAAAATATGATATGAAAAAGATCATAAAGTGTTTTTGGCCGATGTTTTTAGGAATCGGTGTTTGTATTCTATATCAAAAAGTATTAAAATCATCGGAACTTTTGTTGGATCAGTCAATTATTTCAAATATGATCTCTCAAATTATTTCAGAAGAAAAACAGCAGTTGGAATATTTTTTTTATATTTTAAAGTTAAGAGGAACGCAGATTGCAATTTTGGTAATATTCCGATTGTTGAAAAAAGAAAAAATCGGAAATATTCTTTGGTTATGGATGGTGGGAGTAGGAATGGGGATAGGAGCTTACTATTTTGTTTCAACTTACCAGATTTTTGGGTTACTTCTTTTTTTAGCATTCTTATTTCCGCATTATATTTTTTATCTTCTTGCATATTATAAAAACGCTTCAAGTGACCAAACTAGTCAATATGGTTCGATAAGAAAAGCGTCTAAAAAGGGTTACATAGTTCAAAAACTGGGGATTATCATAGTTGTCATAATAGGTATCTTGAGTGAATTTTATGTAAATCCATATATCTTAAATTTTTTTGGGAAAATTATTTACATAAAAAATTACAAGATATAGTGACAAGACAAACAGAAAAAACATAGATATTGGGATTTGTGCAAAAATCCTTGAAAATAAAGGAAAAATCAGTAAATTTTTTGTTTGATTTTCTTGAAAAATCTGATTATAATAGGGATTGTACTGATTGAGATTTACATAAGTGATGCTTATGAGGAAAGGGCAACATATATATGGAACAGGCAATCGAACAATTCATTGCATATTTACATAATGTAAAAGAAACATCCAATAATACAGAATTGTCGTATCGCCGCGATTTAAAGAAGGTTATTGCTTTTTTGCGTGCCCGCGGATTGACTGACTGGGTCAGTGTGGCAGAAGATGATTTGAAAGCATATACTGCTTCTATGGGTGAGCAGAATTTTGCAGCTGCTACAATTTCAAGAAATATTGCTTCTATCAAGGCTCTTTTTCATTTTATGACGCAGGAAGGTATTATAAAAAAAGATATTTCGGATGGATTAAAAGCACCAAAGATAGAAAAGAAAATGCCGGAAGTTTTGACGATGGAGGAAGTGATTCGTCTTTTGGATCAGCCATCAGGAGATAGCCATAAAGAAATTCGTGACAAAGCTATGTTGGAATTGTTGTATGCGACCGGTATTCGAGTTACAGAGCTGATTACTTTAAAAGTGAGTGACGTAAATTTACCTATGAGTTTTATCATCTGTAAGGATGCTCACAAGGAAAGAGTGATACCATTTGGAAAGGCTGCAAAAAATGCGCTGGTTCGTTATCTTGGGGAAGCCAGAGAGCAGATGATTGAGGACAAGTCCTCGGATGTGTTGTTTTGCAATTTCTCCGGGGCGCCGATGAGCCGTCAGGGATTTTGGAAGCTGATTAAGTATTATGCAAAGAAAGCCGGAATTACGGCAGATATCACTCCGCATACATTGCGTCATTCTTTTGCGGCGCATCTGGTGGAAAATGGTGCAGACCTTAGAAGTGTACAGGAAATGCTGGGGCATTCCGATATATCTACAACCCAGATTTATGCGAATATGAATCATAACAGGATTCGAGAAGTTTATGCGAAAGCTCATCCGAGAGGATAGTTTAAAACCGTATGTTTTCCGGCCACCCGGAAGAACATACGGTTTTTTATTAGCAGTTTTCAGCAATATCATAAATCAGACGTTCGCTGTCTGCCCAGCCTAAGCAGGGGTCGGTTATGGATTTTCCATATACACCATCACCGATTTTCTGGCATCCTTCTTCAATATAACTTTCAATCATAACCCCTTTTACCAATCTGTGTATATCAGAGTTTAATTTACGGGAATGAAGCACTTCTTTTACAATTCTGATTTGTTGTTCGAATTTTTTACCGGAGTTATTATGATTGGCATCAATAACAGTGGCCGGGAACATCAAGTCTCTTTCATTGTACATTTCTAAAAGACGATTCAAATCTTCGTAATGATAGTTGGGAAGATTACGGCCGTATTGATTGACAGAACCTCTTAAAATCGTATGTGCTAAAGGGTTTCCTGTTGTCTTTACTTCCCAGTTACGATAGATGAATTCATGTGGATGCTGTGCGGCATAGACGGAATTCATCATAACGGATAAATCGCCGGAAGTCGGATTTTTCATACCTGCGGGAACATCAAAACCGCTGACGGTCAGACGATGTTGTTGGTCTTCCACGCTACGGGCTCCGATTGCAACATAGGAAAGAAGATCATGTACATAACGCCAGTTCTCGGGATAGAGCATTTCATCAGCTGCGGTCAGCCCGGATTCTTCAATGGCACGAATGTGCAGTTTTCTTACAGCAATGAGACCAGCCAGTAAATTGGGCTTTTTTTCAGGATCGGGCTGATGTACAAATCCTTTATAACCTTCACCGGTTGTACGGGGTTTATTTGTATAAATTCTGGGAATTAAGATACATTTGTCGGAAACCTTATCATTGATAGCAGCCAGTCTGTTGACGTAGTCGCAGACAGAATCTTCATTATCTGCGCTACAGGGACCAATGATAACCAAAAACTTATTGCTTTCCCCGGTTATGACTTTTTTGATTTCCTCATCTCTTTTTTCCTTTAATAAAGCAAGTTTTTCCGGCATAGGGTACTGCTCACGAATTTCCGCAGGTGTCGGAAGCTTTTGTAAAAATTCAAAACTCATTTTTTTATCCTTCTACTTAATTTTATACTTTTTTCCTTTTTTATTATACGCCATTTTGAAAGAGTAATATTTCACAAATTCCTTGGATGTACAAAAAAGGGATATTCATTATGAAATTGTATTCAGATTCCTATTGTTACGAATCAGAAAACGCCATGAATTATTATAGTATAGATATTTTTTTAGTGCAACAAAATTCAAAATGCAGTGGACTAACTGACTTAACATTAAAAAATACAGATAGGCCTTGATGCCGTATAAGGGAACCAAAATAAATACCCCAAGCAGGCGGATGGCTATGGATGCCACATTGATAAGGAAAGATAGAGTTGCTTTTCCTAAGCCGTTTATAATACTTGTTAATAATGTTCCTAAATATAGAAAAGGACACATGAAACTCAGGGTCCTGATAAACAGACCGGCATCGGGACTTTTAAAAATAAGTTCTCCGATCAAGGGACCGGTCAAATAGAAAAGGAACATACACAGAAAACCGAGAGCCAGACAGAATGCTGTAGATAAATAGATAGATCCGGCTATTTTTTTTCGATCCTGTTGTGCATCTGCCTCAGAAACATAGGGAAGAAGTAAAACACTGACTGAACTCGTAATAGCCTGAGGGAATAAGATCATAGGGAGGGCCATTCCTGTAAAAACTCCATATATGCATAACGCTTCTGAAGATGTCAGACCAAAAGCTGTCAGTTTCCTTGGAAGGTATGCGGCTTCGATGCTTTGTAACAGATTCAGAACAATACGGTTAATGCTGAGCGGAGCAGCAAGAAAAATTAATTTCTTCAGGATGTGTTTCTTCGGTCCGGAAATGGTTATATGATGTTGAAAAGCTGTTTTTTTCGATATGGTACGTGGATTTGTTTTTCTGTCCTTGCTTTTGCACAATATCACTACACTGACGAAAGAGGAAACGATTTCGGCGATGACAAGTCCTAAAACGGCAAACAGAATTCGACTTTCCGTTATGGTGTCCGGAAAGATGGAAAATAAAATAACAACACTGAATACGCGCGCAAGCTGCTCAAGCAGTTGCGTGGCAGATGGGACGGTTGTCTGTTTGAGACCGAAATAGTAACCGTTAATGCAACTGTGGATGGCACAGAAAGGGAGCGAGAGTGCATATACACAAATGAGATTTTGACATCTCTTTTCGGCAAGAAACAGAATAGAAATCGAATGGCTGAATTTACAAAGTATTATTCCTAGGAAGATGGAAAGTGATATGGAAATAAGAAAACCATATAACAGGGTCAGAATGCTGCTTTTTCTTTTTCCTTCTGCCTCATAGGCTGCTACATGTTTGGAAATGGAAGTCTGAATGCCGGCGCAGGTTAACGAAAAGGATAGTGCCATAATCGGAGCAAGTAACTGATAAACGCCCATTCCTTCTTCTCCGATTTGACGGGATAAAAAAATACGGTAAAAAAACCCGATAATCCGTGTCAGGATACCGGCAGCTGTTAACATCAATGTCCCAAGAACCAATTTATTTTTTCTGATATAATTGCGCAAAAAAACACTTCCTGAGATGTTTTTTCTATATATATGAAACTGGGACATTGATAAGAACGAAATAAAAACGAAAACGTTTTATAGTTTGTGAAAAGAAGGCTGCCTGCCTATAAAAGTACAGTAATAATTAAAACCGCATGATTTTAATATTTCGGAAGCCTTATCAAAATCAGCAGCAACATGTTCCGGATAATGTGCATCGGATCCCACCGTTATGATTTCTCCGCCTAATTCTTTGTATCTTTTTAAGATATCAATGGAAGGATTAGTGGCATTTAATGCTTTCCTGAGCCCGGAAGTGTTACATTCAATTCCTTTTTCGTTTTCAATAATATGAGTAAGGATTCCATCAATCAGGTCGGAATAGTCAAAGTATGAAAAACGGCAGTCTGATTTAGCCGGAGCATATCTTGCAATGTAATCCAGATGCCCATATACATCATAACCGATATAGGATTTCACATATTCGGCCATTTCCTCAAAGTATGCCCGGTAACATGCAGAAATCTCTCTTCCTTCAAAAAAAGAAGGATAGTATGGGTCAGTTCCCATACATAAATGGGAAGATGCAATAATAAAGTCGAAATCATAGGATTTGGATAGAATAATATTCTTTTTCATGCAGCTTTTTTGCAAGCCGATTTCGATACCAAATAATACTTTGATCTGCTCTGCATATTTGTCCCGTAAACGCAGCAGTTCATAAAGATAGGAATCCACATTTAAAAGAAACGTGTCTTCATTGATGTTTTCATCGGGAACATCCGGAAAATCAAAGTCGTTATGCTCGGTAAAACACATGGATTTCAGCCCTTTTTCAATACCGGATAGAATCATTTGTTCCATAGGGACATGACAATCTCCGGAAAAAGAAGAATGAAGATGAAAATCGGATTGAATACTCATAACTTAGTCCTGCCTTTCGATTTTTAAATCAAAACCATCATATCATAATGCGATACCATGGTCAAAATACCTTTTGATTATAACATCGTAATATATATTCAGAAAAAAGGGCAAATTCTTTGATTTTCTTTTGAATTATGTCTTGATATTTTGGGACAAATTATGTACAATAAGTGTGCTGACAAAATTCTGATAATGTGCATTCATGCGGATTTTCAGAATAATATATTAAAATTCATTTTAGGAGGAATTACAAAAATGGCAGTAAAAGTAGCAATTAATGGTTTTGGCCGTATCGGTCGTCTTGCATTCAGACAGATGTTTGGTGCTGAAGGTTATGAAGTAGTAGCAATCAACGATTTAACATCACCTAAGATGTTAGCTCACCTTCTTAAATATGACTCTTCACAGGGTAAATATGCAAAAGCTGATACAGTAGTAGCTGGTGAAGATTCTATCACAGTTGATGGAAAAACATTAAAAATCTACAAAGAGCCCGATGCAAACAACTGTCCTTGGGGAGAACTTGGAGTAGACGTTGTTCTTGAATGTTCAGGTTTCTATACATCAAAAGAAAAAGCACAGGCTCATATCAACGCTGGTGCAAAGAAAGTTGTTATTTCTGCTCCTGCAGGAAATGACCTTCCTACAATCGTTTACAATGTAAACCATACAACATTAACAGCAGATGACAAAATCATCTCAGCTGCTTCTTGTACAACAAACTGCTTAGCTCCTATGGCAAAAGCATTAAATGACTTAGCTGGTATCAAATCCGGTATCATGAGCACAATTCATGCTTATACAGGTGATCAGATGATCCTTGACGGACCTCAGAGAAAAGGTGACTTAAGAAGATCTCGTGCAGGTGCTGTAAATATCGTTCCTAACTCAACAGGTGCTGCAAAAGCTATCGGTTTAGTTATCCCTGAATTAAACGGCAAATTAATCGGATCTGCTCAGCGTGTTCCTACTCCTACAGGTTCTACAACAATCTTAGTAGCTACAGTAGAAAAATCTGTAACAAAAGAAGAAATCAATGCAGCTATGAAAGCAGCAGCTACAGAATCATTCGGTTACAACGAAGAAGAAATCGTTTCTTCAGATATCGTTGGATCAACATATGGTTCAATCTTCGATGCAACACAGACAATGGTTGGCGAAGACAACTTAGTACAGGTTGTTTCTTGGTACGACAACGAAAACAGCTACACATCTCAGATGGTTCGTACAATCAAATACTTTGCTGAATTAGCATAATTTGAGTTGAACGAATTTTATTTAAGACCTTAAAGGGTCCGGTCTTTTGGACCGGGCCCTTTTTTATTCACATTATGATTCGTATGGTTATGGTGTGAGTGATTTAACAAAATAATATAAGGAGGCATTTCAAATGTCATTAAACAAAAAATCAGTTGATGATATCAACGTAAAAGGCAAACGCGTATTGGTTAGATGCGATTTTAATGTTCCGTTAAAAGACGGCGTGATTACAGATGAAACACGTATTAAAGCAGCTCTTCCCACAATTGAAAAATTAATCAAAGATGGTGGTAAAGTTATTCTTTGCTCACATCTTGGCAAAGTTAAAAACGGTCCCAACGAAGGCGAATCTTTAGCACCTGTTGCCGTTAGATTATCTGAAAAATTAGGCAAAGAAGTAAAATTCGTTGCTGATTACAATGTAACAGGCGAAGCAGCTACTGCAGCCGTTGCAGCTATGAATGAAGGAGATGTTGTATTACTTCAGAATACCCGTTTCCGTGGAAAAGAAGAAACAAAACCTACAGAGGCAGGCGAAGCTTTCGCAAAAGAGTTAGCTGATCTTGCTGATGTATATGTATGTGATGCATTTGGTTCTGCTCACAGAGCTCATGCTTCCGTAGCTGTTGTTACCAAATACATCTCTGAAAAAGGTGGCGAGAATGCAGTAGGCTACTTAATGCAGAAAGAAATCGACTTCCTTGGAAATGCAGTAGAGAATCCGGTACGTCCTTTCGTTGCTATCCTTGGTGGTGCTAAAGTTGCTGATAAATTAAATGTTATCAATAACTTACTTGAAAAATGCGATACTTTAATCATTGGTGGTGGTATGGCATTCACATTCTTAAAAGCACAGGGTTATGAAATCGGTAACTCATTAGTGGATGATGAAAAGCTTGATTACTGTAAAGAAATGATGGCAAAAGCTGAAAAATTAGGAAAGAAATTATTACTTCCTATTGACACAGCAGTTGCTGATGGTTTCCCGAATCCAATCGATGCTGAAATCGAAGTTGAATATGTTGATTCTACTAAGATCCCTGCTGACAAAGAAGGTCTTGATATCGGACCTAAGACACAGGAATTATTTGCACAGGCTGCAAAAGAAGCTAAGACAGTTGTATGGAACGGACCGATGGGTGTATTCGAAAATCCTACACTTGCAAAAGGTACTATCGCTGTAGCAAAAGCTTTGGCAGAAACAGATGCAACAACAATTATCGGTGGTGGCGACTCGGCTGCAGCATGTAACCAGTTAGGTTTTGCTGACAAGATGAGCCATATTTCTACCGGTGGTGGAGCTTCCCTTGAATTCTTAGAGGGTAAAGAACTTCCCGGTGTTGTAGCAGCTGACGATAAATAAGCACTTAACGAAAACGAACCGAAGGTGAAGTTTGAGTTTAGTGCGAACTATGCAGCGACACTTAATGAGAACAAGTCGAAGACGCAGTTCGAATTTAGTGGAGTCGTATAAATAAGCACTTAACGAAAAGAGCGATAATAATGAGGAAAGTATACAGTGTATGCAAGCTTGCTTGTAATACACTGTATATTTGACGAATATGACGGTTGAGCAATATGCACGAAGTGCAAAATATTGCGAAAACCGGCAGGATTGCGAGAGCGAAGCGGAGCAATCCGTATCGCTCGCAAATATTATATAAAAAGGAGAACCATTACAATGGCTAGAAGAAGAATTATTGCCGGAAACTGGAAAATGAACATGACTCCCAGTCAGGCAGTTGAATTAGTAGCAACATTAAAAGATTTAGTAGTTAATCCTGATGTTGATGTCGTATATTGCGTACCTGCAATCGATATCGTTCCCGTAGCAGAAGCTATCAAAGGAACAAATGTAGAGCTTGGTGCTGAAAACTTCTATATTGAAGATAAAGGTGCTTTTACAGGTGAAATCTCTGCTCCTATGTTAAAAGAAGCAGGCGTAAAATATATCATTATCGGACATTCTGAAAGAAGAGATATCTTTGGTGAAAATGATATCTTAATCAACCAGAAAGTGAAAAAAGCATTCGCTTCCGGTCTTTCACCTATCCTTTGCTGTGGTGAGTCACTTGCTCTTCGAAAAGCAGGTACTTATACAGAATGGATTAAGAGACAGATTACATGGGATCTTGATGGTGTAACCGCTGATCAGGTAAAAGAACTGGTTATTGCTTACGAACCTATCTGGGCTATTGGTACAGGTGAGACTGCTACAGCAGACCAGGCTGAAGAAGTATGTAAGATGATTCGTGAAACAATTGCTGAGCTTTATGATGATGCTACAGCAGAAGCTGTACGTATTCAGTACGGCGGATCCATGAATGCAGGAAATGCAGCTGAATTACTGGCTAAACCCAATATCGATGGTGGATTAATCGGTGGTGCTGCATTAAAGCCTGATTTTGGTCAGATCGTTAATGCATAATAGTGGTCGAGTGATTTTTGTGATTTAGTCATTCGATGATATGATATAAAAACGTTTTCCGGACATCAATGCATTTTTTGCATAGATAATGGTTTGTTCATATTTATTCAAATTATAATGGAAAATGATTATATTTTATAAAAGATGAAAATAAAAGACGTTTCAGGTTGTGCGTTTCCTGAAACGTCTTTTTTATTAGTAAAGACTGACATAATAATATATTTGGGATTAATACATTTTACAAATCACCTTTGTCGATATTGATTACACCGTTGAAATTCCCTTCAAGAGCGGAGAGTTTGTTGCGGATAAAATCCAGTACATATTCATCCTTATATTGGTAGTCAAAGGGGAGCACAATATCAAAAATAATATTGGTATGTGTAGGACCTTTTACAACCCGGAAATCATGGAAATGAATATTGGGATCCAGTTCATCAATCAGTTTTCTGACTTTTTCTTTTAATTCATCTGTATAAGGGTCATTAACCAGAATGGGATCCATATGGATAACTGCCTGACAATTGCATTGTTCCTGAATTTCATTCTCTATCCGGTCAATTAAATCATGGATTTCCATAATATCACCCTTGGAATCGACTTCGGCATGAAGAGATGCCATGATACGTCCCGGACCATAGTCATGTACAATCATATCGTGAATACCAAGTATTTCTTCATGGGACATAACCAGATCTTTGATTTGATCCACAAATTCCGGTTTTGGAGGCTGCCCCAAAAGAGGAGAAATGGTTTCTTTTGCAGCATTGCATCCGGAATATAAAATAAAGAAACCGACTAAGACACCACAATAGGCATCGATATTTAAGCCTGTAAATTGATAAATTAAAGTGGAGAGTAATACAACAAATGTTGCAATCGTATCACTTAATGAATCGGTGGCAGTTGCAGACATCACAACCGATTCGATTTTCTTGCCGATGGAACGGTTATAAGAAAACATGTATATTTTTACTAAAATGGATGCAACAAGAATGGCGACAGTAATCATATCACACGTCATTTCCTGTGGATGAATAATTTTTTCAAAAGAACTTTTGATTAATTCAAATCCCATAAATACAATGGCAATGGATATCAGTAAACCGGCTATGTATTCGACACGTCCATGTCCGTATGGATGATCTTTGTCAGGCTTTTGCTCGGATATTTTAAATCCAATCAAAGTTATGGCGGAAGATGCTGCATCAGATAAGTTGTTGACGGCATCTGCAATAATAGCAATGGAATTGCTGAGTAGTCCGGCAATCAATTTGCCGACAAACAGGCAGATGTTTAAAAAAATACCAAATCCGCCACATAGTTTTCCGTAAGCGGAACGGGTATTGGGATTTTGATATTGATCCTTGTCTTTTATGAAGATATTGCTTAATAATGTAATCATTTGTTTCTTTCCTTATCAATATATTTTATTTGTTTTTGTTTTTCGAAGTCAGACATGAATTCTGTTTAGAAGATAAACAATCTGATTTTTTAATCTGCATAAACATCATTTTATCCTTTCAAAACCCACTTGTAAATATGAAATTTTGGTGCTAGTATTTCTCTGAGGGTGGACAAATGAGAAAGAATAATCATGTTAAGAAAGTTTTAAATATTTGGACGATTATTTCCATTGTGACAATACTGATTAGCATATTAGCGTATTTGGGTTATCGGTATGTTACAAATTCTGATAATACATATACGGATTTTCTCGTGGGTGAGGCTGCTTACTTAGGAACAAATAAAGTCGGAGAGTGGCATTTGTTTTGGATTTTGTTGTTTTTGGGTATCGCGATAACCATAGTTTTATCTTTTATGGAAGAACAAAAGAAAGCGCTTCCTTTATCTGGAAATACCAAGTGGATTCTTTTTGCAGTTCTTGTTTATCTGCCGTTTGGTACACATCTGTTGATTTATAATGCGCTGAATCCATATTTTCTGCTTATTACCATTTTTTTCAGTATTCTTGTTCTGTGCTTTCGGGAAAAGTGCCTTGAACAGGTTACTTTCTTTACCTGTATTTATTTTGGAATGGAAGTACCTGCAATTATCTTGTGTGTTTTTGGAGATAATTATTTTTTGAGTGACAAAAAAGTCCTTTTCTTTACTTTTGTAGTTTATTTTGCTGCTATGCTTATGGATAGATATTCTAAGAACTTTTCAATGGCAGGAGTAGCAAATGCTATTCAGATTCTGATTCCTTTTTTATTTTTTCTTTATTTGAAAAATACATATCAAAATGGGGACGTAATTGAAAGCGTGCCGTTTCCAAAGACTTATATCTTATTCATGATTTCTTTGATGTTAGTATTGTTCGGTATTACGCTTTACCAGATTTTTCGTTCTGTAATCCGAATGAAAGGCAAACAGGAAAAAGATGTATCTGTCAAAATTTATTTTCCAACCGTTTTTTCGGTCTTTTCATTTGTTTCCTATATGTCTCCGGCTATGATTTTGCCATTTGATCTGCACCATCATGGCGAGCAGATTTTGCCATGGCAACAGATTGTTGAATTGGGGCAGAAGGCTTATGAAGATTATTCCCCGGCATCCGGACTGTTTCCAATGATTTTGGGCTGTATTAATCGTGTGATGTTTCATGGTCAGGCGAATGCCTATAATATGAGTTTTGTAATCTTTGCCCTGTTGTTTGAAGGAATCACCATCTTCCTTTTATATAAAAAAATAGGAGGAATATGGGCATTGGTTATTGCTGTTTTGTTTCACATGCCCGTTTACTGTCGCGGTTGGATTATTTTGCCAACCATATTGCTTTGGTCCGATAAAAAGTTGATTGAGAATAAATCTTTATGGCTGATGAGTTATGTGTTTGTCAGTTTTTTGGATGGTATGTATTATCCGCTTTACGGAGCGGCATTGTTATTGGGCGCATTTCCGTTTGCTGCACTGCAGTTTATTGCATTTATTAAAAAGCCCGATTTTAAGAAAAAATATAGCCTTCCGTTTTTATTATTTATTTCTATTATTGTAATTTGCATTCCTCTTTTATATCGGATGCTCAGGCATGTCTTGTCCATGAGCGGTCAGACTATTTCGGTTGATGGAATAAACATTTTTCAGTCAGAGATTCCGAAATGGTTTATGCCTTTTTTATCCGGATTTAGCGGATATCCCATAATCTATTATCTGTTTCGTTTCATTTTTGGAATTTTGGCAGTTGTTGTGGCTGTTTATCTGCTTTGCCGTTATATTAAGCAGAGGAATAAAACATTTCAGAATTATTTGAATGATAAGTTTTTTATACTGAGTTGTATACCGCCGCTTATGTGTATTTGTTATACCTACACGATGGTCTGCATGGACGAAGACTGGGTAGCCAATCTGCTTTCGCGCTCTGTTTTTATCATTCTTTTTGTCGCTATGTTATTCTTAGTGTTTCTTATCGGTTATGGGAAAAATTTTCTTGGTGAGAAAAACTGTGCATTTTTGATAGCCTTTGTATTTTGTATTCCATTCTTGTTTTTTGAGGAATGTCAGGATTATGAATTTCCAAAGTTGGAAGGTACCACGGATCAAAATTCTTATATAATTGCGGAATATCAAAGTAAAATGATGCCATATGCTTTGCGTGACGGCTATATTTTGATTGACGATTCTGTTAAAGATGCAAATCCGTATGTTCGTTTTGAACGCCTTGGTAACGGATATGTTGCACAAAAAGTGATGGAAAGATTAAATAAGACACAGTTGACTATGGATTATTTGAGGTTGTTTGATTCGAATGTAAAAATACTGGGATTCGAACAAAGTCAGTTTTTTTACTTTCTGCTTAATGAAAAAGCGGTATACTCCGGCCGCACATCAATTGCACGCAGTCACGAAGCGGTAGAAGCGGAACTTGCACAAATTGATCCGGAACATACCGTTGTACGTACCGGAGTAATTCCATTGGAAGAGTATTATTTATATCGCTATCTGGTAGAGCAGGGATACAGCTATTCGTCCGATCTGGAGTTGTTTTTACCAAACAAATTGTATGCTGCCATTTATGGAAGTACAGGAAACTATGATTCTTCTGTCTGGGTGCAGGATTATAATTGTTTCGGAGTAGCATCGTCCTTTGCAAAATCATTAAATCATATGAAGTATTTGCATAAATCATATGAGGATATAGGGGTGAATTGTGAAACGGTAAAAAATAGTGAGGATATCGACTTTCATCTTCAATTGGATCGTCCGGTAGAAGGTAAAAATGCGGATTTTTTATATGTAAAAATAGATGATGTTTCGGGTGGAAATCTTTCTGTGGACTTTGATTGTGTGGGAAAAGAAAAAGGGGAATGTAGTCTAAAAGCATGGTTAGAAGACGGAGAATTGTTACTACCAATCGGAACCAATGCAAATTGGTTAACGGAAGCGCATGAAACCATTACCTTATCCATTTCTGATGCAAAAACAGGTGAGGATACCAAAATATCTGAGGTTATTTTTTATAAACTTGATGAGTTAGAAAAAGAATGAGCCTAAAAAGATTGCATGAATTGGGGATAAAGTAGTATAATAATCCGTGGTTATAGGGTTTTGGATAAAAACATTTGAAAACCGCCCCCAATTGGGCTAAATCAATTAAAATAATAAAGGAGAAAAACAGAATGAGTAAAGCACCTACCGTATTATTAATTTTAGACGGCTACGGATTAAATGAAAAGACTGAAGGAAATGCCGTTGCAATGGCAAAAACTCCGGTTATGGACCGTATGATGAAAGAATATCCCTTTGTAAAAGGAAATGCATCCGGCATGGCAGTCGGCCTTCCGGACGGACAGATGGGAAACTCTGAGGTCGGACACCTGAATATGGGCGCAGGACGTATCGTATATCAGGAATTAACCCGTATTACCAAAGAAATACAGGATGGTACTTTTTTTACAAATCCCGCACTTGTTGCAGCTGTTGAAAACTGCAAGAAAAACAATTCTGCACTTCATGCTTTCGGTTTAATTTCCGATGGTGGTGTACACAGTCATTTAACACATTTATACGGTTTGCTGGAAATGGCTAAAAAGAACGATTTAGATAAGGTTTATGTTCACTGTTTCTTAGACGGTCGAGATACACCTCCGGCTTCCGGAAAGGATTTTGTGGCAGAACTGGAAGCTGAAATGGCAAAAATAGGTGTTGGTGAAGTAGCTTCCGTATCCGGCCGTTATTATGCAATGGATCGTGATAACAACTATGACCGTGTGCAGTTAGCATATGATGCGCTGGTTAAGGGAGAAGGCTTACAGGCTTCTAGTGCAACCGGAGCCATTCAGGAATCTTATGACAGAGACGAAACCGATGAGTTTGTAAAACCTACCGTTATTATGAAAGACGGTGCACCTGTTGCAACAATTCAGGATAAGGACAGTGTAGTATTTATCAACTTCCGTCCTGACCGTGCAAGAGAGATTACAAGATGCTTCTGTTGTGAAGATGATTTCTTCGCAGATAAAGCTTTTTCTCGTGATAAAAAACTGGATTTATACTATGTATGTTTCACAGAATATGATCCTACCATTCCCAATAAGGATGTTGCATTCCATAAAGTTTCCGTAACCAATACCTTTGGTGAGTGGCTTTCAGCAAATAAAATGAGACAGGCCCGTATTGCAGAAACCGAAAAATATGCGCATGTTACTTTCTTCTTCAATGGTGGTGTAGAAGAACCGAATGAAGGAGAAGAAAGAATTTTGGTTAATTCTCCCAAATATGTAGCAACTTATGATGAAAAGCCTCGTATGAGTGCTTATACCGTTTGTGATAAATTAAGTGAAGCCATTACCGCAAAGGATGAAAACGGAGATGCATATTATGATGTTATCATCTGTAACTTTGCGAATCCTGACATGGTAGGTCATACCGGTGTATTGGATGCAGCCATAAAAGCGGTTGAAGTTATTGATGAATGTTTAGGTGAATTGGAAAAATTCATCAAAGAAGTTGGTGGTGTGATGTTTATCTGTGCTGACCACGGTAATGCAGAGCAGCTTGTTGATTATGAGACAAAAGCTCCGTTTACAGCACACACAACCAATCCGGTTCCTTTTATCCTTGTTAATGCAGATCCTTCTTACAAGCTTCGCGAGGGCGGATGCTTAGCTGACATCATTCCTACATTAATTGAACTTATGGGAAAAGAACAGCCTGCTGAAATGACAGGAAAATCTTTACTGATTAAATAATCATGATACCGAGATTGCGAGAGCACGAAGTGCGTATCAATCCGTATCATAAACAGATAAAGTATGAAATTTGAATAATTCATGAAAAAGTCTCCATGCTATAAGTATAGGAGGCTTTTTTGATGAAAAAATTTTTGATTATTTCTGTCTTTTCCTTTATATATGCGGTTGCGGTTGCTTTGTTTCTTGACCCAAATGAACTGGCACCGGGTGGTGTTACCGGTATTTCGATTTTATTGAATTATGTTACGCCAATCCCAACCGGAACCTGGGTGTTTCTGTTAAATATACCGTTACTTTTCATTGCATGGAAAAAATTTGGTTTATCCTTTCTGTTGTGGACTATGTATTCTCTCGCGATAATTTCGGTTTCAACAAATGTCTTGGGGATTTTGCCGGCACTGACGACGGATCCTTTGGCTGCAACGTTATCCGGAGCTGTGTTAAGCGGAGTTTCCCTTGGATTTATCATCAGGATGCGTGCAACAACCGGTGGATTGGATATTGTAATCCGTCTTTTGCGTAGAAAATATCCACATATGAAAACGGGAAGTCTCTATCTGATTTTGGACAGTATCATTATTTTTGCTGCTATGTTCATATTTAACAGCATAGAAAAGGGTATCTATGCCGGAATTGCGGTTTTTGTGACCTCTTATATTATGGATCTCGTATTATACGGTAAAGATGAGGCTTCTTTATTTTTTATCGTATCTAATTATGCCAACGAGGTTTCCAATTGCTTAATGAAAAAACTACATGTTGGTGTGACAATTCTTCACGGTGAAGGTGCCTATGAAAAAAAGCAAAAGAAAATTTTGCTTTGTGCAACAAGAAAATCAAAGGCGCCCAAGCTGGAACAAATCGTAAAAGAAATAGACCCGTCTGCATTTTTAATTAAAACAAGTGCGAATGAGATTTATGGAGAAGGATACAAAAAATATGAAGAATTAGAGTGATTTAATAGATTTTATCAGTCATATGTAATAATTTTATTGATTAAATAAAGATTTTTGTGATAATTAGCAGGTGTCAAGCAAAAAGACTTGACACCTTTCTTTTTTTCGTGTATGATGCAATAGGTGTTTAAGAAAACAGGTGAATGATATGGAAAAAATCGTAGCACAAAATCTGCTTTATGATTTTTACGGTGATCTGTTAACGGATCATCAGCAAAAGGTATATCAGGATGCAGTCTTTAACGATATGTCACTTTCTGAGGTGGCAGACTGTTATGGGATTACCAGACAGGGCGCTTTTGATTTATTAAAGCGATGTGATAAAATCATGCAGGGATATGAAGAAAAATTACATTTGATAGCGCGTTTTTCCAAAGCAAAAGATACTTTACATCAGATACAGCAGTTGTTAGATGACGATTTGTTTGCGGACAACAGAGAAAAAATATCCGAACTGGTCACAGAAATAATAGAGGAGCTATAGTGCATGGCATTTGAAAGCTTAACTGATAAATTACAAAATGTCTTTAAGAATTTAAGAAGTAAAGGACGTCTTACAGAAGAAGATGTAAAGAGTGCCTGTAAAGAAGTTAAGATGGCTCTGTTAGAAGCGGATGTTAACTTCAAGGTTGTTAAGCAGTTTGTTAAGACCATTGAAGAACGGGCGGTCGGTACCGAAGTGTTAAACGGATTAAATCCGGGACAGATGGTTATCAAAATCGTAAATGAGGAATTGATTAACCTGATGGGTTGTGAAGGAGCCGAGATACAGTTTCAGCCCGGAAAATCCATTACCGTCATAATGATGTGTGGTCTTCAGGGTGCCGGTAAAACTACGACAACGGCAAAGCTTGCCGGAAAGTTTAAATTAAAAGGGAAAAAATCACTTTTGGTAGCATGTGATGTTTACCGACCTGCTGCCATTAAGCAGTTGGAAGTAAACGGTGAAAAAATGGGTGTTGATGTATTTTCCATGGGAGAAAATCACAAACCTGTTGATATTGCAAAAGCAGCAATGGAACATGCCAAAAAGAATGCTTACAATGTTGTGATTTTAGATACAGCCGGACGTCTTCATATTGATGAAGATATGATGGCGGAGCTTTCACAGATCAAAGAAGTCATCGATGTACATCAGACAATTTTGGTTGTGGATGTGATGACCGGTCAGGATGCGGTCAATGTTGCCAAAGAATTCGATGATAAGATCGGTATCGACGGTGTTATTCTTACCAAAGTTGATGGCGATTCCAGAGGTGGTGCGGCTCTTTCCGTAAAAGCGGTTACCGGTAAGCCGATTCTTTATGCAGGTATGGGAGAAAAACTGGAGGATTTGGAACAGTTTTATCCGGACCGTATGGCAAATCGCATTCTCGGCATGGGCGATGTGCTTACCTTGATTGAAAAAGCACAGCAAAATATCGATATTGATGAAGATAAAGAAAAAGAAATGGCATCCCGCTTAAAGAAAGGTAAGATGGATTTTAATGATTATCTTGAAAGCATGAAACAGATGCGCAATATGGGCGGTATGGGAGCAATTCTTTCCATGATGGGAATGGGTTCCCAGCTTGAAGATGCCATTGATGATAAAGAGCTTGCCAGAACAGAGGCAATCGTTCTTTCCATGACACCGGCAGAAAGGGCAAACCCCAAGCTTTTAAATCCGAGCAGAAAGCATAGGATTGCAAAAGGTGCCGGAGTGGATATTTCGGTGGTAAACCGTTTTATCAAGCAGTTTGAACAGTCCCAGAAAATGATGAAACAAATTCCCGGTATGATGGGTGGGAAACGTGGCATGATGGGTGGCCTTGGCAATATGCTAGGCGGTAAAAAAGGTGGAATGAGATTTCCTTTTTAGAGAAATCTCTTCATAAATAAATGTTTTTTTAATAATTTCGGAGGTAAGAAAAATGGCAGTAAAAATCAGATTAAGAAGAATGGGCGAAAAGAGAAACGCAATCTACAGAGTTATCGTAGCAGATTCACGTTCTCCCAGAGATGGTAGATTTATCGAAGAAATCGGTACTTACAATCCCAATGTAGAGCCTTATGCTTTTTCAGTTAATGAAGAATTAGCAAAAAAATGGTTAGCAGCAGGTGCTCAGCCTACAGATGTTGTTAGCAGACTTTTCAAGAATGCCGGTATCGAAAAATAAATTTTGATATAAGTAGTCTGGAAACCTTGTCATAACACTTTGGAGGTGGATTATGAAAGAATTAGTAGAAGTCATTGCAAAAGCACTGGTAGATAATCCGGATGAAGTTGTTGTAACAGAAAAAGAAGAAGGAAAACATGTTACAATTGAATTGCGTGTTGCTTCTTCTGATATGGGAAAAGTAATCGGAAAACAGGGACGTATTGCAAAAGCAATCCGCTCCGTCGTAAAAGCAGCTTCATTAAACGAAAATAAGAAAGTCGATGTAGAAATCGTCGAATAATATGGATGCTTAATTTTGGGGCTGAGATAACTTAGGTTTTCTCAGCCTTTTATACAATTATATGATATGATACCAGGAGCAAAAGGACATATTTTCATGCTCGCATACGTAGCAATTCGTAGGTATCATGGAAGTAAAATACCTTTTGCCCCAAACATCATGATATTATTGCAAAAGAGAGGAAATAGTTTGGAAGATTTATTACAGGTAGGAATATTATCATCGACACATGGCGTCAGGGGAGAAATAAAAGTTTTTCCGACAACGGATGATGTGAAGCGATTTAAAAAGAATAAAGAGTACATTCTTGGGACGAAAAACGGAAATATGGATGTACGGGTTGAAAGCGTAAAATTTTTTAAACAGTTTGTCATATTAAAGTTTGAAGGAATTGATACTTTGGATGATATTTTGGCATATAAGGGGTGTAGCCTCTATGTCAATCGTGCTCATGCGGTAAAACTTCAAAAAGATGAGTATTTTATTGCGGATTTAATCGGCGTGGATGTTTTTGATGAAGATGACAATTATATCGGAAAGCTGACCGATGTATTGGAAACCGGAGCAAATGATGTTTATGAGATTACAACAGAAGATGATAAAGTGTATTTGTTTCCGGCTATTAAGGAATGTATCAAAAAGATTGATATGGATCATAAAAAGAT
Source organism: Lachnospiraceae bacterium (assembly GCA_017626095.1). Lineage (GTDB taxonomy): Bacteria > Bacillota > Clostridia > Lachnospirales > Lachnospiraceae > UBA2882. The sequence goes on from JAGAJL010000002.1 coordinate 54,127, forward strand.
TACGGCTTATGTTATGCCGGGCTTAATGGAAGATATTACTGCAGAGGATTAATATATGTTTTTTCATGTTTTAACATTATTTCCTGATATGATTATGGATGGCTTGAATACCAGCATTCTCGGAAAGGCCATGGAACGCGGCTGTATCCGGGCGGAGGCAGTGAATATCAGGGATTATACATTAGATAAGCATCTAAAGGTTGATGATTATACGTATGGAGGCGGTGCCGGAATGCTGATGCAGGCACAGCCTGTTTATGATTGTACCATGGCAGTTCTGGATTCAATTGTAAAAAGAGTTGCTGATCAAACAACAGAAAATACAACAGGAAATACAACAGATAATACGGAGAATGTACTAAAGGATGAAACAAAGGCTTCCTGTGGGAACGCGACGGATGCAAAAAAAACGCGAGTGATTTATGTGACACCCCAAGGTCGGGTTTTTGATCAGAAAACAGCACAGGAACTGGCAAAAGAAGAAGATTTGATTTTCTTATGCGGACATTATGAAGGCATTGATGAACGAGTGTTGGAAGAAGTGGTTACTGATTATATTTCCATTGGTGATTATGTTTTAACCGGAGGGGAGCTTCCCGCGATGGTAATGATTGATGCGATCGCCCGTTTAGTTCCCGGTGTGTTAAATAATGACGAATCTGCGCAGACCGAATCGTTTGGAAATGGACTTTTGGAATACCCACAGTATTCCAGACCGCGCATTTGGCACGATAAAGAGGTGCCTCCTGTTTTGTTATCGGGTGACCATAAAAAAGTGGAAGAATGGAGACTGGAGCAGTCATTGATCCGGACAAAAGAGAGAAGACCGGATTTATATGAAAAGTGGAGGGAATCACATCTATGATTATTGTGGATGATTTGTGTAAAGAATTCGAACGGACTGTGATGTCAAAAGACGACGAGGCACAGACAAAACGTTTGGCAAAAAGCCATAAAAAAGGAAAACTAAAACAGAAAAAAGAAAGTTTTTATGCTGTTAATCATGTATCGTTTCAGGTACCTCAGGGGGAGATCCTTGGTATTTTAGGACCAAACGGAGCCGGTAAAACGACTCTTCTTCGCATGCTTGGAGCTTTGATGCAGCCGACATGCGGAAGTGTGGCTATTGAGGATGAAAATGGCAACCGGATTACCGATCCGGTACAGTATAAAAAATCAATCGGCTATTTGTCGGGGAATACCAAACTCTATCATCGGATGAGTACCCGTGAGATGCTGTATATGCTTGCGGAAATATATGAAATTGATAAACAGACGGCAGACGAACGGATTGAAAATATAGCAAAGGTTTTGGATATGCATTCTTTTATGGATAACCGCATTGAAAAGCTCTCAACCGGTCAGACCCAGAGAGCATCCATTGCCAGATGCCTAATTCATGAACCGGATATTTATATTTTTGATGAACCGACACTGGGACTGGATATTTTAAGTGCCGATGCGATTGTTAATTTTATGAAGTCTCAAAAAGAAGCCGGTAAAACGGTTCTGTATTCCACACATTATCTGGAAGAAGCGCAGTTTTTGTGTGACAGGGTGCTTATGATTTATCAGGGCAAAATTGTAAAAGAGGGCAGTCCCGAGGCTATTATGAAAGAATGTGGTGCAGGAAATTTGCGAGATGCCTTCCATCATGTTATGGAGGAGGTTGAGACGTTATGAATCTAAATAGAATGACTGCCTTATTTAAAAGAGAATTGACAGACATATTAAGAGATAAAAAGACCTTGATTATGATGTTGGTTGTTCCGATTATCATTTATCCGCTTTTAATTGTCGGAATGACTCTTTTGATGAGTTCTATTATGAGCAGCCAGGCAGAAAAAACGTATCTGATTGCTTTTGAAAATGATACGATTTTGGAAGAGCGAATTTGTGAAATTATTGAAGATAATGAAGAAAAAATCGGATATAAGCTGGAAATTGTAAAAGAAAAGAATTGTCAGGAAGCACTGGAAAACGGTACAATTGACGTATTTGTCCGGATAGGAGAAAATGATAAGGTATTACTATGCTATTTATCAGCAAAAGACCGTTCTTCTACAGCGGTTTCTGCATTAAACGATGCTTTTGAACTATATCGGGAAGAACTGACAAAAGAAAAAATCGAAGATGCCGGACTGGATGCGGAAGTGATGTTAAACCCCATCCACTATGAACAGGAGGATTATTCGACTACAGAAGAATCCATTGGTAATCTGATTGGCTCCATGATGCCGTTTTTGATTGTGACGGTCATATTGTTAGGTGCGATTTATCCGGCAATTGATGTAACAGCCGGTGAAAAAGAAAGAGGAACATTGGAAACACTTTTAACATTACCCATCACGAATTTTGAAATGATTATGAGTAAATTTCTGGCAGTTTCCTGTATTGCATGTGTGTCTGCAATATTAAATGTTTTTTCCATGGGCGGAGCAATGGCATTTTTAGTATCGAGTTCACTTTCTTCGGCCGCAAATATGAATATTGAGATTCATTATGAGACTTTTATACCGGGAATCCTATTTACGATTGTTGTCATGATGTTTTTTGCACTTTTGGTTACGGCAGTCTGCATGTGTACCTGTGTATTTGCAAAAAACTTTAAAGAAGCCAACAATTATGTGACGCCGGTTATGCTGATTTTTATGTTTGGAAGCTATGCGGCCATGATACCGGATTTAGAATTGACAGCCCAAACTGCGGCAATTCCGATTGTCAACGTGGCATTGTTAGTGGAAGGATTATTTCAGTTTCATTATAACTACGGTTTATTTGCAATTGTGCTGTTTTCTAATGTTGCCTATAGCTTACTGGCTATCATGATTCTGGGGAAAATCTATAACAGTGAGTCGGTTCTGTTTTCTGAAGGATTAAGCAGTGTGAAGCTCTTTACCAGACGAAGTGAGATGAAAGATAAACAGATGCCGGGCTTCGGGGATGTGGTTTTATTACTGTGCATTGTGTTATTATTAATCTTTTATGTCGGAACCTTTGCCCAATTGAAATTCGGATTTGTCGGAGTGGCAGTTCAGCAATTGATTATTCTGCTTTGTCCGCTTGTCTATGCATGGTATATGAAGGCAGATAAGAAACAGTTATTTTCTATTCAGATCATAAAACCGTTGCAGCTGGCAGGTTCGGTCATGATCGGAATTGCGGTCTTTGTGGGAGCTTTGATATTGGGAGCTCTTTTGATGCCTGTTTTTCCGGAGAGTGCAAAAGGACTGACCCAGTTAGATGATATGCTGGTAAATCAGCCGATATATTTACTGATACTTGTGGTAGCGATTATGCCTGCTATCGGAGAAGAACTTCTGTTTCGAGGTTTTGTCATGGGGACGTTGAAAAAACGTTGCAGACCTGTTGTTGCGATTGTGGTAACGACCCTCATCTTCGCCGCTTATCATATGAGCCTGATTAAAATGTTTACCATTGGTATTGTAGGATTGGGACTAACCCTTGTAACATATAAGACCGGCAGTATTGCAGCGTCTGTGTGTGTACATTTTTTGAATAATCTGCTTTCGGTTCTGATCACGAAATATCCTACTCAAATTCAGAAAGTGCTTCCGGTTTTATTTAAGGATCGACTGTCTGTATCGGATATGCTTTTATTGGCCGCAGTTGTCTTGATTTGTGCGGCTGTAGGCTGGATGTTGATTGGTGGAAAGAATTCGAAAAAATCGTAAAATAAAAAAGCAGAATCGTGGGAGCGATTTTGCTTTTTTATTGGTTTAATTTAGGATTATTTGTTCTATTTAGTAAATAGTCAACGGAAACATTATGAAAGTCAGCTAGTTTAATGAGAATTGAAGTAGGAATATCAATATCTCCCCGTTCATAGTTGCTGTATACCCGTTGGCTACAATGTAATATTTGACCCATTTGTACCTGAGTCAAATCTTTATCTTCTCGAAGATCCCGGATTCTTTTATACATCTAGAAAACCTTTCATTTTAAATTTGGAGTTACATATCTTAAATTATAATTCACAGAATATAATAATTTTATTTTAGTGAAAAATTCGCTATTGAAGTTTAGAAAGAAATTCGCTAAAATAGTTGTGAGATATCAGCACATTTTGTCGATTGTGTGAAAAAGATAATTATATAAATGGGGAGGGTATATGAATATTTTTTTACTTGGAACGTGTGGTACTCACAATAATCAGACGATTCCGATTGATGATGAAATCATCATGGGAAGAGATGCATCGTTATGCCAATTGGTATTTTCCGCATCAGAAAAGGAAATTAGTGGAGTGCATTGTAAAATTCAAAATATTGACGGAACAATACAGTTGACGGATATGGGCTCCACAAATGGAACATTTTTGGATACAGGTGTAAGGCTTGTACCTCGTGTTCCGCAAATCCTATTGGATGGACAAGGATTTTATCTGGGCGATAAAAGTAATTCTTTCCAGGTTCAAATGGATGCAGTTAGTAAGCAGAGTGATTCTAATCGTGAGGCGAATCCAAATTCGCATGCAGAGCAAAAAGGAAATCAAAAGGAACCACCAAAAGAGCCCCAAAAAGAATCGAGCGGAATAGGAATCAGTATTGCAACATTGGCCGCAGGAATCATTTCGGTGATTGTTGGAATTGCTGCTATCTTTTTAGATTCTGTTTTTTGGTTTGCTTTTATTTTGGGAATCATTGGAATGGGACTTGGAATTCTTTCCATGGCAATGAAATGTAAGGGCAAAGCAATGTCGCTTCCTGGGACAGTCTTTTCATCAATTGTTATGGTTGCGATTATCGGAAGTATTATTTATGAAGCACTTACTCCTAAATCGCTGGTTGGAAGTTGGACATGTCCGGCTGCAAATAATCAATTAAGTGGTTTTTCGAATGCTATAGAGGAAGCACTTGATGATGCAGGAGTGAACTCGTTGTTGGCAGAAAAAATTGTAGATCTTGGTATTTCAGATGAAATGATATTTGTATTTTCTGAATCTGGAGAATTATATTTTCTGGATGGATATGGAAATAAAGTGGTTGTAAATAATGCAATCAATTGGGAAGATTTGGGTGGTTCTCTTTTGTTGACATACGAATTGAGTAGTGGTGATGGAGCTGAATTTGGGGTTAGTATAAAATTTGTCAGTGTTTCAGGTATAAAAATCCCTCCAATAAAATTAGTACATAATGCAAAGTATGAAATAAAAGGAGATACATTGACGATTGATTTCTTTGGAAATGAAATAGAATTAGAAAGAGTAAAATAAAGAAAAGGAGAGGTAGAGAAATTGAAAAAAGTATATTTAGTTGGACGAAGTGGGATACATGGTAACAAGGAATTACTAGTTGAGAATGAGATATTACTTGGCAGAGACGCATCGGTATGTCAGCTTATTTATCCTTCAAACGAAAAGGGAATTAGTAGCGTGCATTGTAAAATTCAAAATATTAATGGAGCAGTTCAATTGACGGATATGGGCTCTACAAATGGTACTTTTCTTGATACAGGGGTTCGCTTAGCTCCCCATTCATCTCAAACATTGCAGTCGGGACAAGGTTTTTACCTTGGAGATAAAAATAACTCATTTGCAATCAGGGTACAAAATGATGAAAAAGCATATGAAGCAAATAAAGCAAAAGATGGAGGTAAAGCATTTAGCATTACATCTATGGTTTTAGGCATTGTAGGTTCTGCTTTGATTTTTTTGATGGATTTTATTCCTGTTATTATTTCCATAATCTGTGGAGTTGTTGGGGTTGTTTTTGGCGCCTATGCTTTATACAATAAGCGGAATGGAAAAGGAATGGCTATTGCTGGATTTGTATGTTCAATTGTTGCAATTGCTGTGCCCTTACTAATACTTTTGGTAGAATTGGTCGGTTAATGGAGGAATGTATATTATGGAAATGAAAAGATGTGAAAGAGGCCATTATTATGATGCATCTATGCATGTTGCATGTCCTTATTGTAATAATGTTAGAAATACTGAAATGACCGTTGCAATGGGAGTATCGGTTCCTAGTGGTAGTTTTTCAGGTGGTTCAAATAATTATGGTAGTAATACCGAAAAAACCGTTGCAATGGGAGTAGCGAATCCGACTGTTGATTCCAATGCAGATTCGAATTCCCAGTCGTTATATGTAAATGATGATGGTGAAAAGACAGTTGCCATGTTTAAGACTACTCAGGGGGTTGATCCGGTTGTTGGATGGCTGGTTAGAATGAATGGAAAGGAAAGAGGACAGGATTACAGAATTCATTCGGATAATAATTTTATTGGTAGAAGCGAAAAGATGGATATTTGTATCAAAGGTGATGATACTATTTCCAGAGAAAATCAAGCAATTTTGACTTATGATTCAACAGAAAATAAATTTTATTTTTCTGCCGGAGAAGGACGAAGTGTCGTTCGATTAAATGGAAAAGCAATTTTGCAAACCGTAGAATTAAATCAATATGACAAGGTAACAATAGGTAAAACGGAGTTATTGTTTATTCCATTATGTGGTGATAATTTTACGTGGGAAGAGGAAGCGGAATAGTATGTCTTGTGGCGAGAAAACCGTCGATTTAAGTGTCGAACGTGGTTATGCTGTGTGTGTGCCGAAAAGATATGGTATTCAAATTGGAAAATTACATGGCATAGGAAAAAGAGAAAATCAGGAAGATGCCTTTGCAATTTCAGAAATAAAGGATGATGATGTATCGCAGAACGATATATTTGTTGTATTAGCTGATGGTATGGGTGGTATGCAGGATGGAGAAAGAGCCAGTTCTGCAGCAGTCATTTCATGCATGCAGTATTATGAACAGGGCGATTTTAAGCCGGATTGGATGAAGGATATGGTTTTGAATGCGAATGATGCAGCTATCGAAGCATTAGGTTCATCTGCCGGAAGTGGTGGTTCCACTCTTATTGCTGTTCAAATCTGTGAAATGAAAGTAAAGTGGGTCTCTGTTGGAGATAGTCACTTGTATTTATATCGTGATGGAGAATTAAAACAGGTTAATCATGATCATAATTATGGAGCCGTATTAGATGAGCAGGCAAAAAACGGCGAAATATCTCAAGAGGAAGCATTATATCACGCACGGCGAAAAGCATTGACCAGTTATATTGGTTTAAGTGATTTGGAAGAAATCGATGGTATCGGAGAAACGCTTGATATGAAAAGAGGAGATTATCTTCTTCTTTTATCAGATGGTGTTTTCGGCACGCTGTCGGATGATGAAATTATTGCAAATTTGCATGATTCTATCGGAAAGTCTGCATTATGCATACAAGCAGAGATTGAATCGAAACGGAAAGCGAATCAGGATAACTATACAGGAATTTTAATAAAATTTAATTAGTTTTTAAAAAACAGGAAAGGATTCCACGAGAAACGGTAATCTTTTCCTGTATTCATGATTAAAAGTAATGAGTTGAGTGTCAAAATGAAGATAAATGTATTAAGTGTTGGAAAATATATAAAATTCATCCTGGTATGGATGATTAGTATGTGTCTCATATCAAGTGTGAATGATATTGTTTATGCAGAAACTAAGATTGACAGTATCATTAGTGAAACGGAAATTGAAGGCCAGACTTTTTTGGTATATACACACCAAAATTCGAAAGTGGATTTTACTCCTACAGCGGAAGATAGCCAGGCTTTTTTTGGAAGTCAGCCATGTAGCGTTCTTAATATTGAAAAAGTAGATGTTGTACCTCAAGGAATTACCTATGATTGTATCATAGACGTTTCCGGTTCTATGGATCAGAAACGAATCGAAAAAGCAAAAGAAATGTTATGTAAACTTGTTGCTGATAAAAAGGATACAGATGTTTTTCGTATTACGTGTATGGGAAATGAAAGAAAAAGTTCCGAGTTTATGACTTCATCAGATGAAATTATTGAATGTATCAGTCGTATTGAATTGACAAATGAAGATACAAATTTATATGACAGTATAAAAGAGGAATTATCGGCTTTGCAGGAAAATCAATCACTGCCTGAAAGAAAGTGTTTAATTATTTTTTCTGATGGTGCAGATGATCATGCCTCCGGGATCACTCGTGAAGAAGCACAAAAAGCAATTGAAGAAAGTGGTATTCCTGTTTTTACAATTGCTATGTTAAATGAAAAATATACCGATGTGCAGTTAGAAGCGACCAAAATTTTAGGTAGTTTTGGAAGAGCATCTTTTGGAGGGGAGCATTTTGTTCCCCAGATTGATGAATGGGAGTATGAGGAAGCAATTGAGCAAATTGAAGCTGTGTGTAATGAAAGTCTATTGGTAACCATTGATTTAAGTGACTTAAAATTACAAAATACAACTTATGATATGACATTGTATCTTTCTGATAAAGAAAAGGCTTCCACTGTTTATTATGAAATTGATTCAGATTTAGCAATGGAATTGCTTTTGAGTAAACCACAGGAGAATTTGACATTAAATGAGGTTAATGATAAAAATGTGGATTTAGCATCAAAAGCAGATGATGACGATGAAAACGAGAATTCTATGACGCAAGTTAGTGCGAATCAGATAGATAAATTAAGTCTCAGAAAGGATAGGTTTGATCAGCTATCGAAGTGGAAAGAAGAAATTGGAAGCCCCCAAATACTTATTGGGGCTATAGTGATAGTATTTTTTGTTTGGCTTTTCTTATTTATTATAGTATTGCTTAATAAAAGTAAACAAAAAAATCATTCTACAAAAGAAAGCAGAGAAATCCCTCCATACATTGACATTGTTTTACATAGACAAAACGATCATGCAGAAATAAAAGAACGTCTTAAGGATGAGCTTTCGTTGGGACGTGGAAATTTGTGCGATATTATCATATCGGATGATGCATTATCGGAAATACATTGTATTCTTTTATATCGTAAGGGAAATGTATATATCGTTGATCAGGATTCGACGAATGGAACATATGTTAATGGAATTCCTCAAAAGGGCTCTTACGAAATTAGCTCAGGGGATGTTCTCTTACTGGGTTCATATGAATATGTAGTTTTATGGGAATAAAATGAGAAAAAGGTGATTTCGTGTTAGTCGGGATATATTCAGATCAAGGTGCAAGAGAATATAACGAAGATAGTTGCACCGTTTTTAAAAAAGGGAATCTATTATGCGCAATTATGGCAGATGGTCTCGGTGGACATGGTGGTGGAGATATTGCATCGCGTACAGCGGTTGATGTTATAAAAAATAACGTAAAAAAAGCTGGACAAGTAGATGATATTACACAGAGTCAATTTAATTCATGGTTCGAACAGGCAAATGCGAGCATTGTGGCAATACAAAATCGTGAATGTCAAATGAAAACGACTTTAGCTGTTTTATGTATGAATGTTGTTTCAGGAAAAGTAAGCTTTGCTCATCTTGGCGATAGTCGTATTTATCATTTTCTGGATGGAAAAGAAATTTTTTGCACTTTTGATCATAGTGTTTCAAGAATGGCCGTTCTTGCAGGAGAAATAAGCATTGATGAAGTTCGCTTTCATAAGGATCGTAGTAAACTGCTAAAGGTAGTAGGAAAGGAGAATTTTAGCCCTCCTGAATTTGGAAATACAATAGTGAATCATGATCATAAGCATGCATTTCTACTATGCACGGATGGTTTTTGGGAATATGTTACGGAACAGGAGATGGAAGATACCCTGATTCAATCAGAACATCCGGAAGACTGGATTAAAAAGATGTATAAAATTCTTAAGAACAAAGTTCGTGAAGAAAACATTCATAATGATAATAATTCTGCAATTGCCATATTCTTTTAGCAGTATGCAGATTATGAAAGGATTTATTTCTTAATAAATAGATTAAAATACATTTGGAGAAAAAAATGGATATTAATAATTTATGCCCTCATTGTATGAGGGAAATCAAAGAAGGAAAAAAAGAAAGATGTCCATATTGTGGAAAAAATCCATATCAGATGGATGAGGTACAGCATCAATTAAAACCCTATACCATTTTGCAAGGAAAGTATCTGGTTGGATCTGTGCTTGGTGAAGGTGGTTTTGGCATAACATATGTTGGATTGGACATTAATTTGGAAATTCGTGTTGCCATAAAAGAATTCTACCCTAATGGGTATGCAACAAGAGAATCTAATGTTACAACTGAAGTGACAGCATATAGTGGTCAAAGTAGTGAAGTTGTATATAAATGGAGGGATAATTTTCTAAAAGAGGCCAGAAGTCTTGCAAAGTGTTCTCATTTACCGGGTGTTGTCGGGGTAAAGGATTTCTTTCAGGAAAATAATACAGCGTATATTGTACAAGAATATCTGGAAGGTGCGACATTAAAAGAGTATGCTAATTCATTAGGTGGCAGGATTCCGGCTGATGAATTATTGCCCGCAATTAAACCGGTATTAATGGCACTTGGAGAAGTACATAAGCAAGGGCTAATTCACAGAGATATCAGTCCGGACAATATTATGTTGTTAAAGAACGGACAAATGAAACTGCTTGATTTTGGTGCGGCAAGAGATTTTACAAATGAAGGAGAAAAGAGTCTTTCTGTTCTTTTAAAACCGGGTTATGCACCGGAAGAACAATATCGTACAAAAGGAAATCAAGGTCCGTGGTCTGATATTTATGCTTTTGCAGGAACAATCTATAAATGCCTGACCGGTCAGACACCTCCGGAATCTATGGAGCGAATGAGACACGATGATATTCAATGGCCGAGTCAGATGGGAATTGCCATCTCGCCTCATGTTGAAATGGCTCTCATGAAAGCAATGGAGGTTTTTGCTGAAAAACGATATCAATCGGTTGAAGAATTTTGCAATGATTTATATTTTATAGAGACAACGGCATCGCAAATACCATTATCCAATCCTTTGGTACAGTCGCAACAGGATATGAATCGGACAATTTCTAATATTCCTGTCAATACTCCTGTTCATACAACGACAAATGCTTCTGTTAACTCATATGTACGTTCTGAGGGGCAAATATTTACAAAAAGTCCAACTTTATCGGATGAAAAAAATACAGGGTCTGCACAGATAGAAAACAAAAAATCTTTTGATTTTATGGAATTTGTAAAGAAAAATGTATTTTTCTTTGCCATTGGAGGTGCAGCATTATCATTAATCATCATTTCAATTATTCTCATTGTTGCAGTGAATAAAAAGCAAGAGAAGGAAGTTGAGAAATCTCATGAACCTTCTAAGAGTGAGACTATGGTTATTGTTGAAGATACGGAGGAAGAATTAATAGAAGAAGCTGAACAGACTGATTATATTGACGATATGGATAATATAACAGATGAAGAATATTTTGAGGCTGAAGAAGAAATTGAGATATTGCCGGAAGAAGAGACGATTGATTGTCCTCGTTGTGGAAAAAAAATTTTGGAAAATGTACCATGGAAAGTACCTGCCGCAACTGATGAATTAAATGCAAAGATGGCAGAAACGGGAAGGACACCATTAGAGTACTATAATCCTGATGAACATGATTATCAGATCTTTTGTGAAGATATTACATGGGAAGATGCAAAATTGAAATGTGAAGAGATGGGAGGACATTTGGCAACGATAACTTGTAGAGAAGAAATTGATAAAATCGAATCTTATCTTTATGAGGTTGGAGCTGATCAGCCAGAGGCACCACTTCATATCTGGTGGGGAGCAAAATGTCAGGGCTGTGATGTAAATGGCCTGTGCTATTTGTCTCCTGTTACCTATGGAGAAATTTTAGGAATATCTAATTGGTATCCGGGTGAGCCTACTCATTTTGATCCTCAGACGCATGAAGAAGAATTATATATTTCTATGGTTTATATGCCCGGAGTATGTCAAAATGGTAATTGGGTATGGCTGGATGTTCCAAACGATATTAGCTATATTTATCCTGGAAGAATTGCATATATATGTGAATGGGAACATGTTTTAGCTGAGTGATATAAATAATTTTATTCGTGAAAATAATATTTAAGAAAATAACAAGAATGTAAAAAACAAAAATGCTTGAATGAAAAAACAATGAAAAACAAGATTAAAAAGCTTGCATTTATCTGCATGCTATGTTAGACTATTCACGTTGTGAAAAGAGATGGTCCTCTGTTACAGATCGTATTAAGAACATCCAATACGGAAGGAGATAAACACAATGAGCGATATCATTAAAGAAATCGAAGCTGCTCAGTTAAAAGCAGAAGTACCTCAGTTTTCTGTCGGTGATACTGTTAAGGTATACGGCAAGATCAAAGAAGGAAACCGTGAAAGAATTCAGATTTTTGAAGGAACTGTTATTAAAAGACAGAACGGCGGAAACCGTGAGACTTTCACTGTAAGAAAAACTTCTAATGGTGTAGGAGTTGAAAAAACATGGCCCTTACATTCACCCAATGTTGAAAAAGTTGAAGTTGTTAGACAGGGTAAAGTAAGACGTGCTAAACTTTACTACTTAAGAGACAGAGTAGGAAAGAAAGCAAAAGTTAAAGAATTAGTTAAATAGTTCAGAATTCGGGGACAAATACGAAAGTACTTGTCCCTTTGCTTTTGTATGAAGTATAATGGTGTAGGATTGCATAAATAGCATTACAACGCAAATATATGCAAATTATGTAGGTGCTGATACCGCTTGTCAATTATATTTTTAAGAGATAGACAGGATTATTTATGTCAAGAAGAAAAAAAGGGTTAAGTTTTCATCAGAAAAAGAAAAAAATTAGTGCAGGCATTGTCAGGGAAATCTGGAGTTATGTATTTTTAATTGCAGCATCGGTTCTGGTTGCTTTTGTTCTCGTGTATTCTGTCGGCATGAAAACCAGTATGCTGGGTGTTTCCATGGAACCGGCATTATACAACGGACAGGAAGTACTGGTAAATCGTTTTATTTATAAGTTACTCTCACCTAAAGTTGGAGATACAGTGGTTTTCTGGCCAAACGGCAATCAGAATACACATTATTATATTAAGCGTGTTGCTGCAACGCCTGGAGATTCGCTCGTGATTCGTGGCGGGATTTTATATGTGAACGGGGAACCGTATGATGGTGTCGTATTAGATAAAATTGCAGATGCCGGCATTTTGGAAAATGAGCTGACATTAGAGGATGATGAGTTTTTTGTAATCGGAGATAATATTAACAACAGTGAGGACAGTCGTTCCGGTAATATCGGACCGGTAAAAAAAGATGCGATTGTCGGAAAGGTATGGTTCCATATGGCATCCGATCATCTCGGCATGGGGCTGATGGAAAAGTAAAAGTGAGGAAAAAATATGAATTATCAATGGTATCCCGGGCATATGACAAAAGCCAAAAGGATGATGGAAGAAAATATCAAATTAATTGATTTGGTGATCGAGCTGGTTGATGCCAGAATTCCATTATCCAGTAAAAATCCGGATATTGATACACTCAGTAAGAATAAAGCCAGAATCATTCTGTTAAACAAAGCGGATTTAGCAGATCCCGCATGTACGGAATTATGGAAAAAGTACTTTGAGGAAAAGAATTATCATGTGCTTTCTCTAAATTCCAAAACAAGTGATGGCATGAAGGCGATTAATGGAATTGTCCAGGAAGCCTGTAAAGAAAAAATTGAACGAGACAGAAGACGTGGCATACAAAACCGACCGGTGAGAGCCATGGTTGTAGGAATACCCAATGTCGGAAAGTCCACATTTATTAATTCGTTTGCAAAAAAAGCATGTGCAAAGACCGGAAATAAACCCGGAGTCACAAAGGGAAAACAATGGATCAGATTAAGTAAAACACTGGAATTATTGGATACCCCCGGAATTTTATGGCCGAAATTCGAGGATCAGGAAGTTGGTAAAAAGCTTGCTTTTATCGGCTCTATCAATGATGAAATATTAAATATTCAGGATTTGGCTTTGGAATTACTGGATTATTTGAAAGCCAACTATCCGAATGCATTGCAGGAAAGATATGAAATTGCAGATATGACAGATGCGGTAACAGTTTTAACGCAGATTGCAGAGTTTCGCAAATGCTATAAAAAAGGTGATGAGCTCGATTTAGACAAAGCGGCTTCTTTTTTATTGGATGATTTTAGAAGCGGTCGTATTATGAGAATAAGTTTGGAGAGGCCTGAATAAATTGAAAAAAATACTTAGAAATATACTGGATTTTAGTCTCTATATTCTGATTATTCTGGTTTTGTCCCTTCTGGTAGTTAAATATGTGGGGCAAAGAACCGTTGTATTGGGACATTCCATGGAACCGACACTGTCGGATAACGATAATTTGTTCGTCGACAAGATTTCTTATCGTTTCCACGATCCTAAGCGGTTTGATGTGATTGTTTTTCCATATCAGTATGCAGATAAAACATATTATATTAAAAGGGTAATCGGTTTGCCAGGAGAGACTGTACGAATTGATGAGAAAGGTGCGGTCTATATCAATGATGTTCTGTTAGAAGAGGGGTATGGTAAAGAGACCATAAAAGACCCGGGAATGGCAATTGATGGAATTACCTTGCAGGATGATGAGTATTTTGTCATGGGTGATAATCGAAATGACAGCTCCGATAGTCGTTTTGTCAGTGTCGGAAATATAAAAAGAAGTCAGATATTAGGAAAAGCGTTTCTTCGGATATATCCATTTACTAAAATAGGTCTGGTAAAATAATTTGATGTGAATAGTAAAATAAAAAAGTCTGATGAGGGAATGATTTGATAAAAATTACAGTTAGTTATATGAGCAAAAATTTGCTTAATATCATAAAACAGAGGTACATATGAGCGAAAAAATCGGGGATATCAAAGAAAAATTTAAAAATTGCAAAGATGAAGAACTGGCGGATTTCATAGAAACATACGGTTCAGATCCAAGAAGTGGTGTAATTTCTTTGTGCAGTCAGGCATGTAAAAGGATGGCTGATATAGAAAAGGAGTATGCCCGTTTGGAAGAAATATCAAAGTATGAACGGGAATATGGACAATATGGTCTGATTTGTGGAATTGATGAAGTCGGACGTGGTCCGTTAGCCGGTCCGGTTGTTGCGGGAGCGGTTATTCTTCCAAAAGACTGTAAAATCAAGTATATCAATGATTCAAAAAAACTTTCGGCGAAAATGCGAGATATGCTCTATGACGAGATTATGGAAAAAGCCGTGGCAGTCGGAATTGGTTTTGTATCGGAGAAGAGAATCGATGAAATCAATATTTTGAATGCAACTTATGAAGCTATGCGCGAGGCTATTGATAAATTGGGGGTAAAACCCGATATATTATTAAATGATGCAGTTACGATACCAAAAGTGGATATCAGACAGGTTCCGATTATTAAAGGCGATGCAAAGAGTATATCCATCGGTGCGGCAAGCATTGTTGCTAAGGTAACAAGGGATCGTTTCATGGAGGAAATGGCTAAAAAATACCCACAATATGATTTTGCATCCAATAAAGGTTATGGAAGTGCAAAGCATATTGCGGCGATAAAAGAGCATGGTCCTTGTGAGATACATAGAAAAACGTTTATAAGCAATTTTTTATAAGGATAGTGTTATGAATCTTAATTTTTCCGGTTTGTTTCAAAATCAAAATCTGGCAAATCAGAACATAACAAATCAGAATATTTCGAACTCCGGTCATTCAGGGGCTGTACCGAATGACTTGGATTCTGGTGCGCTCGTATCTTCTAATTCATCCCGTGCTATTATGAATATGATGCCCGGCAGCAACATTTCCGGACAGGTCATTTCTGTGGAAAATGGCAATGTTACGATTCAGTTAGCCGATGAATCTGTGATAACGGCAGCACTAAAAGGAAACGTTACATTAGACCCCGGCAGTCAGGTCTCTTTTTTTGTTGCTTCCAATTTTAACCATCAGGTTACGCTAAGCCCATTGTTTACAAATTTCATGGTTTCCAGTCCCAGCGTGGAAAAAGCATTGCAGGCGGCTTCCTTACCCATAAATGAAAGCTCAGTTTCTATGGTAACCCAGATGATGGAGCAGGGAATGGGGATTGATAAAGGTTCTTTGCAGGCAATGTATCGGTCGGTGGTATCCAATCCCAATCTGGATAGCGGGATGATTGTAAGACTTTCCCAGATGGATTTGGCCATCAATGAAATGAATGCAGATTCACTGCGTGCTTATGAATCGATGAATCATCAGTTGCTGGGAAGTATACAGGATATTATGAAGGAATTCTCAGATATTTTTTCCGGTACTTCAGAGGGTAATATGTCTTCATCTGTTTCTCTATTTTCTCAAATGGTATCCCTGTTGTCTGACATGGAAGATGAGACAACTAATTCTAGGACAGATGCCAATCAATCTCTGCTTCGGGACGTTTTTAAACAGATTATAGAACATTTAAAAGATCCGTCTATTTTGAACCAGCAACAAGAAGATGGAAAAATAGCGGATGGCAAATTGATTGATGCTAATCCGACAACTGATAAAGGGATAGAGAATCTATTATCTGATGCTAAAACGATGAATGAAAATCTGTCAGACGGTAAAATGGTCAATGGCAGTTTGGATGAACAGATAAACCGCTTGTTGCAAATAATGGGGAAAACAGAAAATCCGAGTACAAAGGATGTATTAAAGCTGGTATCGGATTTACTGCAGAATAGACAACTGGACGCAAAAATTCTATCAGAACCGGAAATAGGAAAACTGTTGCAAAATAAGCTGGAAGAGCAATGGTTGTTAAAACCGGAAGAAGTTGCAAACAAAGACAGAATGGAATCGTTTTATGAACAGTTGCGCCTTCAGACTTCCAAGCTGGCACAATTGGCAGAAACAGTACTGGGAAAAGATGCATCACTTATACAGAAAACGAATCAATTATCTCAAAATATTGATTTTATGAATCAATTAAATCAGACTTTTGCTTATGTACAGATCCCTTTGAAAATGAGTGGCAGCAATGCAAATGGTGATTTATATGTCTATACCAATAAAAAGAATTTATCATCAGAGGATGGCTCGGTAAGTGCTTATCTGCATCTGGATATGGAGCATTTAGGAAGCGTGGACTGCTATGTGACCATGCAAAATGAAAAAGTTTCTACGAATTTTAAAGTTCAGGACGATTCGATTTTGGATTTCCTTGAACAGAATATCGCTTTATTAAATGAGCGATTAGAAAAACGAGGCTATTCGTTACAGGCGAGCATATCGGTAAAAGAAGAAGAGACTTCTGTGATACAGGAAATGGAAAAACAGCTTGGGCAGGGAAGTGTTCCAATCTCAAAGGTTTCATTTGATGCAAGAGCATAGGAGGTGGCAGTATGGAGGAAAAAAAGAAAAAAACAAAACAGGCCATAGCATTATCCTATGATCCAAATGAAGATGCGCCTAAAGTAATTGCTTCCGGAACGGGTGCACTGGCGGAACGCATTATAGAAAAGGCAAAAGAAGCTGATGTACCAATCCATCGGGATGATGATCTTGCCCAAACACTGTCAAAGCTGGAAATTGGTGATTTGATACCGGTTGAGTTATACGAAGTGGTTGCAGAGATCCTGGTATTTGTGGATCGTATGGACAAAATCAAGGCAAAAATGGATGCAAAGAATACATAGAATCAATATTGAATTGCACCAAAAGTTTAAAATAAAAGGGGTAAAGGAAATTCAAAATGAGCTTAGAACAGAATGCTGATACAGTACAGATAAAAAAGGGTATACCGGGAAGTACCTTAAAAATCATTGCGATTGTTACAATGTTGATTGATCACATTGCTGCAGTTGTTTTGGATGGATATTTACAAAAAGTTGGATTTTATGAACGTATGATCAATATGTTTGTTCTTGCACCCACGGAAACTACAATGACAAAAGTGATTTATATTGTAGATATGATGATGCGATTGATTGGTCGCCTGGGATTTCCGTTATTTTGTTTTTTGCTGGTGGAAGGTTTCTATTTCACAAAAAGCAGAACGCGTTATGCCTTTCGGTTATTTCTTTTTGCGTTGATTTCTGAAATACCGTTTGATCTGGCTTTGGGATTAACTGACAAGTATCTGCCGGAGTTTTCTTATCAGAATGTCTATTTTACTTTGTTTTTGGGCTTATTGACGATTTGGGGACTAAATCTGACAAAGAAATGGTATACGAGACTTCCCATCCTTTTGTTGGGGCTTGCTGCGGCTACATTATTGCGAACCGACTACGGAGCACTTGGCGTGGCAACGATTGTATTGATGTTTGTTTTCCGGAAAAAAACAAATGTTGCTTCCATGCTTGCAGGTTGCATTACGCTAACAATCGGACAGTTGTTGGAATTTACCAGTTTTGCAGATGTCTATTTTGTTAGCAAATACAATGGCGAAAGAGGATTAAAATTAAAATATGTATTTTATTTCTTTTATCCGGTACATTTATTTGTCTTATATCTGATAAAATTGCTTGTGCTTAATGGTATGGGATAAAAAGGATTTTGGCATTCGGGGATGGAGAGATTTTGCATAGAGGAATTGTATGCAAAATGATAGAAAAATAGGAAATATTTATGAAGATATGGCATGTAATTATTTAAAACAACAAGGAGTTTTGATTTTACAGCGTAATTTCCATATCAGACAAGGAGAAATTGATATCGTAGGAAGTAAGGATGATGTTTTACTTTTTATAGAAGTGAAATATCGTAAAAATGCTTCCAAAGGATTACCTCAGGAAGCAGTGGGACGAGATAAACAAAGGCAGATTAGCAGAGTTGCCATGTTTTATTATTCGTTTCACAATATTTCGCTGAATCATCCTTGCAGATTTGATGTTATAGCCATATGTGGAGACAAAATTACCTGGATAAAAGATGCCTTTCCGTTTTGTATGGCTTAAGCTTGTGATGATGTTGGTATACAGTTTGTGAGTGGAACAGCAAACTTTCTTAGCTGTACAATTGCAAAAGGTGGATTGGAGCATATAATGAATTGGAATACAGAAAATGACTTTTTCCCGGTTATCCGGAAAGAACGAAAAGTGCAGACAATGATACAACATAAAGTTGACGGTGTGGAATATCTGACTTTCCATAATCTGGAACATTTATCGGATTTTTCCCACTTGTTCTCAACCCGAATCGGAGGAGTTAGCAATGGCATATTTTCATCTATGAATCTGAGTTTTACAAGAGGAGATGAAAAAGACGCTGTTTTAGAAAATTTCTCAAGAATTGCAAAGATATTGGGAATTTCAACGAAGCAGTTTGTGTTATCCGATCAGACGCATACAGACCATATACATGTTGTTACGAAAGAGGATGCGGGAAACGGTTTGATAAAGCCCTTGCCGTATCATGACATCGATGGACTTATTACCAATGTTCCGGGGGTGGCTTTGTCTACCTTTTATGCAGATTGTGTTCCTGTTTTTTTGATTGATCCGGTGCATAAAGCTATTGGCTTATGTCATTCCGGCTGGAAGGGAACGGTGTTGGAAATCGGGCTAAAAACCGTTCGAAAAATGGAGCAGACCTATGGTTCAAATCCCAAAGATATTTATGCGGCGATTGCACCGTCTATTTGCCAGGATTGTTATGAAGTCAGCGAAGATGTGATAATAGAATTTCAAAAAGTGTTTTTAGCGGATGAGTCATCAGAGACAGATTGCGGATATCCGGACGGAATGGAAAAGATATTATATACGAAAAAGGAAAACGGAAAATACCAGTTAAATCTTTGGAATGCATGCTATTACACTTTGCGAAAAGCAGGAGTTTTAGATGAGCATATTGAGGTGACAGATATTTGTACCTGCTGCAATCCGCAGTATCTGTTTTCGCACAGAGCTTCTCAAGGAAAAAGAGGAAATTTGGGAGCATTCTTAATGATAAAATAAAAACCACCAAATTGGTGGTTTTTATTTTATTCAAAATCCTTTTCGGGAACATAAATCCGAAAAGGGATTTATTCAATAATTCCTTTTTCATTATAGGTTTTTAATACTTCCTGAATTTTCTGTGTAGGAGTCAGTACATTTCCCATGGAAAGATCATGATTCATGAAATCGATGATGCTGGCGGTAAACTTACTCATATCAGCTTCCACAAAATAAGGTTTTTCATATACTTCAGGTGGAAGATAGGTGAGGTTGGTACAAACAACCCGATCAAAATAACCTTTTTCATAGGCATTATCAAAGGCTTTAAAGCCTTCTGTGAATAATCCGAAGGTACAGCAGATAAATACCCGTTTGGCTCCCATTTGTTTAATCTGTTTAGCGGTATCAATCATACTGCCGCCGGAAGCAATCATGTCATCGATAACAACAACATCTCTGCCTTTTAAATTATCACCCAAAAATTCATGAGCAACAATGGGGTTTTTTCCGTTTACTACTTTGGAATAGTCACGACGTTTATAAAACATACCGGTATCAACGCCAAGAACGGAAGAGAAGTATACGGCACGATCCAGAGCACCTTCATCCGGACTGATGACAGTCATATGATCTTTATCGATGATTAAGTCTTTTTCGTGTCTGAGCAAAGAACGGATGAATTGATACGGTGGTGTAAAATTATCAAAACCGTTTAAGGGGGCTGCATTGGCAACCCGGGGATCATGTGCATCAAAGGTGATAAAATTGCGAACACCCATGTCACTTAATTCTTTTAAAGCATAAGCACAGTCCAAAGACTCACGACCGCTACGTCTGTGCTGGCGGCCTTCATATAAAAATGGCATCACAACATTGATACGGTGCGCTTTTCCGTTGCATGCAGCAATCAGTCTTTTTAAATCCTGATAATGATCATCCGGAGATTTGTGATTGATTAATCCGTTCACGGTATAGGTTAGACTGTGATTACAAACATCGACCATAATAAACAAATCTTTTCCGCGAACCGATTCGTTTAAAACAGCTTTGCCTTCGCCGGAACCAAAACGAGGACATTTTGCATCCAGAATATAGTTATCTTCCGCATACTCCTGAAATGCAGGATCGTTTTTTAAATCGCAATTGGTATTTGCGCGAAATTCTACCAGATAATCATTTACTTTTTTTGCAAAACCCATGCAACTGTCTGTAGCAATAATTTTAAGCGGAGCTACGGGCATGGCATTTTCGAGTGCGGCTAAATTAGGCATAGCTATCCTCCATAAGATGTCATTCATTTTCTTTCGTACTTAATTTATCATTCTGATAGTGACACGTCAAGAAAATTCTAGTAAAATAAATGCTGAAAAATAACAAAAATGGGTATACTTTTTTATAAAATAATCTTATTGATAAAAGGTATTTTGAACCCCTGATACCAACGGATTGCTACGCACTATGTGCTTTCGCAAACCTGGTATCATCATAGTATAAGGATAAAATATGTAATGAAAAAAATAGAACACGTTGTAAAAAAAGTTGAAAAAGATAGTATTGCCTGGGAGATGGAAATTGAGCCGGGTGATATTTTATTAAAAATAAATGATGAGGAAATTGAAGATATTTTTGATTATCAGTATCTGATACAGGATGAGTATATCGAAGTTTTGATAAAAAAGCAGGATGGTGAAGAGTGGCTTTTAGAGATTGATAAGGATGAACAGGAAGATTTGGGGATTGAATTCGAAAATGGTCTCATGGATGAATATCGTTCCTGTCATAATAAATGCATTTTCTGCTTTATTGACCAGATGCCGAAAGGAATGCGGGATACTTTGTATTTTAAGGATGATGATTCGCGGCTTTCTTTTTTACAGGGAAATTATGTGACATTGACAAATATGAGTGATAAGGATGTTGAGCGTATCATCAAATATCATCTGGCTCCGATTAATATCTCTTTCCAGACCATGAATCCCGAATTGCGTTGCAAGATGCTTCACAACCGGTTCGCCGGAGAGGCATTAAAAAAGGTACAGTTATTTTATGATGCCGGAATTGAAATGAACGGTCAGATTGTTCTTTGTAAAGGTGTCAATGATAAACACGAACTCGAATACAGCATTAAACAGTTGATTCAGTATCATCCGTATCTGCAAAGTGTCTCTGTTGTACCGGTCGGATTGTCCAAATACCGGGATGGTCTTTATCCTTTGGAACCTTTTACAAAAGAAGATGCAAAAGAGGTTTTAGAGACTATTCACAAGTGGCAGAATACGATGTACGAACAGTATGGAACGCATTTTATACATGCTTCGGATGAGTGGTATCTTTTGGCCGAGGAAGAGTTGCCAAAGGAAGAGCGATATGATGGATATCTACAATTGGAAAACGGTGTCGGCATGTTGACATTGTTAAAAAATGAATTTGCACAGGCACTTTGTGAGGCAAAAAAGAATCCTGCTTATCAGAAAAACACAAAAGATTTGTCAAAACGAAGAATGACTTTGGCAACAGGAAAGCTTGCGTATCAAACCATTTCAGATATGGCAGAGCAAATGATGGAAGCATTTGATGATTTGGATTTACGTGTGGTTGCAATTCGCAATGATTTCTTTGGAGAGCGAATCACGGTTTCCGGTCTGCTAACCGGACAGGATCTGATTGCACAGCTAAAAGACCTTTCCTTAGGGGAAAAACTCCTGCTGCCGCAAAATACTTTAAGAAGCGGAGAAAACTATTTTCTAGATGATATTACAGTGCCGGAGCTTGAAGAAACTTTACAAGTTAAGGTGGATATTGTAAAATCAAGCGGACAGGATTTTGTTGAAACTATTTTGAACACTTGACGTTCACACATTGAAAGAATCGCATAGCTATGTAGCAATGATGCGATTCCTGTTTATCGCCAAGTGGTAATATTTGCTTTCAACACACATATGAATGGATTGAAATATTAGTGAAATCAGATAGAAAGGAAAATTCAGTTACGATTTCAGATAATTGGATGATATGTAATTATGAGTAAAAATGTGAAACCAATTGTGGCTGTTGTCGGTCGCCCCAATGTCGGAAAGTCCACATTGTTTAATGCACTGGCAGGATCAAAGATTTCCATTGTAAAAGATACACCCGGAATTACAAGAGACCGTATCTATGCGGATGTTTCGTGGTTAAACTATAATTTTACACTGATTGATACCGGTGGTATTGAACCTGACAGCAAGGACATTATTCTTTCCCAAATGCGTGAACAGGCACAAATTGCCATTGATACGGCAGATGTTATCTTATTTATGGTAGATGTCAAGCAGGGACTTCAGGATTCGGATGCCAAAGTTGCGGATATGTTAAGACGTAGTCATAAGCCGGTTCTGCTTGTGGTTAATAAAGTAGACAATTTTGAAAAAATGATGCCGGATGTTTATGAATTCTATAATCTCGGGATAGGAGATCCGCATGCTATTTCTGCTGCAAACCAAATGGGATTTGGTGACCTTTTAGATGAAGTGGTTGCTTTATTTCCCCAAGATACTGCGAAAGAAGATGATGATGACAGACCAAAGATTGCCATTGTCGGAAAGCCCAATGTCGGTAAAAGTTCGATTATTAATAAACTGATTGGCGAAAACCGTCTGATTGTTTCCGATATAGCAGGCACCACCAGAGATGCGGTGGATACCGTGGTAAAATACAATGGAAAAGAATATATATTCATTGATACGGCCGGACTGCGACGCAAAAATAAAATAAAAGAAGAACTTGAAAAATATATGATTATCCGTACGGTAAGTGCGGTTGAAAGAGCGGATTTAGTTGTTTTGGTGATTGACGGCGAAGAAGGTGTTACGGAACAGGATGCCAAAATTGCGGGAATTGCACACGATCGAGGAAAGGGTATTATCGTAGCGGTCAATAAATGGGATGCGGTTGAAAAAAATGATAAAACCATATACCGCTTTACGGAAAATGTCAGAAATACGCTTTCTTTTATGCCGTATGCGGAAATTATCTTTATTTCTGCAAAAACCGGACAACGTTTGAATAAACTGTATGAGACCATTGAAATGGTAATCGAAAATCAGACGCTTCGTGTGGGAACGGGTGTATTAAATGAAATTATGATGGAAGCAGTTGCACTGCAGCAGCCTCCGACGGATAAAGGAAAAAGACTTCGTTTGTATTACATTACACAGGTTTCTGTGAAACCTCCGACTTTTGTGATTTTTGTCAATGAAAAATATCTTATGCATTTTTCTTATCAAAGATATATTGAAAATAAAATTCGTCAGGCATTTGGTTTTAGAGGAACTCCTTTACATTTCATTATCCGGGAGCGAAAAGAAAAAGATACGCAGTAGATTTACAGTATCAGTAGTTACAGTTATCGGTATGGTTTGCAGTATCCGATATGGCTTGCAGCATCAGTATGGTTTGCAGTGTCCGATATAGTTTACAATATCAGTTATAGTTTACAGTATTAGTTAAGTTTTATCGTGTTGATTAAAGTTTAGTATGAATAGGAAAGTAGGACAAATAAAATGATTCGTGTATTATGTGTGATTGTCGGCTATTGTTTCGGCATGATTCAGACAGCATTTATTTTAGGCAAGCTGAAGGGAATTGACATTCGTGAACATGGAAGCGGAAATTCCGGTACGACCAATGCCTTACGTGTTATGGGAAAAAAGGCAGGCGCAATTTGTTTTGTGATGGATGCCGTTAAGGCCATTGTTCCGATGGCTGCAGTATATTTTTTGTTCCGAAATGGTACCTACGCACAAATAGAGCCGCTTTTACGTATGTATGTCGGTGTTGGTGTTGTACTTGGACACAACTTCCCGTTTTATATGGGATTTAAAGGCGGAAAAGGTATTATGGCCACCGGGGGTATTTCGGTAGGAATGGGCTTGTGGTCCTTCTTAGGTGTTGCTGGTACGTTCTTTCTTACGTTTTTTATCACTCACTATGTTTCACTTGGTTCTTTGTTAATGTACATAGCTTTTGTGGTTGTAATGATTGTGGAAGGTCAGATGGGCATGCTTCATATGTCATCTGCGCATTGTATGGAATTATACATCATTGCTATTCTGATGATGATGATGGCGTTTTATCGTCATAGAGGAAACATTGACCGCCTGATACACGGAAATGAAAGAAAGACATATCTGACAAAGAAAAATATGTTAGATACACCGGATCAAGAAACAGTTGATGCAGAGAAATAAAGAAAAATATATTTATATATTTTTGTAATATAAAAGAACAGTAGTAAAAGGGTATGATTTTGATTTAACGGAGGTTTATGATGGGAAATTACAGTGTGATTGGTGCCGGAAGCTGGGGAACAGCTTTGGCAAGAGCTTTAGCAAAAAACGGACATGATGTTACGGTATGGTCGATTATGGAAGATGAGATTCAGATGCTCAATGAAAAAAGAGAACACGAATTAAAGCTTCCGGGAGTGAAATTACCAGATACCATTATTTTTACAACAGATTTGGAGAAGGCAATCGAAGGAAAAGAAATGATGGTTTTAGCTGTACCTTCTCCGTTTACACGCAGCACATCCAAATCTATGGCTCCTTTTGTGGAAGATGGACAGCTGATTGTCAATGTGGCAAAGGGAATTGAAGATGTTACCTATATGACATTGACTGATATTATAGAACAGGAAATCCCACAGGCAACCGTTGCCGTTCTATCCGGTCCGTCCCATGCGGAAGAAGTCGGCAAAGATATGCCGACGACTTTGGTTGCCGGCGCAAAGACAAAAGAAACAGCAGAATATATTCAAAATGCTTTTATGTCAGATGTTTTAAGAGTATATACAAGCCCTGATATTTTAGGAATAGAACTTGGCGGAGCTTTAAAAAATGTAGTTGCATTGGCTGCCGGAATGGCAGACGGATTGGGTTGCGGTGATAATACAAAGGCAGCTTTGATTACACGCGGAATTGCTGAGATTGCAAGGCTCGGTGTGGCTATGGGCGGTAAACTCGAATCCTTTACCGGATTAACCGGAATTGGCGATCTGATTGTAACATGTTCTTCGAAACATTCCCGTAATCGTAAGGCCGGTCAGCTTATTGGTCAGGGGTATACCTATGAAGAAGCGATGGCAGAAGTAAAAATGGTGGTAGAAGGTGTCTATTCTGCAAAAGCCGCCTATGGCCTTGGACAGAAATATCATATATCCATGCCGATTGTAGAAGAGGTAAATGATATTTTATTTAACGGAAAAGCTGCTTCTGAAGCTGTAAAGGATTTGATGTTCCGTGATAAGAGAAGTGAAGCAAGTACATTAACTTGGGACTAGTAATGAGGATGTATGTCGTCCTTACAGAAAATGATATATCTTTGCTTGCCGACTTTTACGAGGTTTTGTGTCGTTCTTAGTGGCATGGCGAACAAAATTAATGCCCGGTTTCAACTGTTCGAAGACGAAGTCTGAGTTTTGAAACCGGGCATTTAATATAAATTTTGTGAGCATGCCGCTTAGAACGACTAAAAACCGAAGTACGAGGCGACAAAGATATATCATTTTCTGTAAGGACGACTTTCTATATCTCAAAAAATGTTGATTAATAAATTGAGGCGTCGACAGGGTGTTTGTACATAAATCAGAAAATTAGGTTATGTTATTTTATTGCATCAACAATTTCGGCGGTTGTCTTTGGTTTGTTCATGGAATAAATATGGATGCCGTCAGCACCATATTCCTGTAAGTCCATAATTTGTCTGATGGCATAATCGATACCGGCTTTTCGCATATCCTCAGGATTTTCCCCGTATTTTGCTACAAGATCCGAAAATGCTTTTGGAATAGAGGTACCGGATAAGGAAATACTGGTTGCAACCTGTTTTACGGATGTAATTGGCATGATTCCGGCATGAATAGGAACGGTTATGCCGGTTGCCAGACAATTTTCCTGGAATTCATAAAACACATCATTGTTCATAAAAAGCTGTGTGATGAGATGTTCACATCCACATTCCACTTTTTCTTTTAATCTTGCCAAATCGGCACGTTTACTCATAGCTTCAAAATGTTTTTCCGGATAGCAGGCACCTGCAATATGAAATTCGGTTTCCTTCGATTTGATATAACGGATTAACTCACTGGCATAGGCAAAGTCACGGCTTTCGTATTGCTCGTCGCTCATATAAGCGGGACGATCTCCGCGGAGTGCGAGGATATGATTGATATTGGCTTCGGCTAATTGGTTTAATACGGCGTCAATATCTTCTTTTTTATTGCCGACACAGGTTAGATGGGCCAGTGAAAGGATTCCCAGTTTGTTCTGAATATAATCACAAATCTCTACCGTCTTTTTGGAACGGCTTCCGCCGGCACCGTAAGTAACAGAGATAAATTCGGGATGTAATTCACTCAATTTATCCAATACGGCATAAACACCTTCAAATTCATCATCTTTTTTGGGAGGAAATACCTCAAAGGAAATGACTGCCTTTTTTTTCTCAGAATAAGTACTCATAATCTAACTCCAAATATCCTTTTTTCTTGTCTTTCAAACGGTCTTATTGTATCATGTAATTAAATGCATTGCAAACGATTGTGACCTGTTTGGTGTATGCAAAGTGAGAGAAAAATACCATGGAGATAGAAAGGAAACAGATATGGAAAATAATTTTCAGTCAACGACCGATTATGTAGCAAGTGATGAATTGCTTGCCAGTGTGAATGTAGCGATTGCGTTACAAAAGCCGTTGTTAATCAAAGGAGAGCCCGGTACCGGTAAAACCATGTTAGCAAGAGCGGTAGCCAATTCCTTAGGGAAAAAATTGATTATCTGGAATATTAAGTCAACGACAAAAGCACAGGATGGTCTTTACATGTATGATACCATTCAGCGTCTTTATGACGGTCAGTTCGGAGAAGAGGGCGTTGATGATATTGCCCGCTACATCAAGCTTGGAAAACTGGGAGAAGCATTTGAAGAAGATGATCAGGTCGTATTACTGATTGATGAAATTGATAAAGCGGATCTGGAATTCCCCAATGACTTATTATGGGAGCTTGACCAGATGGAATTTTACATTCATGAGACTAAGCGTACCGTAAAAGCCAAACACAGACCGATTGTGATTATTACATCCAATGCGGAAAAAGAATTACCGGATGCTTTCTTAAGACGTTGTATTTTCCATTATATTGAATTCCCGGACAAGGATTTAATGGAAGAGATCGTAAAAACGCATTATCCGGATGTGGAAGAAAACTTATTAAAAAATGTTATGGAAGTTTTTTATGAAATCCGCTCTATTCGTGATATCCGTAAAAAACCCAGTACATCCGAGTTGATTGACTGGATTAATGCACTTCAGCTTAACGGTATAGATCCTGATACCATTAAAAAAGCATTACCTTTTGTTGGTGTAGTTGTGAAAAAAGATGAAGATTTGGAGACAGTAAAACATTATGTTCATTGAGTTCTTTTACGAGTTAAAAGCAAAAGGATTAGATGTATCCCTGACCGAATGGCTGACCTTACAACAGGCATTGGATATGGGGATGGCGCATAGTTCCCTTACGGATTTCTATTATCTGTCGCGCAGTATTTTGGTCAAGTCCGAAACCGATTTTGATAAATTTGACATGGCATTTGAAGAGCATTTCAAAGGCGTGCAAAAAGATACGGAAGTCGGAGCGGAAATGATGCGGTGGCTGGATAAATCCGAAGATATGAAGGCACTTTTGGAAAAAGAGGAGAAAAAATGGCTGGATACCGAACAGGATACCGTACAGGTCGATAAAGAAGAGGTAGAAACCAAATTCCGTGAACGTTTACGCGATCAGGACAGTGAACATAACGGTGGTAATTTCTGGATCGGCACCATGGGTAAAACCGCATTTGGTAATTCCGGTAATTTTATCGGCGGTATCCGCGTCGGAGGGGCTCCCGGTGGTCAGAGTGCTTTTGAAGTTATCGGTGCCAGAAAGTATCGTGACTTCAGACATGATAAGGTCATTGATAACAGACAGTTTATGGCAGCGTTTAGAAAGTTGCGTCAGTATTCCACACGTTTGGATGTCCCCAAGACAGAGTTAGATATTGATGGTACCATTGACAAGACCTGCAACAATGGAGGTATGCTTCAGATTGTCATGGAAAAACCCCGTAAGAATGCTGTAAAACTGTTGCTTCTGATGGATTCTGGCGGTACCATGATCCCTTATACGGATTTGATGGCAAAATTATTCAAGGCTGTCAATAAATCTAATCATTTTAAGGATGTTAAATGCTATTACTTTCATAATTGTATTTATTCCAAAGTATATAAGACGCCGGAATGTGAAAACGGTGAATGGGTGGATACGGAATGGATGTTCCGAAATCTCGACAGTGATTATAAGGTATTAATCATTGGAGATGCGGCTATGGCACCGGAAGAACTGTATTCAGAAACCGGTAATTACAGAGGACCCAACGGAGGATTGTCCGGTTGGGAATGGCTTTTACAGATGAAAAAGCATTATAAAAAAATAGTCTGGATGAATCCGAAAATGGCACCGGCGCCGGCACCATGGCGTGAAGCGGAGACAGCCATTCAGACGATTATTCCCATGTACTTTTTATCCATTGACGGTTTAAATCGTGCCATGGTTGAATTGATGAGGAAAAAATAGAAGGCTCTATAAAAAACACGAATCATAAAATACATGAATCGTGGAAAACATGAATCATGAAAATAAGAATAATAATTCAAGAATAATAAAAAAATCCCCCGCATATATTTTACAAGTATATACAAGGGGGTTTTTTTATGGACAATGATCAGTTATACAATGATATAAAAGTACGTACGGGCGGAGAGTTGTATCTGGGCGTTGGCGGACCGGTTCGGACCGGAAAATCGACGTTTATTAAAAGATTTATCGATACATGTGTGCTTCCCAATATGGAAGACGATTATTTAAAACAACTTTTGGTTGATGAACTGCCACAATCTGCGACAGGTAAGACCATCACGACAACAGAGCCGAAATTTGTGCCGAAGGAAGCAGCAACCATCAAATTAGACAATCAGGTCGATGTGAAGGTGCGCCTGATTGACTGTGTCGGTTACATGGTAGAGGGCGCAAGCGGTCATATGGAAAACGGTAAAGAAAGAATGGTCAAAACACCATGGTTTGATGAGGAGATTCCATTTACCAAGGCGGCTGAAATCGGCACACAGAAAGTAATCTATGACCATTCTACTATAGGCGTTGTTGTTACAACGGATGGCAGTTTTACAGATATTTCGGCAGAAAACTATATTCCTGCAACGGAGCGGACCATACAGGAATATAAGGAACTTGGAAAACCGTTTATTGTATTGGTCAATTCGCAAAGACCGCAGTCTGAAGAAGCGGTTTTACTTGCCCGAAAACTATCTGATAAGTATCAGGTTACAGCGCTTCCCATGAACTTGGCACAGTTGAAAAAAGAAGACATGGAAACGCTATTATATCAGATTTTATTGGAATTTCCAATCTCCAGAATTGAATTTTATATGCAGGGATTTGTGGAAATGCTTCCTTCCACCCATCCGTTAAAGATGGATTTAACAGCACAGCTTAAGGAAAAGATGAATGAATACCATTGCATGAAAGATATTGTGAATAAACCGCTTGTACTTTCCGGAGATTACATAAAGAAGTGTAAAACGGATTCCATTAATATGGCAGATGGAAGTGTTAAAATTGATGTGACCATTACGGATGACTGCTATTATGAATTAATCAGTGATATTCTCGGAGAAGAAATTCACTCAGAATACCAGTTGTTTGAAAAAATGAAAGAACTGAGTGAAACGGCAAAGGCTTATGAAGGTGTTGTTCCGGCGATTACCATGGTGAAACAAAAGGGATATGGAGTCATGAAACCGACACGTGATGAAATTACACTCGGTAAACCGGAGGTTATTAAGCATGGTAATAAATATGGTGTAAAAATGAAAGCGGAAAGTCCTTCCATTCATTTGATCAAAGCAAATATCGAGACAGAAATTGCTCCGATTGTGGGCACCAAACAGCAGGCTGAAGATCTGATTTCCTATATTGAAGCTGCTGATAATGAAAACGGAAGCATTTGGGAGACCAATATTTTCGGTAAAAGTATTGAACAGTTGGTGGAAGACGGTATACAGAACAAATTAACCATGATTGGAGATGAAAGCCAACTGAAATTACAGGATTCCATGCAGAAAATCGTTAATGATACCAACGGTGGAATTGTCTGCATTATCATATAGAAACATTATTTTAATGAACATTTTATAGAACTGGATATCCCTTCTGTGCTATAATGTTTTTAGCGTGTGACAGAGATTTCATCAATCAAGCTGTCTTTATGAATAAAACTTTTATAGCATGGAAGGGGTGTTTTTTTTGAGCAAAACTTATGACAAAATAGAGGATTGTTTAAAGAGTATCAGAAAGGTAACAGATTTTGTGCCAAAGGTTGCTATTGTGTTAGGTTCCGGTCTTGGAGATTATGCAGACGGTATTGAGGTTGTTGCTGAAATTGATTACAGTGAAATAAAAGGGTTTCCGGTTTCTACCGTACCGGGACATGCGGGAAAATTTATTTTTGGTTATGTGGATTCCGTACCAGTTGTATGTATGAAAGGTCGAGTTCATTATTATGAAGGATATGATATTTCCGATGTCGTTTTACCGACAAGACTGATGCATCTTTTAGGAGCTGAGATATTGTTTTTAACCAATGCATCAGGCGGAATTAACAAGAGTTTTTCGGCCGGCACATTGATGATGATTACGGATCACATTTCCACATTTGTGCCGAATCCTTTGATTGGACCGAATTTGGACAAGCTTGGAACCCGTTTTCCGGATATGAGTCATGTATATGATGAAGAGCTGCAGGAAAAAATCAGAATAGCAGCGAAAGAAAATGATATTGATTTGCGGGAAGGGGTTTATATTCAGTTTACAGGACCTTCTTTTGAATCACCTGCAGAAATTCGTATGGCTTCCGTATTGGGAGCAGATGCGGTCGGTATGTCAACCGTAGTTGAAGCGATTGCTGCCAACCATTGCGGAATGCGTATCTGTGGTGTTTCCTGCGTCTGCAACCTTGCAGCCGGTATCAGTCTGACACCGCTTACACATGACGAGGTACAACAGGCTGCCAATGATGCGGCTCCCAAGTTTAAAAAGCTATTAACCGCATCGGTCAAAAAGTTTGTATAGCATTATATTGATGATGTTGGGGGCAAAAAGGTGTTTTGCCCTATGATACCAACGGAGTGATGTAAAGATGGATGATAAACTGAGGAAACAATTAATTCATCTGGCATTTGAAGCCAGGATGCAGTCCTATTCCCCGTATTCGGAATATGCAGTCGGTGCTGCCTTGTTATGTGCAGATCAGGCCATATATACCGGATGTAATATTGAAAATGCTTCCTACGGAGCTACGATGTGTGCGGAGAGAACGGCTGTATTCAAAGCAGTCAGTGAGGGACATACTTCATTTTTAGCAATTGCCATTGTCGGCGGTAAGAAAAATCAGGCTGTTACAGATTATGCTTTTCCGTGTGGAATTTGCAGACAGGTTTTGCGTGAATTTTCCAATCCCGATGGAATGACAGTTGTGGTTGCTACCGGTGTGAATGATTATAAAGAATGGACATTAGCACAGCTTTTGCCTGAATCATTTGGACCGGAAAGTCTGAATTAATCACAAATCTTTTTTGTGTATTTGTTGGATTTGCATGTCAGTTATAAAGTGATGATATTATGATGTTGAGGGCAAAAGGTATTTTGAGTATAAAAAGTATGACCTTTTGACCCTGATATCATATTTTTAATGAAATTAAATAATTATTAGAGACATTACGAGAGGAATCATATGAATATACGTTTTTATAATGCAAGAATTATAACTATGGAAGAACCGATAAAAGTGATAGAAGGAGAACTTTGGGTTCAGGGAAACACCATCATTTATGTGGGTGATGGGCTTGATCAGGAAAAGGTTTTTAAAGAAAACAATTTTGAACCGGTTATTTGGGATCGCGAAATAGACTGTAAAGGCAATGTTTTGATGCCGGGATTTAAAGATGCACATACACATTCTGCCATGACTTTGATGCGTTCTTATGCCGATGATATGCCTTTGCAGGATTGGTTAAACAAGCAGATTTTTCCGATTGAGGCAAAAATGGATTATGATGATGTCTATCAATTAACGAAACTTGCTGTATTGGAGTATTTGACCAGTGGTATTACCGGCGTTATGGAAATGTATCTGGATCCATATGCAATTCAGGATGCATTTAATGATTGCGGAATGCGTAATGTTCAGGTGAGTGGAATTAATAAGTTCGGACCGTCTTTAGAAGAATTGGAGAAGCGCATTCAGGTTTTGAATGGTAAAAATGAATTATCATCCTTTATGATGGGATTTCATGCAGAATATACCTGTTCCAAAGAATTGTTACAGGATATCAGTGCATTGGCACACAAATATCAGGCACCTGTTTTCATGCATAATTCCGAAACGGCATTAGAAGTTAAAGAGTGCGTGGAACGTTATGGAGTTACACCCACCGTTATATTTGATCAATTGGGAATATTTGACTATGGCGGCGGTGGTTATCATTGTGTTCATATGTCTGAAACTGATTATCAGATTATGAAAAAACGCAATTTAATTGCAGTTACCAATCCGGCATCCAACTTAAAACTGGCAAGTGGAATTTGTCCGATTTCCGAATTTCTGAAAAAAGAGATTCCGGTTGCTATCGGAACAGACGGACCTGCAAGCAATAATTGTCTGGATATGTTTAGAGAGATGTTTTTGGTTACCGGACTTGCCAAGTACAGAGACAATGATGCATCCAGTGTAGATGCACTGGACGTATTAAAGATGGCTACCGTCAATGGAGCAAAGGCTATGGGATGGAGTGACTGTGAAACATTATCTGTTGGTTCCAAAGCGGATATTATTATGATTGATCTCAATCAGCCGAATATGCAGCCAATCCATAATATACCCAAAAACATTGTCTATGCCGGTAGCAAGCAGAATGTGAAAATGACCATGATTAACGGAAAAATTCTCTATGAAGATGGTCAATTCCATATTGGTGTTTCTCCAAAAGATGTATATGAGGAATGTGAAAAAATATCAAAACGACTGTATGAAGAGAGCTAATTAAACAGAAAGTAGAGATAATTAATTTTGGAATATATTGCATTTTTTGCCGTAGCTTTTATAATTGTGCTTTTTATATTTATATATGGGATAATCGAAGAGCATAAGAGTAAAATATGGCTGTACAAGAAAAGAAAAGAACTTTTTGGAAATTTTCCTAATAAGAGTTATCCGGATAATCGGTTTTCAACTTTAATGCAGAGTGTTGAATATCGCAAACAACACAGCAGTCAAACAGATGATTTGTTTGTGATTGATGATATTACCTGGAACGATTTGGATATGGATCGCATATTTCGGTCAATGGATTATGCGGTTTCATCGGTTGGAGAAGATGCATTGTATCGTTGGCTTCGCATTCCGGAACTCTCTGATTCGCAATTAGTAAAAAGAGAGAAGCATTATGATTATTTACAGAATCATAAAGATGAATGTGTAAAGTATCAGCTGATTATGTCAAAGGTTGGTAAAACAGGGAAATATACGATTTATCAGTATTTTGATTTTTTAGATGTATTGGAAAACAGCCGGTGCATTTCGGATTGGGTGATTGATTTTGTTATCGTTGCAACACTATTATTGGGTATTTTCGTTAATACGATGTGTATTTACGTTTCCATTGCATTTATGATTTATCATGGCTTTCAATATTTTACGAAAAAAGCCAAGATTGAACCCTATTTTGAAAGTGTGGCTTACTTTGTGCGGATATTGAAGGCAACCGATTCCCTTCATGCTTTGCCGGCTTCTTTTCATGAAGAGTTTCAGGATGAACTGAATCTGATTAAGGAATGCAAAAAGATATTTCAATCCTTTATGCGAGGTTCGGCATTAGCATTAGATCAGGGGGCGACAACCGGTGCAGGAGATATTGGTCAACTCATTATGACCTATTTTAAAATGATTTTTCATTTTGATATGATGAAATTTTATTCTATGATTCATATCGTGAAAGATAAAAGAGAGCATATTATTGAACTGATGGAAATCATGGGTGAAATAGAAGCCTGTATCAGCGTTGTTTATTACCGTAATGCGATATCAACATATTGTATTCCATTGTTTGAGAATGAAGATAGTAGACCACAATATTATGCGAAACAAATCTTTCATCCATTGATTCCGGATGCCGTAAAAAATGATGTTCATCAAAATAACTGCATGCTGTTGACAGGATCGAATGCATCCGGTAAATCAACATTTTTAAAAACAGTCGCCTGCAATGCGCTTTTGGCACAATCGATTCATACCGTCTGTGCAGATGAATATAACGGCTCGTTTTTTCGGATTTATTCATCCATGGCATTACGGGATAGTATAAAAGAAGGCGACAGTTATTTTATTGTTGAAATTAAATCCATGAAACGTATTTTTGATGCAGCTAAGACTTCAACGATTCCGATTTTATGCACGATTGATGAGGTTTTAAGAGGAACGAATACGGCAGAAAGAATTGGTGCCAGTACAGAATTGTTAAAGGCGCTTTGTAAAGAACGTGTATTATGTTTTGCGGCGACTCATGATCGGGAACTGACGGTTTATTTACAGGAAATATATGATAACTATCATTTTGAGGAAACCATAGTTGACAAGACAATAACATTTCCATATATACTTACAAAGGGTCCTTCAAAAGGTAGAAATGCAATTAAATTATTGGAAGCATTTGGCTTTGATGAAGAAATTACGAAAAAAGCCAATGCTTTAGCGGGAGAATTAGCATGCGAGTAACAATTTATACGGATGGTGCAGCAAGAGGTAATCCGGATGGTCCGGGTGGATATGGAACCATTTTACAATACGTAGATCCGACAGGAAAGCTTCATGAAAGAGAGTTTTCGGCCGGATACAAGAAAACAACCAATAACCGGATGGAATTAATGGCTGTCATCATCGGACTGGAAGCATTAAATCGTCCTTGTGAGGTTGATTTATATTCTGATTCCAAATATGTCATCGATGCATTTAATCAGCATTGGATTGATTCGTGGTTAAAGAACAACTGGAAAAACAGCCAGAAGAAGGCGGTTAAAAATATTGATTTATGGAAACGGCTTTTGAAAGCAAAAGAGCAGCACACTGTGACTTTTCATTGGGTGAAAGGGCATGATGGGCACCCGGAAAACGAAAGATGCGATACACTTGCTACCACGGCTGCGGATGGGGGCAATCTGCTTGACGATTGCGTAGAGTCGTTGTAAAATATTGGGTAGTCATTAAAAGATGATTTGGACAAACTTAAGGAGATTTATATGAACAATCTGATTTTATTTGTAAATTCTTTTTTATCATATGTATTGGTTTTTGCTATTGTTGTAGTTCTTTGTGCAATCGCGATTGCAATCGGTATCACGATGCGTAAAAAGAAAGATGCAAAATTAGCACTGCAAAGTGAAGCGGCAATAGAGCAAAATGAAATTGCAGAATCGTAACACTTAAATAACACTTAAGGACGCAGACACAGCGTCCTTTATTAATGTCATGCTTATTATAATTTGAAAAATGTTTAACGGGTTAAAATGAAAAGTGATAATATGTATAAATGAAAAGACATAATATGTAAAGACGAAAAACTGATAATATGTTGAAATAAAAACGAATAACATGTTGAAATAGAAAACGGATAACATGTTGAAATAAAAACCAGATAAATGCAGAAATAATAACAGAATTATTTGTATAATCTATGCAAATGAAAAGAGGTACGATATCAATGAATTTTTCGGATCGAATGAATGATTATGAAGAAGGTATTTTTCAAGTATTAAATGAAATGAAGGCGAATAAGGAAGCAGAAGGAGAAAAGGTTTATAATTTTTCTGTAGGTACACCTGATTTTAAACCGGCTGACTATATCATGGAAGCTGTTTCAAATGCGGCAATGGAGCCCGAAAATTATAAGTATTCCTTAAAAGATATCCCACAGCTGATTGATGCGGTAAAAGCCCGTTTTAAGACAAGATATCATGTCGATGTGAATGCAGATGAAATCACATCTTTATATGGCTCACAGGAAGGATTTGCACATATCGCTCTTGCATTATGCAATCCCGGTGACATTGTTTTAGTTCCAAATCCGGGATATCCGGTATTTACATTTGGTCCGTCTTTGGCAGGTGCAAAAATTGTTACATACGATTTGATTGAAGAAAAAGGATATCTGCCGAATTTGTCAGATATTGATGAAGAAATCGCAAAAAAGGCAAAATGTATTGTTGTTTCATATCCACTAAATCCGGTCTGCAAATGTGCACCGGCATCGTTTTATGATGAATTGATTGCATGGGCGAAGAAATATGATGTGATTGTTTTACATGATAATGCATATTCCGACATCGTATATGATGGCAAAGAAGGACGCTCTTTCTTATCCTATGAAGGAGCAAAGGAAGTAGGTGCAGAATTTTATTCACTTTCGAAATCCTATAATTATACCGGTGCCAGAGTATCCTTTTTGGTAGGCAATAAGGAATTGGTTCAGACATTTAAAAGATTGCGGAGTCAAATTGACTACGGTACATTTTTACCGGTACAAATCGGTGCCGTGGCTGCCCTGACGGGACCGGATGATTTTGTAAAAGAGCAGTGTAAAGCTTATGAAGAGCGACGCAATGCATTGTGTGACGGATTTACCAATATTGGATGGCCGTTTGAAAGAAGTGAAGGAACGATGTTTGCATGGACAAAAATTCCGCCGAATTATCAGGATGATGTGGAATTCGTAAAAGAACTGTTTGAAAAGACCGGAGTGTTGTGTACGCCGGGAAGCAGTTTCGGCTCATTGGGAAAAGGGCATGTCCGTTTTGCACTGGTGTTACCTGTTGAAACCATAAATGAGGCTGTTTCAAAAGTAAAAGAAAGCGGGATTTTGGTTTAATCGTTTCGGTCAATGAAAAAGTAGTGATTTTTAACAAAATCATTACTTTTTTTTGTATACTTTTTTGAGTATAGAAATGTCTCCTTTTGGTTGACACTGATATTTTCTTTCGATATACTTTTATTTGCACGCACCACAAGATATTGTGTGTGTGTGATGAAGAGAAACAAGATTGTGGTGCAAAAGCTTATGTGACAAGCATTGATAGGCACTGAATATAGAATGAAAAGATGTGAGATCATTATAAAAAGCTGTGAAAAGGGAGTTATGAGGTTATGAGTGAAGAATTATTAAAACAGACAAATGACATTGATTACGGGTCTATTTATAAAACCAAATTACCTGTTAAGATGATAAAGAAAGATGGCAGTAAAGAAGATTTTAATGTCCAAAAGGTAATCAATGCCGTTGGTAAGAGTGCATATCGCGCATTAACTAAATTTAATGATGAAGAAAAGGACAGAATTTGTCGTTATGTAGTGGAAAAGGTCGATGAACTGGAGCAGGATGAAATTCCGATCCCGATTATGCACAATATTGTCGAGAGTGCTTTGGAACAGGTAAAACCGATTGTTGCAAAAAGTTATCGCGATTACCGTAATTATAAGCAGGATTTTGTCCGCATGATGGATGATGTCTATAAAAAGAGTCAGTCCATTATGTATATTGGTGATAAAGAAAATGCAAATACAGACAGTGCGCTGGTATCCACAAAGCGTAGTTTGATATTTAACCAGTTTAACAAGGAATTATATCAGAAATTCTTTATGACTACCGAAGAGATTCAGGCATGCCGTGACGGATATATTTATGTTCATGATATGTCTGCACGTCGTGATACCATGAACTGTTGTCTGTTTGATGTTGCCAATGTATTGACCGGCGGATTTGAAATGGGCAATATCTGGTACAACGAACCCAAAACGTTGGATGTTGCGTTTGATGTTATCGGTGATATTGTTCTTTCGGCTGCAAGTCAGCAGTACGGTGGTTTTACCGTGCCGGAGGTTGATAAAATATTAGAGCCGTATGCAGAAAAATCCTATAAAAAAGCAATTGATAAATATGTACGTCTTGGTATCGACCGCGAAAAAGCGGAAGCAGAGGCTTTAGCTGATGTGGAAAAAGAATTTGAACAGGGCTTCCAGGGATGGGAATATAAATTCAATACGGTGGCAAGCAGCCGTGGAGACTATCCGTTTATTACCGTAACAGCAGGTATCGGAACCGGACGATTTGCAAAGATGGGAACGATTATCATGTTAAATGTCCGTAAAAACGGGCAAGGCAAAAAAGAATGTAAAAAGCCTGTTTTATTCCCTAAAATTGTCTTTTTATATGATGAGAATCTTCATGGTCCCGGAAAAGAGCTCGAGGATGTTTTCGAAGCTGGTGTGGAATGTTCCGCAAAGACGATGTATCCCGACTGGCTGAGTTTAACCGGTAAGGGCTATATTGCCAGCATGTATAAACAGTATGGAAAGGTAATCTCACCCATGGGATGTCGTGCATTTTTATCACCATGGTATGAAAGAGGCGGTATGCATCCGGCGGATGATAACGATACACCAATTTTCGTCGGTCGTTTTAATATCGGTGCGGTTTCTCTACACTTGCCCATGATTTTGGCAAAGTCTCGTCAGGAGAGTAAAGATTTTTATGAAGTGCTTGACTATTATCTGAATTTGATTCGTCAGCTTCATATCCGTACCTATGCTTATTTGGGCGAGATGCGTGCGTCCACCAATCCGTTGGCTTATTGTGAAGGCGGATTTTTGGGCGGTAATCTGCAGCTGCATGACAAAATCAAACCGATTTTAAAATCAGCAACCGCATCTTTTGGTATTACGGCTTTTAATGAATTGCAGGAATTATACAACGGAAAATCCCTGGTTGAAGACGGTGCTTTTGCACTGGAAGTATTGGACCACATCAATAAAAAGGTTCAGGAATTCAAAGAAGAAGACGGCAATTTATATGCTATCTACGGTACTCCCGCCGAAAATCTGTGTGGTCTTCAGGTAAAACAGTTCCGGGCAAAATACGGTATTGTAGAAGGTGTGTCTGATAAGGAATATGTAAGTAACAGTTTCCATTGTCATGTCAGCGAAGATATTACGCCCATTGAAAAGCAGGATTTGGAATACCGTTTCTGGGAAATGGCAAACGGCGGTAAAATCCAGTATGTGAAATATCCGATTGATTACAACAAGGAAGCAATTAAGACTTTGATCAGAAGAGCCATGGATATGGGATTTTATGAAGGGGTTAATTTGTCTTTGGCATATTGTGATGACTGCGGACATCAGGAGCTTGAGATGGATGTCTGCCCGAAATGCGGAAGCCGTAATTTGACAAAAATTGACCGTATGAACGGTTATCTTGCTTATTCACGCGTACATGGAGATACGAGACTAAGTGATGCCAAAATGGCTGAAATTGCAGAAAGGAAATCCATGTAAGAGAGGGGAAAAGATTCATGCGTTATCATAACATTACAAAAGATGATATGCTAAACGGTGACGGACTTCGTGTCGTTTTGTGGGTCTCCGGTTGCGATCATTGTTGTAAAGAATGTCAAAACCCAATCACATGGGATTTGAACGGAGGACTATTATTTGATGATGCCGCAAAGCAAGAAATCTTTGCACAGCTTGATAAATCATATATTTCCGGAATTACATTTTCCGGCGGAGATCCTTTGCATCCTGCGAACCGACTGGATGTGAAAAATCTGATGGAGGAAATTCGTGACAAATACCCCGATAAAACCATCTGGCTTTATACCGGAGATATTTGGGAAAATGTCATGAATTATCCGCTTATGCAATACGTGGATGTTTTAGTGGACGGTGAATTTATGGTTGATTTACGTGATCCGAAGCTACAGTGGAAAGGAAGTAGTAACCAGCGTGTCATTGATGTGAAAAAGACACTAAAGCAGGATGACATATCTATTCCGGTTTTACATTGCGGCGATTACGCGTAATTTATATGATACGAGGATAAAAAGTAGATTATCGTCAGCACCTAATGACCAATGCATTGTAACAAAAAGAGAGAAAATATATACAAATATAAATTTAACCCAAGTTAGACAAAGAAGGTAAACTATGAGCGAAAAAATACAAATTCAATATCTGAATGATGAGATTAAAAGATTGGAATATATCGATGGAAAATCGGATTGGATTGATCTTCGAAGCAGTGAGCATGTCGAAATGAAGGCCGGAGAATTTCGTTTGATTCACCTTGGTGTTGCCATGAAACTGCCAGAGGGGTATGAGGCACATATTGTTCCGAGAAGCTCCACATTTAAAAATTTCGGGATTATCCAGACGAATCATTGCGGAATTGTGGATGAAACCTATTGCGGTCCCAATGACTGGTTTTATATGCCTGTTTATGCTTTGAGAGATACTGTCATTGAGGTAAATGACAGAATTTGTCAATTCCGGATTGAAAAACACCAGCCGACAATTCAATTTGAGGAAGTAGAACGGTTAGAGGGAAAAGACCGTGGTGGAATCGGAAGTACAGGAACAAATTAATTTATAATCGAATTTCACTTTTTTAATAACTGTGAAATAACTATGAAATAACTGTATAAGAAAGACTCCTTTTTGGAAAACTATTGAAAATGGTTTTGAAAAAGGAGTTTTTTAATTGAAAAAAAGAATATATCCTGCCCAGGAAGAGTTGGCAATCCCGAAAACGCAATATCATGTATCCCGGGATTTGAATGAAAATGTGTTGTATCTGAATAAAAAACTGAGTGTCGATGATAATTTTGATATTATTTATCGTGTGATTGATATCGGTGGAAGAAAGGCATGCATGTATTTTATCAACGGTCTATGTAAAGATGAATTGATGCAGAAAATGTTAGAAGGTTTCATGAGTATTCCGGCAAAAGAAATGCCTGATAATGCGCATGAATTCTCTAAAAAGTTTATGCCTTACATCGAAGTGGATTTAAGTAACAGCTGGAAGGATATTGTCTATTTTTTACTTTCGGGCGTATTTGTACTCATTGTTGACGGTTATGATAAGGTTTTTTTGATCGATTCAAGAACCTATCCATCCAGATCGGTTGCGGAACCGGAAAAAGATAAGGTTTTGCGCGGCTCAAAGGATGGATTTGTGGAAACCGTTGTTCAAAACAGTGCATTAATTCGAAGAAGGATTCGTTCTGAGGATTTACGTGTGGAAATGATGAATGCCGGAAAGACGTCAAAAACCGATATTATCATTTGTTATATGGAATCCAGAGTAGATCATAATCTGTTAGATATGGTGAAAACCCGAATACAAAATATACAGGTGGATGCACTTACCATGAATCAGGAAAGTCTGGCAGAGTGTTTGTACAAAAAAGTATGGTGGAATCCATTTCCAAAGTTTAAATATACAGAAAGACCGGATACGGCGGCAGCGCAGGTGCTAGAGGGAAATATTATTATTCTTGTGGATAATTCTCCTTCTGCCATGATTGTGCCGACCAGTATTTTTGATGTGATTGAGGAAGCAGACGACTATTATTTTCCGCCCATTACGGGAACGTATTTAAGGCTGACCAGATTTATCATTGCAATTTTAACTTATATCATGACACCTACGTTTTTGCTGTTTATGCAGGAACCCAGATTCATACCGCATGGTTTTGAATTTATTATGGTTTCGGATACCATCAATATTCCTTTAATCTGGCAGTTTTTGATCTTGGAACTTGCAATTGACGGATTAAAGCTTGCAGCCGTTAATACGCCCAGCATGTTAAGTACACCACTTAGTGTCATGGCAGCATTGGTATTAGGGGAATTTTCGGTCAAAAGCGGATGGTTTAATTCGGAAGTAATGCTGTATATGGCTTTTGTTGCCATTGCAAACTATACACAGGCAAGTTATGAATTGTCATATGCATTGAAATTCATGCGAATCTTAACTTTGATTTTAACTGCAATA
Organism: Lachnospiraceae bacterium; assembly: GCA_017626095.1. Classification (GTDB taxonomy): domain Bacteria; phylum Bacillota; class Clostridia; order Lachnospirales; family Lachnospiraceae; genus UBA2882. Next base: position 96,901 of record JAGAJL010000002.1, read on the forward strand.
TTTGGTTTATATGGTTATATTGCCGGAATAATTATTCTTATTGTGACATTAATATTTAATAAAACGATTTCCGGTGACAGTTATGTATTTCCGCTTTTGCCGTTAAGATTACAACAACTTGGACATCGGTTTATCCGAAGGAGACTAAAAGATTCGAAAAAATAACACAGATTGCCATAATATAGCAAACTGTGATAAAATAATCAAAGATTTGGTTGTATATCAAAAGGATATATTTTTCACCTGTTTAGCAATTTTATCGTTGAGAATGAGCTTGTGATGGAACATGCAAATTGTTAAAACACATAATTATGAAATGAGAGATTAATTATAATTAAAGAGGAATAATGAATGAATGATTTTATGATTGTAACAGATACAGCGTCGGATCTTCCTGCTGATTATATCGAAAAAAACAAGATTGAGTTGTTGTCTCTTGGTTATATTGTGGATGGAAGAATATATAACTGGTATTCGCCCATGGATGAGCATGAATTTTATGATGCCATGCGCAATGGAAGCATGCCGACAACCTCGCAGGTAACGGTCAACGATGCATTACAGATGTTTGAAAAGTTATTAAAAAGGTGCAATGACATTTTATGCATTTCCTTTTCGTCCGAATTGAGCGGGACATACAGTAGCACGGCACTTGCCGCATGGCAGATCAGAGAGGCAAATCCGGATGCCCATATTCGTGTAATTAATTCCAAATCCGCATCGCTTGGGCAGGGATTGATGGTGGATTATGCCGTCAGAATGAAAAACGAGGGTAAGAGTATGGATGAAATTGCAGATGATCTGGAACAAAACTATCTGCATTTTTCACATATTTTTACGGTAGATGATTTGTTTCATCTGCACAGAGGTGGAAGAGTCAGTAAGGCAACAGCCATATTGGGCTCGCTTGCAAAAGTAAAACCAATCTTACATGTGGATGATGAGGGTCGCTTGATTAATATCGGAAAGGTCCGTGGACGCAAAAAATCTTTACAGGAGCTTGTTCGGGTGATGGAACAAAAAATCGGTTCTTATAAAGAGGAAAAACAGACTATTTTTATCAGTCATGGAGACTGTCTTGAAGATGCGCAGTATGTAGCAGAACTGGTAAAAGAAAAATTTGGCTTTGATACCTTTTTCATCAATTATGTCGGACCGACAATCGGCGCCCATACCGGTCCCGGAGTTGTTGCTTTGTTTTTCCGTGGTGAAAATCGTTAATTGCGGATTGTGGCAGGATTTCTGCAGAGAGAGAAGTTATGGAACAAAAAGTTGTGATTGACGGATATGAATTTCAGAATCCGGAGGATGCAAAAATTGCGAATGAAGAGTTGGCAAAAGTAAACGCTTTACATTCCAAAATAGATGAAAACAATCTGGCTGCTGTTAAAGCTGTATACATAAAGGCTGTGGAACAAAATATTTTTGAGACACAGATAGGGTTAACCTATTTAAAAAATATTCGGAATTATTTGGTTTCAAAGGATGTATTAAAAGAAAATGAAGCTCCGATTCCGGTTTTGTATACAAAGTCCATACTAAAATATAAAAGTAGTCAAAATGCAGCTGAATTTGAGGCGTTAAAACAAAAGCTGAAAAATGATGCAGAGCAAAAGATTCAAACAGAAAAAATGAAAACAGAAAAAGCTCAAAAATCATGCAGACAGCGAACGATTCTTTGTGCAGTACTTTTTTGCATGGTGCTTTTGATGTTTGCGATTTCCATGACAGGCAACAATCCTACCATATTGAATTATAAATCGGCTATACTGAATCAATATGCAGAATGGGAGCAGCAATTAACCGAACGTGAAAATAAAATAAGGGAAAAAGAATCAGAACTTGGAATTTCGGATGTAAATTCACAAAAATAACATATTTATGCCTTATACTCAAGAAAATGATACATGAAGTTCAAATATGAGATGAATAAAGTATGCATAAAGAACAAAACATGTATGAAGTTTGAAAATGCATGCATATAAAAGCATTACGAGGTGAAGTTTCATTATGAATAAAACAAAAATTTTAGTTGTTGATGATGAAAGCAGAATGCGTAAATTGGTCGGAGATTTTTTGAGTAGGGCGGATTTTGAAGTGATGGAAGCCGAAAATGGGGAAAAGGCGCTGGATATTTTTTTTGAAAATAAAGATATAGCCTTAATCTTACTGGATGTCATGATGCCCAAAATGGATGGATGGGCTGTTTGCAAAGAAATCAGAAATTATTCCAAGGTTCCGATTATTATGCTGACGGCCAAGGCGGATGAAAAAGATGAATTAAAAGGATTTGAGCTTGGGGTTGATGAGTACATCGTAAAACCGTTTAGTCCCAAAATTCTGGTTGCCAGAGTGGAAGCCGTGCTTCGCAGAAGCAATTCGGGCGCTGTGGAAGAAAACATTTTAGAGTATGCCGGTATCCGATTGGATAAGGTTGCGCATATTGTCACTGTTGACGGACAACCTATTGATTTAAGCTTTAAAGAGTTTGAATTGCTGACTTACTTTATGGAAAACAAGGGAATTGCCTTATCCAGGGAAGTGATCTTAAATCATGTCTGGAATTATGATTACTTTGGGGATGCCCGTACGATTGACACCCATGTCAAAAAATTGCGTAGTAAAATGGGAAGCAGCGGAGAGCATATACAGACGATATGGGGATTGGGATATAAATTCGAATAAAAACAAATTCCTTGATATGATGCACGAAAAATGCTATAGTTATCTTCGTCAAGAGGGAGTAATCGGTACATTTTAGATGTATAGTACTATCGACATACTGGCTGATAGCCCGGTAGTATTTTAAATGGTGAGACTTAAGACAGTGCTTTTTGTGCTGTTTTGAGTCTTTTTTTATCGATTCTTTTTCTATCAACAAAACAGGAAACGAGGAGCAGATCATGGACTGGGATTTTTTCTTTTATTTTAACAGTGTGTTATTGGGAGTTGGACTTGCCATGGATGCATTTTCGGTGTCTTTGGCAAACGGCTTGCATGAAAACCGGATGAAAGCCAAAAGAATGTGCTTAATTGCAGGCGTTTATGCATTTTTTCAGTTTCTCATGCCCATGATTGGCTGGGTTTGTGTGCATTCCTTTGTTCAGATTTTCCAATCCTTTGAGAAACTGATACCCTGGATTGCTTTGTTTTTGCTTCTTTATATCGGTGGCAAGATGCTGTGGGAATCCATCAAAGGGGATGGAGATGAGGAAAATGTTGAAAAACTTTCTGCTTCTGTCTTGATTATGCAGGGAATTGCCACTTCGATTGACGCCTTGTCCGTCGGATTTACGATTACCGGATATGGATTACTCATGGCATTTGTATGCGCTTTGATCATTGCCGGTGTGACTTTCATCATATGTATGGCAGGTTTAGAAATTGGGAAAAAATTAGGAACGAGATTTGCGGATCGCGCCGGAATTTTAGGCGGTGGGATTTTGATTTTCATTGGATTGGAAATATTTATTAAAGGAATCTTTTTTTAATTCATTCATGGAGTATGATTATGAAGCATTCGATTCGAAAACAGATTTTATCGGCATTTTTGATTATTATGGCAGGCACCTTACTTCTTTGCCTGTTTTTAAACAGTACGTTTCTGGAACGTTATTACATTTATAATAAACAGCAGGTTTTGTTGAAGTCTTACCAGATCATCAATACGGCATCTTCAAATGGAAGTATCCAAAGTGAAGATTTTGAGGAAGAATTGCAGCAGATTAGCGCAATTTATAATATTAATGTGATTGTCATTGATGCCGATTCTAAATTGATACAATCTGCCGGTTCGGAATCGGATGTGCTGTTGAGAGCATTATTGGACCGCGTTTTTTCAAACAAGTATCAGGATCATAAGATTTTAAAAGAAAATGAACATTATGTTTTGGAAATTGCAAATATGCCGCAAAGTGGATTGAGCTTTATTCAGATGTGGGGAACTTTGGATAATGGGAATTTATTTATGACACGTTCGCTTGTTCAGAGTATTCACGACAGTGTTTCGATATCCAATCGTTTTTTTGCTTATGCATGCATTTTTGCGATTATTATCAGTGCCATTGTCATTATGATTATTACGAAACGAATCACCAATCCCATATTGTCTCTGACCGAAATATCCAAACGTATGGCACAATTGGATTTTGAAGTGCATTACGACGGAAATGAAAAAAATGAAATCGGTGTTCTCGGCCAGCATATGAATGCGTTATCCGATAAGCTGGAAAAAACGATTTCGGAGCTAAAGACTGCCAATAATGAATTGCAAAAAGATATTGAGAAAAAAGAACAAATTGATGAAATGCGACGGGAATTTTTATCCAATGTCTCACATGAATTAAAAACACCGCTTGCCTTAATTATGGGATATGCGGAAGGCTTAAAGGAAGAAATCAATGATGAAGACCCTGCCAGCAGAGATTTTTATTGTGATGTCATTATCGATGAATCCAATAAAATGAATGATATGGTTAAAAAGCTGCTTACCTTAAACCAACTGGAATTTGGCAATGATGTGGTCAATATGGAGCGTTTTGATGTTTGTGAGCTGATTGAAAACTATATTTCCAATTCCGATATTCTGATTAAGCAGCACAATGCCAAAGTGATGGTTTCGCCGTCTCATCCTATCTATGTCTGGAGTGATGAGTTTATGGTAGAAGAGGTTTTGATGAATTACTTTTCCAATGCCTTAAATCATCTTGCCAATGAAAATGAAATCCGGATTGATGTCGTCGAAAAAGAAGATGTTGTCCGTGTTTCTGTATTTAATACCGGTGAGCGGATTCCGGAGGATGCACTGCCGCATTTGTTTGAAAAGTTTTATAAGGTAGATAAGGCAAGAACGCGTGAATATGGTGGCAGTGGAGTCGGGCTATCAATTGTAAAGGCGATTATGGATTCCATTCATCAGGAATACGGCGTTTGCAATTATGATAACGGTGTGGAATTTTGGCTTGAATTGCCGGTGAAATAATGATAAAATGAATTATTCATAAAAGGCATTAGTTGAAATGGAGGAACCTATGAGAAAGCGGTTTTGTTTTCTTTTTATAATTTGTATCTTCATATTTACTATGACCGGTTGCGGTAATGAAATCCCCGAGATGTCCGAAGAAGAAAGTGCGATGGTTTCTAATTATGCCGCTACACTTTTATTAAAGTACGATGCCAATTACCAGACCAAATTGCTCAATCAGGAGCAGCTCGAAAAAGAAGAACAGATGCAAAAGCAAATTCAGGAGGAAGCTGATCGTTTGGCTGCTTTAGAAGCAGAAAAGGAAGCCAAAAAGCAGGAGGAGCAGCAGGCGAAAGAAACAGAGGGACAAAGTAGTGTCGAAACCGTTACCTATGTGGATCCGGCAGAGTTTTTGGGCTTAGACGGTATATCAATTTCTTATAATGGCGTAGAATATCTTGATCAGTACCCTAAAGACGGTGAAGACTTATATTTTGCAACTACCGCAACAGAAGGCTGTAAATTGGCTGTTGTTCATCTTGGCCTTTCTAATCAGACTGCGGAAGTAAGAACAGTCGATGTTTTTTCGACAAATGCCCGTTTTAAGGTTTCTTTCAATGACGGAGATTATCACAGTATCATGTCAACCTTGTTTACGGAAGATTTTTCCGTATTTAACGGAGAACTTCAGCCCGGCGAATGTATTGATACCGTGTTACTAATGGAATTAAAAGAAGAAGACTGTGTTGATGTCAATGCGTTGAATCTTTATATAAAGTGCAATGATCAGACATTAAAAACGAAGTTGTATCCATAATAAAAAAAGGCAGAAAGAACCTGAAATAGTCTCTGTGCTACAGAAAAAATCTGCGTATCTGTGAAGACTGTAAAGGAATGAAACGGATAAGAATTGTATTTTATACAAAAAACCGCTATACTAAGGAAAAGCTTAGTATAGTGGTTTTTCTTTAATTGGACTCCAATGGAGGTGTCAGGATGGCAAGAAATGTAGCAATCGGAATACAGCAGTTTGATGAATTGATAGAAAAAAAATGTTTTTATGTAGATAAAACAAATTTTATAAAAGAATGGTGGGAGAGCAATGACAGTGTGACGCTAATCAATCGTCCACGTCGTTTTGGGAAGACCCTCAATATGAGTATGGTGGAGCAGTTTTTTTCTGTGGATTATAAGGAACGAAAGGAACTGTTCGAGGGGTTGTCTATCTGGCAGGATGAGAAATATAGACAGATTCAAGGAACCTATCCGGTTATTAGCCTGTCCTTTGCCAATGTGAAGGAAAGGAATTACCGCTCTATCCGAAAAAAGATTTGCCAGATGATTGCTGAAATGTATGCAAGAAATTCTTTTTTGCTGGACTGCCCGGCTCTTGAAGAGGGAGACAGAGAATTCTTTCGACGGGTTTCTGTGGATATGGATGATGTGGATGCAACTATGGCCATCCATTACCTGTCGAAGTTTTTATATCTATACTATGGAAAAAAAGTAATTATTCTATTAGATGAATATGATACTCCCATGCAGGAAGCATATATAGAAGGATTTTGGGATGATCTGGTGGCATTTACCAGAAGTCTGTTCAACTCCACATTCAAGACCAATCCATGGCTGGAACGGGGTATCATGACGGGGATTACAAGAGTAAGCAAAGAATCCATTTTTTCTGATTTGAATAATCCGGAAGTAGTAACAACCACTTCCGATAAATATGCCACATCTTTTGGCTTTACGGAGGAGGAAGTATTTGCCGCATTGGAAGAGTGCGGTATGGGAGATCAAAAGGATGAGGTCAAGCGTTGGTATGATGGATTTATCTTTGGTAGTCATAAGGATATCTATAATCCATGGTCTATCTTAAATTTTTTAGATAAGGGACAGTTTACTACTTACTGGGCCAACACCAGCTCCAACAGTCTGGTGGGAAAGTTGATCCGGGAAGGTAATCGAAATGTGAAAGCACAGTTCGAGATGTTGTTGCGGGGAGAAATCATTCGGACACCCATTGATGAGCAGATTGTGTACAATCAGCTCGACCATAACGAGGATGCTGTCTGGAGCCTTCTTTTGGCAAGCGGTTATTTAAAGGTGCTTTCCTATGATCGGATGGAGCTGCTTGCACCCGGGCAAGAGCAGATGTATGAGCTGGCACTGACCAATTATGAAGTGGAGCGTATGTTTGATGGTATGGTGCGCAGCTGGTTTATGGAAGTAAAGGGCGATTACAATGATTTTGAAAAGGCATTGCTGCAGGGAGATTTAGAAGCAATGAATGAATATATGAATCGTGTTACCTTGAATACATTTAGCTATTTTGATACCGGAAAGAGAGCATCCGGAGAGGAGCCGGAGCGCTTTTATCACGGATTTGTTTTAGGATTGATTGTAAATTTGCAGGACAGATATGTCATTACCTCTAATCGAGAGAGTGGTTTTGGCAGGTATGATGTCATCCTAGAACCTAAGAAACCGGAAGTGGATGATGCCATTATTTTGGAGTTTAAGGTCATGAATTCAAAAAGGGAGAGCAGCCTGGAGGACACTGTAAAGGCGGCTTTAAGTCAAATCCATGAGAAACAGTATGACGCACGGCTTGTTGCACAAGGGATATCGGCAGAGCATATCCGTAGCTATGGTTTTGCTTTTGAAGGGAAAAGGGTGCTGATTGGGTAATGAACAGTGCCTGAGTATGACGAAAGTATCGCGGTTATCATAGCAAATTCACAAAAGAAAAAGATAAAAATGAAAAAAGTTGAAAAAATGAAAAAAAGTTAAAAAAAGTGCTTGACGAAAGAAAACGATAGTGATAATATAACATCGTTGCGCGTCGAGAGAACGCACAGAACCTTGAAAACTAAACAGCAATGCAACCCTGAAAAATTCCAAGAGAAAATTTCAGAACGTCTCGAAAGAGA
>JAGAJL010000037.1 GCA_017626095.1 Lachnospiraceae bacterium
ATTACGATTTTGATGACGTTGCATTTTATAATGAATTGATGGAGACCCAACTTGATATAAAGTATGATAAAACATTCAGATTGTATCATTTTTCCGGAGCACATCCGCCTTTTAAAATTAATGAGAACATGGAAAGGGTTAGTGAAAGCTCAGAAGCACAACAAATTGCTGGCTTAATGAGAATAATTGACTGCTATATTGATAAATTGAAGAAGGAAGGATTATATGACAAAACCACAATTATAGTTGCCGGAGATCATGGACAGCACGAAGAGGGGAACCTCATGATCAATCCTGCAATTCTTGTGAAGAGACAAGATGAACATCATGAGCTTGAATATAATGATGCTCCGGTCTGTCTCAGAAATGTTGTTGCAACGATTATTGAGCAGGCTGATATTGATTATTTACCGTATGGTCCTACATTATATGATATTGAAAGTGATAATGATATTGAACGTTTGCATACGATTCCGCAAGCATTGATTTATGAGGATTACTTTAAAAGGGATGATTGTTGGACGGAAAAGGAATGGTATAGACTTGGTGTTGGTGAAGACGGTAGTCTTTATACATGGAATCCGTATGAACAAAATAAAATTAATTACAGTTTGGGGGATGTGATATCGTTTGATAACCCGGACAAATATGCACAAAATTTAAATTATCGAATTTATCAGGAAAATGAAATGGCTGTTTTCAGCAATGAAGTTGCGATGTGCTTTGAAATACAGAAGCCTGAAATAAAGGACCTTTTACTTGAAATGGAGATAGCTAAAGTCATTAATAATACACAAAAAATGAAAGTTTATGTGAATGGAGATTATATTGCAGAAGAAAACCTTACCTCAGAGCAAATTGGTGAAAAAGTGACAGTTAAAATTCCTAAAGAAATAGTTAGTGATACCATGGTGATAAGATGGGTGTTCCCGGGAGCAGTTACACCGCATATGTTGGATGAAAAGGATCAGGATGGCAGAATACTGTCAATTGGTGTGAAGACAATACAACTACAATAATTGAAAAGAAATATGAGGGAAAATAGATGACAAAAGTGAAATTTCTGATTTTAGGAGCAGGTCCTACAGGCCTTACTTTTGCAAGAAAATTGAAGGATGCGGGCGAAAACAGCTTTCTGGTGCTGGAAAAGGAAGAGGTTGCGGGAGGACTGTGCAGGAGCGTGGAGGTCGATGGCAGCCCTTTCGATATCGGCGGAGGGCATTTCCTCGATGTGAGAAGACCGAAGGTTAATGAATTCCTGTTTCGCTTTTTGCCTGAAAGTGAATGGAATCTGTATGAGAGGGACAGCAGGATTGAGCTGGACCAAATGACCATAAGCCATCCTTTCGAGGCGAATATCTGGCAGATGGATATGGAACATCAGATATCCTACCTGATATCTATTTCCGGGGCCGGATGTAATAGGAAAGAACCCATGCCGGAAAGGTTTGTGGACTGGATCAAATGGAAATTGGGAGAAAAAATTGCCGAGGATTATATGCTCCCATACAATCAGAAGATGTTTGCGGATGAACTGAATGAGCTGGGAACCTATTGGCTTGAGAAGCTCCCCGATGTGAGCTTTGAGGAGACCTTGCGTTCCTGTCTTGCCCATAAGGCTTACGGAACCCAGCCTGGTCACGCCAGCTTTTATTATCCGAAGAAATACGGATACGGAGAGGTGTGGGAACGCATTGCAAAGTCCATGCCGGATCATGTATTATATGGTCAGACGGTAAACACCATTGACTGCGATAAGAGACAGGTGCGCGTCGCATCGGGAGAATGCTTCGAGGCGGATCATATCATCACCACGATTCCATGGAATGAATTTGTCCATATAAGCGGGATGCCGGAAGAATTGACATCATCGATCCGTGAGCTGAAAAGCAGTGCCGTGGAAACGCGTTATGTTCCCGATAATCTGGATACCGCGGCACATTGGATCTATATTCCGGGCAGGGATAAGCCATACCACAGAATTCTGGTAAGGCATAATTTCTGTGAGGGAAGCAGAGGATACTGGCTGGAGACAAGAAGAGAAAGATGTGCAGAATATAAAGGAGATGAAAATTTCCGGTATATGAATGAATATGCATATCCTTTAAACACGATCAACAAACCGGAAATCATGAGGGATTTATTAAAATTTGCGGAGTCGAGAAATATAATTGGTCTTGGAAGATGGGGAGAACACAATCATTACAATTCTGATGTGGTAGTGGAGCGTGCTATGAAACTGGCGGATGACTGTATAGATAAATGCTGGTATTCTTATGGGGAATAATGTTAAGGATGAGGAATGAAGCAGTATGAAAGCAGCTACCAGAAATTCCAATCATGAATTATTGTGGATCATTGTGATGTACATGATCGTGCTTATTCATGCCAATATGTATCTTGGTGATTTTTGTACCGGCACTGCCCGGGCAGTTTTACTGGTTTTACTCCTGTTATGACTGTGTATTTCTTTTATGCAGATATATTGAGAAATTTATCGCTGTACTGGAACAGAAAGAATTGTAAGGGGCTTGTGCTTTGCATTTTGACCGTATGCCTTTTGATTGGCGCGGTCAGAGAGGGACTGCTGAGGAGAGTGGATCAGAGGATTGGGGAATTGGTATTGACAAATATGGAAAATGCTAAAAAAATATGGAAAAAAGAATATAGGTATGCTATCATCTCGTCTTTGACACTTTTTTGCAGTCAAAAGTCCCACAATGCCAGTATTTATGCGGCATGTGGGACTTCTTTGTTTTTCCTCAATACACGTTGCGTTACTTTTTCTTTGTCTGTGCACAGATATTTTTCATTTTCATAA
>JAGAJL010000038.1 GCA_017626095.1 Lachnospiraceae bacterium
CATCTTTGGTCCCAGTCAAAATCAACTTGGCTAATTTTAACCGTTCTTTCTTTACTGTTTTTGGTTTGTCTCTTTCGAGACGTTCTGAAATTTTCTCTTGGAATTTTTCAGGGTTGCATTGCTGTTTAGTTTTCAAGGTTCTTATGGTTTTGAAGATTACCAACGGAGAAGGAGGGATTTGAACCCTCGCGCCGCTATTAACGACCTACTCCCTTTCCAGGGGAGCCCCTTCAACCTCTTGGGTACTTCTCCAAAAAAGTTGAATTAACACTTTTTAACCATCTTTATTGAAAGGCTTTGAAAGCCTAACGGAGAGGGTGGGATTCGAACCCACGCGCCCTTGCGGACAAACGGTTTTCAAGACCGCCTCGTTATGACCACTTCGATACCTCTCCACTCGTGTTCGACTGTTTTCTCTCAGCCGACGCAAGTGTTATTCTACCAAAGTTATTTTTTAGAGTCAATAACTTTTTTCAATTTTTTTCACAAAAATTTTCACAAAATTTGTCAACTCATTTTAATGAGTTATTTATTCCATAAATCAGTACAATATATGGCTATTTATTTTGTACTCACTTTTTTTCCTGCCTCAAAAACAATTGGGCAATTTCCAAATCTTCCGGCGTTGTCAGTTTTATATTCTGATAACTGCCTTCAACGAATTTCACTTTCTGATCTGTAAACAATTCGGCAACCATAGCGTCATCCGTTACGGCAATCCCATCCTTTATCAGTTGCTCTTCATTTTGCAAAAGTTTTTCATAGGCACCTTTTATCAGTTGAAATTCAAAAATCTGCGGCGTCTGAATCATCCATACCAGACTGCGTTTGGGGGTGCTAACTCCAAATCCGTCTGCGTCACTGATTTTAATGGTGTCCTTGACCGGCATACCAATCACACAAGCTTTATATATTTGAACCGCTTCCATTCCTTTTTCTATAATAGAAGAAGTAGTAAACGGTCTTGCTCCGTCATGAATAAAAACATAGTCGCATTCTTTATCTGCCGCAAAAAGTCCACAAGCGACCGAATGATAGCGCTCTTTGCCACCTGCAACAATCTTTTTCACTTTTTTAAAATGATACTTTTCTACAATATGCTCTTTGCAGTATTCCCGCATATCCTCACCGGTCACAAGAATAATTTCATCCACGGAGCTTTCCTCAAAGTTTTTCAGAGAATAATAAAGAACAGGCTTTTCGTCCAAGAGCAAAAACTGCTTTGCGACGTCTGAACCCATTCTTTTTCCCTGCCCCGCTGCTAATACTATGGCAGTTGTTTTCATTTTATCGTTCTCCCAATTTTAAATTCGGAACCGCGTTCAAGTCCCAGCCACTTCGATTCCCCTGTACATATTCATAATAGCCTGCAGCAGCTATCATGGCCGCATTATCAGTACACAGGATAGGGCTTGGACAATAAAATAAAACGTCATGTTCTTTGCATGTTTTTTCAAAAGCAGCTCTCAATGCAGAATTAGAAGCCACGCCTCCCGCAATGGCAAGCTTTTTAAAACCATATTTTTCTACGCCCATCATGGCATGATCCACCAATACATCAACAACCGCTTTTTGGAAAGAAGCGGCAACGTCTGCAGTCGGAACCGTTTCATGCTTCATTTCACAGGAATTGATGTAATTAAGAACCGACGACTTTAATCCGCTGAAACTAAAATCATATTCGTTTCCATCCACTTTCGCCCTTGGAAAAGGAATCGCATCCGGATTTCCCTCTTTGGAAATCTTATCGATTTTAGGACCACCCGGATATCCCAGACCAATTGCACGGGCGACTTTGTCAAAAGCCTCTCCTGCCGCATCATCTCTGGTTGCACCCAAAATCTGATATTTTCCATAATCTTCCACAACTACCAAATGCGTATGCCCGCCGGACACAACGAGACACGCAAAAGGCGGTTCTAAATCTTTATGCTGAATATAGTTAGCACTGATATGTCCCTCAATATGATGAACTCCGACCAAAGGCTTATTCAGTGCAAAAGCAAGCGATTTGGCAAATGAAACCCCAACTAAAAGTGCTCCAACAAGTCCCGGTCCGTAGGTTACGGCAATTGCAGTGATATCATCCCAGGTCATTTGTGCTTCTCTCAGCGCCTGTTGCACCACCTGGTTAATTCTTTCGATATGTTTTCTGGAGGCAATTTCAGGGACTACTCCTCCGTATAATGTATGTAAATCTATCTGGGAAGAAATTACGTTGCTCAAAACTTCCCGGCCGTTTTTTACAACAGAAGCCGCTGTTTCATCACACGAACTTTCGATTCCCAAAATATAGATATCTTCTGTCACAATTACACTTCCTATTCTTAATTTTCGGCCTTCACGGCTTTCCAACCATATATTTTATAATGTGAATTTTCATCTTTTCTTAAAATAAAGCAAAGCGTAGTCTGATAAAGCAAACCATCCTGTTTGATATCATAAACGCAATAAAGCTTTGCACACTCGTACCCATCTTTTGTAAATGTTTCCACATCTACACTGGAAGACGGAGAAAAACTGGAAATCGTCCGATTGTTTTGCTTATACTCTTCGACATCCGATTTCAACAAAGACAAATACATTTCTTCTGTCTGGTTTGCAACCAGGTCGTCATCATATATTTCCCGCATCTTTAGTCCAAGTTCCCGAAGTTCCTCATCGGTATGCTCTTCGTTATAATAGCATTCTGTAATTTCACTGAAGTATTTGACCACTTCTCTGGGAGATGGCGGATAATTGGTTTCCAGATTTCTACTCAAAACCTTCTGGCTGGCAGTCATGGTTTCAACACTTACCTCTTCTGTTTTTTCCGGCATGCTCCGGTTTGACAGATAAAAGTAATAACCTAGAACCAATAACACTAAAAATACCAGGATTACCATTCCCTTGGTTCCCTTAAACATTTTCATCAACTTATTCTTCCTCAAATTCTAACTCAACGGTTCTGCCATCCTTGGCAGTATGAATACGTGGGAATATTTTTTTCATGTCACGGATATATTCCTCCGGACGTGTCAACGACGGACTGTAATGGGTAAGCCACAGCTCCTTCGGTTGCGCTTTTGCTGCAATTGCGGCAGCTTCCGAAAACATCATGTGCTTATGTTCCTTGGCTTTGGGCAGTTTATCCGGCTCACCATACATTCCTTCTAAAATCAGCAAATCCACATTTTTGGCATATTGTTCGATTAAAGCTGTAGGTCTGGTATCCGTACAATAGGTTACGCTAATTCCTTTTCGTACCTCTCCCATAACCATATCGGGAGTAAACAGCTTGCCCTCGTGCTCAACCGTTTCTCCGTGTTGGAGCCGGTTCCAGCACGAAACAGGAATATTCTGCTCTTTCGCCTTGTCAACCATAAACTTTCCTTTTCGTTCTACCACAATACGATATCCATAACAAATCACATTATGGTGCACCCGAAAAGCATCAATATGAAATCCCTCAAAAGGAATACTTTCTTCTTCTTCTGATATCTCATGAAAAACAATCGAAAACGGAAGCTCCGGTGCAATCGTCCGTAGGGAATTCACAACTCTTTCAAGCCCCTTTGGACCAATCATCAAAAGCGGCTCCGTCCGTTCTGCATTGCCCATGGTAAGAAGCAATCCCGGCAAGCCACTGATATGATCTGCATGATAATGGGTAAAGCACATAATATCGATTGGTTTCGGGCTCCACCCCTTTTCTTTCATTGCAATCTGTGTGCCTTCTCCACAGTCAATCAATATGCTTTTTCCATTGTATCTGGCCATCATGGATGTCAGATACCGATAGGGTAAGGGCATCATGCCCCCTGTTCCGAGAAGACATACATCTAACATTTATATAAGCTCCGTTTCTTCCTTACTGGTTACCGGAATTTGAAAAGAATGAACGAACTCATCGTAACAATCTTCACACAAATCCCAGGTCTGTGTTTCTCCGTCTTTATGCGAAAAATAGCCAAATGTCTGTTTTACCTCGAAACAACCCTCTCGAATCATTCCGTTTTCAACCTTAATCTGCTTTCCGCACTTATTACAGAAAACCTCTTTTAAAATATGATTTTCAAATTTTTTCATAATTCATGTCCCTTTCTTTTTCTTCATTTGCCCTTAACAACCTTACGCCATATAAGATCGCTTTAGTTAGCATTTGCTAATCACTGATTATTATATAGGAACATGTATCCTGAATCCTAGCGGAAATGTTTTCCGCTGTTGTTTATCTTTTCCACTCAATAATGGAATTTCCTTTTATATATCTTTTCACATGATGGTATTTTCTGTTATTATCTTTTCCACATGATGATGGCATCTTCCGTCGGTTTCTCATAGAAATTCTTCCGGATGCCTTCCTGCACAAATCCAAGACTCTCATATAGTGTAATCGCAGAAGTATTCCCGGCTCTTACTTCCAGAGTGATTTCCAAAAAGCCGTGCTTTTTCATTTCTTCCATCATCGTAGATACCATTCGTCTGGCAATTCCCTGCCTGCGATATGCGTTTGTCACTGCTACCTGATTGATGTCACCTTCATTGCACACACCGTATGCACCACAATGACCAACAATCTGTGTTCCGATTTTTGCAACAAAATAGAAAGAATTATTTTGTTGCAGCGCCTCTAAAAATCCCTGTTTTGTCCACGGCATACTAAAACATTCCTGTTCGATTTCTACTACACGGTCAACATCATCTGCCGACATTTTAACAATCTGTACTTCCATATCTGTATCCGTTTTACTTATCAGCATTCCGGGATTTGTTTCTACCGGCATTAAATTCTTCCCGCATCTGATTCTCATTATTTTGCTGCATTTTCTTTCTCCAGACGTTCTCTTTCTGCCTGTGACAGACGAAGATATTCCGGTTTGTGCTCATATGCCTTAACCAATTTTCCTTCTTTCGCATATTGTGCTGCCAAAACAGCCACAGCAGAAGCATGTTGCCGGTTACAGTTAGCCGGCGCAAACCCATAAGGCACTTTTAACTCAGTCTGGATATCAGCTTTCTGCACAGGCACGCCATCTCCTAAAAACATAACCGGTCTGCCGATATCATTCAGCTCGCCAATTACCTCATGCATGTCTGCAACAAACTGCGGTTTTTCAACAACAAAAGCAAGACCTGTCTCATCAAAAGTAACTACTGTCTGATCGCATTTTTCCTCTTTTACAAAGGAATAGTATCCGGTATAAACCTGATTGCGTCTGGCATCCATAATCGGGCAGACGATGCCTTCATATCCAATAAGCTGATATGCCATGGCATCCATGGTAGGAATTTCAGCAATTGGTTTATCCAATGCTTCGGCGATTCCCTTCGCAGTTGCAGAACCAATGCGCAACCCGGTAAAAGATCCAGGGCCTGCCGCTACGGCCACAACATCAATCGTTGCTAAATCCAGCTCTATCATACGCTTCACTTCATCTAACATAGGAAGTAAAGTCTGTGAATGCGTTTTTTTATAATCAATGGTATATTCGGCAAGCAGCCTGTCATCTTCCGTAACGGCGACACTGGCTACCAGTCCCGAACTGTCAATTGCAAGAATTTTCATAGATTACTCACCTGACTGTCTAAAATGTTTCCTCTTTCTCATCATTTATATTTCAATGAATAGATATTCTATCGATTTTTGCCCTTTCCCCTATACCGGGACATCATCCGATAACGTTATCTTGCGGTAATCAAAACCTTTTTCCGGATTTTTTTCAATCGTAATCCATTTAGTCTCTTTGGGCATAATATCCCGAATCAGATTGGCCCACTCAACCAGACAAATCCCCTCTCCGAAAAAGCAGTCTTCGTATCCGATTTCTTCCATCTCTTCCGGATCACCGATGCGATAGACATCAAAATGATAAAAGGGTAATCTTCCTTCATCATATACCTGCAAAATGGTAAAAGTCGGACTGTTGACCGGCTCATTAATGTCCAGTCCGGCTGCTACACCTTGTGTAAAAACAGTCTTTCCAACTCCCAAATCACCGATTAAAGCGTAAATATCACCGGCTTTTGCATTTTTTCCAATTTGGTATCCTAATTGATACGTTTCTTTGTCATGAAATGTTTCTATTACCATATTTTTATTTTAACCTAAAGTTGATAGTGCCAGTATGCTTCTTTGCCTTTTTCATGCGAGCATGAAAAGTATGACCTTTTGACCCTGGTATCATATTATTGCTTTATTTTCATCTTTTTTGGATCTACGTGTGTTGATAATACACGAATCAATGCGGTTGCATCCGGTTGCAAATCCCTGCGCGGAAAAATAGATGCTCTGTTTTTTCCGGTATAGACAATAATACTCTTGGAGGTTGCTACTGCTTTAACAATATAATCCCATCCAATCATTTCCTTGATATCATCCTGCGATACTTCCATTCCGTTTTCATAAAAAGCATAGTGAAGTGGCTTTTGGAAAGTTTCCTGCATTGCCTGCTGGCGTGACATCAAAAACAGATTTACCGGAATATAAAATACAACAATAATTCCAAAAATCAAATATAACGGGCTGGCATTTTTTGCAAAATATGCGTATATCATCAAAATACCGACAATCGTAGAAAGCAGACCTCCTAACGAAGTATAGGAATGCCTGAGAGAATAGTCAAATAAATCTGATGCTTTAATCTGAACATCTATTTCATACAACGGATCTCCCTCAGGGGTCTCATATGTATATTCTTCGGATAGCTCATCTTGATTTTTTGTGGTTTCATCCGAATTGGTTTCATCGTATTCTTCTTGATTTGAATTGGTTTTATCGTTTTCATTTTCATAGGTTCGTTTTTCTTCTACAAAATCCTGCTGATTTTCCATGTTATACTTCTCCTAGCACAAGCAAAAATGCATAGTCATACATATTTTATTATACTTGATTTCCACAAAAGTGCAAGCAATATACATGCCTGCCGGCCAAACATATATATGCCTGCCGGTCAAACGTTTTCCTGTCAAAACTCCCTTATCAAATTTAACTTCCCGAAAAGAATACATGAAGAATGCGAATGTCGGGAACATAAATTCGAAAAAGAAATAATAAAAAAGGCTTTTGACAAAAGTATCATACCTTCATCAAAAGCCTCTTTTATATTTTTAGAAGTAGTTAAATCCTGTGTGTCTTCCATTTTATAATCTTCAACTTTTATTATTCTTCAGTCCCCTTCAAAATAGGAGAAATTCGTTTATAAATAATAAATGTGATAACCACGCTGATCATACCCTTTATAAAAGTAAAAGGTGCATTAAATACGATCAGACATTCCAGAATATTTTTCACACCGCCGAAAATCAACTGATATGCTGCAAGAATTGCATCCTGAGGCATGAAATTGTAGTAAATGGGATATACCAGAAAATAGTTAGAAATAATACTGAATACACCCATAATAAATGCTCCAAGGACAGAGCCGATTAAAGCGCCTTTTCTGGTCTTTTTGAATCGATACACTCCTCCGGCAACAAGTACAAATGAAGCTCCCAGCAAGAAATTACTAAGTTCACCAACGCCACCGGTTGTTGTAATCATCAGATGAATTACATTTTTTACCAGACAAATGACAACTCCGGCAACAGGGCCATATGCAAAAGCACCAATCAATGCAGGAAGTTCCGATAAATCCATCTTAATAAAGCTTGGCATAAACGGAACGGAAAAATCCAAAAACATCAAAACATATGCAATTGCCGAAAGCATGGCTGTTCCGGTCAGTTTGCGGACGCTAATTCTTTTTGTCGTTCTCTTGTTTACAGTTACTTGTGTTGTGTTTTCACTCATGATTGAGTTCTCCTTTCAAATGAATGCGCAAAAGCATTTTTTTAAGGACACTTCTTCTGTTTTGTGTATTTGTCGCAAAAAAATCCCCGATGCATAACATCGGGGATATCACAATCTGCTAAAATGCACATAAAAGCCAAACCGTTTCAACGGTTCTTTCGACTTTCTTCTCTCATCCAGACTATACTGTCGGCTCCGGAATCACACCGGATCATGCGAAAAACGCTCGCGGGCTTTACCGCCGGTAGGGAATTTAACCCAACCCCGAAGAATTGTTCTTTTCAATTGGTGATTATAAACCATTCTATCTGCCTAGTCAACCATATACAAAAATTTCGAAAAATCTAATACAAAAACTTCGATAAATCAAATTTTGGAAATTTGCATATTTTTTCTTATTCCGTAATCATAAAAACCCCAATAATACACTAAAGCACAAAATCTTCCACCAGAAGTGTCTGCAATTCCTCTGTCGTAGGATTTGGCACTTTAATCATGCGCGTTGCCTGATTCAAAATGGCACTTTCCAATAAATTACGGATTTCTCTGGCATTTGCATAATTCTCCGGCTTATCTGATAACACCTTTGTAAAGTATTGATCCAATGCATATAGCGTTTCATCCGGCAGAATATAGTCCTGTGCTTTACACATTTTTTGTATAATTTGAAGATGCTCTTCTTTTGTATAATCTTCAAAGTAAATAAATTTGTTAAAACGGGATTTCAACCCGGGATTAGAATTCAAAAACTCTTCCATTAAATCCGGATAACCTGCCACGATAACAATCAACTCATCCCTATGGTCTTCCATCGCTTTTAAAATAGTATCGATTGCTTCCTGTCCAAAATCATTATCACCACGATTGACCAGAGTATAGGCCTCATCAATAAATAAAATGCCGCCAATGGCTTCTTTGATGACTTTTTTTACCTGAATGGCAGTCTGACCCACAAATCCTTTGACCAGTCCGGAGCGGTCCACCTCAATCAGGGTACCTTTTTCCAAAATCCCCAAATCCTTATATATTCCTGCCAGAATACGCGCAACCGTTGTTTTCCCCGTTCCGGGATTTCCGCTAAAGACCATATGCTTGGATATCTCAGAATTTTGAAGTCCGCGCTCCTTTCGAAGTTTCTGAATACGAAGTAGGCTGATTAAGGCATCCACTTCTGCTTTTACACCGGTAAGACCGACCATGTCATGAAATTCATTTAGCTTATCTTCCAGTGAAGTGTCATCATCGTCTTTTCGTTTTGCATTTTTTAACTTTATATCTTTTGCCTTTGCTTCTTCCTGATGTATTGCAGAATCATATTCTTCGAACTCAGTGTCACTTTCTTTCTTCGTTGCAATCCCCGCATCTTCATCTTCCTGTTTTTTCTGATTCAAAAGCTCCAATTCCGGAATGGGATACAACTTCTCTTTCGAATTATGACTGACACCAAACTCTTTCAAATAGCTTTCCAATGCAGAAATATAAAAGGTATAGGCCTTCGCCGCTTTTTCAAAAACTTCGTTTTTATGCAACGCAATAAACATTTGGCCAAACAACTTCATGGTGTCCAAAAGAATCTGTGTGCATTGGTTTCTAAAAGGACATATTCGTTGATTTTCCCTATCAATCAGAACGGCAAGCTGAAACACCTTGGGCACGTCCATGCAATACCCAAACGGAATATGCTCTCGATTTTTTAAAACCTTTAAATCATTTGTAACAGACTCCACCTGCAACATTTTGCGGATAAAGATAACCTCTTCCGTTTCAATCAATTGATCGGAATCTGCCAGATATACAGAAAATTTCAGCAATTCATAACGGAAATTCTGCTTGATATTATGTATTCCCACCTTCTGACAGAAAGCCCCCTGTTTTTCCATATACGCACATACGTCATCACATAGGTGCAACCTTTTTGCAAAATCCTGCTGTTCCATGGTATTCCTCTTATGAAAATCTCATCGTTAACTGAATTCTCTTCTTGGCAAGATCGACACTGAGCACTTCTACTTCCACAATATCACCTACGCTGACTACTTCTAACGGATGCTTGATATAGCGGTCCGTAATCTTGGAAATATGTACCAGACCATCCTGATGCACGCCAATATCCACAAAGATACCAAAATCAATGACATTGCGGACAGTTCCTTTTAATCGCATGCCGGGTTTTAAATCTTCCATATTCATAACATCACTGCGCAAAATGGGAGCCGGCATATCAGCACGCGGATCACGGGAAGGCTTTTCCAATTCTTTCGCAATATCCATAAGTGTCATCTCACCGACACCGAGTTCGTCAACCAGAGCCTTCATTTCTTTGCTTCCGGCCTTGGGGAGGGAAAGCTTCGCATGTCCGACATCGGAAAGCGTCTGACCTGTTTTTTCCAATAATGCTTTTGCCGCATCATAAGCCTCCGGATGAACACTGGTTGCATCCAAGGGGTTTTTACCGTCCCGGATGCGCAAGAAGCCTGCACATTGTTCATATGCCTTAGGACCAAGCTTAGCAACCTTTAACAGTTCTTTTCTCTCTTGGAACGCACCATTGGTTTCTCTGTAAGCAACAATGTTTTTGGCAATCACTTTGGTAATACCTGAAATATAGGAAAGAAGCGGCACGGAAGCCGTATTGAGATCAACTCCCACGCTGTTTACGCAGTCTTCGACAACACCGCAAAGCGCTTCATCCAGTTTTTTCTGATTCATGTCATGCTGATACTGTCCGACGCCAATTGATTTCGGATCAATCTTAACCAGCTCTGCAAGCGGATCCTGCAGTCTTCTGGCAATGGAAGCGGCACTTCTTTGTCCGACATCAAAATTCGGAAACTCTTCTGTCGCAAGCTTGGAAGCAGAATATACACTGGCTCCCGCCTCATTTACAATCACATAAGAAACCGGAAGTCCGCTTTCTTTGATAAAATCCACAATGACCTGTTCCGATTCTCTGGACGCCGTTCCATTTCCGACAGAAATCAGAGAAACATGGTATTTTTGAATCAGTTTCTTAAGCTCTGCCTTGGCTTCGGCCACTTTATTTTGTGGTGCGGTCGGAAAAATCACTTTGGTGTCCAAAACTTTTCCCGTTTCATCCACAACAGCCAGCTTACAACCGGTTCGAAATGCAGGGTCCCATCCCAATACAACCTTTCCGGCAATCGGAGGCTGCATTAAAAGTTGCTTTAAATTTTTACCAAACACAGCAATGGCACCCTCTTCTGCCTTTTCTGTCAGCATGGTGCGGATTTCTCTCTCAATGGATGGTGCAATCAGTCTTTCATAGCTGTCTTTTACAACATCCTTTAAAATGTCATTGGTATATTTGTTGTCTCTTACAATCACTTCCTGTTCCAGATAAGAAAGAATCTTTTCGACCGGTGCTTCTATTTTAACCGTCAGAATCTTTTCAGCTTCTCCACGGTTTAAAGCCAAAATGCGGTGTCCGGCAATCTTTTTCACAGTTTCCGAAAAATGATAGTACATTTCATAAACACTTTGTGCTTCCTCATCCTTTGCTTCAGAAACAATATTTCCTTCTTTTTCCGTCAAGAAACGAATACGTGTACGGTAATCCGCCTCATCCGAAATTGCTTCGGCCAAAATATCTTTTGCTCCTGCAATAGCGTCTTCGACCGTTTCCACACCCTTTTCCGAATCTAAGTAAGCCTCTGCTTCCTTTTCTACCGGTTTATTCGTCATCTGCAGATAAATTATATTTGCTAACGGCTCCAGTCCTTTCTCTTTGGCAACCGATGCGCGGGTTTTTCTCTTGGGTTTATACGGTCTGTATAAATCTTCCACAGCAACCATGGTCTGAGCCGCCACAATTTTAGCTTTTAATTCTTCGGTCAGTTTGCCCTGCTCTTCGATACTCGCAAGTACCGTTTCTTTCCGTTCTTCCAATCCGCGCAGATACGTCAGACGTTCATGCAGATTACGGAGCACCTCATCATTCAGTGCACCGGTCACTTCTTTTCGATAACGGGAAATAAACGGAATGGTGTTTCCCTCGTCAATCAATTGAACGGCTGCATCCACTTGCCATTTTTGTACCTTTAATTCTTCACTTAAAACCTGATTAATGTCCATTTTCTTTCTCTCGCTGTTCGTTTATTTAGCTTCTGCTAACAGATAAATCAAAGGTGAATTCCAGTAAACGGTAATTTCGTTACATGAATAACTTTGTGAATTATCTACGTAGCAAAGTGCCTGTGGTTTTCCCTTTAATACTGCTGCCGCATAAGGATCTTCTAATCCGGCATTCGGACCGCCGACCAGCATACCTTTCAGGGTTGTTCCAAGCACCTGACTGGGTCTGTGATGTGTTCCTTCGGGAGACAGGGTTCCGTAACCCGTTAGGAAACAGTAACTGTTGCCGTTATTGCCAAGCAGGTAGTCCAACTGCGCTTTTGTCTCTGCCGAATAGTCTTTCCCTGATACTTCCGCATACAGAGAAAGCATCATACCGTTATCTGCGGCTAACATATTGCTTCCCCAGACATAGTCCTTAAAAATAGAACAACCATAGGTGTCTTTGCCAATATTTTTAACAATCTGTGCCGCACCGTCATCCATTTTTGTCATAACATCTTTTGCAAAAGTGTCATTTGTATATTCGCTTGTCAAATATGCATAAGCAGCATAATAGCCAACGTCTGCCCAGCCAAGACCGTATTTTACTTTTTCCAAATCCATATCAGCTGCAGCTGTTTCGTATGCCGGATCACCGGTTGCTTTAAATAATTCCGCATATGCCCAGAACCGTTCATCTGCATCAAAGTTATCCGGATACTCACCTGTTACAATCTCTTCCGGATTGGTAAAAGGCTGATTTTCATTTTTATCAAGATAAGCTGCTGCTTTTTTTGCTGCCCCAAGACAGGCATCTGCAAAAGAAGCATCCACATCCCCGTATACTTCATATGCCATCGCCATAATTGCCGCAAAATCACCGGTTGCCGTAGTTGAAACAGGCGATACAATCAATTCTTCAACTTCTTCCTGCGGCATTACGGTTTCCGGGAAATTAGCACAGGTTACCTTGTGGTAAACCCCTCCGTCGGATGCCTGCATTTTGAAAAGCCATTCCAATTCATATCTGGCTTCATCTAAAATATCCGGTACACCGTTTCCGCTTTCCGGAATATTTAAATCATCGGAAAATGCATTGGGATATTTTTGGTATGCTAATAAAAGATCTGCAACCGCTTTTACGCCGGATACCGTATAACGGCCATAATCTCCGGCATCATGCCATCCGCCGGAAACGTCAATTTTGTTTGATGTACCGTAAATCACAGCTTTATCAGCATGGCAAATCGGATGTGCAAAATCACCGGCAAACTCTTCTGTCAGTTCCGTACCGCATCTTTGCATATAAAGCATGCGAACCGCATCATTTAATGCTTCGTCATAGATACCTTCTCCAATGGTGAATTCATAAGATTCTCCACATTTGTCACCCACAATCTTATATGTACCGGGTGTGGTAAGAGCCGTAAAATCTCCGGCAGCTTCATTGGTTTTTGTATTTTTGTTTACTGCAGCCGTTCCGACTTTGCCTTCAAACACACTTTCT
Source organism: Lachnospiraceae bacterium (assembly GCA_017626095.1). Taxonomy (GTDB): domain Bacteria; phylum Bacillota; class Clostridia; order Lachnospirales; family Lachnospiraceae; genus UBA2882. Next base: position 13,353 of record JAGAJL010000038.1, read on the forward strand.
CCCGATGTGGCATCCACAACACAGAATGTCTCATCAATATCATCTCCGCAGAATACTGCTTTTTTTACATCATCCGGGCGATAACCGATCTGATTGATCTGAACAGACGGTGTTTCCACTGCTGCCTCAGGTTTGATCCTTCCGCTTTCATCGATACACTGAAAATCAAAATTATCAAATACAACCGTATGCTCACCGGGATCATTGCCCTCAATATAACCCATGTTCATGCAAAGTCTGGGAGCAGGATCACTTCCTTCTTCCATGGTAAATTTAATATCAAAATGCTGCGTTTCGGGGGTCAAAACCAGATACTCCCCATTGTATGCATGATAATCGCCGCCATTGATCTGGGAACGATATTGAATAGTTCTCTCTACCGTCGAAGAAGCATCGAACTGGATTTCATATTCACATCCGGTTTCCAAAGTAAATCCGTCATAATAAATCTGAACCCCGTGCTCTTCTTTTCCGACACCGGTAATGTTTACAGACAACTCTTCATTTTCATAAGACATAGAGGCTGTGCCGGCATTCAAATAAAGAAACCATTTTTCTTTTCCTTCAGAAAAATCTCCATCCTCAACCATGTTGTAGCCCATTAAAGAAGCCAGTTCTTCTTCCTCTTCCGGTTCTTCTTTTTCTGCGCTTTCCTCTGTTTGTGGCTCCTCTTTGACTTCGTCAGTATCCTGTGTAGCCTCCGTCTCCGTTACCTCATCCGTACTCTCTGTGGGTGCTTTACTCTGACAGCCAAAAAGCGATACCGTCATACTGACACACAAGAATAGTGCCAACCATTTCTTTTTCATAACCCGTTTCTCCTTCCAATCATTTGCAAAACCCTTATTTTTAAAGAAAAACAGACAAAATCTTTTCATTTCTTTTTTATGATTTCGTCACATTTCTTTCATAATTATATTAGAAATTGGCTCTTTATTCAATCAGCATTTCGTGTTAAAATAAAATTTAACAATATGGAGGTTTCCTATGGACTATTACTCAGAACAGTCACAAAACACACCCCCGGGAAAGGTCATCATAGTACCAAATCTGTTTCTGGTTTTTTCCGTGATTTGTGCAATTCTTTCCTGCACGTGTGGTTGTTTTATATTATCTTCCATCTTTTTTGGATCGCTATCCATACTTTTTGCCATCTTATCAAAGGGACATAAGCAGCAAATGGTTCCCGCAGCCAGAAGTTGTGTTATTCTTTCGGTAATTGCCATGGTATTGTCAACCGTGACCACAACGGTATCTGTTTATCAGGTATTTAGCGATCCCGAAATGTATCAGGAATTTAATACACAATACGAAAGTCTGACAGGCGTTTCTTTCGAAGAAGAACTAAACACATTAAAGGAATTATACGGTATAAACTTTTAATACATTCTTTCTTTAATAAAAAAAGATATGAAAATCTCAAAATAGAATTTGTATCTGAAAATGATATTATAATCTGAAATAAATATTATATATTAAATTTGAAACAGAAATATTATTCAATGATTATTTAACACAAAGGAGGTATCTGGTATGAATATGGGAATTCAGGGTTCTTTTTCCCCGTACAGTGCATATAGCAGCTATGGTTCTTTCGCTGTTTCCGGTCAGGATGATTCCAAACCGATTTTAAATCCGGGCGAATCAACTGAGAAAAAGGCGGGCGCAAAGTCTTCTCCCGCAGAATGCGAAACATGTAAAAACCGAAAATATCAGGATGGCTCCAATGAGATGGTTTCTTTTAAATCGCCCTCTCATATTTCTCCGGGTGCGTCTGCTGCCGCAGTTATGGGGCATGAACAGGAGCATGTTTCCAATGCCTACAAAAAAGCTGCCACGAACAATGGCAAGGTTTTACAGGCAAGTGTATCACTAAAAACCGCTGTCTGTCCCGAATGCGGACGAAGCTATGTTGCAGGTGGCGAAACCCGTACGCAGATTAAGTATTACAACGAAGAAAATCCTTATCAGAAAGATTTAAAATTACAAGACTCGACCAAATATAAAGGCATGAATATCAATCAGGCCGGCTAAAGAAAGGTTTTGAATATTTTTATGAAACTGAATACATCGGAAATAAAGGCAACTGCCAGAGGTTGTCTTGCAGGCAGATATGCAACCATTGTCATTGCTTATATGCTTGCCCGCTTTCTTACGAATCTTCCTACGCTGCTTATATCTAATATGTCGGTTAGCAACAGTACTATCCGTGATTTAATTGATATATCCGTAGGTTTGATTATTGCTTTTATCATGACCGTTTTTATTGTCGGACAAAACCGGATATGTCTAAAATATATCCGTTCCAAGGATCCGGTTATGGTAAATGAAATGTGGTATGGTTTTAAAAATCTGGCAGACCAGACCATTATTGCATATTTCCTTATTATCATACGGATGCTCATACCCAGTATTCCTTTTATAACCTGCATGTTTTTCTTATCCAGGGATCTTGCCAATGTTTTCTGGATGGCAGCATCCATAATAACCGGAATTCTGATGTTCATCCTGATTACTGTGATTTATCTGGATTATACATTGGTTTTCTTTTTAATCATTGACTATCCTGATGAGAATCCTTCCAAATTGCTGGCGAAAAGCAAAGCACTTATGAAAGGAAACCGTCTGAAATATCTGTACCTTCAGGCAAGCTTTTTAGGTATGTATTTGTTGGGTATTTTATCTTTTGGCGTTGGCATGTTGTGGGTAAATCCATATGTTAAAATGGCAGTGACCAAATTTTATTTATTGTTGATTGGGGAGAAAAACGAGACAGAACAGCTACTCGAAGGAAAGTTAGAAGATCCCAATTATTTTAAAGAGGTTTATTAATATTGAAGCAGAGCAGTAAACTGCTCTGCTTCAATTAATTAATAATTAACATGTTAATATCATATCATTATATTTTTGCTAAATCTTCAGGATTTAACCCATACATTTGGCTTATTATTCCTCCTCTTTTTTCCTTTTCTTTTTGAAAGAATATAGCATTTTCTTCTATTACACTTATTTTTTCATGAACATTATTCGTATTATTTATGTTATTTTCATCATACATTAGTAAAAATGTATTTATTTCATTTACATCAAATTGAGGAAGACTCAACTTAAAATCTTCTAATTCTTTTTCCTTTTTAGAAATTTTATCATTTATATCTTTAATCCTTGAATCGATTAATTCTAATTCTTTTTCGCATTTATCATTTAGCACTCTATTTTCTTCAATTTTATCTATCATCCGAAGTTTATTAATTACAAATGGAAAGGATCTCATTATTAAATAACTAACAAACCAAATTGCAAAGATAAAATGAATAGGCAAACCAAACGGTAACATAAAGAAAATAATTAATATAGATAAAGCAAATGACAAAATTGCATTTCCTTTTATAATAGTAACTTTTTCATCTATAAGATGCTGGTAATCGCTATAAACCTGTCCTCTTTTCTTAGATAAATAGTTTTTGTCTCTATACAAATCAGACATACCATATTCTTTTTCTTGGATTTGTTTTGTTTTTTCCACTAACAGAAAATCATAAATACAATTGGCGATTTGAAAAATACATTTTCTATAATCCTTATCCAATTCCAAATCATCTCTATAGTTTAACGAAGCCTTTACACTATCATATAACCATTCCATTTCACCTAATTGTAATTGAATCGCATTATTCAAATATGTAATAGAAATATTGTTTATGAACTCTCTTGTCCGATATTCAATTTTTTTCCACCAGCCTCGATAGTCCTCTGGGTACTGTTTTATTATTTCTTCATAAACTTGCAATTCATCTACAGAATTCTTTAGTCGGTATTCATCTGCATCGTTTAATAGTTTTATAATATTCTTTTCCCTTTCTTTCCTTTCTGCTTCAACAATAATTTGTATTTTTCTTTCTAATTCTCCTGACGAAAATTTCATAGCCCTTATAAAGTTTATATCTTTACATATTTCCTTTTTTACCAGGGTGGTTAAGTCTTCTATTTGTCTGACATTATACTTTATTAATACTTTTCCAATATACGCTTCAGCATTCTCTGGATCCATATCAAGAATTCTCTCACAGTATTCATCCGCTTTTTCCCAATTCCCATCTTCCAGAAAAATGAACATACGCTTTATCAGAGCATTAACATCTGACTTTGTACCTATTTCCAAAACCTTGCTTTGGTCATCTCTTTTCTTCGCAAAAAACTTTCCAATACCATGAAGCATATCCTGCATAAACCCAAGCTTGGACATATCCTGTGCCTGCAGGTATGAGAAGTCTTCCGGCAAATCATACGGATCCATATCCTTATATGCCGGTATCAGTACCTTATCTTCTCCTCCCTTTATCAGTGCCAGATATCG
>JAGAJL010000039.1 GCA_017626095.1 Lachnospiraceae bacterium
AATGACTCTGTTTGTAAATATAACACAGACTTTTTCTTCAGCAATCACAGAACTGATTAAAAATCAAGTAAGCAATTGGATGACATCTCAGGCCAGTTTTATTCAAGCAATGTTCAGTGATTTATGCTGGGAAAGTTGAGTAATTAATTTTTAAGAGGTATTATATCAGATGGATAAAAAGAAAGTATTAATTATCGGTGCAGGACCGGCCGGATTGACTGCCGCATATGAATTGTTGGATCGTTCCGATGAATATGAAGTTGTTGTGTTTGAAGAAAGCAATACATTTGGTGGTATCTCCCGTACGGTGGAATACAAAGGAAACCGCATGGATATGGGTGGACATCGTTTCTTTTCTAAAGTGGATGCCGTAAATGAATGGTGGGAAAAGATGATGCCTACACAAGGGTCTTTAGCAAAGGATGATATTGCCTTAGGCAGAACTGCAACTGTTGCTGCAGGCGGTCCCGATCCCGAAAAAGAAGACCGTGTGATGTTAAAAAGAAATCGTCTGTCCCGTATTTTTTTCAATAGCAAATTCTTTGATTATCCCATTTCCTTAAAGTTTGAAACTTTCAAAAATATGGGACTTGGTACAACGATTGTTGTTGGTTTCAGTTATTTAAAGAGTGCAATTATTAAAAGAAAAGAAAATTCGCTAGAGGATTTCTATATTAACAGTTTTGGTAAAAAACTGTATTCGATGTTTTTTGAAAATTATACCGAAAATCTTTGGGGAAGACATCCGAGTCAAATTGATCCTTCCTGGGGGGCACAAAGAACCAAAGGTCTTTCCATTTTTGGAATTATCAAAGATTCTTTGGGCAAGATTTTTAAAGTGAAAAACCGCAAGGTCAATACCTCTTTGATTGAAGAATTTTCTTATCCGAAATTAGGTCCCGGACAGCTTTGGGAAGTGACGGCAGATGAAGTGTTAAAAAAAGGGGGCACCATTTACAAAAATGCAAAAGTTGTCGGTGTTAAGAAAGATGATTCAAACATTGCAACGGGCGTTGTTTATGAAGAAAACGGTGTCAGAAAAGAAATGACCGGCGATTATGTGATTTCGTCCATGCCAATCAAAGATCTGGTTGCCGGAATCAATGATGTGCCCAAGCAGTATGCAGATATTGCGGCAGGACTTCCGTATCGTGATTATATGACGGTCGGTGTTTTAGTATCCAAATTAAATCTCAAAAACAAGACCGGCATTCCGACCATGGGCAATATTGTTCCCGATGACTGGGTTTATGTACATGATAAAAATGTTTCCATGGGCCGTTTCCAGATTTATAACAACTGGTCACCTTATCTGGTAAAAGATGTGGAACACACGGTTTGGATGGGATTAGAATATTTTTGCAATGAAGGTGATTCGATGTGGAGCATGTCGGATGACGAATTTGCCAAAATGGGTATCTGGGAAATGGTTACTATGAAACTGATTGATGATGAATCAAAGGTTCTTGATTATCATGTAGAACGTGTGAAAAAAGCATATCCTGCTTACTTTGATACCTATGCACAGATGGATGAGTTAAGAAATTATCTGGATACGATTCCAAATTTATTCTGTGTAGGACGTAACGGACAGCACCGTTACAACAATTTGGATCATTCCATGTGTACTTCTTTTGAGGCGGTAAAAAATATTCTTGCCGGAGTAACGGATAAAAAGAATGTTTGGAGCGTCAATACCGAAGAAGAATATCATGAGTCGAAGTAGACGAAATGATCTTTGATATAGCTTTGATATAAGCTTTTGTATAAGAGAGAGACATGTTGCTATGAATATAGTTCGTGTCTCTTTTTTATTTTCAAGAAATATTTTCGGTAATTATTATCGATAATAACAGAAAGAATACTACTTATTAAACAGCCTTTAAAATACATTTGTTTTTTAACTGTATAAGCCTTGCTTTTCTATTGGAACTATCCTATAATTAAAATCGCAACATCTTGTGGAAGATGTTGACATAAAATACTAGATTTGGATACGAAGGGGAAGGTTTTTTCATGAAAATCATCAAAAGAAGCGGAAAAGAAGTGGGATTTGACATCTCTAAGATCATGGCTGCCGTGCAGAAGGCAAACCGGGAGGTTAATGAAGCTGATCGCATGACAGACAAACAGATTGATGTGATTTCCGACAATGTACAGACGCTTTGTATGGAAATGACACATACACCAAGTGTCGAAGAAATTCAGGATATGGTAGAAAACCAGATTATGAAGCAGCTTGCTTTTGAGGTAGCCAGAAAATACATTACCTATCGTTATAAAAGAGCTTTGATTCGTAAATCGAATTCAACCGACGAACAGATTTTAACTTTGATTGAATGCAATAATGAAGAAGTGAAACAGGAGAATTCCAATAAAAATCCGGTTGTAAACAGTGTACAGCGTGATTATATGGCCGGTGAGGTCAGTAAAGATATTACCCGTCGTTTTTTACTTCCGCCGGATATCGTAAAAGCGCATGAAGAAGGTTTGATTCATTTTCATGATTCGGATTATTTTGCCCAGCATATGCACAACTGCTGTCTGGTTAATTTAGAGGACATGCTTCAGAATGGTACCGTAATCAGCGAGACCATGATTGATACGCCAAAGAGCTTTTCTACGGCATGCAATATTGCTACGCAGAGTATCGCTCAGATTGCCAGTTCACAGTATGGCGGACAGAGTATTACTCTGGCTCATCTTGCACCTTTTGTAGATATCAGCCGACAAAAAATACGACGTCTGGTAACCAAGGAATATCAGGATGCCGGTATCGATTTAAATGAAAAACAGATTAATGAAATCGCTGAAATCCGTGTCAAAGAAGAAATTGAACGTGGCGTCCAGATGATTCAGTATCAGGTGATTACGTTAATGACAACCAATGGTCAGGCACCGTTTGTTACCGTGTTTATGTATTTAAATGAAGTTCCGGAAGGACGCATCCGCGATGATCTTGCGATGATCATTGAAGAGATGTTAAGACAGCGAATTCTGGGTGTAAAGAATGAAAAAGGTGTTTATATTACTCCTGCATTTCCAAAGCTGATTTATGTATTGGAAGAGGATAATATCCGGGAAGGCAGCAAATACTGGGAGATTACCAAGTTGGCTGCACAGTGTACCGCAAAGCGTATGGTTCCCGATTACATTTCTGAAAAGATCATGAAACAATTAAAGAACGGAGACTGCTATCCCTGTATGGGATGTCGTTCTTTCCTGACGCCTGACAGATTTACCAAGGCAGGTGTCGGTAATATTGCCAATGCCGGCAACTATAAAGAAAATCAGAATAAATATTACGGACGTTTTAATCAGGGCGTTGTTACCCTTAATTTGGTTGATGTTGCCTGCTCATCCGGCAGAGATATTGATAAATTTTGGAAAATCATGGATGAGCGTCTGGAATTGTGCCGCCGTGCACTGATGTGCCGTCATGAGAGACTAAAAGGAACGCTTTCTGATGTGGCTCCGATTTTGTGGCAGTATGGAGCATTGGCTCGACTGAAAAAAGGAGAAACCATTGATAAACTTCTGTATGACGGATATTCTACGATTTCTCTCGGCTATGCAGGTTTGTGTGAATGTACCCGTTATATGACAGGCAAATCACATACGGATCCGGTTGCAACTCCGTTTGCAATCTCAGTTATGCAGTATCTCAATGATGCATGTACAAAATGGAAAGCAGAGACCAATATTGATTTTAGTTTATACGGAACACCTTTGGAATCCACGACTTATAAGTTTGCAAAATGCTTACAGAAGCGTTTCGGTTCCATTCCCGAAGTTACCGATAAAAACTATATTACCAACAGTTATCATGTCCATGTAACGGAAGAAATTGATGCCTTTTCCAAACTGAGTTTTGAAGCACAGTTCCAGAAATTGTCTCCCGGTGGAGCGGTAAGCTATGTGGAAGTGCCCAATATGCAGAACAATCTGGATGCGGTACTTGCCGTTATGCAGCATATTTATGACAATATTATGTATGCGGAATTGAATACCAAGAGTGACTATTGTCAGAAGTGTGGTTTTGATGGAGAAATCCAGATTACCAGCGATGAAGATGGCAAACTGGTATGGGAATGCCCTTGCTGCGGAAACAGGGATCAGGATACCATGAATGTAGCACGTCGTACTTGTGGCTATATCGGCACACAGTTCTGGAATCAGGGAAGAACACAGGAAATTCAGGATCGTGTACTTCATCTATAGATTATTGTGAGATTTCTGTATTAATGGAGTGATTTGGAACTGTTGATGAGTGTTAAGGGTTACTTATGATACTCACATCATTATATAAAAGTAGGTTCAAATTGATATGAATTATGGATCAATTAAGAAAACGGACATCGCCGATGGGGTGGGTGTCCGTGTTTCATTATTTGTTTCCGGCTGCACGCATCATTGCAAGGGATGTTTTAATCCGGAAACCTGGAATTTTGAATATGGAAAGCTTTTTACCAAGGAAACGGAAGACGAGATTATCGCGGCATTAAAACCGAGTTTTATAAAAGGTCTGACTCTTCTTGGAGGAGAACCGTTAGAACCTCAGAATCAGACGGTTTTACTACCTTTTTTGGAAAAGGTAAAAGTGATTTATCCGGACAAGAATATCTGGTGCTATACAGGATATACTTTTGAAAAGGATTTGTTGTTCGGAGCAAAGAGCAGAGCACGTTGTGAAGCAACCGATGCTTTACTTCGACATATTGATGTTTTGGTGGATGGCGAATTTCAAATAGAAAAAAAGGATATCCGCTTAAGATTCCGTGGCTCATCCAATCAGAGAATTTTAGACCTTCCCCAAAGCCTTGCAGCTAAAAAGGCTGTCTGGCTTGCGGAATTTAAGCCGGATGATGATGCCAATAATAAAGATTAGCAGAAAATGAGTGTATTTCATAAATACATGCATTAAAATAGTCTATATCAAAAGAATATGTATCAAAAGAGTATATGTATTCAATGCGTGTGCATTAAATGAGCTTATGTATCAAATAGATATACACAGAATAATTGTGGTTATATCAGTATATATAAAAATATTGTGAATAAAAATATTGTCAATAAATTGGTCAGGAGATGTATGAAAAATTTAAAAAATCATCAGGTAAATAATAATTTGGAACATCTAAAACAGAAAAAATTATTTTTGTTTGATATAGACGGAACCATCGCCTTGTCAGAGGATGTGCTTCCGGGAACCATGGATTTGTTAGCGTATATCAAAAAGATTGGCGGAAGAGCAATTTATATTACAAATAATTCTTCCAAAAGCACGGCGGATTATGTGGAAAAATTTGCAAGAATGGGAATTGAAACAGAAGGTGATGATTTTGTGACGGCCGGAAGTTATACCTTATCCTATTTAAAGGAACATCACGCAAACGATTGTATTTTTGTTACGGCGACGGACTCGTATTTTGCTGAACTTGAAAAAAACGGATTACATGTCACAACAAAATGTACGGATGAGGTGGATGTGGTGCTGACGGCGTTTGATACGGAGTTAACCTATGAAAAAATTGAAAATGCGTGTCGGTTATTAATGGATTCCAAAAAAGAACGCATCTGGCTTGCAACCAATGCAGATTTGCGTTGTCCAGTTGATTTTGGCATGATTCCGGACTGCGGTTCCATTTGCAATATGTTTTCTGCAGCAACGGATCGAAAGCCCCAGTATTTAGGCAAGCCTTCTCCCGGATTAGTGGATTTTTCTATGGATATGACGGGCTTTTCAAAAGAAGAAACCTTGGTTGTCGGAGATAGGATTTATACGGATATTGCCTGTGGAGAAAATGCCGGTGTAGAAACCTGTCTGGTATTTACGGGAGAAGCAAAAGAGCAGGATGTTGCAACCAGTGAAAATCGCATCGATTTTTGTTTTCCGTCCGTGCGGGAGTTGTACGAGACAATAGTTGGATAAAACATTTTGCAATTGTGCGGCTGGAGAAGTTTGCTGTTCTACTCACAGACTGTATGACAACGTCAGCACTTAATGAGCAATTTATTGCGAATTTAGTACTGCTACGTTGTCATCCAAGTGAGAACGCGTCTGTGATAGAATAGCAAATTCGTAAGCCGCACAATTGCAAAAATAAAATCATAGACTTTAAAGAAAAGAGAGCAGTATGGAGCAAAAGAGAATTGTTTGGATGGATGGCTTGAAAGGGCTTTCCTGCATTTTTATATTTTTACATCATTTTATCATGGGATTCTATCCTGCAGCATATTCCGGAGATTATAATCTGTCTCATATGCGTTCGCAGGCAGATGTGGCATTTGCGCAGTCTCCACTTGCTTTTTTTGCGATTGGCGATTTGTGGGTGTCCGTATTTTGTATGATCAGTGGTTTTGTCATTGCCTATCAGGTTTTTCGTATGACACAGGAGGGGCAGCTTTCTAAAGCGTTATTAAAGCGGTATCCAAGGCTGATGCTGCCGGTCTTTTTTGTATCGGCTTTTGTATTTGTGATGCTGCAGTTTGGATGGTTTTATAATTCACAGGCAGCGGCATTGACGCATTCGGAATGGCTGGATTTGTTTTATCATGATAAATCAGGAATTATAGAACTGTTTACGGATTGTCTGATTGATGATTGGTTTGTAGGTTTAAGAACGATCTATTCCAATGCCTTTTGGATGCTCAAGGATTTATTTTTGGGATCCTTCGTTGCCTATATATTGGCCATCATGGGGAAAAGCTTAAAAAAGAATCTGGTGTTTGTTTACATATTTGTCTGCATCCTGTATTTGTCCATCAACAGCAGAATGGCGGATTTTTCATTCGGTGTTCTGCTTGCTTTTCTATTTATGCAGTATGGTAACTTGTTTGTACAAAAGAAAAAAATATTTGTTCCTTTAGGTATTGTATTGCTTGTAGTAGGTTTCTTTTTAGGTGCTTATCCTGTGGCGGTAGAACCCACGAACGGTTATCGTTATCTTGCGGGAATTGGCAATTTCTTATACCACCGGCTCACACCGTATTTGTTTTATCACAAGCTGGCTGTTTTTGCGTTACTTTTGGGAATTTTTATGCTCCATGGTTTGCAAAAAGTACTGGAGACAAAAATCTGTCTGTTTTTAGGAAAAATATCTTATGCAGTATATTTGCTCCATATACCGGTCTTGTTTTCGCTAACAGCTTTGCTGTTTGTGAAATTATATGGGGTGCTTTTACAGTATAATTTGGCAGCGCTTTTGGCTTTGCTGATTTCGCTTGTTGTAATTGTTGCATTGTCATGGCTTTTTTATCATTTTATTGAAAAAAGATGTGTCAGATTTACCAATTGGCTGGTGGATAAGATTCTGAAATAAATGTATGATAACACAAATTTTTTCGGATGGCATAACTTATAGTAATACGATGTTTTATGGTGGTTTTATGACATTCGATGAATTTAGCAAAAAGGAAGTTATCTGTGTGAAGGACTGCCGTAAGCTTGGGCATGTCGTGGATTTGGAATTTGATGAATGTAATGGCTGCATTCGGAAATTGATTATAGCGGAAAAGTGTGGGATTTGGGGCTGTTTCTTCGGAGATGAGCACGAAATCCCTTTTTGTAATATCAAACAAATCGGACCGGATATTATTTTGGTGGATTTTTGCTGTTAGGAGAAATTGGTTACCATAACTTGTTGACATAAAATTCAAAATGGAATATAATGTAAAAAACGATTGATGTAACAACAAAATATTGTGTTATAGATGTTCGTTTGGGTAACATATCATTGAATTTTATGAGAGGTAAATTACATTATGAAATGTCCTTTTTGTGGTCACGAAAATACCAGAGTTATCGATTCCAGACCGGCGGAAGATAATAATTCCATTCGCAGACGCCGTGTTTGTGACGGATGTGATAAGAGATTTACAACCTATGAAAAGGTTGAGACCATTCCGTTGATTATTATTAAGAAAGATAATACCAGAGAAACCTATGACCGTGGAAAAATTGAAGCCGGCGTTTTGTTGGCTTGCCATAAGAGATCGGTTAGTGCTAACCGCATTGCGGAAATTGTGGAAGAGGTTGAAACCGAAATTTTCAACATGGAGGAAAAAGAGATTTCATCCAACGTGATTGGCGAATTGGTTATGGACAAACTAAAAGCCGTTGATGATGTTGCGTATGTTCGCTTTGCATCGGTTTACCGGGAATTTAAAGATGTGAATACCTTTATGGATGAGTTGAAGAAAATGTTGGATAAATAGTAAGGATGTTGTGGATTTATTTCAAGTGGTATGCAGTCGATTTTGTGAAATAGTATGCAATTGCATTGTGAAATATCTTGTATGAGAATGAAATAGCATAGTATGGGAAAAAGGTTTGTTTCCAATAAAGGAAACAAACCTTTTTATTGTGAAGAAGGGATAGGTAATTTTTGTATAATTAATGCTTTCCGACGAATGATTGTGCCCCGACAGAAGTTAAGAACGTATGTTCGGGGGGGGGTAACTGTTTTAATGACTGAATTTGTTGTAGCAGAATGTCTGATGTTTCTTCCACATCGCATACCAGATTGTGATTGGACAGATTTTGAATAAAGTCATTGAATGCCAGAATGGTATTGGGTTCTTTAATCAGACAGGTCTGCATCATCGATGTTTCAACATTCTGATAGCATAACAACATCGAATCCGTATCATAGGTAACTATTTCGATGTTAGGATGAAAACTCTCTTCTTTTATTAAATGAAAACAAAAGGAACCGGACTGATTGGCCTGTAGCATGCGGTTTAAAATGAGAATCCGGTTTTTAATACTAAGAGGATGATATAGTTGTGATGGAATTTGCTGTATAATCCCATTTTGTACAAAGTTATCAAGGCCTTTTTTAGTGAAGACCGTTATGCAGTTGAACATCTTTTTCAGATTTGCAGTTTGTGTCAGCAACATATTGGTCAAATACTGCTGGCTATCTAAAGGTAACTGTTTGTTGATGGAATCCTGTATGATATTCTGATCAACAAATGCCGTGATGCATGGCTGCTCTTTAATGGAATGAAACTGCTTTGCATCGGAGGGACGAAGGACGCCCAAGCTTTGCAAATGTGTTTCTTACATAGAGAAAAAATATGGGAAGGATTATGCAAAAGCTATTTTTGAAACCAATCCCATGTGTGTATTACAGGATAAATATTTATAGACTGTTGAGGATAAAATCGTGAGTCAATACGCAAATCAGAATATCAATCAAAATATAAATCCAAATATAAATTCAAATATGAATCTAAACATGCCCCCCAATATGATGAATCAGGGCATCAATATGGGGATGCTCCCGGGAGCGTATCAGTACAGGCAGGGGATACACCCCAAAAATCAAGAAGTGACGGAAATTGATTTAAGGGAATTGTTCGCTGAAGTTCAGACTATGAAGTCTGATGATTTCGCGATACTTGGTCATGATTTTGACCCTCCTTATAATGTATTTACACCAATCGGTGTATGACTACAGTATAAGGAATCTATGTAATGGTTTCCACAGGTCCGGAATCGTGATTTCCTTGTACCGGAATCGTGGTTTCCTGATTACCGGAATGATAGTTTCCAGTGCTGGAAGTGTGGCTCTGTGTTGCCGGAAGAGTGGCTCTATGCTGCCGGAAGGGTGGCTCTCAAAATCCGGACAGGTGGCTCAGGAAGAGCCGGAATACTCAAGAATGCAAGGGGAATACCCCTTGCATTAAGTATAAAATGATTAGATTGAAATGGAAATAGTTTGATTGATTGCCGAATTATGGACCTTTGAAAATTGTTATTCTTCTGAGATAAGATGGTATTCATGGAGCAATTGCTTTTGAAACTCTGCATCACAAGTACTTCTGGTAAGATCTTCGATACGGTTGTCAGCAAGGAGCATCTGATTTAGGCGGTTGATAAGGGATTTTTCATTTTCCAGTTTCTGATTGTCATCCACTAATTGCTGCTTTTCCCGTAATACTTTTTGATAATTTTCTTCCAGCTCTTTTTTATATTCCTCTTCGATTTTTTGCCAATACAAATAATCGGCTCTAGCCTCACAGCGCAGGCGGATCTGTTCGTCCTGAGAAAGCTGCAGAATCGTATCGGATGCTTCTTTAATCATAGAATCTTTTTGTGCAAGCATTTTGATTTCCTCCCATGTTGTTGCTTTGAAGAGGGACGCCCAGTAATCAATATGAAAAAGCCGGTCTTCCTCAGTTGCAAGTTCTATATGGGTTAAGTCTAGCACAGAAAGCCGCAGTTTGCTACTGTAGATTTGGTGATTTTTGATGTTTATCATCATATATGTTGCATAAAATTCCGGGACTTCCGGAAACAGTGTGAAATCAAGAATTCCAATTTGAATGGCCGTTTTTACATGGATATAATCCTCGCCACTTTTCAGGTTATCATAAGATCGACAAAGATAACTAAGAGAGCGTTCCGGCCAGTTGTGCTGATTGACGACCTGCATTTCAAGATTAATGATGGTGTTGTCGTTGAGCAGACAGCGGATGTCCAAAATGAAATCTTTGTTGTCAATATATTCTCCGAGTACAATGGGATTGAGAATTGTGACAGATGTAACTTCCTCCGGCTTCAGATGTAAAAGGGCGCAGATGAGTCCTTTTAAGACGTGATTGTTCTTTTGCAATAATGCACGGAAAAGATAGTCATTTGTCATGGGAATCTGTACCGGTCCGGTTGTCTGATCAAGAGTAATGATAATCGGGTTTGATTTGGAAGATGTGTTAAAATGAGGTGCTTTCATAGATGTGTTCCTTTCTTTTGTGAGAAGACAGAGTAGTGGCGTAATACAATGTATAATGCAAGAAAACTGCCGCTCAATGATTGTGGTAATATAAGATAATTTGCTTCATGGAAATTGCGACCGAGATGGTCAGAACTGTTCCTAGAATGGATTGATTATAGCATGGTGAAATGTGATTGTCCATAGGAGGAAAGGAATATATAAAACCTTTTTATATTTTTAAAAATATGCTCTTGCAAAGTCATGGTATTGATGCTATGATTTTTGAAAAGGCATATTTCTATTTATCTGACAGAGTATTGACGATATTTCGTTTGATATTTCCGGTCTGTTTTTCTAACATCAATTCTTAGAATCTTATGCTTTTGAAATTCACAAACAATTTTATAAAGCAGGAGATTTTGGAAAAGACTTGATGTTTAAGATTATGATTAGGATCTTAAGATCGTGAGGTTTATGACATTGTAACTTCTTTTGCCATACATGCTCCTGCAAAGAAAGGAGACCTTTTATGGCAAAAAAGAAAGTTATGACGTTTTCGTGGAATCATTTCATGGAACGCCTAAGAAACAGTGTGTTTCGTCCCAAAAAACAGGTAAAGGATATCGTGTTCCGGCTGATTTTTGGTAACAACAAAGAAGCACTGCTGCAGTTGTACAATGCGTTAAACAAAACGAAGTATACCGATCCGAATGAGCTGCGGATTGTGACACTGGACAATGCGATTTATATTTCGATGAAAAACGATCTGGCATTTCTGCTGGTTGGCACCATCAACATGTATGAGCATCAGTCCACAGTCAACCCAAACATGCCGGTGCGTTTTATGATTTATCTGGCACAGGAATACCAGATGTTCGTGGAAAGCGCAAGCAGTAGTCTGTACGGAAATAAATTAATTCCTCTGCCGACCCCACAGTGTGTCGTTTTTTATAACGGGACAGAAGAGACACCGGATGAGTATGAGTTACGATTATCATCTGCATTCTGCAATCAGGATGTGGAGCCTGCTGCGGAGGTCATTGTTCGTGTGGTAAACATCAACTACGGCCACAATGAATATCTCATGCAGGGTTGCGAGTTGATGTCTCAGTATGCAGAATTCGTGGAGATCACCAGGGAATATGCCCTTCTATATGATGACCGTGAAGAAGCAATGAATGCGGCAATTGATTACTGTATTGCCCATGGAATTTTGGAGGATATTTTGAGAAAACACAGAAGTCAGATATTGGGATCGTTATTGGAAGATTTTGATGAAAAGAAATATGCAA
>JAGAJL010000003.1 GCA_017626095.1 Lachnospiraceae bacterium
TTCATAACAAGCACCTCCATATGCTTATTATATCACATATAGACACATAAAGCCACATAAAAGTGAAAGAAATTTGACAAAAAAATACAGGCTTTTCAAGGCCTGCAAGGATTTTTTATTATTTAACTGTCAAACTACCGCGCAGGTATTAAATAACAGTGAAGGACAATTTCTTGATTGACCTATCCTTTTGTTTTTGAAAAATTAAAAATTATTTTATAAAAAGGTTACAATTCATTTTTTTGAAATGTGTTACAATATAATATGATATCAGGGTCAAAAGGTCATACTTTTCATACTTGTATGATAAAGTGAGAAATTGTTCCATTTGCTTTTGACACTCTCAGTATATAATAAAAAGAAAGGATGATTGCATGACAGAAACCAAGAATCAGGAAGACGTTTTACAGTTAGGAAGAACATTATTAAAACTTCGTTCTACCATGGAAGCTTCTCATTTGAAAAATGTTTTCAGGGATATGTCTTTTATGGACTACGAAATACTGAATTTACTAGTAACACGCTTAAACTTACATACGGCTGATAAAATCTATTTATCAGAAGTAAGCAGGGAATTAGACATTCCAATGCAGCGTGTTTCCGCAATGGTAAAAAATTTGCAGGGAAAGGGTTTTGTATATTGGACACATGATAAGTCCGGAACTTATATCAAGCTTTCGGAATTGGGAAAAGAAACCATGGAAGCCCAGCAACAGACGTTATTAAAATACTTTTCTTCAATTGTCAACCGTATCGGGATGGATGAATTTAAACGCATACTCGAAAAGATGGAAGAGTTAGAGGATGTCATGATTGAAGAATCGATGAACATATAGATAAAAATGTAAATCAATGTATTACTTTGAACAATAATACCAGTGAAACAAATTTTCATTATATCAGTGAAAACAAGTTTATAGGTATTATCTTATAAAGGTTATTTGGAAAAATCCGAATAACCTTTTTTTATGCATTTTTGAAATTGATTAGTTCTTTGGAGCGGAAAAACACGAAAATTAAAACGGATATTTGAGTACAATTGACAAAATAAACAGAATTATTTTGCACTTTTATCAATATAATTTAGAAGCCTATTTCGATATAATAAACTCAACAGTAAACACTGACACACAAAAGAGAGGAGAAGGGTTATGTCAGAACAATTTATTTCTATTTTGGGAATTATCATTCCTATTGTTGTTGTTATTATTTTAGTACTTTTTTTATTAGCTACAGGTTATGTAAAGGCCAGCCCGGATACCGCATACATTATTTCCGGTCTGAGAAAACAACCGAAGGTACTGATTGGTAAAGCCGGAATCAAGATTCCGTTTTTTGAAAAGAAAGATGAATTAAATCTTCAGTTGATTCCGATTGATGTAAAAACTTCAAGTGCAGTTCCGACCGCAGATTATATCAATATCAAAGTGGACGCGGCTGTCAATGTTAAAATCAGTGATAATAAAGATCGCCTTGCTTTGGCAGCACAGAACTTCTTAAATAAAACCACGGAATACATCGCTCAGGTTGCCAGAGAAGTGCTTGAAGGTAATATGCGTGAGATTGTCGGAAAAATGAATTTGGAAGAAATGGTTTCCGATCGTCAGAAATTTGCAAATTTGGTAAAAGAAAATGCTGAGCCTGATTTAGCTGCCATGGGACTTGATATTGTCAGTTTCAATGTTCAGAACTTTGTGGATGGAAACGGCGTAATTGAAAATCTGGGTGTTGATAATATTGTTAAAATCCAGAAAAATGCTGCCATTTCCAGAGCAGAGAGTGAAAAGGAAATTGCAAAAGCCCAGGCTTTAGCAAAAAAAGAAGCAAATGATGCACAGGTACAAAGTGAGTTGGAAATTGCCAATGCAAAGGCAAGAGCACAGAAAGAAAAAGCTGTTGTACAGGCTGATGCAGACAGAGAATCCAAAGAGGCACAGATTAATGCTGACACCATGATTGCCCAAAAAGAAAATGATCTGGCCATTAAGAAAGCTGAGCTGCAAAAAGATGCGGATACCAAAAAGGCGATTGCAGATGCTGCATATCAAATCCAGCAGGAGACAGAAAGAAAAACCGTAGAAATAACAACTGCTGATGCCAATCTGGCCAGACAGGAAAAGGCAATTACCTTAAAAGAAAAAGAGGTTGAGTTAACAGAGAGAACGCTGGAAGCAACCATAAAGAAACAGGCAGAGGCAGAAAAATATGCAAAGCAGCAGGCATCTGATGCAAAGCTTTATGAGATTCAGAGAGATTCAGAAGCGCAGTTATTTGAACGTCAGAAAAATGCAGAAGCAGAAAAGTTTGAAAGAGAAAAAGAGGCAGAAGCCATGAAGGCTACAGCCGAAGCTCAGAAATATGCAATGGAACAGGAAGCAGAAGGTATCCGAGCGAAAGGTCTTGCAGAAGCCGAAGCAATTCGTGCGAAAGCATTGGCTGAGGCCGAAGGTATTCAGAAGAAGGCAGAGGCTATGAAACAAATGGGCGAAGCTGCTATTTTGGAAATGTACTTCAATGCAATGCCTGAAATTGCCAAGAATGTTGCCGAACCTCTTTCAAAAGTCGATAAGATTACCATGTATGGAGATGGAAATTCAGCAAAACTGATGAAAGACATTATGGGAACCATGACACAGGTAACAGATGGTTTGAAAGAATCCACAGGTGTAGACTTAGCATCTGTACTTGCCGGTTTTGTAGGCGGAAAGTTAGCAGATGTAAACAATAATACTGTGGAAAAAGAACAGTCATAACGTAAAATACTCTCCTGATATATGCAATTGAAAGATTGCAAAAAAGAAGCCATTGTCGGACGGATAAAACCGTCGGCAGTGGCTTTTGTTTGTTCGGTGCACAGTGAATATTGGCTTATTCAAGAATGTCGGCTCCTAATTTGCCGGCAGCGATAGTTTTGTCCAGCCAGAGCTGTAAGGCACTTGAGCACATGGAAATGCTGTTTAACTGGTTACGGATGCGTTTGAAATCTTCATACTCATCTTCCGTGATTTCACCGTCAACCGAAATGTCAACCATGCGATCTTTTTCTTTGCTGATTGCGTTGAGACCGGATAACAGCTCTAAAACAATTTGGGACAGATCTTTGGCTTTTACTTCCGGAATATATTTTTGACCGATCGGACATTCGTGCGAACAAAAGTAGTTGCATAGTTCCGGCATTTTATAGGCATCTGCCATGACCAGAATTTCATCCGGATGAGGAAGTGACTTTTCGCTCTCGATCTTTTCAATCCGGTCCGGTGAAATGAATTCCATAAGTTCACTTGCCTTATCTCTTGTCAGATTTTGCTCTTCACGAAAAATCTGATAAATATTTTTGTTTTCTTTTGTGGATTTTTTGCCCATGATAAGCCTCTTTCATGCATAATTGATACAATTGAACCATTCTTATGCTATAATTTGCTAAATAAGAAAAATACGTTTGTATAATTTGCGATTTTTACTGTTTATATAATACTAGTATTATTATAGAATAGATTTATCTGAAGGGGAACAAAAAAATCAAAATAGTTGAAAACCCAAATCAGAAATGGTTGAAAACAAAGTAAATGATAGTTTTGGATGTCGAAGAGAAATTAGAAGTAAAACCAAAGTGTCTAACAGAAATAATTCGGAGTTCAGAACACAGAGAAAGGATGAGAAATATGAATAAAAAATTATACAGAAGTAACACACAGAAAATGTTGACAGGCGTTTGCGGAGGGATTGCAGAATATTTTAATACGGATGTCAGCCTGGTTCGATTGATTACGTTGATACTTTGTGTGGCATTTGGACCGGGGATCCTGATTTATATTGCAGCAGCATTTATCATTCCGGAGAGAAAAGATGGGGATGTATATGATGCGGATTATAGGGATTACGAAGGAAAATAAAGATTTGGTTAAGCGGATAAGAAAACAATAAATATCTGATGATTGAAACAGATAACAGGATTGATTTTAAACAAATCTTAACAATTTACGTTCTTGGAACTTAATATTTATTTGATTATGATAGATAATGTGATCACAATCGAAAACAAAATAAAGATTTGACGGACAAGGTCTGCCAAATCTTGTTTTGGTTTTTGACCTTACCAATTGGAAAAGCGAGGATAAAGATATGTATTGTATTTTAGTATGCGACGATGAAAAGGATATTGTATCTGCATTGGAGATTTATTTGAAGGGTGAAGGATACGATGTTGCAGTTGCATATAACGGAGAGGAAGCGTTGGAACAGCTTAAGAAAAGAGAGATACATCTGGTACTTTTGGATTATATGATGCCGGTTATGGATGGTATGAAAACGATTACCGAAATCCGGAAAAGGAGCAATGTGCCGGTTATTTTTTTGACGGCAAAAAGCGAGGATACCGATAAGATTGTGGGATTGAATATCGGAGCGGATGATTATGTGACCAAGCCTTTTAATCCGGTAGAATTGCTGGCGCGTGTAAAATCGCAATTGCGCCGCTATATGCAGCTTGGCTCGATTACCGGTGTGACCGCGGATGAGCAAAACGATATTCTGCGGGTGGGACCGTTGATGTTAAACAATCTTTCCAAGGAAGCATTTTTAGATGGAGAACTTCTGACTCTCACAAAAACAGAGTATGATATTCTGGAGTTGCTTATGCGTCATCCGGGACAGGTTTTTTCTCCCAGAGATATTTATACCAAGGTGTGGGATGAAATCTCTATTGGCAATGAAAGTACCGTTGCAGTACATATCAGACATTTGCGTGAAAAAATTGAAATTGATCCCGCAAATCCCCGTTTTGTAAAAGTTGTATGGGGAAGAGGCTATAAGTTGGAAAACGGATGGCAGAAATAAGGAGATTGTTAAGCATGGAAGAAACAACCAATCGTCAGGAAGAGATGGAACAAAACGAAAAGACCGTTTCGAAAGAGACGGATGATACAAAAGGTACGGCAATAAGAGATACAGAAACAGCGAAAATAAATAGAGAAAAGAAAAGTAAAATAAAAAAAGAAACCAAAGATAACAATGAGGATAAATCTACTAAAGAGAAAAAAAGATTTTTCAGAAAACAAACGAAAGTCATGCTGGTTCTCTCTGTCGTCAGCCTGGTTTTCATGATTGCTTTTGGCGTTGCTATGTCATTTATGACTGAAAGCGGTGTGATTGGCAGCTACGGACGGGAAGTGATGTTAGAAAAGCAGAACGAACTGTTGATGGACCGGTATTCAATATGGGCTCTTTCAGATGCCGACCGCAATTACAATATGGATTCCATTAAAAAAACAAATCTGCATTTAGGTGTAATTGTTAGTAAGGAGCCGGATATTGAAATGGCTGATATGGCAGATTTAGATAACTATACGGTTCAAAATTTTGATGATAAGTTTGATATTAATCAGACTCATATTTTCCAGACATATATTGACAGAGGAACCAGCTTTGGCTATGACATGAGTAATATCTGGGGCTATGCGCGTATTTGGCATGACTGGGAAGAAACAGTTACCTATGAAGAAATACCGCTTCAGGCATTTTATTATGACTGGATGACCAATAAATTGTATATAGAAGCGGATGGTTGTCTGTATCCTTATGATGGAACATATATGGTGTCCGATGAGGATGAATCAACTTATGATTCAACACAGGGACTGATGCCATATATGAACCGTAAAACGCATGATGAATGGAATGAGCCTTATTTGCTGGTCGAGTTGCCGGATTATATGTATCAGATCCAGTTGGGAGAAATTCAGATTATTGATGATTTTCAATTGAATGAACAGGCGGTTTCCAAAGATAGTATTACTAATATTGATGCGGGCTGCATATCTGTAAGAAAGAGTGAGCAGATTGACAACGAAAAAACTTATTACTATGTGGTTACTTATCTGAACGATCCGCTGCTTCCAAATGGGGAATCATTGTGGAATAACAAAGACCTGTTTTTACAAATGGATGCTGTCTATAATTTCCTGTATGACTGGAAATATGTATTGATTGCGTTATTTGCAATTTCAGTGACCGTACTGTGCATATGTGCATGTTATTGGTGTGTTCGTGCATTTATTTTTGTATGGCATATGTTCGGACGTATTCTTCTTATGTGGAAACTGGCACTGATTTTGATTGTCGGCTTCTGGATGCTGATGGTTTTGGTGCTTTCCGGAGACGGAGGCGCGGCATTACTAATGCTGTTTTATACGTTTGTTTTCTGCCCGTTCATTCTTTATATCGGTTGGGAATACCGGAAACAGGCAAAGGTATGCTCTGAGTTAGCAAAGGGTAATGTTGATGCAAAAGTAGATACAAAGCATATGATCTGGGATTTGAAAACACAGGGTGAGAATATCAATGCAATTGCTGACAGTATAAATCTCGCGGTGGAAGAGCGTATGAAGTCCGAGCGCATGAAAGCGGAGTTGATTACCAATGTTTCTCATGATATCAAAACGCCTCTGACCTCTATTATCAATTATGTTGATTTATTAAGTAAGGAAGAAATAGAAAGCGAAAAAGCAAAGGAATATATCGAGGTGTTGAGCCGTCAGTCCGATAAACTGAAAAGGCTGATTGTGGATTTGATTGAGGCGTCCAAAGCCTCAACCGGCAATCTGGAAATCCACGCAGAAGAAATTGATGTACGCATGGCACTTTTGCAGGTAACCGGAGAGTATGAAGAAAAACTTCAGCAGGCAGGCGTGGAACTTTTGCTTCATATACCGGAAGAGGGAATCATGATTCAGGCAGACGGAAGATATCTGTTCCGAATTTTTGATAATCTGATGACAAATATTAAAAAGTATTCCCTGAATCATACCAGGGCTTACATTGATTTGAAAACCGAGGGACAGGATGTCCTGATTATCTTTAAAAACATATCCAAGGATATCTTAAATGTCAGTGGAGAAGAATTTACCGAACGTTTTTACCGGGGAGATGCATCCCGCAATACGGAAGGAAACGGCCTTGGACTGGCAATTGTAAAGAGCCTTGTTGAGCTGATGAACGGAAGTATTCGCGTTATCGTGGATGGCGATCTGTTTAAGGTGGAAATTCGATTTCCAAAACTGAGTTGATTTTCATAAAAAGATTGATTTGAAAATTTCATAATAAAAATGTTCGTAACACGGTAGTTTGCATGCTATACTGAAACTGTATCAATAATCGAAAATGATATGCTAAGCCAGCGGAGTGGAGATTACTATGAATAAAAGAGCGGATTTATACGATGCAGATGGATTGTATTCTTTCATAGAAGGTGTTGCGACAGAACATGACATGAAACAAACATTGCTTGCACTGCCTCTTATGAAAGAACTTCATAAGGGGCAGTTTCGTTCCGGAAAAGATAAAAAGCCATATATTGTTCATCCTATGATGGTTGCAAAACATGCCTGTGCATTGAATATATTGGATGATGAATTGATTGCGGCTATCTTATTGCATGATGTGATTGAGGATTGCCAGATTACGATAGAAGAATTGCCTGTAAATGACAACGTAAAAGAGATGGTTATGCGGGTCAGCTTTTTAAAACAGCCGGGATTGACAAACGAAGAGACAAAGGCGCACTATTTTGAAAAGATAACGGAACACAAAAAGGCTGCCCTGTTGAAGGTACTTGACCGGTGCAATAATGTCAGTACCATGGGAGAAACCTTTGAAAAAAAACGGCTGCGCAATTATATTGAGGAAACGGAAACCTATATTTTCCCTTTAATTGATATGCTTTTGCGTGAATGCCCGGAATACCGGGATGCGGCATTCCTTGTTCGATATCAGATTGTCAGCATGTTAGAGACTCTCAAACGGTTTTTGCCGGATATGGAAAGCATATGCTAACTTTTTTAATCGGATGAAAGATAATGCATCTCTTTTGCGATATTGTAATCATATGAAAGATAACATATTCTTTTTGCAATTTAGTTGAATTTGGTTTAATTCACCGGCATATTCCCCATCAACATGAACTGTCATGGCATCTTTTGTATGTATGGTAAGACTTTCTGTTTTGAAAAAATGAACACAACGCGAATTGACATGTTTTCCGAAAAAAGCCATAGGTAACAAATAAAATGCCCGTAATGGATGCAGATTGGAAACTACCATGACATCAAACAGTCCGTCATTTCCGTCTGCCATGGGAGCCATTTTAATTCCACCGCCTTCATAAGGCTGAATCATCGTGACAATGAATAATACTTTTTCAAAATGGTGGCAACTCTGATCGGCGAGTGTAATGTCACAGGAGGTTTGTCTGGCTGATAAAATCTGCTTGACTGCGATTGCAACATAGGATAGTTTTCCCAAATGAAAACGGTTTAATATATCTTTTATGACAGAGTTGTTTGTTTCTTTGCATACGGCTGCGTCCAGGCCGATACCGCAACTGACAGCAAACGCTCTTTTTTTCTTTGCCGGAGAAGTTTCATCTGTTAACAACCCCAGATCTGTATGCTTATCTTTGGTTATATCAATACTGTTATCGGTATCTTTGTCTGTATTTTCGTTTATACCTTTTTTTATGTCTTTATTTATGCCACTGTCAGTGGAACTAACGATGCCACTGCTTGTTTTTATTTCCGTATCTCTATTTTTATTTTTAGTTAGCCAAACCCGATAATGCTTTACAAACTCAACCGGATCAGGAGAAACTTCGAGTGCTCTGGCGAGATCGTTGCTGGAACCTGTCGGAAGATAGGCAATGGCAACATCTGTTCTTGGATAAAGTGCGTTGACGGTTTCGTTGACCGTTCCGTCACCGCCGAGAACTGCGATTACAGGATTTTTTGTTTTATCACGGTCAATTCTTTCAAGAATTGTTTTGACACATTTGCCGGCACCGAATTTTTTCTCGGTAAAAAACACTTCATATACAATGTGATTTTTGTTAAATTCATTTTTCAGTAACTCAAAACGTTTTCTTCCAAGACCTGATTTTGAGGCCGGATTGACAATAATATATAGCATAAAGTTTTCCTCTCTGTCTTTTGTATAATTTATAAGTTTTGTATAAGAATTCTGTAAGTGGTGTGTTTATGACTATATTTATCATAACATTTTATGATATTGAGGTCAAAAGATCGCATTAACAACAGAATGATCAATAAAAGAATAAAAACAAAAGCGAGATGAACAAAAGAGATACAGTAAAAAGTCTTTAAGACATTAATAAATTGTCGGAATGTACATTAAGAACATTAAGAAATTTCCGCGAATGATAGACCGCCGCCAAAATATATGATATAATTCATTTCAAATGCGAAAGAATGAAACATGTTTATGTTTTATCAGCGTACAGAAAAGGAGCAGGAGGATTATAAATGTATTCATTAGACGAAGTAAGAAATGTAGATCCCGAAATTGCACAGGCAATTGTGGACGAGCAGGAAAGACAGAATAGCCATATTGAATTAATTGCTTCCGAAAACTGGGTAAGTAAAGCAGTTATGGCAGCAATGGGAAGCCCCCTTACCAATAAATATGCAGAGGGTTATCCGGGAAAAAGATATTACGGTGGATGCCAGTGTGTAGACGTTGTAGAAACTTTAGCAATTGAAAGAGCAAAAGAATTATTCGGTTGCGAATATGCCAATGTTCAGCCTCATTCAGGAGCACAGGCTAACTTAGCTGTTCAGTTTGCAATCTGCCAGCCCGGAGATACCATTATGGGTATGAATTTGGATCATGGCGGACATCTGACACATGGTTCACCGGCCAATATTTCCGGCTCTTATTTCAATATTGTTCCTTATGGCGTCAATGATGAAGGCTTTATTGATTATGATAAATTGAGAGAAATTGCATTGGAGTGCAAACCGAAAATGATCATTGCGGGCGCTTCTGCTTATGCACGTACCATTGATTTTAAGAAATTCCGTGAAATCGCCGATGAAGTTGGTGCAGTATTGATGGTAGATATGGCACATATTGCCGGTTTGGTAGCAGCAGGACTTCATCCTTCACCGATTCCTTATGCAGATGTTACAACCACAACAACACATAAGACATTGAGAGGACCCAGAGGTGGTTTGATTTTATCCAGTGAAGAAGTTGCGAAGAAATACAATTTCAACAAAGCAGTATTCCCCGGTATTCAGGGTGGACCTTTGATGCATGTGATTGCTGCAAAGGCAGTCTGCTTTAAAGAGGCATTAAGTGATGAATTCAAAGCTTATCAGAAAGGCATTGCTGATAATGCACAGGCTCTTTGCAAAGGTCTTATGGAGCGTGGAATTAAAATTGTTTCCGGTGGAACAGACAATCATCTAATGCTCATGGATCTTACTCCTTTTGATTTGACCGGTAAAGCTGTAGAGAAATTGTTGGATGATGCCCATATCACGGCTAACAAAAACACAATTCCCAATGATCCCAAATCTCCGTTTGTAACAAGCGGTATCCGTCTTGGAACACCGGCTGTTACTTCACGTGGTATGAATACCGAGGATATGGATCAGATCGCAGAAGCGATTGCGCTTGTTGTAAAAGGCGGCGAGGAAAAAGTTCCGGAAGCCAGAGCAATTGTACAGAAATTAACAGAGAAATATCCGTTAATTTAATGTTTTATTAAGATGTAATTTCATTTTATTTAAGAGACTGCCAGATGCATTGACAGTCTCTTTTTTTTCATGGAAAATAAGACTGTTAAATGAAATGTTATTGGTTCAGAAGCAGTTGTGAAATAGCAAAATTTCTTAGCCACATAATTGTGAAGAGTACATTTTAATGGAGCATAACGAAAGATGAGTAACCGTTTTGCGGAAAGAAAAAAATTACAGAAAAAGATTTTTCATCAAAGAATCGCATTTGCGGTTTTTTTAATTGGCTTTATTAGTTTGGTTGTATTAGGAATCGTCGGATTGGTTAAACTCATTCAGAAACCTTCTGTAGAAGAGACTATGGTAGCATCGGACGATGATATACAGATGCTGATGAACCTAAAGGAAATGATGGAACAGAAAGAGTTGACCATTATTTTAGATGCCGGACATGGAGGAAACGATGTTGGTACCGGAGATGAAAGCTATTGGGAAAAGGATCTCAATATGGATATCGTTCAAAAAATGAAGGATATGCTTTCCTATTGCGGAGTAAACGTATTGTTAACCAGAGACGGAGATGAAACGTTGGCATTAGATGAAAGAACGGCTTTTGCCAATGAACATGAAGAAGCTGATTATTTTGTGAGTGTACATTGTAACTACTGTGAAGATGATGCATCTGTCAGAGGACTGGAATGCTATTACTGGGAAGGAAGTGAACAGGGAAAAAACTATGCACAGTCAATCGTTGATACGGTTGCTTTGGAAGATAAAATCATTGTCCGTGGAATTAAAACCGATAATTTTCATGTGTTGCGGGAGACAAAGATGCCGGCGATCTTGATTGAAACAGGATATCTTTCCAATGCAGAGGAAAAGAAAAATTTATATGACGACACCTATCAAAAGACGGTGGCACTGTTTTTGGTAAAAGGCATCATCAGCGGAGCGCTGGATTAGGTTGGTTATTCGGACGTTGGTCGTGTATATTTTTTGTTCGAGTTAAAGTTACGATGCTTAAATTTGACTAAGTATTTTTGTGTTAGGTATCGATTACGGACGCATCGGTGCACCCGGACATCCATGCCCGACGTGCACCTTTCGCAGCATCCATGCTACGAATTGCTGAAATAGAATAAAAATACTAAGTCAAATAAAAGCATCTTCACAATAAACTCGAACAAAAAATATACACGACCCACTGTTCCTAATCGATCTATATTCTTATGTTTTGAGGATATCAAAAACATACTTTTGCTCAGGGTATCTTTAAATAATTCTATTTACTTTTCTCAAAGTTTAATATTCTCACAAAGGTCTCTTCCACAGCATTTTTTGTAGAATATGGCATGTTGTTATATTGCCGTTTAAATAAGCGGGAGAAATATTGTTTGTTTCTCGTGCAATTTGACGTTGTTGATTAGTTTATCTTAGTATTCCGAAAAGCAATCAGCACTTCGCGACATGGATGTCGCGAACGGTGTATTCGGGCAGGATGTCCGTTATGCACCATGTGCGTCCGTGTATAAAAATATATCCTCGGAATACTTAGATAAACTTATCAACGTTAGTCCCGCACGAAAATAAACAATATTTCTCCTGCTTTCTTACGGCAAAAATAGCAAATGCCATATCTAAACAAAATTCCCCAATTGTTCTTATAAAAATTCAACAGAAATGCTTGCCTGTATTTGTTTATTGTGCTAGAATATCTTTCGGTGACGAACAAGTGTCCATGGGAGAAAGACAAACGCGAAAATGTCCGTATGTGGAAGATTGGATGTTTATAGGAGGCGTTTATTTATGGCTGAATTACCAAAATATTTTGTGGTCAGATCAAAAGCATTGCCTGAGGTATTGTTAAAAGTTGTGGAAGCAAAACGAATGCTGGAAATGGGCAAGGCAGAATCGGTACAGGATGCGACGGAGGCGGTTGGGATTAGCCGCAGTTCTTTTTATAAATATAAAGAAGATATTTTTCCGTTTCATGAAAGTTCCGAAGGTACGACGTTTACCCTTACGGTTCAGATGGATGATGAACCGGGACTGTTATCGGATCTTTTGAAAGTGGTTGCCGGATACGGTGCCAATATTTTGACAATTCATCAGAGTATTCCGATTAATGGTGTGGCATCGGTAACCATCAGTATTACCATGCTGCAAAATAAGGACAGATTGTCTGAGGTCGTCGAAGAGATGGAATCACAAAAGGGTGTACACTACGTTAAAATGATAGCTAAGGAGTAGAGAAATGGCAAAAGTAGCAGTGTTAGGATATGGTACTGTAGGAAGTGGTATTGTAGAAGTAATCAAAACAAATCAGGAACTCATCAATCAAAGAGTGGGTGATGAGGTTGATGTAAAATATATTTTGGATTTAAGAGAATTTCCAGGAGATCCTTACGAAGATATGATTGTGCATGATGTCAATGTTATCATGGACGATCCGGAAGTCACAATTGTATGTGAAGCAATGGGAGGAATTGGAGCTGCATATCAGTTCACAAAGACAGCCTTATCCAAAGGAAAGAGTGTTTGTACTTCCAACAAAGCACTTGTTGCAGAGTATGGACCGGAATTACTGGCACTTGCAAAGGAAAATCATTGCAGCTATTTGTTTGAGGCAAGCTGTGGTGGCGGAATTCCGATTATCAGACCTTTACAGACCTGTCTTTTACAGGAACAGGTTGTTGCATTAAAAGGTATTATCAATGGAACAACCAATTACATTTTGACAAAAATGGAACTGGAAGGCGCCGATTTTGAAACAGTATTAAAGGATGCACAGTCTTTAGGATATGCAGAGGCAAATCCCGAAGCGGATATTGAAGGATATGATGTACAGCGTAAAATTGCAATCCTTTCTTCGTTAGCTTTTGGTAACACTGTTTTTTATAAAGATGTTCCGACTGAGGGTATTACCAAGATTACCATTGATGATTTTAAATATATGAAACAGTTGAAAGCAACTATCAAATTGCTTGGAATGAGCAGATATGAAGATGGCAAATATTTTGCCATGGTAGCACCTTTTGTATTGACAAAAGAGAGTCCTCTTTATAATGTCAGTGATGTTATGAATGCTATTTTAGTAACCGGCAATACGCTTGGCGACAGTATGTTTTATGGAGCCGGTGCCGGAAAGCTGCCGACCGCAAGTGCTGTTGTTTCCGATGTGATTGAATGTGCAATGAATCCCGGAAAGACAATCAAAGGAACCTGGAAACCGGAAAAACTGGAACTGTCTGATCTTTCGGATGCCAAAAGACGTTTCTTTGTACGAATTGCAAATGCGAATGAAGAAGCTGTTAAGGTTGCATTCGGTCATGTACAGATGCTGGAACCTGTTTATGACGGTGAGGTTGCGTTTGTTACAGATGTTATGACAGAACGCTCTTATAAGGATATTGCGTCAGCGTTTGATGTTGTGAATATGATTCGAATGGATTCATAGGATTTGTAGATAAATATATGATGTAAGTATCAAAAATGTGATTTGCTAAAAACGAATTATATAGTAACAAGGGCAAAACTTCTTTTGAAACCAGATAATTATATGGATTGTCATATACATTATTTATATTAAGTATTCATAAAGGCGTTTTGGTGTTAACCGTCTTTGTGAATTTGAAAGATGCTGTATTCATTTTTATGGCATTTCGTAAACACCTAATTCTGTATACAGTTTATGAGGAGATTGGAAGATGAAAAAAGTAGTAAAGTTCGGCGGTAGTTCATTGGCAAGTGCAGCACAATTTAAAAAAGTCGGCGAAATCATTCATGCAGATGCTGACCGAAAATTTGTAGTGCCATCTGCACCGGGTAAACGTAATTCCAAAGATACGAAAGTAACGGACATGCTGTATGCTACCTATGCGTATGCAGAGGCTGGCAATGATTTTTCAAAGGCGCTTGCGCAGATTAAAAACCGTTATCAGGAGATTATCGACGGTTTATGTCTGAATTTATCTCTGGATGCTGAATTTGAGGAAATCGCAAAGCAGTTCAAAAATAAGGCAGGCAGTGATTATGCGGCAAGTCGTGGTGAATACTTAAACGGTATTATTATGGCAAATTATCTCGGATATGAATTTATCAATCCGGCTGAAGTTATTTTCTTTGATGAAAATGGTGAATTTATGGCAGATAAAACCGATGAGGTTTTGTCCCAGAGATTAAAAAATGTAGAAAGAGCTGTTATTCCGGGTTTCTTTGGCGCAAAAGAAGACGGAACCGTTAAGACTTTTTCAAGAGGTGGTTCTGATATTACCGGTTCGATTGTGGCAAGAGCTGTAAAGGCAGATATTTATGAAAACTGGACAGACGTTTCCGGCTGTCTGATTGCAGACCCGCGTATCGTGGATAATCCGAAACCCATCAACACAGTTACCTATCGCGAACTCAGAGAGTTGTCTTATATGGGTGCCAGTGTGCTTCATGAAGACGCCATTTTCCCGGTTCGAAAAGCCGGTATTCCGATTAATATTAAAAATACCAATGCACCCCAAGATCCCGGCACATGGATCGTGGAAAGCACCTGTCAGAAACCGCCTTATACCATTACGGGTATTGCAGGAAAAAAAGGTTTCTGTGCCATAAATATTGAAAAAGATATGATGAACGGTGAAATTGGTTTTGGAAGAAAAGTATTACAGGTGTTTGAAGAAAACGGAATTTCATTTGAACACATGCCCTCCGGAATTGATACCATGACAATCATTGTGCATCAGTCTGAGTTTATGGAAAAAGAGCAGAGAGTGCTTGCCGGAATTCATAAACTGGCTGAGCCGGATTCTATTGAAATGGAATCGGATCTGGCGCTGATTGCGGTTGTAGGTCGCGGAATGAAAGCGGCCAAAGGAACGGCCAGCAGAATATTTGCAACTCTGGCTCATTCCAATATCAATGTCAAGATGATTGATCAGGGTTCTTCTGAGTTGAATATTATCATTGGTGTGAAAGAGGCTGATTTTGAAACTGCTATTCGACAGATTTACAGTATTTTTGTTGATACAGCAATGGAAAAAAGTAAAAAATAAGAAATAAAAAATAAAGTGTACGAAAGAAAAGTTGCCACAGATTTTGTGGCAACTTTTTTATGCACTTGCATTTCAAATCCGAAAGGGTGAGATTTTATGTAGAAAATGAAAGAAGAATTAGATTATAAATAAGAAAATACGATTTAGACAGAAAAATAGTTAAAAATGTAATAAAGATGCGAAAATGTGGAGAAATATACAATATAAAAAAGAAAACGAAAGAAAAATAAAATAATTTAAAGAAAATTAAAAAATAGTGTTGACAAATGTCAGACAATTAAATATAATAAACACATACACAAGATAAAACTTTCACATAGATATCCTAATGAAAGAGAGGTACGGTCCACCTTACTGATGAAATTACAGTTTAAAGGAACTAAAGACAAGATCTGAATTGAGTACATTGGATGAAAGAGCAAGATACAAAAGATAAATAATCAACTTGCTACCGTGCAGCGGCACAAATGAGTGGATGGAAAGAGAAGAAGATCGGAAAGGAAGGCGAATTTTGAAGCCTACATTGTGAAACAGGTGCTAAAACGAAAATGTTTGGCACCTGTTTTTATTGTGTGTATTCATTTCTTTCTTATTTCTATATTTTACAGTTTACATAAATCTCAAATATGTGATATGATAAAGCATAATGGGCAATGTTATTTTTTGAAAATCATTACTAAATTTGACATTAGAGGATGATATGACAGCAATGGAACTATTTAAAGGAAGACCGAAAGATATAACAGGCAGATTAGAAAAGGAAATAAAAGTTTATGATCTGTTAGACGAATTGGGAATTGAATTTGAAAGAACGGATCACGAAGAGGCTGATACCATGGAGGCATGCAGAGAAATTGATGCGGTTCTTGATTGTTTTATCTGCAAAAATCTCTTTCTTTGCAATCGGCAAAAAACCAAGTTTTATCTTCTGATGATGCAGGGAGAAAAAGTTTTTAAAACCAAAGATTTATCTGCACAGATTAACAGTGCAAGATTATCGTTTGCATCACCTGAAGATATGGAAAAATATTTAAACATCAAACCGGGATCTGTTTCCGTAATGGGGTTGATGAACGATGTTGATAACCATGTTCAATTATTGGTGGACAGGCCTGTTGTGGAAAGTGAAATGCTCGGATGTCATCCGTGCGTCAATACTTCCAGTTTAAAAATGAAAACGGCGGATGTTTTTGAAAAGTTTTTACCGGCAGTTCATCATCAACCGATTATTGTTGATTTGCCGGATTATTGCGAGGAGGAAACTTGATTGAAAAAGGATAAATATAACTTATCAAAAGAAGAACTTCGGAAATATAACCGAAGAAAAGCGCAGCAACAGGCATATGCTCTTTTGATCGGGGTTATTCTGGTGGCTATTCTGGTGCTGGGCGCAGTCGGATTTGGAATTTTTAAATTGTTTCATCGTAAGCCTGCAGAAGAGCCGGTTGTTGTTGAAAATACGGAAGCTGTTATTGAAACACCCGAGATTACAGTTGAGGAAATTGAGCAGGAACCGGAACCGGTTGAGGAAGAAATTGAGACAGTTTCCGAGGATACAGTCGAAGAAGAACCGCAGGAACTGACAGAAGAGCAAAAACTGGCTGCTTTGGATGCTGTGATTGATACCTATATTGCCAATATGACATTGGAACAAAAAGTTGCGGGATTATTTTTTGTAACGCCCGGTCAGATTACAAATGAAAATAACATGACTGCAGCCGGAAGTAAGATGAATGAAGTTTTAAATAATTATCCGGTTGGCGGCATTTTGCTGGACGAAAACAATATGGAAAGTGAAGCACAGTTAAAAGATTTAATCTTTAACTTAAAAGCTTTTTCTTCCAATAATATTTTTATCGGAATTCAGGAAAACGGTGGATCTGACAGTCCTTTTATAACATCCGGCATGACAGAAGCCGTAATCAGTGAACCCAAGGAAATTGGTGAAACGAAGGATAACAGTGGAGCATATACCTCCGGAATTGCAATCGGAACCTTGTTAAACCGTTATGGATTTAATACTGTTTTTGGTCCGGTTGCTGATATTGCTTATTCGGAAAGTGGATATACATCCGGTGATTCGTTTGGCAGTGATCCGGAAGAGGTCAGAGGAATGGTGCGCAATGCGGTTCATGGAGAGCTGGATCAGGGATTACATGTTTGTGTACAGTATTTCCCCGGCTATGGAGATATTACTTCATCACCTTCCGGAACAAGACCGGTTTCTTCACGGACAGCGGAAGAAATAGAGAAAAACGAATATCCGAT
Source organism: Lachnospiraceae bacterium (assembly GCA_017626095.1). Lineage (GTDB taxonomy): Bacteria > Bacillota > Clostridia > Lachnospirales > Lachnospiraceae > UBA2882. The sequence continues at coordinate 17,840 of JAGAJL010000003.1, forward strand.
TTATAAGGATGCCATTAACGGCGGAGCGGAATTTATTATGGTTTCACAGATTGCGTATAAACCTATTACCGTAGATGTGCCTGCCTGCTTATCTTCAGAAGTAGTTACAGATATGTTGCGGAATGACTTGGAATATGATGGTATTATTATGACGGATTATATGAATACGAATTCATTAATTCAGCACTACAAGCATGCCGATGCTGCTGTTATGGCGATTGAGGCCGGTTGTGATATGCTTGTTTCACCCGGTAATTTCCAGAAAGCTTATAACGGCATTTTGGATGCAGTAAATAGCGGAAAAATTACAGAAGAACGGATTGATGAATCGATTCGCAGAATCTATCGTGTAAAATATAAGAATGCAGTTAATTATGATGAAATTCAGCAGTAAAAGTGAAGAAAAAAGTATTCGGCTTTTTTGAAAAATTCAATTGACAAATATAGAAAGCTTTGTTATATTAATACTTGTCCGTGAGCAAAACGGACAAGACATGCGCGAGTGGCTCAGTGGTGGAGCACCTCCTTGCCAAGGAGGGGGTCGCGGGTTCGATCCCCGTCTCGCGCTCTTTTTTATGTCCGCAAACCCTTGATTTTGTGATGGCGACAAGCCAAACTTGATTAAGCCAGAATGGCTTAAAATCAAGCTTGGCGACCGCTCATCAGACTTGCATTTCATGCAAGTCATACTGGGTTTGCGGATTTTTTGTTTGGGCGGGATTTGAAGACCGTTGAAGACAGTTGTATTCAAGTCAAGAAATGCAGTATTTATGCGGTTTTGCTGGCATTTACAATGCTTTCGTGAGTAATTCGTATGTCTGGTCTTCGGTAAGCGGATTGAAGATATAGTGCATGGTTGTTGTAAGATTGGTATGCCCCAACTGTTCCCTGATACAATCCAGTGGTACGCCTGAAGCGTTTAAGTTACTGGCATAAGTTTTTCTGATCTTATGAGAACTTTTTACTTTTACCCCGGTTCTTTGGGCAAACTTTTCCAATACATAATTGATTTGTCTTGCTTCCAGTCGCTTGCCATCTCTTTGGAAAGTATAATCTTCTGCATGCTCTGTACAAAAATCCAATAAAGGAATATCTGTATTTTCGATTTGGGCAAGTTTGAAAAACAATTCGTATGCATTTGGTACAACAATCACAAAACGATCTGTAGCAGGAGCCTCAATTGTAGATGATGACTTACGCGAGATTGGGATTGATGTAAAAAAAGAGTATCGTGGTAAAAAACTGGCTTCATTATTGGTGCATAATCTGACTGTTGCAATATTAGAACAAGAGAAAATACCGTTTTACAGTGCTTCAGTAACGAATATTGCATCACAAGCAGTTGCAATTCGTAGCGGATGCATGCCATTATGGACAGATACATTTGGAACTAGGGATATTTGCTGACGACAGGATTGATAAATCACGATTTTTTGAAATTTCTGATGCACTCAGGAGAATTTAATTGATATTTTCTGCTATTCGGTATATACTATGTATATACCGAATGCAAGGAGGTTTCCATATGCGAGCACAAGTAAAAGAATGGGGAAATAGTCAAGGAATCAGATTGCCAAAAGAAGTATTGAGAAGTGCAGGAATCACATTAAATGAGTTTTTGGATGTCACGGTATCAGATGGTGTAATCACTTTAATGAAATCATTTCGTCATAAAACGTTGGAAGAGAGAGCCGCTGAGTTTGATGGAAAGTTAATGCTTGATGGTGAATATGAGTGGGGTGAACCTGTCGGAAGAGAGGTATGGTAATGGAAATTTTACATCAAGGAGATATTCTTAAAATTGAAAAAATAAAACATCCCGTATTGGTGGTTAGTAAGGATTTTTTTAATACGAGTGGTGAAATAATTGGATGTCCAATTATTAGAAATTCTACTCCGGGTCCGCTTCATATATGGATGGCTACAGAAGAAAATGAAGGTTATATACAATGTGAAAAACTTGCATTGTTAGATATGTCTCTTCGCGGTTACAAGAAAGTAGATAGATTGCCAATTTCAGAAATAATTAACGTATCTGATGCTATTCAGGGAATTTTTGAATACATTTGATGAGAATTTTAATATGAGAAAGATTTGAATTTTCTGGATAAGGTATTGATAGGAAAGAGGGATATAATGTCGAATGAAGCAAATGTAAACATAGGGAATTCTGGTGAGTATTTTGTTGCAGGTGAATTGGAGCGAAGAGGCTATACTGTTGCGGTTCCAATGTCGAATGTTAAAGATTTTGATATCTTAGCAATTCATAGAGAAACACATGAGCAATTTGCTATACAGGTAAAAACAACAGGGTATAAACTGAAAAAGTGGACACTTGCAAAGAAAAATGAAGAATTAATTGGAGATAATATCTTCTATGTTTTTGTTTCGCTTAATGAATTAGATACGCCAGAATATCATATAGTACCAAGTCGAATAGTTGCGGAAACAATAAAGACATCACATCGTAAATGGCTTGAAACACCGGGGAAAAAAGGACAGAAACATAATGATACGAATATCAGAGTGTTTGTCGATGATGAGGACGTGTTTTATGATAAGTGGCATTTACTAGAGATGAAGGCGGTAGATGATAAAAGTTACCAAGAGGTACATATGATGCACTGATTTCTTTTATTCCACGGCTGAAAGGGATTGAATATGGCAAAGTTCAGCCAGAACACCAGACTGGTGATGGAAGCATAGAAAGACCATATCAGATGCCGTATTATGTTTATTCAGATGTAGTACAAGAGTTTGAAAATACCTCAGCAAAATGATAACAGCGAAATGTTGATTATGACTGTTGATGAATACGAAAGCATAAGACTGATTGACTTGGAAGGATTCAGTCAGGAAGAATGTGCTAATAAGTTAGGTGTTGCACGGACAACTGCTCAATTAATTTATAATAATGCGAGAGAAAAAATTGCAAAAGCGTTAGTGATGGGAAAGGGGCTTCAAATCGAAGGTGGAAATTATGTGCTTTGTGATGGAAGCCCGCATTGTAAAAAATGTCATTTGACGAAATCTTACTTGAATCAAAGACGATTACAAGAAAAGGAGAATGGAATTATGCGAATAGCGGTAACATATGACAACGAAGAGGTATTTCAGCATTTTGGAAGAACCGAGAATTTTAAAGTATATGAAATAGAGAATAATCAAGTCATTTCTTCGGAAGTGATTAGCTCAAATGGACAAGGACATGGTGCTCTGGCAGGAGTGCTTGCAACAAATCAGATAGATGTACTTATTTGTGGCGGTATCGGAGGCGGTGCACAGATGGCGCTTGCAGAAGCCGGAATAGAACTGTGTGCAGGTGCAACGGGAAATGTGGATAAAGCAGTTTCAAGTTATCTTGCCGGTACACTTGTAAATACCGGTTCAAATTGTAATCACCATCACCATGAGGATAGACATACTTGTGGAGACCATGGATGTGGAAAGCATTAATTTATAAAACGAATTGAGGTGTAAGAAATGAAAGTGGTAATTGTAGGTGGTGTGGCTGGTGGAGCTTCGGCCGCAGCAAGAATTCGCCGTCTGGACGAAAGTGCAGAAATAATTGTTTTTGAAAAGACAGGATATATTTCTTACGCCAATTGTGGTCTGCCATATTATATCGGTGATGTAATAACAGATTCCGGTGATTTGACACTTCAGACGCCGGAAAGTTTTTGGAAAAGGTTTCGGATTTCAGTAAAAGTAAATCATGAAGTAACTAACATTGATGTGACCCAAAAGACAGTAAAAGTAAAAAATCTGCTTACAGGCACAGAATGGGAGGAAACTTATGATAAGCTCTTATTATCTCCGGGTGCAAAACCTGTAAGACCAAATCTGCCCGGAATTGACAGTGAAAAGATTTTTTCGCTAAGAACAGTAGAAGATACGTTTCGAATTCATGATTATTTGGAAAAAACAAAAGCGCAAAATGCCGTGGTTGTGGGCGGAGGCTATATAGGTATTGAGGTTGCGGAAAATCTTAAGGAAAAAGGTCTTAATGTGACGATTGTTCAGAGGCCGAATCAGTTGATGAATACGCTGGATTATGATATGGCTTCGTTTGTTCATAGTAAGCTTCGTGCAAAGGGGATTTCATTAAGACTGAATAGTAATGTTACCTCTTTTCGACAGGATGGGGAATGCATTGTGACCCTGCTGGAAGATAATAGTGAAATAGCAGCGGATATGGTTTTGCTTGCCATAGGGGTGGCACCCGAAAATAGTCTTGCAAAACAAGCAGGACTAAAGCTTGGTGTAAAAGGAAGTATTGTCGTAAATGATCGTATGGAAACCTCTGTACAGGATATTTATGCTGTGGGTGATGCTATTCAGGTGAAACATTTTGTGACAGAAGAAGATACCGTAATTGCACTTGCAGGACCGGCGAATAAGCAGGGACGTATTGCAGCAGATAATATCTGTGGAGGGGATAGCCATTATCAGGGTTCTATGGGTTCCTCCATAATAAAGATATTTGATATGACTGTTGCAGGAACTGGTTTGACTGAGAAAGTAGCTAAATCTATGGGAATTGATTGTGAAAGTGTTGTCCTTTCTCCAGCTTCTCATGCAGGTTATTATCCCGGTGCAAAAGTTATGACCATGAAGGTTGTTTTTGAAAAGGATACATGGAAACTTCTTGGAGCGCAGATTGTGGGAACAGAAGGTGTGGATAAGAGACTGGATGTGCTTGCCACAGCAATGCATGCCGGTATGAAAGCGAATATGCTTAAGGATTTAGATTTGGCATATGCACCACCATTTTCATCGGCGAAGGACCCTGTTAATATGGCAGGATTTATGATTGAAAACATCAGGAATGGCTTTGTGAAACAGTATCACTGGGATGAGATTGCAGGCCTTCCGAGAGACGGAAGCGTTACATTATTGGATACCAGAACGGCATATGAGTATAAAAGTGGACACATTGATGGATACATCAATATTCCGGTGGATGACTTGAGAGAACGAATGAATGAAATTGATGACAGTAAGCCGGTGTATGTAATATGCCAGAGTGGTCTCCGAAGTTATATCGCTTGCCGAATATTAACTCAGAATGGTTTTGATTGTTACAATTTTTCCGGTGGTTACAGATTTTATGCCAGTGTAATTAAGGAAAAGGAAATGAGTGAATATACATACCCTTGTGGTATGGAAAAATAAAAGAAGAGGAGGTATTTCATGCGGTACATATGTCAAATTTGTGGATATGTTTATGATGATGAAAAAGAAATAGTTCCATTTGAACAGTTGCCGAAGGACTGGAAGTGTCCGCTTTGTGGTGCGGTTAAATCTGATTTTAAGCCGGAAGTGCCCAAAACAGAAGTAAATCCAGTCAGTGTGAATACAGAGGCTGCAGATCTAAAAAAACTTTCAGCGGGACAATTAGCTGCGGTATGCTCTAATCTTGCAAGGGGTTGTGAAAAGCAGTACAAATCGGAGGAAGCAGGTCTGTTCAATGAACTGGCAGCATATTTTACCAGTATTACACAGGCAGTAAATGATGCAACTGTTGAAAATGTGGCGAAACTGTTACAGGAGGATATAGATAAATATCCTACCGTTAGAGCTGTTGCGGACCAAAATAAAGATAGGGGTGCAGCAAGAATCTGTGTATGGGGTGAAAAGGTTACAAGAATGCTTTCATCACTGGTAAACAGATATCTGAATGAAGGAGAGGCAATGCTTGCTGATACAGACATTTGGGTTTGTACAGTGTGTGGGTTTGTATATATTGGAGAGACACCACCTGAGCTTTGCCCAGTATGTAAAGTTTCTCCTTATAAATTTGAAAAGATAGAAGGGAGGGCATAAACATGGAATTAAAGGCAGTTAGAAATCTTAGACTTTGTACAAAGGATTGCCTGTGTCTGTATGTATGTCCTTATGGAGCGACAGATACGGAAGATAGTATTATTGATATCAATAAATGTGTGGGATGCGGAATGTGTGCACAGGCTTGTCCTAGTGGAGCTATCAGCATGGTACCCGTTGAGTTTCCACCACAACAATCTAAAACGGATGAAGTAAAGGTTACATTAAACGAACTGGCACAGAATAAGTCTGATGGTGAGACTATGGCCAGACAAATAGCAGATACAACGGATGGGGAAGGACTTAGCCGTTTAATGAATGCGGTAGCCAAATCAGAAAGACTGATTGCGGAAGATATTGTTAGAGAATCAGGTTTTATGCTTCCACAGAGCAATAATGTACATGAGTTATTAGAGGAGTTAATTGCAAATCCTCCTACGTCAGACTTTCCAATGGATACAGCAAAGAAGTTGTTAGAAATTGTTCCAAATAATGAAAAAAAAGAAAAATCGAAGGGAGAAACAATTATGACAACATGGAAATGTACAGTATGCGGATACGTTCACGAAGGGGAACAGCCACCGGAGCAGTGCCCAATATGTAAGCAGCCTGCTGAGAAATTTGAGAAAGTAGCAGAGGTTAAGAAGAACCCATACGCAGGAACCAAAACAGAAAAGAACTTATGGGAAGCATTTGCCGGTGAGTCACAGGCAAGAAATAAGTACACTTACTTTGCATCTGTAGCAAAGAAAGCCGGATATGAACAGATTGCGGCTTTGTTCTTACAGACAGCAGAGAATGAGAAAGAACACGCAAAGCTTTGGTTTAAAGCCTTGGGCGAACTTGGTGATACAGCAGAAAACCTTCTTCATGCAGCAGAAGGCGAAAATGCAGAATGGACCGATATGTATGAGAGAATGGCAAAGGATGCAGAGGAAGAAGGCTTTACAGAACTTGCAGCACAGTTTAGAGGTGTAGCTGCCATCGAGAAGTTGCATGAGGAAAGATATCGTGCATTGCTTAAAAATGTTGAAACTATGGAAGTATTTAAAAAGAGTGGCGTAACTATGTGGGAATGTCGTAACTGCGGTCATGTAGTAGTCGTTCTTGAAGCACCGGAAGTTTGTCCTGTATGTAATCATCCACAGGCATATTTTGAAGTACGTAAAGAGAATTATTAATAGGGAGTTTTTTTATATGAAATATTATATTTGTGAGCATTGTGGAAATATCATTGAATATGTGAAGGAGTCAGGTGTTCCAGTTATGTGCTGTGGTCAGAAGATGACAGAGATTGTACCGGGAACCAGTGATGGAGCACATGAGAAGCATGTACCTGTTGTAATAGTGGATGGAGACAATGTGACTGTTGAAGTTGGTGAAGTAGAGCATCCAATGGTAGAAGCACATTATATTCAGTGGATTGCTATTGAAACAACAAGAGGTGGTCAGAAAGTTAAATTAGAATATACAGATAAACCAAGAGCAGAGTTTAAACTTGCG